>JALCBJ010000054.1 GCA_028066595.1 Thermoanaerobaculia bacterium
CCTCCCGGCGTCAGCCAATCCTGACCGGCGCCGAGTTTTTCAGCAACCTCCTAGGCTGCGATCTGAAAGAACAACGGAGCGCCTGAGTCGCAGCGTTCAGATGGGCTTTCCAAAGCTGTGGGCCCCAACCGCTATGTAGAACCTTCGGAAAGTCGACTCGGTCCTCTCTGCGATGGTCGCCCACGAGTGCTCCGCTGCCACCCGTCGCCCTCCCGCCGACAGCCGATCCTGCAGGGCGTCGTCTCCAAGGACGCGCAGGATGGCTTCCGCGAGCGCTTCTGGCACCTCAGGCGGTACCAGCAAGGCGCTGTCGCCGTCGTCGAGGATCTCCGGTAGGCCGCCGACGCGCGTCGCCACCACTGGTACGCCGAGGGAAAGTGCCAGGAAGAGCACCCCAGACTGACTGATGCGCCGATAGGGCATCACCAGCACGTCGGCGACCGCGAAGTAACGGCGCACTTCGGAAAAGGGCACGTATTCGAAACGGCAGACAGCCCCGAGCCGACGGGCCTCGTCTTCCAGATCACGACGACGCCCTGCGGGAAGCTGCACCGGATCGCCCGCAATCACCAGACGTGCTCGCGGCCGCAGTTCTCGCACGGAACGCCAGGCTTCGAGGAGCACATCCAAGCCCTTGTACTCCCGGAGGTAGCCGAAGAAGAGCGCGACCTCGCTTCCCGACTCGAGTCCGAGGCTGCGCCGAGCTTCCGCGGGATCCAGGGGTTCCGCGCCGACGGGATCGCGTTCGAAGAAGCCGTATTCTCCGTGGGGAATCGTCACGGTTCGCTCAATGTGCACATCGAACTCATCGACCAAGCGTTGTCTGTCGAATTCGGAGTGAGCGATGACGAGATGGGGCAGGCGATGGATGAGACGTAGCACGAATCTCTGCACGAGACCAGGATTCGGTGTCTCGTGCGGCGTCACCACATGGGCCGTCGCCACGACAGCCGTGCGGCGCAGAAATCCCACCAACCGGAGCAACAGCAAGTGGAAGAGCAAGATCGAATTGGTGCAATGCAGATGTACGACATCAGGGCGCAGACTCCACGCCCGCCACGCGATCGAGACGGCGTCGACGAGCGCCTCCAGTTTGTACACCAAGGCCGCGCGAAGTCTCCTACCCTGGGTCCAGCGCGCAGTCCGCTTCTCCACTTCCAAACCTGTCGGCAGGTAAGCATCCTCGAGCTCGTAACCTACCGACGTCACCAGCGACACTCGGTGCCCGCGCTCCGCCAGCGAACACGACAGGTTGTAGCTGTAGTGGATCAGGCCGCCGCGTCCGAAGGTCTCCACCTCCATCACGTGGAGCGGCCGTTCCAGGCTACGGTTCGCGTCGGGCATGGAATCGGAAGGTATCACCGGAACGTAAACTGAAGGCTCATGACGGCGACATCCGAAGACCGCTCAGCCGAGGACCGCGCCAGCCGTCTGCGTGAGGCCATTCGCAAGAAGAAGGCAGCCCGAGACCAGACCTTCTCAGGGAAGGAGCGCATGGCCGGGACGCAGCGGATACCGCCTCGTCCTGCGGACTCTCCGGCGCGTCTCGGTCCGATGCAGCGGAGCCTATGGCTCGCCCACCGACTCGATCCCGACTCGGCTGCCTATCACCTGGTGGACGCCTATCGAGTCCGCGGTCAGCTCGACGTCGAGAAGTTAAAGAACGCTTTTCGGAACGTCGTGCGCCGCCACCGGCTCCTGCGGTCCTCGTTCCGCTCCACAGAGTCCGGCGTGGTGCAGGAGATTTTGCCCATCGAAGCCGCCGACGAACGTTTCGATCTCGAGGTGGTGTCGACGGATGGGGGCAATCCAAAGGAAGCAGCGGTGCGAGAAGCCCAACACCCCTTCGACCTCTCGAAACCACCGCTGGTGCGGCTGATTCTGCTTCAGCAGCAGAACCGGCCCGCGATGCTGGTTCTGGTCCTTCACCACATCCTCGCGGACGAGCATGGGCTCGGTGTCTTCTGGCGCGAGATCTCGACGGCGTTTCGGGGACAGCTCAGCGGAGCCACACCCACCGCACAGTACGACGATCTCGTCCACTGGCTAGGCCAAACCGATCTCCAGCAGCAGGCGCTCGATGCTTGGCGGTCGCGGCTGGACCCATCGCCGGACGATCTGGCCCTACCCTTCGAATCGGCGTCCGTCGAGGGAGAGCCCGGTGACGCGGGACGCCTGGTCGTGCATCCGCTGCCGGCCGAGGTCGCCCGCGGCGTCAGGGAGCTGGCGCAGCGAACCGACTCGACTCCTTTTCTCGTCACGGCGTTCGCCTACGGATTGCTCCTTCGCCGCTACTCCGAGGGCGCGAAGCCCGCCTTTGCCAGTCCCGTATCGACACGGGTCCAGGCCGGTGCCGCCGACATCATCGGCTACTTCACGAATCCGGTGGTGATGCCCACCCATCTGGACGAGTCGCTGAACGTGGAATCGGCCATGGGTGCCTTCCGCAAGGAGGCGTTGGAGCGGATGTCCGGAGCGTCGGTTCCGTTTCAGGAGTTGATAGAAGAGCTCGATCCGCCACGTTCTTTCGGCCGCCATCCGATCTTTCAAACGATGTTCGTCCTCCGACGACCCGGGCCATTGCCCGACTTGGGCCCTGGTCCCACACTGGAGCGGCTGACCCTCGACCTCGGCGCTTCGAAGTTCGATCTGACACTCTTCGTCACCGAGACCGACCGTGCAGACCTGGAGCTGGCCGCCGAGTATCGTGCCGACCGCTACCGGGAAGATGGCGTCCGACAGTTTCTGGGTCACTACGAGACCCTTTTGCGCAACCTCGCCGAGAGCGCTGCCGAGTCGCCGGTACAGGACGTGTCGATGTTGGGTAACGATGAGGCACGGCGTCTCTCGGACTTCGGTCGCGGTCCCGAGCTCACCCGAGAGTTGGACCTGCTACCGCTGCGTACGGCCGCCGTCGCGAAGGCATCGGCCGACGAGCCCAGCGTCCTCTTCGAGGGTCGGACGACGACCTACGCCACGCTCGACGAGGAGGCCCAACGCGTCGCCGATGAGCTGGCCTCGATCGGGACGAGTTCGCCGCTCCACGTCGGCCTGTTCATGCCCCGCTCCGCGGAGGCGATCGCCGCCATCGTGGGCATCCAGCGGGCGGGCGCTGCCTACGTGCCCCTCGATCCCACCTACCCGATGGAGCGGAACCGTGCCGTCCTGGACGATGCGGATGTGGTGGCCGTCGTAACAAAAAGGGAGCTGGAGGACCGACTGCCGGACGGCCCCTGGCGTGTCGTCCGGATGGAAGACACCGCCAGCGGTACCGGATCCGTCGTCGAACCGGATATCCGAGCCGACGACCCGGCCTACCTCTTGTACACCTCGGGCTCCACCGGCCGGCCCAAAGGTGTCGTCGTCAGTCACGAGAACTTGCGCGTGTCGACAGCGTCGCGGCTCCAGGTCTATGAAGACTTGGGAGTCCGACCCGGCCGGTTTCTCCTGCTTCCCAGCCTGGCCTTCGACAGCTCCGTCGCCGGTCTCTTCTGGTGCCAGGCACTGGGAGACTCTCTGGTCTTGCCTACCGACGACGAGGCCCGCGACCCGCGCGCCCTGGTTCGCGTCATCGAGCGCGACCGCGTCACCAGCCTCCTCTGTGTACCGTCCTTGTGGGCACAGGTTCTCCGGTTTGCCGAGGGCACCGACGCGCTGGGTACCCTCGAAGCGGTGATCGTCGCCGGCGAGAGCTGCCCCTGGACGCTGGTGCGCGAACACTTCGAACGCCTGCCCGGAACGCGCCTGTTCAACGAGTACGGACCTACCGAAGCCACAGTGTGGGCGACGCTGCACGAGTTGACAGCCGAGGAGCCCGAGCGGCTCGCGGGGTACGAGCCAGTGTCCATCGGCCGACCGATTCCCGGCGCGCGAGTCGAGGTGGAGGACCCGGAGGGTCGCGCCGTACCCATCGGCGTTCCGGGCCTGGGCTGGATCGCCGGCGGCACGGTGAGCGCGGGCTATCGAGGTCGTACGGATCTCACCGAGGCACGTTTCGAAATCCCCCCGGACGGTATCCGCCGCTACCGCACCGGCGACCGTATGGAGTGGACCCGGGACGGCCGGCTGCTCTTCCTCGGCCGTGAGGACGAGGAGATCAAGCTACGGGGTTTCCGCATCGAGCCCGGGGAGATCGAGTCGGTCCTATTGGATGCGGGTGCGAAACAGGTCGCGGTGGTCGCGCAGACGACCACCGGGAATCGCGCGAATACCCAGCAGCTCGTGGCTTTCGTCGACGGCGAGGTGCCCGGCTGGCGGGAGTTCCTGGAGTCGAAGTTGCCGGCCCACATGGTGCCGAGCCGCCTGGTCTCGCTCGACGCGCTACCCCGACTGCCCAACGGCAAGATCGACCGCGGCGGGTTGCGGGAGATGACGCTGCCCGAGACGTCGGCGGATCGGGGCCGAGTTCGCCAGCGAGAGGTACCGGGCACTTTGGAGCAGGCTCTCCTTTCGCTCTGGCGGGGACTGCTCGGCGTGGACGAAGTCGATCTCGATGACAACTTCTTCGAGATGGGAGGCCATTCCCTTCTGGTGGCGGAGATGACCCTGGCCCTCGAGCGCGACCTCGGTTCCCGGATCACGGCCGCCGACGTGTTTCAGCACCCCACGGTGCGCGGCCTGGCGCAACGCCTCCAACAGGGTGAGCGAGGCGTCGAGCCCTACGCGCATCTCTTTCCCATCCAGCCACTGGGCAACGGCGCGCCTCTCCTCGTATGTGTACCCCACGTCTTTTCCGGCACGTTCGCCCAGCAATTCCGCGGCGAACGACCCGTCTATGGACTGCGCGGCGTAAGCCTACGGCAGGAGGGCAACTTGGGCCGCTGGCCGACTATGAGCCACCTGGCAGGCGAGTTGGTTCACGAGGTGGAGCGCCGATTTCCCGATCCGCCGGAGGAAGGGTTCCTCGTGGCGGGCTACTCCTTCGGCGGCTCCATGGCGGTAGAGATGGTGCGACGGATGCGGGAGCGGGGAGTGGCGGTCCAGCGGCTCTTCCTGATCGCCCCCATGCCTCTCGACTTCGTCGACCTGGGTCCGCTGCGCGTCCAGCTTCGGCCCTTGCGTCGACCGACCCACGAGCTGACCACTGGCGACGTGCTCCGCACCTGGCTTCGCGACCACGACCCGCGCACCTCTGTGCCCTATCGCAGGCTCTGGCGTGCGCTGAAGGTCCTGCCTCTGCGGCATGCCCTCGCCCGGCTGGGGCGTCTCGGTCGTCGCCTCGGCCTGCAGCACAACGCGAGCACACAACACGCCGTCCTGCACGCCGACGTGCGCGTCGAGCGATTCCGCCTACACAAGAGCTACCGTCCGGGCCCTGTGGAGACGCCGACGACGATCTTCAACGCCGAAGAAAACGCCGAGACTCCGGGAACCGATGCCGCGGCAACCTGGCGTCCCGTGTTCCGCGACCTCGAGGTCGTCCCGACGCCTGATCCCCATCGCGACGAGGAAGCAGTGGCAGCAGCGAAGGAAGTGATTCTCCGGCATCTGCGAGACCTCCGGTGAAGCGGGTCCCGTCCCGCGCTGCGCCACACCGGCCACCGGATCGTTGGTTGAGCCTGCTCGACGAATCGGCCCGGCGGATTCGTCCGGACGATGCCCAACTGGAATCGTGGTTCGCGGCGTACGTCCACAATCACCGTCACCGCTTGGCGATGGACTTGCAGCTGCTGGCCGAACACGTAGAACCGGGTGCGCAGGTGCTGGAATACGGCGCTGTGCCACTTCTGCTGACGACGGCTCTCGCAGACAACGGCTACGACGTGACGGGGCTCGACCTGGCACCGGAGCGCTTCGCCTCCTCCATCGCGGAGGTGGGCCTGGAGGTCACACGGTGCGACATCGAAACCGAGCCGGTGCCCTTTTCGGACTCCAGCTTCGACCTCGTTCTGTTCAACGAGCTTTTCGAGCATCTCCGCATAGATCCGATCTTCACGCTGGGCGAAATGCTACGTGTCTTGCGTCCCGGTGGCACATTGCTTCTCTCGACGCCCAATTTGCGCTCCCTTCGCGGCCTCAAGAACCTGCTGCTCCACAACCAAGCCCACGCGGTATCGGGCGGGGTCTTCGAGCAGTGGCAGAAGCTGGGGACTCTGGGGCACATGGGCCACGTACGCGAGTACACAGTGCGCGAGGTCTGCGATTTCCTTGGCCACCTAGGCCTACGCGTGGAACGCATCGTCTACCGAGGTGGCCATGGACGTGGCGTCGTCGGACTCGTGGAACGCCTAGCGCCGAGCCTGCGGCCTTTCTTCACCGTCGAAGCAACGCGTCCATGACCGAGGAGATTCGGCAGCGCATCTTCGTCGTTGGGGTACCGCGTTCGGGCACGACTCTGGTGCAAAGCCTTCTCGCCGCTCATGGAGAGGTGGCGTCGTGGACGGAGAGTCATTTCTTTCGACGTCTCTTTCGGCCGGTACCTGGCCTGCCCTCACAGGCCCTTCTGGTGAGCGACCCCGACGCCGCGGTCCGAGAGTTCCTGCAGACCAACGAGGCGCTCTGGGAAGATGACGAGGAGATCAGCTGGCGTCACGACCCACTACCCTGGTGGAGGCGCCTCCCCCTCGTGCGCTCGCTACAGGGCGACGTCACGGCGCGCCATCTGCTCACCATCTTCGACGACCTGGCGCGCTGCCAGGGTCGAACGATATGGGTGGAGAAGACGCCGGCCCACCTCCGCTACTTGCCCTTCCTCGAGCGTGTGGCCTCCATCGGGCCGGACCTCCGCTTCATCCACGTGGTACGCGACGGCCGAGAAGCGGTGGCATCACTCCACAACGCGTCGAAGCATTGGCAGCGTCCGTACGGAGTCGACGAGTGCGTGCGCCGCTGGAACCACGACATCGCTCTTTCCCTCGCTCGCGTCGGCTCGCCCCGCGACCATTTCGTCGTCTACGAAGACCTCACCGCCGACCCCGAGGCTGGGACGCGCCGACTCCTCGCCGAGCTCGGACTCCCCTGGCAACCCGATGTCGTGAAGCGCCACGGCGAAGCGCTCAGCCACGTCACGGCGCCTGGCGAGACGGCATGGAAGGCCGGTGGAGAGCGGAGCATTCGCCCCTCGGCCACCTCCAGAGAGGTGTTGACCGAGGAACAACTTCACCGCGTCGATGAAACTCTACGCCACGATCTCTACCAACAGCTCTGCCAGCGGGTCCCGACATGAACACGCCGAGGGAAACGCCGGTGATCTCGGTCGTCGTTCCGTTCTTCCGGAGCGAAGAGCACATCACCGCCTGTGTCGAGTCACTTCTCAGCTCCCGCGACGAGTTGAACGAGAACGTCGAGCTCCTTTTCGTCGATAATGCCGCACCCGACCGATCTGTTCAGCTCCTCCGACGCTACGAAGAGGTGACGCTGCTACGCGAAGACCGACCTGGAGCCTACGCTGCCCGCAACGCTGCACTCCGCGTCGCCCGTGCCCCGCTCGTCGCCTTCACCGATGCCGACTGCGCCGTCGATCCGGGCTGGCTCCGGGCCATCCGGACCGGCTTCACCGACCCTGTGGTTGGTGTCCTATTGGGCCACGTCCGTTACCCGCCCGACGCTTCCCGGGTGCTCCGTCTTCTATGCGCCTACGAGAACACCAAGACAGAGTACGTTCTCGGCCTTCCCACCGCGTACCACTTTGCCTATTGCAACAACATGGCGGTGCGGGCGTCGATCTTCGAGGAGATCGGTCTCTTCGAGGAATGGCAGCGAGCCGGCGACACCGAGCTGGTCCATCGCCTCGCCGCGCGGCGCCCCGATCTGTGTTTGGCCTTCCGACCAGAGATGGAGGTCACGCACCTCGAGTTCCGGTTGGCCCGTGAACGAGCTCGACGTCTGTCTCTCTACACATCGACGAACTCGAAGATCGCGTCGTTCCGGGAGCTGAGCCTACGACAGCGGCTGGGCGTACTTTGGCGGATGGCCAGTGCGTCGGAAAGTGACCCCTCCGGATTCAGAGGGTGACGTTCGGTTGGGAAACGGTCTCTCAGTCAGAGGCGCCATGTTGCGCGAGGAGCTCCGCCACGGCGGCGTGTCCCTTTTCCTTGGCATGGTCCAGAGGGGTCATGCCTTTGGAGTCCACGACCCCCACCTTGGCCTTGTGGGTGAGTAGCAGACGCGCCGCCTCATCTCTACCTCGAATCGCTGCCAGATGGAGAGGCGTTCGATCCATAACCGCCGGAGCATTGACGTTGGCGCCGTGCTCGATCAGCAACTCCATGACCTCCATATGGCCGCGCCCGGCGGCCCAGACCAGAGCCCAGGGAGGCCTTGCATCCGCTCCCTTCGCGATCAGGCTCTCGACGATCTCGGCATGACCCTCCTTTGCGGCTCGTACCAATGGGGTCCATCCGTTGCGGTCCACGGCCTTGACGTTCGCGCCGGCGCCAAGCAAGAAACGAACGATCTCCTGACGGCCCGTATCGGACGCCCAATGAAGGGCCGACTCGCCCGTTCTGGTGGCCGCGTCGACATCGGCTCCCGTCTCGGCCAACAGCTTGACCGAGTCGGTCTTGCCCGCGACTACGCCCAAGATCAGAGGCGTGAACCCGGTCGAGCCCCGCGCTTCCAGCTCCGGTGAGAACTCAAGAACGACCGCCACCGTGTCTCGGTCGCCCCAGTTCATCGCGTGATGCAAGGGCGTCCGCTGCATCGAGTCGCGATCACGAACCCTTGCCGCGTCGGCTTCCAACAACGAACGCACCTGAGCGGTGTCCTTGGCGGCGATGGCCTCATAGAGATCCTGTGCCGCCGCGGGCTGCGGGAAGATGCTGAGCACGAGCGCCAGGCAGGTGCTGAAAATCAGAAGTGTCGGTGATCGTCGAAGCGACTCGATTGTTGTCATAGAGCTATTCTTCTCCATTCACACGACGGAACCTATTGCCGGCTACCGATCATAGGCCCTCGGCGTCCGCCAAGATCCGATCCTCCGCCACCCGCGATAGGTCCCGCAGTGTGGGATGAGAGAACGCGGCTTCGAGAGGAAGGTCGATGTCGAATTCCTCGCATAGCCGCAGCATGACACGCATGGCCAGGAGCGACGTGCCTCCGAGCTGGAAGAAATGATCTCGCGCCCCCACATTTTCGACGGCCAACTCATCGCACCAGAGCTCGGCGAGGTACTCCTCGACGGGCCCGTCAGGCGGTTCATGGGGGAGCTCGCCCTCCGACGCCGCCACAGCGACCGACGCCAGGAGCGCTTCGGTGGCGATCTTCCCGTGGGGGGTCAGGGGGATCTCTTCGACCAGGTGGAAGTGACTGGGGACGAGGGGCGAGGGAAGGTGGCGGGAGAGATGGTTGCGGAGGGTTTCGGGATCGGTGCGTTCCTTGATGTCGGCAACGTAGAAAGCCTCTAGGGTGACGTGCTCCGCGCCGGCGGCAGGCCGGTATCCGACCTCGTCGAGAATGCGAAGGACACTGGACTCGTCGATCTCGTCCTGCAATTCGTCGAGGGCTTCGTCCCTCGTCTTGTGACCCATGCGCACGTCCCAGCTGTAGGGGAGAGCATAGTTGTGGAAACCCCGCTCGGCCGTGTGGACGAAGATGCCGGCGTCGTTGATCAAACAGTTCGTGGAGCGGCCCGTATCTTCGGGCCGCACCCAGGGGACCGTCTGCCGCAAGTAGGCATAGAGCTCCTCCATCGAGACATCGCAGTAGCGGTAGAAGTCGACGACCTCGACCTCGCTCCAGATCTCGTCAGAGCGAAAGAGGCTCGTGTCGAGGGAGCGGGAGACCTCGTCGGCAACGCGGTGGTAGGCCTTGCGGGAAGCCAGCACCGCCTCGTCCACTTCCTCGGCGCGGATCCGGCCGCCTCGGAACATCTCCTCCGTCAGTCTCGTCTCGAACATCTGGCCGCGGGAGAGACCCGTGACCACCAACGGCACGCCGAGCTCGTGGGCGCGGCGAATCGCCAGAGTGTAGATGGTCTTGAAGCAGCCGTTGCAGACGTTCGAGAAGCGCTCCAGGCTGTCGCGAAAGATGGCGTTCATGGCCGGCGTGGTGGCGAACTCGATACCGACATCCAGCTGCTCCGTAACGCGGCGGATATTCGCCTTGGCGCTTTCGGAGATGTAACCGTTGTCGAGTGTGAAAGCGAGAACTCGTAGGCCCATCTCGGCCAGGCGGCAGAGCGCATAGGTGCTGTCCTTGCCGCCGCTGTAGAGCATGATCGCGTCGTAGGGCGCATCGGGACGACGACGTCTTGCGGCGGCGAACACCGACTCCAGGTCGTCCATGGTGCGGAAGTAGGCCTGGGCGTGCTCGTGGACCCTCTCGTAGGTGCGGCACACGCTGCACACGCCGTCGTCGCCGATCGTGGCGCGGGGATAGTTCGAGGGTAGTCCGCAACGGACACAGTGGCGGACATCGCGGGATCCGGCCGCAGGCCTTGCCACGGTCCCGGCGTCGGCAATACCGCGACGCGGCCGGGCGACGACGACGCACTGGGCAACGCCCGGCGCTTCGAGCAGCGCCGACTCGATCTCCCCGGGCTCGATGCGGAAGCCCGACACTTTGATCTGCCGATCGACCCGTCCCAGGAACTCCAGTACTCCGGGACGCGCGAACCGGACGCGATCTCCGCTGCGGTAGCGGCGCCTTCCCTCAGCGCAGACCCGGAAGCCCTCGGCGGTCTGCTCCGGCAAGCCATGGTAACCGCGAGCAAGACCGTCCCAGTCATCACCACCCCGGGCGATCCACAGCTCCCCCGGCACCCCTTCGGGCACTGGCAGATTTCCCTCGTCGAGCACCTCGATCTGTACGTGGTCTGCCGGCATCCCGACGGGGACACTGCCGTCCATGTCGACCGCCGGATCGTAGAGGTGTGCGACGCAGCCGACGACGGCCTCGGTGGGCCCGTATTCATTGTGGATCTCCACGCGGTCGTCGAGCTGGGAGCTGACAGCGGCTGCGAGCGGTGTTTTCAGGTCCTCGCCACCGACAACCATGCGCCGAATGCGGGAGCCCCCGAGCCCCGCGCGACGCAAGACCGAGAGGTGCGACGGCGTGAGCTTCAGGAAATCGACGGCGTTGCGGCGCACGACGTCCAGCAGTGCAGTGTCGACGGGGCCTTCGGGCTGGGGATAGATCTCCAACGTGCCGCCGGTGACGAGCGGCAGATAGAGGCTGGTGACGGTGAGATCGAAGGACAGCGACGTAAACAGGGGAAACGTCAGCCGATCGCCGCGCACATAGCGGCGACTCGCCCAGCCGAGGTAGTCGGCGAGACCCCGGTGCTCCACGAGGACGCCTTTCGGCAGTCCGGTCGAGCCCGACGTATAGAGCAGGTAGGCGAGATCGTCGAGTCCAGGGCGGTTGGGTCGCTCGGACGATGTGGACTCGTCCAGCCAGGGCGAAAGATCCGGCAGCTGCTTCAGGAAGAGGCGCGCACCCGAGTCTTCGAGAACGTGCCGACGACGGGTTTCGGGATACGCAGGATCCACTGGCACGTAGGCAGCGCCAGCGCGCAGGACGCCGAGGATCGAGATGACCGAGTCGATCGTGCGTTCGCCCGGTACGGCAACCCGATCACCCGGCGCCACGCCGTCCTGGATCAGACGAGCCGAAAGCCCGTCGACCCGGCGTCGCAGCTCATCGTAGGTCACTTCCTCGTCGACAGCACCGTGGGGATCGATCTGGCGGAGCGCTACCCGGTCCGGAGTGCGCTCCGACTGCTCCCAGAAGAGATCGACGACCGTGCGATCCGGCAGCCGCGAATCCCGCGTGTTGCCGAGGATCGCGAACGCCCGACGCTCTTCCTCGGTGCACACGTCGACCGAAGCGATCTCAGAGTCCGGGTCCGCCAGGGCGGCGTCGAGCAGGGCTTCGAAGTGACGAAGACTGCGGCAGCGCAAGCGCTCCGGCAGGGCGTGCTCGTTCCAGTCGAAGTGGAGCGTGGTGCCGCGACCGTCGAAGTCGTGGACCTGCACCCGCAGCATGTGAACGCTATCGCCGTGGCCCGGATGCAGCCACTCGATGCGAGGCGATCGCCCGGCAAAATCGCCGAAACGCGCGGGAATGAAGTTGAGCACTACGTTGCCCGCCTCGGCTCCCGACGGCGAGCTGAGTCCCGGCGCGGCGTGGCGCAGGAAGAGCATGGCCTCCTCGAGACAGCGTGCGCCGAGGTCACGAAAGGTGTCCCCAGAACGAACTTCGGAGGCGAACGGGAACATCTCGATGAACAGGCCCGGGGTGTGCTTGGCGTCGGGTGTGACGCGCCCTGCTACGGGCGCATCGAAGCCCAGTTCCTCGGCACCGCCGCTCACACGGTGGAGGTAGGCCGACAACAGTGTCGCCACCACGACGAAACGCGACAGGTCGTGCGACAGGCTGACGAAGCCAGGCTCGCCGGCCAGTCGACTGATGGCCTGGGAACGTTCGTCACCGAGGCGCAACTCGTGGCGCACGCTCTGGGTACCCGTCGCGTCGACGAGGCCGTAGAGCTCTACGCGGCGGCCCGAGCGACCGCGTCGTGCTTGCCAGTGTTCGTCCGCTCCGGGTGCCGGCCGGCCGAGCTGGGCGTCATAGGTCTCTACGTAGCTCGGAATTTCCACCGGGCGCTCTTCGCCGGTTCGGAGCGCCTCGTACTGCTCCGCCACGAGCCGGTAGAGGCATTGAGTCGACGCCGCGTCGGCCACCAGGTGGTGCTGGTTCAAGAACCAACCGATGCCGCCGTTCGCGAACGGCACCAGCACCGAGTCCACCAGCGGACCGGCGAGTGCCAGAGCTCCAGCGCAGCGTTCGCGCGCCCAAACCAAGAACGAGTCCTCGTCGGTGCCTTCGAGCACCACGAGCTGCGTCTCTGGAGCCGGTCCCGGGCTGCCCCGGCGGATCCCGCCACCGGGAAGCTCGACGAGGCGGGTACGGAGCGCGTCGCTGGCACCGGCCACCCGGCGCCAAGCGCGTTGGAAACGCTCTACGTCGAGCGGCTCCGAGTCGCCTGGGAAGACGAAGGCGAAGGCCATGTTGTAGAGCGGTGCCCCGGCATGCAGCCGCTGGCCGATGGAGATCTGGAGCTGACTGTGGGTGAGGCCGTCCGACATGCCGGGAACTGCTACCCGCCTTGACGCGCAGTGTGCGATCGCCGGATGTAGCGAGCGATCGACGCCGCGCTCTCGAAGTTCTCGACCACGAAGTCCTGCGGACGGGTGGTGAGGCCGAACTCCTGATCCACGAAGCCCGCAAGGCGCAATACCGCTACCGAGTCGAGCAGCTCCGACAGCAGATCGTCTTCGCGTCCGACGGTTTCGCCGGACGCCAGGAGCTCGGCGCGAACATAGGCCAGGATGCGATCTTCGATCTCGTGGACATCGTCAGCCATCGACCGTCATCCCTTCCGCTCCTCGGTCCGCGCCGATCGGCGGAGCGCCTTGCGATCCACCTTGCCGGTGGGAGTCCGCGGCAGTGTGTCGAGAAGCTCGACGCGTGACGGCACGGCATGGACCGGAAGCCTTCCGCGCAGCTGCGCTACCACCGTGTCGGCGCTGCCTACCGACCCCACCACCGCGGCGAGGATCTTCGAGCTCCCTTCGCTGTCGGGCACGGCAAAGGCCGCGGCATGCTCGACGCCTTCGACGCTCAGCAGCGCCGATTCCACCTCACCCAACTCCACACGATGTCCGCGCACTTTGATCTGATCGTCCGCCCGGCCGCCGAAGGTCAGGTTTCCGTCGGCCAGGCGCCGCACACGGTCGCCGGTGCGAAAGAAGACATTCTCGAAGCCACCGCCTGCGGGTCGGCGGACGAAGACCTGCTCGGAGGAGGCGGCAGTCTCGCCAGGCTCGTTCCAGTAGCCCGACATCACCGTGTCGCCGCAGATCAACAGCTCACCCTCCTCGCCGTCGGCTACCGGGCGCAACTCTTCGTCCACCACGTCGGCGATGGCGTTGGCACATGGCCGACCGATGGGCAGTGGACTCGGCGCCTCCTGCTCGGGCAGGTGGTAGCAGGTGCAGACGTTGACTTCGGTCGAGCCGTAGACGTGGCTGAAGCGTGCGCCCGGTAGCTGTTGACGCAGCCTGCGTAGGTGTTTCTCCGGAAACGTCTCGCCGGCGAAGAGAATCCAGCGGAGCGCGGAGAGGTCACGTGCTTCCAGAACCCCGCGCAGCGACAGCTGCACCAGCGCCGTGGGCACGGAATACCAGACAGAGAGGCGCTCGCGCTCCATCAGTGCCGACAGGCTGCCAGGCATCTTCAGGACCGCCGGCGTCAGGACGACTGTGGCGGCCCCCGCGTAGGCGGCGGCGTAGAAGTCGAAGGTGGCAAAGCAGGTGTGGTGGGAGGCGTGATTGCTCAGCCGGTCGTCGGGAGTCAGCGAGTACTCGTCCGCCGCCCATCCGACGAACGACATCGCCGAGGAGTGGGTGTGGCGGATCAGCTTGGGAACACCGGTGGAGCCGGACGTGTGGAGCACGTAGGACGGGTCACTGGCGAGGACGGCGATATCGGGAAGCTCCGTCTCGTGCCGCGTCCCGACCTCGTTCCAAGGCATGCAGAAGACATCGTCTCTTCCTTCGATCTCCTCGAGGCCGACGACGTGCGCCACGTCCGGGCAGTGGCCGAGAGCCTCGGCAACGACACCCGCACGTTTCGGCTCGGTCACGAGGTGTCGAGCACCGACCGCGCGCAGGATGCGAACAATCTGCCGTACCGGCGAGTTCGGGTCGATGGGTACCAGGGTGGCGCCGGCGGCCAGCACTCCGTAGAACGATGCCGGAACGGCGAATCCCTTACCGACGAGCACCGCCACGCGATCCTGACGACGAACACCCAGGTCGCGCAGCGTATGCGCCACGGCTCCGGCTCGAAGCAGCAGCTCGCCATAGAGGAGTGACTCGCCGCCACACCGGACCGCCACGCTTTCCGCTCGGTGCTGGGCCGCCTCGACGATCATTTGGTGAAGGGTTCTCGGCATGCGTCGAAGAACTTCGCGTCCGATCTAAGGTACGAACTTCTGTATTGCGGGCGGCAACGACTCGTACATCGGCACGTCGACACCGAAGGCTCGTTCCGCAACCCAAACGCCGGAGACGGCGATGAGGAAGACGGCGGCTGCGGGCAGCGCCACCTTGCGATACAGCGTCGGGCGCCGTACAAGGAAAAGTACCGGCACCAGCACCGCGACGATGCACACCTGACCGATCTCGACGCCGAGATTGAAGGCGAGGAGCGACAGGACCTTGTGCTCACCGAGGACGCCCATCTCAGACAGAGCACCGGCAAAGCCGAAGCCATGGAACAGGCCGAAGCCCACCACCACCATCCACAGCCTTCCCCTAAAGATGGGCACGAGAAGGTCGGCGGCCGCGATGGCGATGGACGCGGCGATCACCGTTTCGACGAGCGCACCCGGCAGCTCGATCACACCGAGCGCCGCCAGGCTGAGAGTGACGCTGTGGGCGACGGTGAAGGCGGTGACGATCTTCACCACGTGCACGAAGGCCGGCGTGAATCGTTCCACCGGCCGCCACTCCCGGCGGCCGTTTTCCACGTCGCGGCGCAGAACAGCAGGCAGCAACAGCGCGACCAGGAAGAGAATGTGGTCGATGCCCTCCCAGATGTGCTCGATGCCGAGGCCCACCACGGCGACGAAGCCACGCCAGCGCCCGTCGGTCTTCAGCTCGAAGTCCTTGCGCCGGTCGTCGCGCTCGAAGACGAGGGAGATCTGGTTCTCGTTCGCAAAGGTGCCGGTGGCCCAGTTCGACTCCACCAGCAGGAAGCCACGGTGTTGGTGCGCCTCGTCGAGGAGCACCGAATAGTCGAAGGTCAAGATGTCGGGCACGTCGCCGTCGAGCTGCGGCAGGTCGAAAGACAGCGTGGCGAAGCCGCCGTGGGCGTTCATCAGCCGGTGCTCGGTGAACTGAAGGCGCAGCTCCTGATCGCCACGGAGGATCGAGACGTTGTCCAGATAGTAGGACTTCAGGAAGTCCACACGGGCTTCGAAGTTCTCCGCCGTGATCTCGTCCGCAGTGCCCTCGAAGCCGAGCGTGTGGTTCAGATCGCTCAGCGCTACCTCGAAGCGGCCGCTCACCGCGTCGCTCCGGATCTGTAGATAGAGGTAGCTCTCGCCGACGTTGTGTGCGGCGGAGGGCGTCGCGAGGAACGCCGCCAAGACAACGACTACCAGCGTGCGAACCCCTGTCATCCCACGCCCCGCAGTCCGGCGATCAGGTTTCGCTGGATTTCCGAGGTGCCCACGTAGAGCGTCGTGGCGAGCGCGTCGCGCAGCTCGCGTTCGATTCCGTAGTCCACCATGTAGCCGTATCCTCCGAAGATCTGTAGTGCGCTGCGGCAGCAGTCGACATACGCCTCGCTCACCGCTAGTTTTGCCATCGCCGACTCGCGAGTCGCTTGGCCGTGCTGTTGCCGCTGCCATGCCGCGCGGTAGAGAAGCCAACGCGCCGACTCGAGACGCAGCTCCATATCGGCGATGCGATGGGATATCGCTTGATTCTTGCCGATGGGACCGGCGCCGGTAGTGCGTTGGCGGGCGTGGGTGACGCAGCGCTCCAAGAGCCGCTCCATCGCGCCCACCGCCGGTGCCATCACGAGCAGCCGTTCCGTATCCATGGTTTGGCTGAAGATCATCGCGCCCGAGCCCGGGTCGCCCACCCTCGAGGAATCCGGAACACGGCAGCCGTCGAGGTAGATCTGGGCGATGGGGCTGGTGCGTAGACCCATCTTCTTCATCGGCGGACTGAGGCTCAGACCACCGACATCCTTCGGTAGCAAGAAGCAGGTCAGGCCCCCGAAACCCCGCCCTGTGCGGGCGTAGATCACGAAAACGTCGGCCACCGGCGCGTTGGTGACGAAGGTCTTGGAGCCGTCGAGCACCCAGTCGTCGCCGTCGCGCTCAGCCGTCATGCCGAGACCCAGAGCGTTGGAGCCCGAATCGGGCTCGGTGATGCCGGTGGCGCCGATGAGCGTACCGTCCACCAACCCAGGCAACCACTCCGTTCTCTGGGCGTCGCTACCGAACTCCACCAACGGCCCCTCGCACGATGCCGCGTGGGCCGCGACGGAGAACACCAGACCGTTGTCGCAGGCGCCGTAGCCGATGCCCTCGAAGATGGCCATCGCCGTCAGCAGCTCGTGGCCGCCGCCTTCCCAGCTCTCGGGCACGAGAACGCCCTGGAGGCCGAAGTCCGCGCACGCAACCCACAACTCGCGGGAGAACACCTCTTCCCGATCGCGCTCCGTCACCCCTTTCACCAGGAGCTGCTGCGCAAACTCCACCGCACCGCGGCGAAGCTCCGTCTGTTCGTTGGTCCAGCTGAAGTCCAAGGTTTCTCCGCAAGCGAGTGGAGATGTTATCGATCCAGACCTTCTTTCGCAGCGGCCGCCGGAACCGATTCGGCCGGGACGATTTCCACGAAGTCGAAGGCCACCGCGAGGCTGCGGCCATCGCCCGACGCGGGATCGACTTCGCGGGGCGACTGAGTCCAGCCGAACTCGAACACGACGTGGTCAGCCGGCCCACCGCTAGGGAATGAAGGCAAGGTCAGCTCATTCCAGCCAGGTTCCAACGACACCGCGACGAGCGGCTCGCCGTCGACGGACACCTGCACCGTCTGCGCCGGACGGCCTCTGCCGGGAAAGGGCATGGCCCGGATCTTCAGCGCCCGGGGCTGATCGCTCACAGGCGCCACCAGGGCGATCTCCGCCCGTCTCGAGGCTGCCCAACGAAAGGTCATACCCGCAGGATCGGCTTCAGCGACCGACCAGCCGGTGCCCAGCAAGGCCTCCGCGCGTCCGAAGTCCTGGCGGTGCGGCGTCTCGCCGAAACCCGTCAGGATCTCCGAGAGAATACGGCCCTCGTCAGGCGTTACGGAATCCCAGCGAATCGACTCGAAACTCGGACGCCGGAATAGCCGTAGATTGGCCCGTGGGATCAGCAGCACCGGATCTAGACCTCGAAACAGTGGCTCGAACCACGCTCCCTCACGGTACCCGGCCGCCGCCACCCAGCCTCGGGGATGCCGACGCGCCAACTCTTCGGCCGCCGCCAGGTCGAAGTTCACCGACTGAACCTCCAGCCCGCCCGATGGTGAGCTGTGACGCTGCAAGTAAAAGCGCAGACAGGTACTCGCCCAATCGTCGCGACCGATCACGGTTTCTCCACCATCGCTGAGGATCGCGATCAGCTGGGCCGCGCCGCGCCAGTCGGGCTTCTGCCAAGGCTCGGTGCGAGAAGCCGCCCAATTCGGTACCAGGATCGCCAGCAGCACCGGCCCGAGGAATGCCGCTGGCAGTGCCGACGATGGCAAGCGCCGCGCCACCCGCGCCACCACCAGGCTGAGGCCACGCGCGCCGTCCACCAGTCCGTAGGCCACGAGCGCCAGGAACGCGGGCAGTGCAGCGGAGGTGTAGCGCACGTTGTACCAATGCTCGAAACGGTAGAGCAGCACCAACCAGCCCGCGATGGGTAGTAGCCAGAGTCCGACGATCCACAGCGCCGATGGTGTGTCCTCGAGCGTCCAGCGCACCGCGCCCCAGAGACCGACGGCGAGCAGGGCGAAGCTCAGCCAGCCCGCTGTGGACGAGTCGAGCCCCGAGGTGGTCAGACTGCTGAGCAGACGACCGAGGGAACGTGCCGATACCGGGCTGACGAAGCTCAAATCGCCGCCGTGGTCGGGCGCCTCTACTGTGGCACCGGTCACCTGGCTGAGTCCTGGCACCGTGGGGAAGAGGAACGCCATCAAGACCAGCGCCAGACCACAAGCGATTGCCAGTAGGAGATCTCGTCGCCAGTGCCAGCGGCGGTAGAGGGCACGCTTCCGCAACCAGTACGACGCTGTAGCTACCGGGACGAACGCCACCAGCACCGGAGCCGCCACAGCACCCAAACATGCCGTCGACATCGCCACTAGCCCGATCGCGGGCACCACCCAGCGCTTCCGATCCTGGAACCCCAGCAGCAGTAGCAGCGTGGTGGCGAGAAGGACCACAGAGTACGGTCGACCTTCCCGAGAGTAGTCCACGTGTAGCGGCGCCACCGCCAGCAGCGCCATTGCCACGAGGGCCACCGCACTGCTACGCGATGCCCGCAGCACAACGAAGAACAGCACCGCCACCGTCGAGACACCGGCCAACGCCGGCATCCAACGCGCCGCAAACTCTACTCGGGCCTCGTCCTGCCCGAATACCGACAGCGCCACCGCCTGCCCCGCGTAGTAGAGCGCCCCGTTCTCCCGATCGATCGACAACGCCGACGGCCACTCCATCCACGACACACCCTCCATCTCCGCCATGGCTCGACGCGTCTGCTCCACGTGCAGGATCTCGTCGAGCCACAGCGACGGCTCCCCGAGCCCGTCGAAACGAAGGAAGGCCGCGGTCACCAGCAGCACGAGGAACGCGCTGGCGAGCAACCGACGTCGTGCCGGATTCGGCAATCCGAAGAGGAAATCGACAGGGGGCACGCGCGCAGCTTACCGAAGCGTAGACTCTGGTGATGGGCGCATCGCCACAGCTGCCCGAGGATCCGCCTCGCGTCGACGCGGACATCGCGACGCCGATTCTCGTCCGCGGAGACGTCCAGATCTGGCGGATTCCTCTAGCCAGGCCGGCGTCGATGCGAAGGCGCCTCGCCAGCACGCTCTCGACGGCGGAGCAGGCGCGCGCGGCGCGATTTCACTTCGAGAGGCACCGACGGCGCTTCGCGGTCGCGCACGGCGGATTGCGGGTGGTGCTGGCGGGCTATCTCCAGCGGGCGCCGGAAGCGCTTCACTTCGCCGCAGCGTCCGGCGGCAAGCCGTTCCTGGAACGGGAGTCGAACGACGCCGACCTACGCTTCAACCTCTCCCACTCCTCTGACCTGGCACTGCTGGCAGTCACCCTCGGTCGGGAGGTTGGGATCGACGTGGAGCGTCTCAACCCAAAGGCTGAGACCACGCGTCTGGCGCGACGTTTCTTTGCTCCGGAAGAGCGAGACGCCTTGGAGCACTCGGGCTCGGACCAGCACGTGGCCGACTTCTTTCGGGTGTGGACTCTGAAGGAGGCCTACCTCAAGGCAGTTGGAACCGGTCTCGGACGGTCGCTCTCCAGCTTCGCTGTCGCGCCGAGAGGCACGGACCCGCGTCTGCTGCGCTCCGACGCCGGCGACGAGGAGGACTGGCTCTTCGAGTGTCTCGAGGTCGCGCCGGAGAACGGACAGAGCTTCGCGGGAGCCTTGGTGGCGTCAACTCGCCTCCGCTCCTAAGGCTCATGACATCAACACATCAGAGTCCCGCGGCTCACCGGGCCTTGGTCAGACGAAATCCTCGTTTGCAGACCGAGCGAAGAGTTCCGATGCCGAATCCCAGTCCACAGATCAACAGGTAGATCCAATAGAGCGGTAGGGTTCCGGCCGCGAAGGCGTAGCCGCGGACGCGCCGAAAGAACCGGAACAGTCCGGCATTGACAGCGGCGATGCTCGCGGCGAGGAGGGCCGTGAGGCAACGTGCGGGCCGACTGAAGATCGCGAACGGCAGCGCAGCCGTCAGCAAGAAAGCCAGGACGACGCTGATTCGATCACGGGTCTTGACGTTGAGATCGTTCACCAATCCGCCCGACAAGAGCATCTGCTCGGTCCATGGAATCGCCCTGTTGAAGAGGTCCGTACGGAGCATTCCCAGGAAGGTCCAACGCTTGAGGTGCTTGACCTGGAGAGTCTTGATCAGGCGGATCCGGTGTCCGGCTCGGATCAGTCGCGCGCCCAGCTCGATGTCCTCGATACTCGGATCGGCGTAGGCCTCGTGGAAGCCGCCGACCTCCAGGAACGCTTCGCGACGCACGGCACCACAACCCGACCAGAACGTCGAGGCCGTCTCGTGGCTCGTCTGGTGGACGTAGTGGTGCAGGAGATTGCGGTACTGGGAGACGAAGTGGGGATCGCTCGGTGTGTCGTCATACGACCCGAGGATGGCGTCCGGCGCATCGGGGCCGTCGAAGATCTCCTGGACCCTGGAGATGGCGTCCGAGGGCGCCTCGACGTCGGAATCGAGGAAGAAGAGAACGTCGCCAGTCGCCCGGTCGACGCCCCGATTGCGGGCTCGCGCTGGTCCGCCCCGCTCGTCGAGCTCGAGAACCAAGGCGCCGGCGGGGGCGCTCGCGGAGCGGCGCGGGGCCGCTTCGGAGCCTCCGGACCGTCGCGACGCGCTCCCTTTAACCGCACGTCCATCAGAGGCCGCGTCGTCGACCCCGTCGAAGACCACGATCAACTCGTGGGGTCGCGGATCCAAACGCTCCAGAGACTCGGCGCAGCGCGGCCAAGCGGGCGCGGTGCCGCCCACCGGTACGACCACGCTGACCGTCACCGGTTTCGCCATCGCGTTTTCAGCTCAGAGCCGGCCGCCGCGCCAGCGGGCCAAGGCGTTGTAGAGCGAGGCGACGCAGAAACCGAGAGCGGCACCGGTCAAGGCACCGTAGAAGAGTCCGACGAACGAGCCGCCCCAGGTCACCGAGTAGCCCGGGTAGTAAACCCGCAGGAGGCCGAGAGTGGGTCCCACCACCTTCCCTCCCTTGATCACCAGCCACAGCGTGGCGGCGAACAGTCCGAAGCCGCACACCATGCCGGTGACGAGTGCGACGATGACGGCACGAAGCCGCGCGACCGTGCGCGCGACGAGCAGAAGCTCTTCTCGAGTGACGGGTTCGGGGTTCATATCGGCGCAGGTCGGGAGCTCAGGGTTCTAGGGTCGTCAGCTGTGCCAGCCGGCGTTCCAGGTCTCTTTCGAAGACAAACGTCAAACGGTTGATGAGGCGAGCGATGACCCAGCCCAAAGCGTAGCCCACCAGCCCCGCCTCTACGATGCCCACAGCCATGCCACCCCACGAGACCTCGTAGCCGAAGAGGTACTGACCGAGAAGCGACATCATGGGCACGATCTCGTGTCCACTGCCTAGTAAAAGGACCAGCGTGGCCACGGCCAACCCCAACGCGGCGGTCAAGCCGGTGGCGCCGCCCAGGGCGACTTCGTCGTAGCGAGCGAAGGCTTCCTCCAGCACTTCGTGGAGTGCAGCCTGCTCGGCGCGGACCGGTGTCAGACGATCGCCCGACACACTGGACGCTACTTCCTTGGAGGTCGCTTCCGAACTTTCCTCGTGGTACTCCTGCTCCACGTTGATGGACCACAGGTCGAGGTCGGCGCCGGCCACGTTGCGAGCAGCCCAAAGACCGGCCACCATGGAATGGTCCTGGTTGTTGTAGCGGTGCTGACCGTTGCGACCGATGGTCTGCAGATTCTCGAGGCCATCGAGCCAATCGCGGATCGTCTCCAAATGGCGTTCGTAGTCGTCGTCATAGACCGGATAAGCCTTGGGCATGCGGACTACCGTGCCCGCCTCCACCTCGTTGGCATCGAAGAGCCGTATCCGCTCACCTTCCTCAGACCCGAGTGCCACCAGCTCGTCGTCCGCCATACTCCACAGGTCGTCACCCTCGTTGACGAAGTACTCGAGGCCGACGAACGACTTCGATGGGTCGGCCACCATCTCCGGGCTCCAGTTCTTGAAGCTCTGCACGCGGCCGACACGTACCTCGGGCGAATGAACGTAGATCCAGTTGTCCGGGAAGAGATGGTCGCGATCGACGATCAGACCGACGATAAGAAAGTCGCGATAGCGCAACCCTTCGGCCGCCGCCAGGATCTCGGCAGGCGCCGCCGGAGATAGGGCCCGCACCAAGGCCGTGATGGGCATCGACGAAATCAAGTGGTCACAAGGCGCGGTGTAGGTGCCTTCTGCGTTTTCCACGTCTACTGCACTGACGCGTCCGTCCTGGTGGTGAACAGCCACCACCCGTGAGCTCAGCCGAGTCTCCACACCTCGCTCTGCCGCCATCTCCGAGCAGCGCTCCCACATCATTCCCGGCCCGAGGCGCGGATAGAGGAAGCGCTCGATCAGGCTCGTCACCACTTCGCCATCGGCGGAGCCACGCCCACCACCCAGGAAGGCGTTCTTCACCGCCGTCAGCAGGTCCAGGTTCTTGATGCGCTGGGCCGCCCAGGCGGCGCTGATCTCGGAGCAGGGCATGCCCCACACCTTCTCGGTGTAGGTTTCGAAGAAGATCTCGAACAAACGTCGACCGAAACGGTTGCTCACCCAGGCATCGAAGGTGCGCTCGTCCTCGATCGGGAACAGCTGGGCGTGGATGTAGCTGGTCACGACACGGACCGCTTCCACCACTCCGAGTCCGCGCAGAGCGTTGAGGGGCTTGAGCGGATAGTCGAAGAACGTGTCGCGGTAGAAGATACGCGACATTCGTTCCCGGGTGAGGAGGTCCTCACCGAGGATCTCACGCCAGAGATCCTCCACTTCCTGCACCTTGGTGAAGAAACGATGGCCGCCGATGTCGAGCCGGCAGCCGCGGAACTCGACGCTGCGGGAGATACCGCCGACCAAGTCGTCGGCCTCGAAGACCACACCAGGATGGCCGAGCTTGCCCAGCTCGAGGGCCGCGGTCAACCCAGCGGGGCCGGCTCCGACCACTACGGTGCGTTGTGTCATGCGGGGGGACCTCAGAGCCAGAATCGAAGAATGGGTTATGGCGTCGGGACGCCCAGGGTTCCGAACTCTGTTCGCAGATATTGGCTAGCTGGTTTCGCAAGATGCGCCAGGTGCGGGTATACGATCCTCTCATCCATGGGAAGCACTGCGGTTCACTGGATCCATTGTTCGTACCACAAGTGTTTGACGGTCTATTTCCGACGAGTGATGGACGCGGTCTTCAATCGGTGTCAACCGTGGAGCGGCGGCTACGACCACTTCAACAGCCATCTCGAAGACTTTCTCGCGGGCTATCGAGACCTGAGGGTCGCCTCGGTCAACAATCGCGCGCTCGACCCTGCCGAGGTCGAACGCTGCCGCGTTTCCCGTTTCGTACGCGACCCTCGCGATCTGGTGGTGTCCGGCTACTTCTACCACCGACGTGGGACCGAACCATGGACCCGGATCGCCGAACCCACCGAGGACGATTGGTACTTCGCCCACGGGGTGGTGCCCGAGGGACTCCGCGCGGCAGGCGGCACGTTCTCCGACTACCTCAGGGCCTTGCCTGAAGAGGAAGGTCTGCTGGCAGAGATGGAGTTCCGCGCGCTTCATTTCGAATCGATGGCGCAGTGGTCGTCACTATGGGGCGACGATCATCCCGAGGTGCTCGTTCTGCGCTACGAAGACATCCTCGGCCGCGAGGTGGAGAGTTTCCGGCAGATCTTCGGGCACTACGGGCTCGGGCCGATCTCGTCGGCTCTCGGTCGTTTCTTCGCACGACGCCACTCGCTGGCGAGCTTCTCGTACCGTCGGCGCCGGGGCGACGCTCATGTGCGCAATCCGGCTGCAGGGCAGTGGCGTCGCCATTTCACGCCCCGGGTACGGCGCGAGTTCGATGCACGTTGGGGTGGCCTGATACGACAGCTCGGCTATCCCGAGGACTGAGGCCGTGGCCGCGATCCTCTGCGTTAGCGACGGCATGATCAGCGTCGTCTACCCGGTTCTGGAACTGGCGCGACGCCTTGCCGCGGACGGACATCACGTTACCTTCGTCGGTCATCCAACGCGGCGGAACCTCGCGGTGCGACAAGGGCTCGATTTCGAGGCCCTTCCGCCAGACCACTCCACACAGTTTCTCGAACACGACGCCGATCGGGGTTTGCTGCAGCGCTTTCGGCTTCGGCAGGTTCGGCGCGAGTCCGCACTGACGGCGTTGGGCACGGATGGATTTGCCGAGATCCTGCGTCGGATCGATCCCGAGCTCGTGCTCGTCGATGGCGAGATGCACGAGCACGTGATCGTCAGCGTCGGGACCGGTCGGCGCACCGCGGTGCTCAATACGTTCTGCTCGATCTGGCGACGGCCGGGCGTACCGCCGCCGCACGTTCCGGCGCGGCCAGGCGTCGGCTGGACCGGGTCGCGGCTCGCCATGGGGCTTCACTGGACAGCACTGCGCTGGCGCAAACGGCTGCGCTCCGGCAGGCTTTGGCTGCGTCACGTGGGATGCGATCGCATCTCTCGGCTGCGCGCACTGGCGAACCGCTACGGATTCGACCTGCGCACCGAAGCCGACGCCGGACAGTGGCTGATCCCCTGGACCTACCGAAGACTGCCGGCGTTCAGCTTGCACGCCCGGGAATTCGATTTCCACCACGAACCGGCCGATCACGTCCACTACCTGGGCCCGATGAGTCTGCACCACCGCGGAGACGCGCTAGCGGCCGACGACGACGCCCGCCTCGACGAGGCGTTCCGGCGCACCCAAAACGAGAATCGCGCTCTCGTCTACGCCACCTTCGGCTCCGCCTTCACCGTCGGGTCCGGAGCCATCTCACAGCTGGCGCGGGCCGCTGGCGACCAGCCCTGGGAAGTGGTGCTCAGTCTCGGCGGGAAGAACCTGGACGAACTGGGCACGCTACCGAGGAATGTCCACGCCTTTCGCTGGCTGCCCCAGCTCGACGTCCTGAAGCGAGCCGACGTAGCCATCGTCCACGGTGGAATCAACACGATCGACGAGTGCGTACTCCACGGCGTGCCGATGCTCGTCTATTGCGGATTCGAGACCGACATGGCGGGCAACATGGCCCGCGTGGTGCATCACGGTCTGGGCGTGCCGGGAGATCCCTTGCGCGAGGGCCCCAACGAATTGCGTCAACACGTCGATCGTCTTCTCACGGAGCCGCGGTTCCGCGAAACCGTAGCGAACTTTCGGTCTCACTACGAACGATATGAAAACGAACGTGTCGCCGAGCGGACGGTGGACGAGTTGCTGCGAGGCCCATCGTGACGGAGTCGACGCGCCGGGCAGCGCGCGGTGCCACCTGGCTCTACCTCAGTCGCTGGATCGAACGTCTGCTCGATTTCGGTGCCATCGTCTTGCTGGCACGTTTGCTCTCGCCCGACGATTTCGGCCTCGTCGCGATCGCTGCGTCGATGGTGGCCATCGTCGAGGGACTGGCGGCCTTTGACGTCAACAAAGCGCTGATCCAGCGCCGCGACGACGACCGTGCACTCTTCGACAGCGCCTGGACCCTGTCTGCGCTACGCGGCCTGGTATCGGCATCGATCATGGTGGCGCTATCGCCGCTGCTGAAAGACCCTCGCATCGGCGAGGTGCTGCTGGCTCTCGCTCTCAGCCCGATCCTCACCGGCCTGATCAACCCGCGTTTCGTCGCCTTCGAGCGCGATCTCATCTTCTCGCGACCCGCCGTCCTCAGCTTGACGTCGAAAGTCGGCTCAGTGGCCGTGACGTTGACGATCGCCATACTCACCCGCAGCTACTGGGCGCTGGTAGTCGGCACGCTGGCTGCCTCGGCCCTGACCCTCGTCCTCAGCTACGTCCTCCGCCCCTATCGTCCTCGGCCGAGTCTGGCCCGCTTTCGCGACATCTTCGGGTTCAGCGGATGGCTGTCGCTGACCACCGCCGTCACCACGCTTTCCATGGAGCCCGACAAGCTCATCGTGGGCAAGTTCCTCGGCGTCGCCGACGCGGGGCGCTACTTCATGACCCAGCGGGTCGGCGTCTTGCCCACTCGCGAGCTCGTCAGCCCGCTACAGCGCCTGCTCTTCCCATCGTTCTCGGAGCTGGCGACCGAACCGGAGCGCTTGCGCCGCGTGGTTCGCGAGTCCATCAACGTCCTCGGCAGCCTCAGCCTGCCCGCGGGCGTCGGCTTCGCCCTGGTGGCTCGCGACTTCGTCCCTCTGGCTCTGGGCGATCAGTGGCTCGCCATCGTGCCGCTGATCATGATCCTCGTGCCGTATCTCGGAGCCCGTGCCACGCTCTCGATGGCGCTGCCCTGCATGCTGGCCCTCGGTCTCACGCGAACACTTTTCTGGGTCAGCCTCGTCTACGCGCTCGTTCACGTGCCCACTTTCGTAGCCGGCACCTACCTCTTCGGCCTCCAAGGTGCAATCTGGAGCCTGGTTGCGGCGGGAGTGATCTATACCTGTCTGAACGCATGGATGCTGCGGCGGGCCGTAGGCATCACCCTCCGCGAGATCCTAGGCCAGCTGCGGCGACCCTTCCTGGCCACGGTGGCGATGACGGTCGCGGTACTGGCCACGTCCGAGCTCCAAGCGGTGGGTCCTCTCGCTCGGCTGGCGCTCGGTGTCACGGTGGGCGCCGCCACCTACGCAGCTGCACTTCTCGCGCTGTGGCAACTCGACGGGAAACCGCAGGGCATCGAGCATCGTTTCTTTCAGCTGCTGGGACGCTGACTCCTGGTCTCGGCGAGCGCGAACAACAAGCCGTTCTCGCTCCACATCTCGATCGCAATGCCGTCCACCTCGCGCCGCGCTCCGGACAAGGAAACGAGCCCCGGGGTCAGCTCGGTGACGTATAGCGTCGCGGTGCGCCCGTCGTCGGCGCGGACTTTCAGCTGAGCCGCGAGCTGGGCCTGGATCGAGCAATAGCGGCCACCGAGCAAGTCGTGATTGGCAAGCTTGCTCGGTTCCGTGAGCGGGAAGGTCAACTTGTCGAGCGCCGCACCGAGCTCCGGGTAACTGGCCGCGGCAATCTCGACATCGAGATCCTTCGTGTGGTTCATCGCGACTTCCGCCGCAACGCGGTCGCCCAGCGCGCGCTCGGCGAGCGCGCCGCGCAGCAGCACGGTGCCGATCGCCACCACCAGGGTCGCCGCGACCGCCAGCGCCAAGCGCCAGCGGCGGTGAGATCTCCGGGTCTCGGCGAGTCGCAGGATTTCGCGGGCGCGATCCGGTGACAGCGCTTGGGCGCCGTAGTAGGCGCGGACCTGTCGGTCGACGGTGCTCATCCGGCGGGCTCCGCGACCGTGGTCGACGTGGCGCCAGCCGCGAGCTTGCGGCGGGCACGTTGGATCAGGCTCAGGACGGTGCCCCGGCTCTGCTCGGTGAGTGTGGCGATCTCGGCGGCGGTATAGCCCTCGACCGCGTGCAGGAAGAGCACCTCGCGCTCCTTCTCGCGCAGGCTCACCAACAGGCGCTCCAGGTCGATCCGTTCGGTGCGCGGCATGGCGATGTCTTCGGGCTCGAGGTCGAGGTCCTCGATCGCCACCAGCTCGACCCGGCGATCCCGCCGGTAGCGATCGATGAACAGCCGTCGGATCGTGGTGAAGAGAGCGCCTCGACCCTTGCGCGCGCCGTAACACTTGTGCAGGCGTAGCCAGCCCTGCTGCGCCAGGTCGTCCGCCTCGGCGGGGTTCCCGGTGAGCGACAGAGCGAAACGGTAGCCCGCTTGCAAGAGGTCGAGGTCGTTCATGTCCACCGGTACGGTGGCGACGGATCAGCGGCTTTCGAGTTGCGCGACGATCTGCTTGCCCATGGCCTTGATGTCCTGGTCCGCGGTCAGCTTGGCGACCTCCTGACGCGATTCGCCGTCGAGCAGCAGGATGAAGCCGGTGCCCTGGTTGGCGGCATAGACCTCACCGAAACCGAGCGCGGCGGCCAGGTACTCGGCTTGGGCGCGGGTGGTGCCGTTGGTCAGGTCGAGCTCGACGAAGAGCACCGGCTGGCCGTCGTACTTGTTGCGTAGATCTTCGAAGACGGGGCCCATGCGCTTGCAGCTGCCGCACCAATCGGCGTGGAACTTGACCGCCACCAGCTCGGGCGAGGCGGGCGCGGTCGAGGCGCCGGCCAAGGCGGCGGGCAACAGAAGGGTGACAACGAGGAAGGCGGGAGCGAGGCGCTTCATGTTCGGGATCTCCTGGATCAGGGGTTGAAGAGTCGGGTGTCGACGGCCCGAACCGAGCCGCCTACTCAGGAGACGAACGGAGACGCCATTTGATGGCAAGCAGGGGTGAATTGCTTCGCTCGAGGGAACGTCGTCCAGGCGTCGAGGTGCACACTGTCTCTCGTAATTCAGCATGTAATCCGTCGTCCCTAGATTGCGGCATCAGCTCGGAACTTTCTCCAGCAATCAACGACAACCACAGTCGTCGCAGTGCACGGTGCCAGGCACCGGATTCCGGATTCAGGCACACCATCGAATCGGGTCAGGCCGCGAAACGTGGCAATCCAAAGACAGACGTCGCAGGTCTGAACCCTTCTCCCATCAGCGACTCGCTCAACCGAGGAGAGACTGTCTTGACACGCTCGACATTCCCTACGATCTCGATCTTCGCCCTGATCTTTGCCCTACTCACCCTTCCCCACGTCGCCGACGCTCTGCCGGTGGGCAGCGTCGACCTCATGTTCTCCACCGACGGAGGCACCACGTTCCTGGACGCGGCCACGGTCGACCAGATGGAGCCTTTCCTGCTCCGCATCTACTTCGACAACACGGGGGATGAGCCCGGGACCAGCTCCTCGCTGTCGATAACCCTACCCGCCGGATTCGCCCGCACCGGATCCTCGACTCGCTTGTGCCTCGAGCCGGTCGACGGGGAGATCGTCTGTAGCGAAGACGCAGGCCAGGGCGGTGCCATCGACGAGACGAGCGTATGGTCGGGCCAGGATCTCACCATCTCACCGACCGCTGGCCTCTACAGCAGGTCGACCGGCGAGACGTCAGGGCTGCTCGAGATCGGCAAGCTGGCCTTCCTCAACCTTCATGACTGTCACTACTTCAACGGTGCGGAACGCTTCTACACCACTGCAGATCCAGACATCGCGGGCACCAACGTGGCCAACGCTCTCGACGCGGCGGCAGCCTGCGCCGGGACCGTCGGTGCCTACGGCAACGCCGGCCAGGAGCTGAGATCCGCCGGGCTGTTGGCGCAGCGCTACCTCAACTATCACGAGTGCCACTACAACTTCTTCACCGACCACATCTACCGAGACACCGACGGTACGGCGACCCGCACATCCAACACCGTGGACGCCGCCTTCAACTGCGCCGGCACCGCAGGCGCCCACATCCTGCATCCGGATTCGACCGTCGTCAACTTCGACCTTCTCGGCAACCGCTATCTCAATCTCTGGGAGTGCCGGTACATCAGCGGTGGCGACCTCATCTCCCTCAACAGCGTCGGCAGCAATACCTCCACCACACCCGATGCCGCGCCGTCTTGCCCGGCGACTTTCGGCGCCTACACCCTGAACGACTCCGACTCTCTCGCCCTCGACACCCTCGATACCAGCCGTGGCCGAGGTTTCGTCGAAGTCGAGGTGGCGTCCTCTGGGGCCGGTGACTTCGATCTCGATGCCGCACTCAGCGCGACCGAATTCGCAACCTTGAACGACATGGGGACGGTGACGGTGATCGACACCACCCCGGCACCGATGCCCTCCGTGGACATCCAGTTCTCCCAAGACATCTCCTTGGTCGACGACGTGACGCCTCTGATCGGGGAGAACTTCCTCACCCGTATCTACTTCGACAACACCGGCAATGCCAACGGTACAGGCGCCCAGATCACCACGACCCTACCGCCCGGCTTCGAGAGGGTTCCAGGGACGACCCGGGTGTGCATCGAACCGACTGCCGGCGAGGTCATCTGCAACACGGATTCGGGGCAGGGTGGTCCCATCGACGAGGCGATGGTCTGGTCCGGCGACACGCTGAGCATCGCGCCGGCGGCGGGCCTACGCGAGGTGGCGCCCGACGCCACGATGGGCGCTCTCTCGATCGGTCAACAGCGCTACCTCAACATCCACGAATGCCATTACTACGACGGCTTCTCCGATCGACTCTTCCTCACCTTGGACCAGGGAATGACCGGTACCAACGTCTCGAACACGATCGATACGGTGGCGACGTGTGAGCCGGTCGCCCACGGGCGCAACTTGGTGGGCGGAGCGGTCACGACCCTCGACCTGCAAGGAAATCACTACCTCAACATCCACGAATGTCAGTACGACTTCTTCTTCGTGGATCGCATCTTCCTTTTCGGCTCAGGCTTCACGTCCACCTCGGCGTCGAATCAGATGGATCCCGCGATCTCGTGTCTGCCGACCGCCGGAGGCCACAGCTTGCTTCCGGGAGAGAGTCATCTCCAGACCCTGGACTTCGCCAGCCAGCGCTACCTCAACCTCCACGAGTGCGTGCTGCTCAACGGGACCGATCACATCGCCCAAGTGGCGGGTGCGGGCAACGGCACCAATGCTTCCGATAGCGCCGACACGATGGCGGTATGCCCCGCCATGAGCGGTGCCCACAATCTCGTCGCCGGCGCATTCGCTGCCCTCGACCTGCTCGATCCGACGCGCGGACGCGGCTTCGTGGAATACCGGGTCATCGCCAACGGGTCGGGATCCGACCAGACGCAGACCGCGACCTTGGACGGCGCCGACTTCGACACCCAGACTGACGACGGGACGTTGTTCACCACCACCGTCACCAGCGCCATCTTCGCGGACGGCTTCGAGTCCGGCTCGACAAGTGCTTGGAGTACCGAAGTGCCATGAACGCGCTGTAACCTGAGTCGTTTCAGGAATCATCCCGCGGATCTTCCCCGCGGGACGAGCTTGGAGGTTGCGAAGGTGGGAACCGAATAGGCAATCGATTATCGTTATCGTCGATGACGCTGTCTTATTCGCGCGATCAGGTCTTGGCCTTGGCCCCAGATGCGGCCTCGGTGAAAGCGGCGCAGAAGCTGCTGAGCGTCGGCAAGTGGTCCCTGCTGGCTCACGATCCGTCGGCGGTGTGGGGTGAATGCCAGGGTAGTGGCAAGAAGCCGTACCTGGTACAGGTAGATCGCAATGGCCCAGCGTTCAAGTGCTCTTGCCCGAGCCGAAAGTTCCCGTGCAAGCACGGGCTGGCGCTGATGCTCTTGCTGGCAGACCAGCCGGCCGCTTTCCGAGAGGCCGAGGCGCCCGCCCGCGTCACCGACTGGCTCGAGGCGCGGCAAGACACGGCGAAGAAGAAGGTCGAGCGAGCCAGAGCCCAGGCAGAGAAGCCGGTCGACCCGAAGGCCCAAGCCCGTCGTGTGAAGAAGCGCTGGGTGGAGATGGCCGCCGGGCTCGACGACTTCGAGCTCTGGCTTCGGGATCTGGTGCGCCAAGGGCTCGCCGCACTACCCGGCCGTGACGCCGACTTCTGGTCGGAACCAGCAGCGCGGCTGGTCGACGCCAAGGCGCCCGGACTGGCGAATTGGGTACGCGCCCTGCAGAAGGTCGTGCGATCGGCTCCCGACGGTTGGCAGCGCCGGGTGATGGCGATGGCGGGGCAGGCGTACCTGCTGCTACGTGCTTTTCGCCGTTTCGACGAGCTGACGCCGGAAGAACAGGCGGATGTGCGGACGGCCCTGGGTTGGGCCGTGGAGAAAGAGGCGGTTCTCGCCGGCTCGAACTCCGAGTCCGAATCGCCGGGGGAGGGCCTGCGCGAGCCCATGGCGGTCCTCGGCTCCTCGCTGACGGTGCGGGACCGCCTGCGCGAGCTGCGTCTCTGGCTGCGAGGCACCCAAACGGGGCGGGACGCGCTGGTGCTCGAATTCGCCTATGGCCGCCAGCCTTTCGAGCTGACCTGGACAGCGGGCACCGTGCAGGATCTGGATCTCGCGTTCTATCCTTCGAGATCGCCACTCCGAGCCCTGGTGAAAGAACGTCACGGAGATGCCAGGCCTGTCGACGGGCTGGTCGGAACCCGATCCATCGACACGGCTCTCGACCAGGCTGCCGAGCGGCTGGCGGCGAATCCCTGGATCGGACGCCAGCCCATGGGTCTGTGCGAGGTCCGTCTGGTGCCGGGAGAAGATAGGTGGCGCGTGGTCGACGGGCGTGGGCGTTGTCTCGGGTTGCATCCGAAGTTCAAACGTAGCTGGGAGCTGCTGGCGATGTCGGGCGGTGGCGCGGTCGATGTCTTCGGCGAGTGGCGCGACGAGGGATTTCTGCCGTTGTCGACGTGGAGCGACGAGGGGTTTCGATCGCTGCCCCACGAGGAAATGGAATGACGCCACTCGCTTCCCTTGCCCGTTCGGTCATGCTCGGCACCGAGCGCGGGCCGGTGGATCCGGCGCCGGTGCCTGGAGCCGCGGCACCGGTGCTAGAAACCGTCTGGTCACGGCAGGCTTCGACCGAGGAGCGGGTGCTGTGGGCGGCGGCGGTGCTCGGACCCTACGAGGATGCGGGCGAGACCTCAGGCGCGGTCGCACCGGATGGGCTGCTCGAACCGGCTCCGGCCGACGAGCGTCCGCGGTGCTCCGATGATGTTGCGCAGATCTTGCGACGCATCCTGGCGGAGCAACCCGCACTCCTCGCGGAATGGCTCGAGCTCGCGGCAACAGCCGGCGTGATCGCGCCACCTTCCGCGCTACCGGATCTTCTCGACGCCGGCAAGAGGTCGAAGGAGATTCGACCCCAGCTGGTGAAGGTCGTGGGGCGCCGAGGGAGATGGCTGGCAGAGCTCAATCCCCCCTGGAGCTACCTCGAGAAAGCTTCGGCCGGCGACAACCTCACCGAGCCCGACGCCGCGCAGCTCGATCAGGAGGCCTGGGACGAGGGGACGCTCGCCGAGCGCGAGACCTTTCTGCGGGATCTCCGCCGGGTCGACCCGGCGTCGGCGCTGGAGCTGCTGAAAGAGGTATGGACGTCCGAGAATGCGGCTACCCGAGAACGGCTGCTGGGAACGCTCGACGAAGGGCTCGGAATGTCCGACGAACCGTTCCTCGAGGAGGCTCTCGGCGATCGCAGCAAGCGCGTGCGGGGAGTGGCGGCGGAGCTCTTGGGCAGGCTGCCGGCCTCGCGCCGTGCCCGGCGCATGATAGCCAGGGCGGAAGCGATCTTCCGGCTGGAGCGGAAGATGCTGCGCAAAAGCCTCGTGGTGCAGGAGCCGGACGAGTGGGACGCGGCGGCACAGGCCGATGGGCTCACCGAGGGTGCCGCTCGAGACCTCGGCCCCGCAGCGTGGCGTATCCGAGAGTTGGCGGCCGCGACGCCGGTGTCGTTCTGGACCGACGACCTCGGCCTTTCGTGCGAGGAGCTGGCGCGCCAGGTCGACCGTAGCCCCTGGAAGCAGGCCTTGTCCTCGGGTCTCGCCCGCGCCGCCCAGCTTCAGGAGAACGTGGACCTGGCGAGGGCGCTGGTGCAGGCGTTCCGGGACGACGACAGCCGTGCCCGGGAGGAGCGAGTCGTGGCACCGCTGTTGCCGCAGGACGAATACGACGCCCTGGCGGTGGGTCGCGTGGCCAAGGCCGAGAGCCTGGCCGAGCTGTCCACACTGGTAGCCAGCCACGTCTCCGGCGCATCCTGCTACTGGAGCGCGGAGCTGTCCCGCGCCGTCCACGTCAAGGCGCGGCAGCACACGTTGAGCCCCGAGACCGGCGACGCCTGGCGGTTGTCCCAACTGCTGCCGTCGATCGGGATTCGGCTCCATCCCGACGTCATCGAAGAGGCCAGGAAGCTCTGGCCCGAAGACCTGGCGACAACGCACAGGATCCAGGAAGAAGTCGACAAGTTCCAGATCGTGCTGGTCTTGCGTCACCAAATGCGAGAGGTATTCCGAACGTGAGCGAAGACACATCCCAAGACCTGCTGAGGCTCCACGCCGAGGACCTCTTCGCCGAGGAGCTGGAACATCTACAGAAGCACGACGACCATCCGCGGCCGAAGAACTGGCACCTGTCACCCTGGGCGGTGTCGCAGTACGTGCTCGGCGGCACATTGGACAGCGGCTTCGAGATCACGCCGAAGTACATCGGCAACCGCCGGCTGGTGGAGATCGCCATCTCCACCCTGGCCACCGACCGCGCCCTGCTGCTCTATGGCGTGCCGGGCACCGCCAAGTCGTGGCTGGCGGAGCACCTGGCGGCGGCCATCAGCGGCTGTTCGACCCTGCTCATCCAGGGCACCGCCGGCACCAGCGAGGAGCAGATCCGCTACGGCTGGAACTACGCCCAGCTGCTGGCTCACGGCCCGTCTCGCGACGCCCTGGTACCGAGTCCGTTGATGACCGCGATGGACTCCGGTCAGCTGGCGCGCATCGAGGAGCTGACGCGCATTCCCGCCGACGTCCAGGACACGCTGATCACCATCCTCTCCGAGAAGACGCTGCCGATCCCCGAGCTGGGTACCGAGCAGCAGGCGAGCCGGGGCTTCAACGTCATCGCCACCGCCAACAACCGCGACAAGGGGGTCAACGAGCTATCGAGCGCCCTGAAGCGACGTTTCAACACCGTCGTCCTGCCGCTACCGTCGACTCTCGATCAAGAGGTGACCATCGTGGAGAAGCGGGTGCGTGAGATCGGACGCGCCCTCGAGCTGCCGGCGGAGCCGCCTGCCCAGGCGGAGATCCGCCGCGTGGTGACCATTTTTCGAGAGCTGCGGGAGGGCAAGACAGAGGACGGCAAGACCAAGGTCAAGACGCCCACCAGCACCCTCAGCACCGCTGAGGCGATCTCGGTGATGAACAGCGGACTGGCGCTGGCGGGCCATTTCGGCGACGGCCAGGTGAAGGCGCTGGACCTGGCGGGAGGCCTGGTGGGAGCCATCGTCAAGGACCCGGTGCAGGACCGCGTCGTCCTCGACGAATACCTCGAGACGGTGGTCAAGGAACGCAAGGACTGGAAGGATCTCTATCGCGCCTTCCGCGAGGTCGGCTGACACGTGGCAGATCCGGCCGTCTTCGGCATCCGGCACCACGGTCCGGGCTCGGCACGCAGTCTGCTGCGAGCGCTGCGTGCACTGGAGCCGGACTGCGTCCTGGTCGAGGGCCCGCCGGAGGCGGACGGGCTGCTGCCTCTGGCCGTGTCGGCTGACATGCAGCCGCCGGTGGCGCTGCTCGTCTACCGGCCCGACGCGCCCAGCCGCTGCGCCTTCTATCCGTTCGCCGAGTTCTCGCCGGAATGGCAGGCGATCCGCTTCGCCGTCGAGCGCGACCTGCCTGTGCGCTTCATGGACCTTCCCCAGGCCCACCAGCTCGTCGATCCGGAGCTGCCCGAGACTGATCCGGACGACGACGAGGTCGCCGTCGACGGCGATGCCGATGCCGATGCCGACAGCGACGGTGACGTCCCTTCCCACCTGGACCCGCTAGGATGGCTCGGCCGCGCCGCGGGCTACGCCGACGGCGAGTCCTGGTGGGAGCACATGGTGGAACACCGGCTCGACGGCGCCAGTCTCTTCGCTGCCATCGAGGAGGCCATGGCGGCGCTGCGCCAGGAGTTCCCGAAGCCCCTGGGCGAGAGCGAGACGCAGCGCGAGTCGCGCCGAGAGGCCTACATGCGGCGCACGATACGGAGCGCACAGAAGGAGGGCTTCGAACGCATCGCGGTGGTCTGCGGCGCCTGGCACGCGCCGGCATTGACGCAGCGACTCGGCAAGATCACGATCAAGGACGACGACGCGCTGCTCAAGGGTCTGCCGAAAGCCAAGGTGGAGGCCACCTGGGTGCCCTGGACCTACGGCCGCCTGGCGCAGTCCAGCGGCTACGGCGCCGGCGTCCCGTCCCCCGGCTGGTACGACCATCTGTGGACGCTACGACCGGACGACGGCGACACGGCCCCGTCCGACGTCTCCATCCGCTGGCTCACCAAGGTGGCCCGGCTGCTGCGCGACGAGGACCTCGACTGCTCCAGTGCCCACGTCATCGAGGCGGTACGGCTAGCGGAGAGCCTTGCGGCGCTGCGCCAGCGTCCCCTGCCCAGCCTCGTGGAGCTGGAGGAGGCATCGCTCACCGTCATGTGCTTCGGCGAGCAGGCGCCGCTCGACCTGATCCGCGAGCGCTTGGCGGTGGGAGAACGCTTGGGCGCCGTGCCTGCCGAGGCGCCGACGGTGCCGCTCCAGCGCGACCTGACGAAGCTCCAACGGTCGCTGCGCATGAAGGTCCGGGCCGACCAGTCCACACTCGACCTCGACCTGCGCAAGCCCATGGGACTCGACCGCAGCCACCTGCTGCACCGTCTGCGGCTACTGGCAGTGCCCTGGGGCAAGCTGCAGGACGTGGGCCGTAAGAAAGGGACGTTCCACGAGGTCTGGACGCTGGCTTGGGAACCGGAGCTCGCGGTGCAGGTGATCGAGGCGGCGATCTGGGGCAATACCGTGGAGCAGGCGGCCGCGCGGCGCGTGGTGCACCGTGCCGAACAGGCGGCGCTTCCGGAGCTGTCGCGCCTGGTGGACCAGGTGCTGCTGGCTGCCCTGCCGGAAGCGGTGGACAAGGTGATGGAGTGCCTCGACTCCGAAGCGGCCCGCGCCACCGACGTGTCGCAGCTGATGGAGGCCCTGCCGCCTCTGGCCAACGTCGTGCGTTACGGCAACGTACGCCAGACCGATACCGCGATGGTCGAACAGGTGGTGGACGGCTTGGTGGCGCGGGTCGCCATCGGTCTGGCACCGGCCTGCTCGTCGCTCGACGACGATGCTGCCGCACGCATGACCGCCCTCGTATCGTCGGTCGACGGCGCGCTACGTCTCCTCGAAGTCGAGGAGCAACTCGACTCGTGGCAGCGCGCGCTCGGCCAGGTCGCGGCGGCGGAATCGATCCACGGCCAGGTGTCCGGACGTTGCTGCCGGCTGCTGCTCGACGCCGGAGCCCTGAACGACGACGAGATCGAGCGCCGCATGGGGCTGGCGCTGTCGGTGGCCAACGAGCCACTGGCCGCGGCGGCGTGGCTGGAGGGCTTTCTCGCCGGCAGCGGCATGGTACTTCTGCACGACGACCGGCTATGGGAGGTTCTGGACCGGTGGGTGGCGTCCCTCGGCGAGTCGGTCTTCGTCCAGGTGCTGCCGTTGATCCGCCGCACTTTCTCCCAGTTCTCCAACGGCGAGCGGCGTCAGATGGGTCGCCGCGCCAAGACCCCGACGACGGGGCGACGCGGCGCCGGCTCCGGAGCCGCCGGTGACGCGGCAACAGAACATACAGGTCTCGACATCGAGCGCGGGGAAAAGGTCCTGCCGCAAGTCCTGCGCTACCTGGGCCTGGACGCCGAGACGATCCGTCAGGCCAGCGCGAAATGAGCGACCAGACATTGCACACCGAGACGTCACAGACCGATTCCCCGACCGAAGACGCGGCGGCGGGCGCAGCATCCGACGATGCGCCTACAGGCGCAGTAGCCGAAGACGCGCCTGCGGGCGCTGTGGCCGACGACGAGCGACTGCAACGCTGGCGCCTGATCCTCGGCGGTGGCGAGGCGGACGGCGTGGGCTGCCCGCTGTCCACCGAGGCGCTGCAGATGGACCGGGCACTGGCGGCGCTCTACGCGCCCGACGAGAAAGGCGGCCTTCGTGCGGCGGCGAGGCGGCGCGGCGGCTCCGGCGGATCCGCGCCGCGGGTGGCACGCTGGCTCGGCGATATCCGCGAGTACTTCCCGGCGAGCGTCGTCCAGGTCATGCAGCGCGATGCGCTGGAGCGCCTGGACCTACACGAGATGTTGCTCGAGCCCGAGATGCTCGAGGCGGTACAGCCCGGCGTCCACCTGGTGGCCGATCTCATCGGTCTCAGTCGCGTGATCCCCGAGGCCACCAAGGCATCTGCACGAGCTGTGGTGCGCAAGGTGGTGGACGATCTGATGAAGCGTCTCGAGGAACCCATGCGCAGCGCCGTGTCGGGTGCCCTCGACCGCTCCGTACGCAACCGCAGACCGCGCTTGGCAGAGATCGACTGGGGCAGGACGATCCGCGCCAATCTCCGCCACTACCAAGAGGAATACCGCACCATCGTGCCGGAGCAGCTGATCGGCCACGGACGCAAGTCGCGGCGTACCCAGAAGCACATCATCCTGGCCATCGATCAGAGCGGCTCCATGGCGTCTTCGGTGGTCTATTCCAGCATCTTCGGCGCCGTCATGGCGTCGCTGCCGGCAGTTCAGACGCATCTCGTGGTCTTCGACACGGAGGTCATCGACCTGACGGAGAAGCTCGACGATCCGGTCGACGTCCTGTTCGGTACCCAGCTCGGCGGAGGCACCTTCATCAACCAAGCTGTGGGCTACTGCCAGAGCCTGGTGCGCGAGCCGCGCGACACCATCCTCGTCTTGATCTCCGACCTCTATGAAGGCGGCGTGGAGCGGGAGCTGCTGCGCCGCACTGCCGACCTCATCGAGTCAGGCGTCCAGTTCATCACGCTGTTAGCCCTGTCGGACGAAGGTGCACCCTGGTACGACCAACAGCTGGCGGCCAAGATGTCGGCCCTGGGTGCGCCGGCTTTCGCCTGCACACCTGACCTCTTCCCCGAGCTGATGGCGGCGGCAATCAAGCGCGAGAACATCGCCCAGTGGGCTGCCGAGCGGGATGTGGTGACATCCCGCGGACGTGGGGACTGACCACCGACAACAGACGGGTCCAAAACCAGACACGTCGACCGGGCTGGTCCTGCACCTTGCCGGCGAGCCTTATTGGCGGTGGGAACAGCAGGGCCCCGAGAATCGTCTGGGCCGGATCACTCCCGCGTCGATCACGCTGGCCCGGGACAGACTGACGGGAGGTGCGGGCCTCTCTGCGAGGACGCCGTCTCTTTCCGCACCAGCCACAAGCCGTCTCGCGACCCGGGTTAGGAGGCTGGGAGATGACTCCCCATTCTTGAGCGCCCGCCCCAGAAAATATTTCAGAAACACTGATCACTTCAAGCGTGTCAAATACGCCAGTTGCCATCGAACGCTTGAAATGCCATCGGCCTGCCATCTTGAGTCTTGATCACATACAGGACACGTATGTGTCGATCGAAACTCCTTCTCCTGATTGAGTCCGGCAGCTGGCCAAGCACCTAGGTTGCAAGTTACTACGTGGGTCTCGCTTCCGATCAACGCGAGCATGCTGATACCGAGCAATCCGGCCTAGCCGCCATTCGTGTTGATACCTGGAGCCAGCCGAGACCTCGTCGACGACGCCGTCATCGCTGATTGTCACGTCTGAAACCAGGTGCGTCGATCGACAGGGCACGAAACCCGTCGGAGATTTCGTCAATGCGGCGGCCGAAAAGCGTTGACGCGAAGTCGTACCTGTCGATACAGTCGCCCTGTCCAAGTGGATCGAGAAAGGGCACGGTGGTCGGCCCAAGTGTTCCGGCATTCGCGTTGAATGAACCGTGCCTATTCGTCTACTCAATAGTTCAGCGAATCGCCGAGACTGAGAGGGACTTGTAGATAATGCCCAAAGTTAAGAAATGGATAGGTGAAAGAGCGGGAGCTATCGCTGCACTCCTGTTCGTGACATCCCTGGTACTGTACGGAGTAGCGTTCCTTATAGAGAAAGGCCTCAGCGCTCTTAGCCCCGCCACGGTCACCGCCGCTGTTGCAACTGCTCTCCTTCTTGCTTCCGTGTCGGTCACCATCGAGCGCTACATCAAGACAAGTCTTACCGATCCTGAGATCGAAGCAGTGCTCCGAGCAAGGCAACTCGGATTAGAGCGCATTCAAGAGCGCAATGTGACACAGGGTCTTTTCACAGGGTTGCCGAAGAATCTTCTAGCGAAATGCACCAAGGAGTTGCTGGTTCTCGCGTACTCCGCCGACAACTTTGTTGTGCGGAATAGTTCCTGGATCGTTGATGCCGTGAAGCACGGCAAACACGTAGGTTTGCTAATCCTTCACCCAGACGACCTAGATCAGGCGAAGCAAACTGAGAGGCGCGATCTTAGGTCACAGATTGAGACAACCTTAGGCCTTTGCGAGAAAGTAGTGGCGGACTGCGCCGACTCAGAAGGCTCCTTTGACGTCCGTGGCTTCGCCGGCCACTTCTACTACACAGGGATCTTTGTCGACCGGTATATTTTCTCGGGAAGCCCCGACTCGGTGCATGTTGGGCCGGTGTGTGTACAGTTGAAAGCGAACTACCGGAGCCAGCACGAGGGCATCGTTCTTACCTTTAGGAGAGACTCAAGATTTGCAGATTTCTACTCTGCCAGTTGCCGTGAGCTTTGGAGCGAGGCTGATGAACTGCTTCCTAGGGCAAACGAAACAAACGATCGCCGAACACAGCGGCTCTAGAAGGACGGCTAACGCCGCCTCTCAGCCGCAATCCGTTCGGCGCCAGGCCAGTATGAGCCAGTTCCACGGTACCGAATGTAGACGAGAGTTAACAATAAAGAAAAATGCGCGACGAGTTCCCAGCCCGGGTAAAGAATGAGCTAGCAACGCGCGTGGCTTTTCTCTGCTCAAACCCTGCCTGTCGGCAGCCAACATGCGGGCCACGAGACGAACCTACTGGAACGGTGAATATCGGAGTCGCCGCGCATATCACTGCTGCGTCCGAACGTGGACCTCGGTACGAGCCGAGCCTCTCAAGCGAAGAGCGTCGAGATCTAGAGAATGGAATCTGGCTCTGTCAGAATTGCGGGAAGCTGATCGACAGCGACATCTCACGATACTCGATTGCTAAGCTAGGAGAGTGGAAGTCCGACGCCGAAGCGGCGGCGGCCCGTGCATTGGAGCAGCGTCGCGCCCCTGCGTCCACGTCGGTCGGCGTCTTTCTTGAAGCGGAGAGACTGATGCCGGAGCTGCTCTCCGAGATGAGAAGCGACGTTCGTGGGGACTCTAGTCAACTGATTCGCGAATTCGTCGTTCTATCAAACCGTCAGATCTCCTATATTAGCCCTAACAGACCGTTCGCTTATTTCGCCTCGGAACATCAAGAACTTTATCACGCGATCGAGTGGCAACTTGAGATGGGAATGATCAGGCTAGTTCAACCAGATCGACATTACCCACTGTATCGATTTCTACCGCATTTTGCTGAATATCTTCGCCAGGGAGAGCTGCCTTGATGCTCTACCAAGCCGCCGAACCAAGAAGGCGACCCGGCCTAGGCCGCGCTCGCCGAGTTTGAAAATTCGACTACTCAGGAGGTTCCATGATCGATACGGCCAGAAGAAGCATTTTTGGTTTGGATTCTTCAATAGCGATGATTGGACTTGTGGTCGCGGTCGCCTCGATCGTTGGAGGCGCTTCGGGCTATTTGGCGGGTGCCCCATCTCAGGGGCCGCCTGGAAACAAGGGTGATCGAGGCGATCAAGGACCACCCGGGCAAGATGCTCCTCTCGGAACGATAGTAGCCTGGCATCCCAATGCTGTGACTCCGCCATTGCCTCTTCCGACCGGCTGGCACAGATGCAATGGGCAGACTATCTCCCTGCCGCCCGAGAATCCGCTCGCAGATAGCAACGGCGTCTATCAGCTGCCAGATCTAAACGGCGTCTCTGGTGACGGCAGCATGAGATTCCTTCGCGGTGGTTCGGAGTCGGGAGTTCTACAGCCGCAGGACTGGAAATCGTTCTATGTTGCGGGAAAAGAGCTTGGGACATATACGCATGGCGATGTCCTGATACCAAAGGAAGGTTATAATCAGACATATCCGTTCGGCGGCAAGTGGGAGGCACACGGTGCACCTCCTCAACAGGCGAACCGGCTGTACTTCAAGTTTGATGATTCGGAAGTTAGGCCAGTGAACATGTCCGTTGTTTGGATCATGAAGGTTGCTCCTTCCACCGCTTCAGATACGGCAAATTAGTGCTGAATACACGATCAGTATCGACCTCTCCTGGTAGAAGTCGCATGCTGGCTCATGTCGCTTCCGCGGAATCCAGCGGCTCGAACGCACGACCCGACGCCAGCGTTCAGCCGCGAAGCGTTCGGCGGCCGGGTAGCTAAACAGTGGATGAGAAATTACTCATCGCGCTCGTAAGCGCCTTCGCCGGAGGGGGCTTTGCACTTCTGTCCTCTTGGATGACCAGTCGGTCGAAGTTTAGAGAGCTGGAGTTCAGGAGACTCTTGCGCCACTCACAATCGCAGTTAGCCGCAGCCAATGAACAACTTGACGACATCTATCTTCCCGTGATGGCGTGTGTGGAGAAGTGCCTGCGCGACTATCAAGAGGTGGCGATGGCGGCCCGGTTGAACCAGGAAAGCGCTACCGGCCAGTTAGAGAAATCCGCCAATGGTTTGCTGACTAGCTACAATGCCCTGATTGACAATGGAACTTCGGTTTTTCTATTGCCCCAAGTTCACGAGGAGTTGGAACATCTGGTTCGACTCCTCGTGCGGTCTCGAGATGCACGAACGGCCAGATACGCGATTATCACTCGCACTGAAGGGATCGGCATTCGGATCGTAGGCGAACGTTCGTATTCGAGCCGCGTGGCACTGTTCGCATATTTGCGGACGGTCTTTCAGGTTACGATTCTTCAATATGGCAGGCGCCTCGGCTCTGGTCTGACTACGAGCTTCGCGTTCCGAGTGCACAGTGCGCCATACGACTCTCATGCCTTCGCTCAGGAGTTCAAGTCCATTGTCGACGCGCTGAGAGCACTAACGAGTGAAGTAGGGTTGTTCTCTCCAATTCAGGAAAGGGAAGGTCGGGGTTCCGGTGAGACTTAGAAATCTCCGTAAGGCCGCCGAACTGCGCCCGTTCTGTGGCTGACTGCACCTCAGAGCCGAAGTTAAGATAGACCCGGAAACGATATGAGCTCCGAACTCTATGTCGAACGCCTGCCAATTGAGGTGGAAGAAGGTTACCTTGGGTACTTTAAGTACGAAGGGAAACTTGTTCAGGACGGATACCTCGCAGCGACACAATCGGCCCAAGCGCTATTGGGAATGGACAAGGCGCTGCGCCATTTCTTTGTCGCACTTGAGCCGGGCTTGGAAGAGGTCGAATTCGACATTCCAGTCCGAGTCCGTGCTGGTTCTTGGGAAGCACTTATCCCCGAGACTCTTGAGCAATGGGTCGCGGCAGGCGCAGGAGCAGCGTTCACGACCTACCTCGTTACGGTCGCGAAGAGAGCCGCGGAGAACGATGTGGGCGAGCGAGGGCTTGGCGATATTGCCCGGACGGCCCTACATGGTGTTCAGTGGTTCATTCGCGTCGGGCGGCATCTGGGTAAAGTCGAGATGCGTCGACTTGAGGAAGTGAAGATCGATGCCGAGAACCTTTTGATCGGTATACCAAATGATGATGGCGAGACGCTTTGGCTTCCGAAGTTCCACTTTGATCTTCTTCAGGCAGCCCCCCGAACCCTGTTGAAGGAACTGGTTGCAGTCGTTGAAAAGGAGAGGGCTCTGGTCGTTGGCGTCGTAGAGGAGAACGAGCTAACAGAGGTTCGGGCAGATCATGACGTGCGTTCGGTGTTTGTTGAGGAAGATCAGGAGGAGGACGATGTCCTGTTCCCTGAACTGGAGCACGGAATGAAAGTGGACCTCGAAGGCCGCGTGACCCGCGGCAATGGTGAGAGCAACACGATAGGCTTCAAATACAACGGCCATATACTTACGTGCCTTCCAGAGGCGGGACGCGTAACCCGATTCAAGCCTGTGATGTTCTCGCCGGCCCGGATAGTCGGGGTGATTACCCGTGAGAAGACACAGTTTGATTTCGGTGCGGCGCGCCCGAAAATCATATTTTCCGAACTGACTCGAATCGAGCGAAAGGCCGATCAGCGGGAGCTCTTTCCTTGATCCATCCGCAGAGCCCAATGATTGCGGACGCACGCGTTGCGCGCGGCGCTGACTTCAGCCCTTCTGCGATGAAGCTTGAGAAGCTACCGAGGTAGATATTGTGAAATTCGGGCTCCTACTCGCATTCGTTTTCGTCTTCTCGCTGCTGCCTTTAGGCGCCTCAGCCTTGGAGACCGCACCGCTACGATACGACGTGAGTGCTCAGCCGGGCGCGTTCGTTCCGTATGCTGCCAACCATTCATTTACCGAGCCGAACCGTCGTATAACGCGAATCTTGTTCTCAATCCATGGCAGAGGGTTCGATGCATTTCAGTACTACAAGAATGCAGAACAGGCAGCCTCACGGGCACCTGATGTCCTGGGTCAGACACTGATCGTTGCACCACAGTTCTACGAGCAAAAGGTTATCCCCGGCGCAATCCCGGATGGCTTGCTTTTTTGGAGAACCAGTCCGTTTCGCGGGTCCGTACGTTCAGCGATCGGCCCAGACGTAAAAGTGATTTCACTCAGTGCCTACGCCGTCATTGATGAGTGGCTTGGTCGACTTGTTGATAGTGGTAACTTCCCGAACGTACGCGAGATTGTCTTGGTCGGGCATTCCGCTGGCGGCCAGCTCGTACAGAGATACGCAATGGTTGGCAAGTACCAGCACGATGAGATCCAGTTTCGTTATGTTGTTTCCGCGCCATCTTCCTACGCCTATCCTTCGCCAGAGCGTTACAACGTCGCCAAGCGGACTTTCGTTGTTCCAGATGCAACGACGATTGAACGGTGCCCGAGATACGATCATTGGGGTTATGGTCTCGAGGAGCCATACCGATACTTCGCCGACATCGATTCCCAGGCAATCGTGGAATCCTACTCAAAGAAGAGAGTCTTCTACCTCGTTGGCGAGAAAGATGCCGATCATAACGACGAGTCTCTTAGCAAGGTTTGTGGTGCGATGCTGCAGGGCGCACATCGATTGCAGCGCATGTTGGTGTTCCAGTCCTTCCTCGAGTTCAAATACGGCAAACCCATCTCACAATTTCACAAGTTTGAAGTCGTACCTAAGGTTGGGCACTATGGCTTCGGGACGATGACATCTCCCGCTGGACTTCGAGCATTGTTCGCCCCGTTACGTTGAAAACGCAAAACCAGGTCGTGCACTGAACCCGGACTTGCGGTATTTCTCAAATGAAAAGGCGTCACTTCCGACTCGGTGACGACTGACGTTCGGCGACGGAGCTGCCGCCAACTGCGGAGAGTCCGATGGCGGCCCAGCTGGTTCCCCATACGTCGTAGATGTAGTCGTTGGCGTCCGACGGCTCGTGGCTG
>JALCBJ010000202.1 GCA_028066595.1 Thermoanaerobaculia bacterium
CAACTCATACGGAAAACCGGGCCCGGTGTTGCAATATTTAATCGCCGGGTCAATAATCTTCTGTCGCAGTTGCTGCTGAATGGAGGAAAGGCCGAGTTTCCCTGCTAGTGCAGTGGTCCTCTGAAGCAGGGCAAAGCGATGCTCTCTTTTCGTTTCCTTCCACGCTTGTAGCTGTTCTGCTATTTTCTTGTTCGACGATGTCTCCGCAGCTTCGTCGAGTTCGTCACACAGCGCTTCGATCTGGGAGGCCTTTCGCGCGTCTTCTGGGTCGGCCAGGAGTTTGAGTCTTCCCTTGAGAAAACTACTCGTGACCAGCCGGAACCTCGGTGGGAGCAGTCCGGGCTGATTGACCCTGGGAAGCCATAGCGCAAGCGTCTTCCAGAGCGATACTGACTTTGAAGACAAGAAGGACCGTTTCTCGATGGAGTGTTTCGCTTCGATCTCGGCGACGACACCGCCTTCCACGGCCAGTACGGCCAAGTCGGATTGCCTCTCCAAAGTCAGAGACTGCCCATCTTCCAGGCGGAAGAGAATCAACGGGCCAAGGTCCTTCTGGAACAGGTAGCCCGCGAAAGGCCCTGGCGCAGTGTGTGACGTCGTCGTCATGGGCAGAGGATCAGCCACCGAAATGAGGCCAGAGCCTACTACAATTGAGAGAGTTGGTCTCTTTGGCGCGTGAGCCTGTAGACGCGCTGCGGTCTCATCGCGCAAACAAGACGGAATCGGGCCCGACTATGTCTGCCTCTCTTGCGACAGGTTCGGTCTAGCGCGAGCGGCAGTGGGAAGCAGATCCAAGGGCGTGGGGCGGGCCTGATTCGAAAGGGAGATTACTTTCTAGAAGATTGGAGCGTGCGTTATGCCTTCGTCCTGAAGGCGTTTCCTGAGTACTTGGAGGGTCTTGTTGATGCGCCCGTAGAGCGGCCGTTGCTCCAGGCCGAGTTTCTTCGCGATGTGGCTGATCTTGAGGCCTTGGCAATAGCGAAGGCGGAGGATCCTCCGGTCTTCTCGGGGTAGCGCCGCGATCGCGCGATTGACCCGCCGGTCGATGGCCGCTCTGTGGGACTCGCATTCGGACTCAAGGAGTGCAGCGTCTGGCGGGTAGTCGTTCTGGAGGTGCTGCGCTGCATCTCGGCGCTGCTGTGCTTGGGTCGTCCGGTGTGGAAGCTGTGCCGTGAGTCGTTCGACTTGGGCTGCCGAGAGCCGAACGTTGTGATTCCGCTGAAGCAGTTCGGCGGCTTCGGTTTGGGAGCGCCCGTCCTTGGAGACAAACTCCTCGATCCGCATCGCGGCGAGACCAAGTCGCTGCGCGGCTCTCGATGGTCGCCATTTCCCCCATTTCTGCGCCCGGAGATCGAGGAGAAGTCGACGAATCACCGAGGTGAGGAATGCCCGAAGAGTGCTTTCCGAACGAAACTTTCGGATGACTGCGTAGTCGTTCTCAACGAGGCGGACGAAAGCGATTGACTTGAGTTCCTCGGCCTCATCCGGCGGAAGTCGGTTCCTCCACGCGATCCGGCGGACGACCTGCTCGATGAGATCGATATTGTCCTCAAGGAGCTTCCGGGCTTGGTCTGGCGAACGTTGATACATCGCATCCTCCCTGTTGTAAGGTTCTGGGATAGGACGCTACGCGCAGAGCGTGAGCCCAAGGGCTCATGCGCTCATCAGACTGGTCATAGCTGAGGCCTTGAGAACGGGCCGATCTGGCGAAATGCCGACCTGATGAGCCCTCCTGCGATCGTCTTGCGCGTTCCTTTCGAACGCACGATGAGATCAAGGGGATGACAGCAGCTGACGACGTTACAGACCTCCTGCAGAACTGGCGAGATCCGACAGCCAAAGCGCGCCTCGTCTCGTTGATTTACGACGAGTTGCGTGGCCTCGCGAGTCGGCAACTCCTGCGAGAACGCCGGCACCATACGCTTCGTCCGACGGCACTGGTTCACGAGGCCTATCTGCGGCTTGCTGAACAGACCCGGATGCGCTGGCGCGACCGCGCCCACTTTCTTGCGATCGCTGCGCAGATGATGCGCCGCATTCTCGTGGATCACGCGAGACGGCGCGGCGCACTGAAACGGGGTGGCGGCGCTGCCTGTTTCGTCCTCGACGAAGCACGGGACCTCGCCGATGTCGAGGGCATCGATCTCGTTGCCTTGGACGATGCAATGACAGCACTTGCAGAGCTCGACGCGCGGCAAGCCCGTGTAGTCGAGCTTCGGTTCTTCGGAGGCCTCAGCGTGCGCGATACGGGTGCGGTGCTTGGAATCTCGCCTGCAACGGTCAAGCGAGACTGGGCGAGCGCGAAGGCCTGGCTATACCACCAACTCCGGCCGAGCGTGTCCGATTCAAGCTGAACGCTGGCAGCGCGTACGAGCAATCCTCGAGGATGTGGTGGAGGCGCCGTCTGCGGATCGTGCCGACCTTCTGGATGCTCTGTGTGGCGAGGACAACGAACTCAAGGAAGAGGTGCGCACCCTTCTCGCGTCGTATGAAGACGCCGGCAGCTTTCTCGAATTTGGACTGGCTGGCGACTCTGGCGCCGCTCTGTCGCCTGGTGACCGGATCGGGTCGTACCGAGTGGTCCGAGAACTCGGGCGCGGCGGAATGGGTGTCGTCTACCTGGCCACTCGGGACGACGATGCCTTCGAGCACCAGGTCGCTATCAAGGTCGCACAAGTCCGCCTCGATAGCGACCAGGGGCTGCGGTTTCAGCAAGAGCGCCAGATCCTTGCGAATCTCCAGCACGACCATATCGCCCGACTTCTGGATGGCGGCACAACCAACGACGGGCGGGCCTACTTCGTCATGGAGTACGTCGAAGGGCTTCCCTTGGAGCAACACTGCGACAAGTACGAGTACTCGATCGACCAGCGCCTCGCGCTCTTCCAGCGCGTCTGTGCGGCGGTTCAAGTCGCGCACCAGAACCTCATCATCCATCGCGATCTCAAACCAGCCAACATCCTGGTCACCAGCGACGGTGAGCCGAAGCTCCTCGACTTTGGCATCGCCAAGATTCTCGACCCCGGACGATCGCCCAGCCTGATCGCCACAGCGACAGGGCTTCGCGCGATGACGCCCGACTATGCGAGCCCGGAACAGCTTCGCGGCGAACTGCTCACTGCAGCCAGCGACGTGTACTCGCTCGGCGTCAATCTCTACGTGCTGCTGACTGGAGAATGGCCTTACCGCCTCCGTAACCGCAGCCTTGCGGAGATCACCCACGCTGTTTGCGACCAAGAGCCCCTCCCTCCGAGCACGGTAGCAGCGCGCAACGACCAGCGAGCGGTTGCGCAGCGGCTTCGCGGCGATCTCGACAGCATCGCACTTCGCGCACTGCAGAAGGACCCAAGACACCGCTACCCGACCGCCGCACAGTTCGCGGAAGACATCCACCGCGAGCGCTCGGGATTGCCAGTCGAGGCGCGCGAAGGCTCGCGTACCTACCGTGCATTGAAGTTTGCTCGCCGACACCGAATTGGTCTCGCGGTGGCTGGACTACTTGCGTTCCTTGCGCTCGGGCTCTTCTTCCAGTCGGTGCGCCTTCGCGACGCTCTGGAGCAAGCGAACACCTCTGCCCGGCGCGCGGAGGATCTCGTCGGAAGGCTCTACAGGACTTCGGCGAGTACCGCAATACAAAGTGAGAGGTGGCTTGAGGGCGCCCATCAACTGGCAAGATTCGCCGCGGACGAGGACGAGGAATCCGCGGCGACGAGAGACGCACGCTTCTCGATTCAGAGTCTCGTCGGCAATGTAGACCTGCTGAACATCATGTCGCACAGGACGACACTGGGCGGAATGTTTTACTCCCCCGATCAGAAGCTTGTGATGACGGCTCAGGAGAACGGACTCCAAGCATGGAGCACCAAGGATGGCTCGCTCACTGCGACGATCAATCATGACGATCTCCTCGCAGCTAGTTAGATCGCATCCAGAAACGCGATTTCCGTTGAAAACAAAGGGATAAACG
>JALCBJ010000055.1 GCA_028066595.1 Thermoanaerobaculia bacterium
CAAGGCGAAGCGTCACCTGGCAAATGGCGGCGTTTCTGGATGCGATCTAGCTAGGCGGATCGGCCCAGTGCGGCTGATAGCCGAAGACTTCCCGAGCCGGACGTGATCCGAAGTGTCCATCGAGGATCTCGAGCATGTCCAGGGTGACCTCGCCGGGATGGTCCACACCACAGGCGTGGGCCAGTCGCATCAGCTCGTAGCGTAGGGCGACGGCGTAATTCTTCATCCGCGGCCCCTTGTCTTCGGGGATCAGGCCGCGTACCTTCCAGGCGTTCTGTGTCGCGATGCCTGTGGGGCAACCCCCGGTATGGCAACGCTGGGCCTGGATGCATCCCACCGCGATCATCGCTTCCCGGGCGACGAACACCATGTCCACACCCAGAGCGAAAGCCAGCATGGCGTTCTCCGGTAGACCCAGTTTGCCCGAGCCGTTCCAGACGATGTCGTCGGCCAAACCGCGTTCGGCAAACACGGAATAGACCCGCGCGAAGGCCTGCTTGAAAGGTAGGGCGACATGATCGGTGAACGCGAGGGGCCCCGCGCCGGTGCCACCCTCGCCCCCGTCGATGGTGATGAAATCGACCCCGCGATCGGTCTCGTCCATCAAGTGGGCAAGTTCCTCCCAAAACGGGAGCTGACCGACTGCCGACTTGATGCCGACGGGCAGTCCCGTCTCGCTGGCCAAACGCTCTACGAAGTCGAGCATCGAGGAGACATCGCTGAACGCAGAATGGCAAGCTGGACTGATGCAGTCCCGATCCCTGCGGATACCACGGATCTCAGCGATCTCGGCAGTGATCTTGGACTTCGGCAGCACACCACCAAGACCAGGTTTCGCGCCCTGGCTGAGCTTGATCTCCAGCGCTTTGATGCTGTCGTGCTTTTCTACGGCTTGCCGAAGGCAGTCCAGGTCGAACGCACCGTCTTGCGTGCGGCAGCCGAAGTATCCAGTGCCGATCTGCCAGACCAGGTCGCCGCCATGCAGGTGATGGGGCGAGACACCGCCCTCTCCCGTGTTGTGCAAGCAACCTGCCGCGGCGCAGCCGGAGTTGATCGCCTGTACTGCGGCGCTCGACAGCGAGCCGTAGCTCATGGCCGAGACGTTGACGACGGACGGTGGGCGGAAAGCCCTGGTCCGACCTCGCGCGGCGCCCAAGACTTTGAGGCAAGGAACCGGATGCAGAGGATCGTAGTCGTCCTGTCCTCGGACCGGCGTGTGTTTGGGAAACGCACTGTGCCGGATGATCAGAAAGTTGTTGACGTTCTCCAACTCATTGTCGGTACCGAAGCCGAAGTAGCTGTTCTGTTTCTTGGCAGAGGCATAGATCCAACTGCGCTGATCGCGGCTGAAAGGGCGCTCTTCGTCATTGCCCGTGACGATGTACTGCCGGAGCTCCGGACCGAAGGTCTCCAAGATGTAACGCAGGTGGCCAATGACGGGGAAGACACGCAAGATGGCATGCTTGCGCTGGAGTACGTCGTAGACGGCGACTGCGGCCAAGAGAACGAGGAATCCGACGGCGATCCATAGCAGCCAGTGCATCGAAGAGTTCCCCTCAGTGGTGCGGCGGCATCAGACGCGAGCGCCGCAGTACTTGCAGAAGACGGCATCGGGATCGTGGCCGTCGCGTCCGCAAGTCTTGCACGTGTGGGTCGACACCGGACCGAGTCTGCTCATCTCGACGGTGACGATGCCGGTCGGCACGGCGATAATGCCGTAGCCCAGGATCATCACGGTGGAGGCCAGCATCTTGCCGAGAACCGTCATCGGAGCGATGTCACCATAGCCGACCGTGGTCATGGTGACGATGGCCCAGTACATCGACTGCGGGATCGACGTGAAGCCACTCGTCGGGCCCTCGACCAGGTACATGACTGAGCCGATGATCACCACGAGTGTCAGGACGACACCGAGAAACACAACGATCTTGCGCGTACTGGCGCGAAGCGCCGCGTGCAGCATCTTCTGGGCGCCGACGAAGTGGGCCAGCTTGAGGACGCGAAACACCCTGAGCAGACGCAGCGCGCGGATGACGATCAGACTCTGACTGCCCGCGTAGACAACGCTCAGGTACGTCGGCAGGATAGCCAGAAGATCTACCAGGCCGAAGAATGACCGTGCGTAGACCGCGGGACGGCGGACACAGAGGAGTCGCAGTACGTACTCCACCGTGAAGAGGATCGTGAACAGCCACTCCAGACGTAACAGGGCGGTTCCGAACTCCTGGTGGATCGACGGAACGCTGTCGATCACTACGGCCAGCACCGAAAGCAGAATGCACCACAGAAGCGCTACGTCGAAGGCCTTGCCCAGAGGCGTGTCGGCCTCGAAGATGACCTCGTGCAACCTCGACCGCCATGGCGCGCGAGAAGGCTCGGCCTCGTGAGCGACCGGGTGCACGCGATCTTCTTTCTCTTTGGGCAAACGTGTCGATGACGGAAGAGACATGAGTAGTTGCGTTTTGCGCGCGCCAGAGTATCAGCGTGCTCCCGCGAAATGCGGGAAGAACAAATACGGTGGCGGAACTCGCGGAATTCGACGTCTTCCATCTGCCGCTGCGCGCGTTCAACGACGTACGGGAGGACGGCACTGGTCAGGCGAGCAGTTGGCGTAACGGCAAGTGGGCAACAACGCCAAGTACACGCCGATCCCGGTGATCGTCTATGAAGCAAGTCACACCTTCCTCCCAATGATCGTCAGATCCGACGAGCGTCAGGGGCAATCCTCGAACTCAGCGCAGAAACTCGAACACCACGGCCCAGAAGATGATCGGCACGAGGATCATCCAGGGGGTCAGGCAGAGCACCCCGGCCATCGGATGTCTTCTCTCTTCCGGTTCCTCGACCACAATCGTGCGGGCGACCACGTCGAGGGCCCGTTGTCGTTTGTCAGTGAAGAACACGAACAGTCCGTCGAGCCAGAGGAGCTCGAGGTAGAGGGACAGCCGGCGAACGAAAGCGATCCCGAGTCCAATGGGGGCGTGGCTCTCACGCATCACACGCAGGCGCATCACTTGCTTGAACGGGGTCTTGCCGAAGCGATACTCGAACAGTGGGAAATAGAGCCCGAAGAGTCCGAAGGCACTGAGTGCGGGGAGCAGCCAGGCCACGGTCCGGATCTCCGCCGTTACGTAGGCCATGGGCCCTAGGGCCTTTAATGAGATAGACAGCCAGCACAACCAGTGGCGTGATCAACAAGAGTGCGAGACCGAAATCGCCAAGAAAAGCGAGGAGCCTCGGCCCGTGACTCGCGTGGCGAAGCTCGACATCGGCCATGAAGGAACCTGCAACTTCCTCGGCTGTACCCAACCGTCGAATCACCTCGGCCGCGGACTCGCCATGCTCGAGAGCATCCGAGAAGTGACTCTCCAGATCCCTCCTCAACCTTTCGACTCGCTCGGCGGGGCCGATCACCCGACTGAGGACATCCTCGACATAGCGTTCAGCGACCGACTTCATGATCATCCTCCGCGTCGGCAACCAGATCGGTGACACAGGACGCGAAACGTATCCAGATTCCGCGGAGCTCGGCGAGTCGGCTCTCTCCTTCTGCGGTCAGCTCATAGTACTTTCTCGGAACTCCACGTTTGCCGGTCTGCCACTGTGGTGAGATGAGTGACTGTTCTTCGAGCCGGTACAGCACGGGATAGAGCGTTCCTTCTTTGACTTCCAGGACCTCACCTGCACTGGTGCGGAGCTCCTGAACCAGCTCGTAGCCGTATTTGGGTCTCGCACTCAACAGGCGCAGCAGGACCAGCTCGAGGATTCCTCGTTTGAGTTCGCGTTCGAAGTCTGGCATCTCCTCGGCCTTCCTCTCTCTCGCCCGGCGGAGCTGAGTATCACACCGGCCCCCGTGCCTGTCGAGAATGGGGCTGCTGTGCCCACGGGGCACCATGGTGTCGATCCGAGCGGAGAGTACACGTAAACTGGTTCCGAGATCTCTTGACGATTGCTGGGACGACGAGTGATACGCGAGGGTAGCCGAGGGATCAAAAACAGAGACCGGTCTGAGCTGCAGGACTTCGATCGACGATCTGACCGATTGCTGTTGGAACATTGGTCATCCCCCTGCCGGAGTCGGCTGCGATACGGGGTCGGCCTCTGGAACGCGATCCTGTCGAATTCTCGGCGCCTGTCGCTCTTCCAAGCAGTAGAGGAATTCCTGACCCCGGAGAAACAGCTGTCTCCCGGCGACAGCAGCGGAGGCGTCAAAACCATCGTCTAGAGTGTTGGTAGCCAAGACTTCCAGCTCCGGGCCCTTTTTCAGCACCAGGGTGGTGCCGTCCGTCGCCGTGATGTAGATCCGACCGGCCGCGCCTACCGGCGAGGCATAGACTTCCTGGATGCCCGGTAGCCTCGTCGGACCGAAGATCAGCTGGCCGGTCTTGGCATCGAGGCTGGTCAAGATGCCGGAATTGACCTTGAGAAAGTAATACGCGTCATCGTAGGTCAGACCAGAGGGCAAGAAAGACGTATCTCGCCTGTGCGACCAGACGATCGCATCACTACCGTCGAGGTCGCCGCGGGCTCCGCGTAGCCGAACGGCCATCAAGGCGTGATCCCGAAATCCGCTCATCAGGTAAACGAGGCCGTTGGCGTAGCTGGGTGTTGGGATGACATTGCTCGTCATGCCCGAGACGCTCCAGATTTCTTCGCCGGTCGTCAGATCGTAGGAGCGGATTCGACGGGTGGCATTGACGATGACCTGTGTCCGGCCGTCGGCCTCGACGACCAGCGGCGTGGACCACGAAACAGGTTCGTCGCGCTCTCTCCGCCAGCGCGTCTCGCCTGTGAGTCGATCGAGGGCAATGATGAAGCTGTCGCCATAGTGGTCCCAGTTGATCACCACCGAGTCGCGGTGGATCACCGGCGAGCTGCCTTCACCCACACCACTGACTCGAGATTCTCCGAAGTCTCGCTGCCATTTCATTTCACCCTTCAAGTCAAAGGCGAAAATACCGTTCGATCCGAAGCTGGCGATCAGAACTTCGCCATCGGTGGTGGCGGAAGCCGGGGCCCAGCTCGACCGTGCATGCGTCTTTTCGCGAGGAATCGCCGTCCGCGCGGTCGTCGACCACGAGATCTGTCCAGTGTCCCGATCGAGTGCGACGACTTGGAATTCCACCGGGCCGTCAGGTACGAGGTTACCGCCCCACCTCGAATCGGCAATCGTTGCTGGGGCGGGCTCACTGACTGTCAGCACGAACACGAGATCGCGCCAGACGATCGGGCTGGCGTTTCCGCGACCCGGGATCCGCGTTTTCCAGCATACGTTCTCGGTCTCGCTCCAGCGTATCGGTGGATCGCCGTCCTCGGCTACGCCGGTCGAGTGGGGCCCGCGCCAGTGGGGCCAGGAATCACCACTCTGCGCCTCGGCCAACGAGCCGACAGAGGCGAGAGACACCAAGGTGAACAAACAGGGCTATCGCAGAGCTAGAGCGAGGTGTGCGCAAAGAACCATCGGCCGATCGAGAAGCCGGCGGCAGCGTGCTTGGAGGCGAGCGAGCGGCTGATGGTGGCGAAATCGGGGCTTGAAGACATGACTCTCTCCGTCTTTGGGTAGTAGGTATAGATCCGCTGCAATCTGTGGGGATTTCAGTGGTCCCGTGGGGTCACGACAGTGAACCTTCGTGCTCGGCGGCTGTTCGCGAGCCCTGGTATCCACCGGTCACCAGAGCAGGCACGAACATCCGTCGAAGTACGGTTCTCTCCACAATACGCAACATCAAATACTTGATTATACAAAGTATAGAAATACGACCATCCGATCGGCTTCGTGTCTCGGCCGGACCGTGTGCGAATCGGCTGTCGACTTGCGTGGGCAGCGCGATGCTGTACCATCGCCGCTGCCTTTCTTTCCCGAATGGTCGTCGCTGAACTGCGGCGATATCCAAGGGCTGTCTCCGCGGCGACGGACTTCCGTCGCAACCAGAGATCCCAGGTGGCGCGGCGTGTACACCTAGTGACGGCAAACGCCTCCAAGACCTAGATCGCGGCCCGGGACATTCCGCTCACCACCGAACAAGGATTGCCATGAGAGTCACAACCATCCTGCTGAGCGCGCTCGCGCTGTTGGCCCTGCCCGCGTGTAGCCCGAAGACCGAGGAATCGACGGCACCGGCACCACCGGAAACTCGTCGAGAGGTCGTGGTGGACGTCCTTCACGGGGTCGAGATCCCCGACGCCTACCGCTGGCTCGAGGACCAGGAGAGTGCAGAAACCAGGACCTGGATCGACGCCCAGAATCGCTTCTCAGCCGAGTTGCTTGACCATAGGCCGGTCAAATCTCAGGTGGCGGAACGGCTCGAGGCCTTGTCGCGCGTGGATCGTACGGGCACGCCGCTGGTGCGAGGGGACCGGCAGTTCTTGTTCAAGAAGAGCGCCGATCAGGATCTCTGGGTGCTCTACCTTCAAGACGGTGCCGATTCCGCCGAGAAGGTGCTGATCGACCCCCACGACTGGTCGGAAGATCACAGCCTGTCGCTATCGCTCAATGATGTGAGCCAGGACGGCAAGCTGATGGCCTACGGCCAACGAAATGCGGGCCAGGACGAAGTCGAGCTGCGGGTGATGAACGTCGACACCGGCGAGAATCTGTCGGATCAGCTCCCGTTGGGGCTGTATACGGACGTCTCCTTCACACCGGACAGTAGAGGGTTCTACTACGGGCACAGAGATCGCGAGGCTGGATCCCGCATCTACCATCACGAGCTAGGCACGGATCCAGCCGACGACAAGCTGATCTTCGGCGAAGGATTCGGAGCCGATCGCTGGCTGTCCGCGAGTGTGTCCGATGATGGTCGTCATCTGCTGATCCAGGTCGCCCAAGGTTGGGCCCGCACCGACCTCTACGTCCAGAATCTCGAGACCAACGGACCGATACGCCCGATCGTCGCCGATGTCGAAGCTTCGTTCTGGCCTGAGTTCGCCGGCGGGCAACTGGTAGTGCAGACCGACTGGCAGGCGCACAACAAACGCCTCGTCGCAGTCGACCTCGATCGGCCCGAGCCAGAGAACTGGCGCGAGCTGGTTCCGGAGCGAGACGACGCGATGGAAGGATTCACGGTCGCGGGCGACAAGCTGATCGTGCACTATCTGCACAATGTCGCGTCACGTCTCGAGGTGTTCTCGCTCGATGGGGAAGCGGAGAGAACCATCGAGCTGCCCGGCCTCGGCGCCGTCGGCACTCCGCGGGGCAAATTCGGCAGCGACGATGCCTATTTCACCTTCCAGTCGTTCACCACTCCGCCCACTACTTTCCGCTACAGCGTATCCGAGGATCAGCTGAGCGTCTGGTCGAAGCCTGACATCCCGTTTACGGATCAGGGATACGAAGTGCATCAGGAGTGGGTCACGTCGAAGGATGGAACCCGCGTGCCGATCTTCCTGGTTCACAAAGAGGGCATCGAACGCAACGGGGAACAGCCGACGCTGCTCTATGGCTACGGCGGCTTCAACGTCAGCATCACGCCGCGGTTCCGCAATTCGGTCGCCGTATGGCTGGAGCAGGGTGGGATCTATGCAGTGGCCAATCTACGCGGCGGCGGTGAGTTCGGCGAAGCCTGGCACCGGGCCGGTATGCTGGGCAACAAGCAGAACGTATTCGACGACTTCATCGCATCCGCCGAATGGCTGATCGAGCAGGGCTATACCCGGCCCGGCAAGCTGGCGATCAAGGGTTTCAGCAACGGCGGTCTCCTGGTGGGCGCGGCCATGACGCAGCGACCGGATCTCTACCAGGCGGTGGTGTGCGGCTTCCCGGATCTCGACATGGTGCGGTACTACCAGTTCGACAACAACAATCCGCCGGCCTTGCTCGAGTACGGCAACGCCGCGGATCCGGAACAGTTCAAGTTCTTGTACGCCTACTCGCCGTACCAGAAGGTTGCCGAAGGTACCGACTACCCGGCCGTGTTGCTCACCAGCGGAGACGGCGACACCCGCGTGCCGCCTCTCCAGGCGCGCAAGATGGCCGCCGTCCTACAACACGCGACCAGCTCGGACCGGCCGGTCCTGCTCCTTTACGACACCCAGGCCGGCCACGGTGGTGGCCGGCCTGCACATGCGGTGATCGAGGAGTCAGCGCGAGAGTTGACGTTCTTGCTCTGGCAGCTCGGCGTCGACTCGGGTGATTCACACCCGGGTTGATGCCGACTGAGCGTCCGACCAGCTCAGGGCACCGTCCAAGCCGACAGATTCCCGCTCTCGAATCCGTCGGCGAAGACGGTGTTGATCTGGAAGATACCGTCGTTGGTCGCTGCCATTAGCGAGCCGTTACGAAACGCAAAGTCGAGGACTCGAGCTCCCTCGAGTCCTTCATCGGCCAGGGACCAAAACAGGCCACCGTTGCTCGAGTGGTACAGCTTGACCTTGTCAGAGGCGCCATCTTCGAGTGCCCACCAGATCGAGTTTGGATCTTCAGGATCGACCTCGAAGGCCCGATGGTATGTCGTGACCCACGGCGGCGGTAGGTTGGGCTGATGCGGCAGGTCAATCCAAGTCTCGCCACCATCTGTCGTCTTCTCGAGCCCTGTTTCAGCAAACACGCTACCGCCAGAATAGACGGTCGAAGGGTGCGCCGACACCAAAGCCAGCATTTCGCTCGCATGGTTGTTGTTGGTGCTCACCCATGTTTCGCCAGCGTCGATTGTCTTGAAGACACCATGGCCTGGCGCCCCTGCGTAGAGGGCCTTCGGGCTCGTGGGGTCGATCACCAAGTCGAGAATGCAGGTATTGACGCAAACTCCCTCGGTTATTAGACCGGTGCTGACGTTGGTCCAGGAGGCGCCACCGTCTGTGGTCTTGAGGACGCCGCCAAACGGAGCGTCCCGGCTGGCGTAGCCAGTTCCGGGCTCCTGCGGGTCAAAGACCAAGCCGGTAGGTTCTCCGTAGGGAGGATAGGCCGGCAACGCTAACCAGGTATCGCCGAGGTCCGTGGCGATTGAGAAGGCCTGGCGATGGATAGCCAGTTGGCCCCGACCTCGGTGAGCGCCGGACGGTCAAATGCGAGAGCTGAGTCGTCGGTGCATGGAGTGATCCCCTTTCGAGTTGATGATCGAATATGTCTCTGCAACATATCTTGGTGCAGAGAAACGCGACATGGTTGTGAAATTGCTGGTTCGACTTGAGCCGTCAGCGAGAGCGCGGAGCCGGAGCTGGCTCGTTTGCTAAGGCTGCCCGATCTCGGTGGGTAGTGAGTCGGCGGAGAGTTCGGTAGTCGTCCATATCAGGGCACTGCCCGGGCCGGTAGATCTCCGTTCTCGAGCTCCTGGTCGGGGACGCCTGCGAACATCCGGAAGACTCCGTCCCATGTCGCCGCCAGCACCCAACCGTGGTGAAAGGCGATCTCGGAAATGAAGACGTTCCCGAGGCTCGCGACCTCGGCCCAGTACGAGCCCCCGTCCCGCGTGCGATATAGCGACTGGTACTTCACCTGATCGGGCCGCTTGACCGCTACCCAGGCCGAATCGGGGTCTCCGGGATCAACCGTCAGAGTTCGAGAATTCGCGTTCGGCAGGTTTGACTCTGTGGAACAGTCAGCCCACGTGTCTCCACCGTCGGCCGTCTTGTGCACCAGACCTGAAACGAAGACACTGCCACTGGCATAGATGATGTCGGGCAGCGCAGGCGCCAACGCCAAAGAACCGACGCTCGCGTCCGCACCGGTCGGGATCCAGGTCTCTCCACCGTCCCTGCTCTTGAAGACCTCGAGTCGGCTCGGTACCGCGGCATAGAGCGTAACCGGAGTCGTCGGAGCAATCGCCAGGCCGCCTCGGCTGATCCTTCCGATGCCGAAGTCGACTTCGGTCCAGGTTAGACCACCGTCGGTCGTCTCGAAGATCTGGGCGCCAAGACTCGCGTAGGCGGTGCCGGCCGTATCGCACCTGAATACCAGAGAGGTGATTTAACCCGAGGTCAGTGGGGGACCGAGCACCGGTCGCCATGTGATACCTAGGTCGATGCTCTTGTAGATCTCATCTGCGAACGTGACGAACATCGGTACCGACGCAGGATGTTCCAGATCGAAGGCGGCGACATCGAAAGCGATGGTATTGATCCTCCCGAGGAGCGTGTCGAAGCCGGTGTTGATCGCTTGCCACGTATCCCCGCCGTCGAGACTTCGGAACATCCCCTTGCCAGCGATACCAGCAAAGAGGACGTTTGGATCCATCGGATGGGCTCGACCTTGTAGACGTCTTCGCCAGCCAGGCCGGCGCGTGTCCAGCCCCAGGTCCGGAGAGGTTGCTCCGCATGGGTGGTGAACGCGAACGAAGTCATTGGTGCGAGGAGCCCGCGGCCTGTGGCGACCAGTTCGGGGTTTCGAAACAGCCAGCTGAACGATCGTTGGAGATGTCGAATCGGAGCATGGAGCGATCTCCCTTTCGAGTCGATGAGTAGACCATGCCTCAGTGACATATTTATATACGCGGACACTCTAGATCTGTCTATGCGCTTGTCCGTCCAACGTCAGCGGCGACCCACGACGTCGGTATGGGGAGTCAGCTTTCGTGGCTAGCGCTCCTCCGCGTCGGCGCCTAGATCTGACCGACCAATGTACTGTCCGCGATGAGTTCGAGAGCCGATCCATGCGGATAGATTTCCTTCCTCGAACCCATCGGCAAATATGCCGTGGAAGATCTCGTAGACCCCGTCCATGGTAGCGGCCAACAGCGTGCTGTCGCGAAACGCGAGGCCGTGTACCAAGACCTCATCGAGACCCTTGAGTCTCGCGGTCCAATGCAAGCCTCCGTCGGTGGAGTGGTAGACCTCGCCGACCTCGGAACGATGGATAGCGAGCCAGACCGAGTCCGGATCTCGGGGGTCGACCACCAGAGCTCTGGGAATCCAGTCCTCGGGCGGCGGCAGGTCAGGTTGCGTCGCCAGGATACCTCCAGAAGGTTCGGTGCGCCGCCGTATAGGGTGGTCGGAGCCCCAGGGTCGATTGCCAGGCTCAGAACACAGCCAGCGAGGATGCACACGCCATCGGGCTGAATACCAGAACTGGACGGATTCCACGAAGCGCCACCGTCGGTTGTCTTGAAAATGCCACCCGAGAGATTCGTGAAACTGGCATAGCCGGTACCGGCAACCTGGGGATCGAAAACCAACGAGTTGGCTGAGTTTTCTCGGATGCCTGCGGGTTGCCAACTGTCTCCGAGATCAGTGCTCTTGTAGATTCCGGTGGAGCCGAGCGGGTCGTTCACGCCGATGAGGATCGGCACCGAAGACGGGTCGCCGGGATCGAGAGCCGCGACGTCGAAGGTGATCACCAGGACGGAGGTCGAGGATCCGAGCCCGCTGTTGATCGGCTCCCAGGTCCGTCCGCCGTCGAGGCTACGGAACACCCCCTCTGTGTCGCCCCAGGAGCTAGCACCGGCGAGAAGAACGTCCGGATCCGTCGGATGGGACGCTACCGAGTGGAGAGCCTCGCCTGCCAGGCCGAGTCGCATCCAGCTCTCGGCCTGGAGGGATGCAGCTAGCGTCGTATCGACGGTAGCTGCCAGCACGAGCACGAGGAGTCGGCGACAGGCCGCTCGCCGGAATACGGCCGGGCTACGGCCGGGCGTTCGGACGCACGAATGCGGTCGGAGCATGCAGAAATCCCTTCTCGAGTTCCCTCATTGAATATGCGAAGAGAGCATATTTATGCTTCTGTGGCATGTCAAGAAAATTTCCACATCTGGGCAACAGTTGGCGGGATGCACTAACCGCTGCGAGCGTGGCGGCCTGATCTGCTCGACGACTCAGCGTCCGCCTTTCTCTTCACCCGACGCCCACAGCTTCTTCCACCAGGGCACGTCTTCCCGTGGTGCTGGAGCGGCCCCGAGGTCCATCCGAGCCAAGATTTCGCTCAGCTCCCAACCCGTGAGGCGAGCGAGGTTTTCTGCTCGTTGCTGCTGACGAGGTACCAGATCCTCGAAGTAGCGCCGGGCAGCAGAACACTGTCCGGGTCGTCCGCTCCAAGGGCGGCGAAGGATGAACCGTCCCTGAAAGTTCTGACGGTCGCCTGTCTCTTGGAATCGGAGGTCCTCCGGAAAGGTGTCAGCGGTGTATCGCACGTGCAACCGCGTGATGAAGACATCGGCCGGCCCCGGCATAGGCCGACGCGGAGCGAATCGGTCGTTCGTTCTTCCCGGGTCGAGCCAGAAGACACCGAGCTGGCGTAGCTCGTCGTGGGAGAGTGGATCGGCCGCACAGGGATCGCACCAGCCCATGTCCCACGCATATTCGAGGACCACCGTCCGCATCCGTTCCCGACGCACTTGCTGATCGAACAGAGCGCGGTAGAAGGCCCCGAAGTCGTTCTCGACATACTCGGGAATCTCCATATCAGTCGGTAGCTTCACCGTCCGATAGTTGGTCGTCTCCACCCGCCCGGTTCGTGTCAGCGCGAAGACGAAGAGTTCTTGAGGTCCCTCGGAATTGACCGTGCCGAGGCGAATAGGCAGCATGAATTTCGGAGATTCGAAGGCCACTTGAAGTGGACGTAGGTAGCTGAATCCGAGACGGTCCTGCTCCTCCAGGTTCACCTTGGCGACGAAGAACCGCATTCCCTGCTTCAGGTAGCTGCCCAGTACCTTGCGGGCACCTGCGGGCATACGGTAGCCCTCCTGCCGCAGCCAGGTCTCGAGACCCTGGCTTTCCTCGGCAGAGAGAATCAGGATGTCGTACTCGCCGACGGTGTACTCGGCCTCGATCTCGACACCGAAAGAGCCGGCGGACTTGCGGCCGACGTCGCCCGAGGCGGGTGCTTCTTCGGCCCTCATGCTCATCGTCCGTGGGTAAACAGGTCGGCAGGGATCGGGATCGAAGTACTCCACGAGGCGCGGAGCCGAGTAGGCGTCGAGATGCTCGATGACCCCTCGGTCGCCGACATGGATCTGATCGCGCTCCAAGAATGTCGGCACCGGCACCACGATCGCGAACTCCTCGGGAGCTCCCCGATAGTCGTTGGCCATGGTGATGACAGTCCGGTCGCCGTCGCGGACCAAGACGACCTTGGAAGCTTGGTTGAACAGCTGCGTGTCGGCTTTGGCTGCGTAGAAACCGCAGAACGCCTGGCCAGCAGATGCCACGAGAAATCCAGCGAGCAGGAATGGCAGCAGGAAGAGTGACTTTCGATCTGCGAGTTTCATCAGCGACCTCCTTGCGGATCGGGATGGAGTAGGGGTGATGTCGCGTCAGCGACTGGCGGAGAAGGCCATCGGTAGCGCAGACCGGGAAGAAAACGGTCCGTCAGTGGTACGACGGGTGCGCAGAGGAAGAGAGCCCAGATCAGGGCGTTGGGCTCGAAAAGCCCGAACTGGATCCATGCCGCCACGCTGGCGACAACGGCCGCATAGAGAATGCGAGCCCCGCGGCGATCAGGAGTGGTTTTCGGATCAGAGATCATGAAGAAGGCGAAGATCAGAAACGCACCGGTCTGAATCTGGTGTAGGGGAATACTGAGGGGATCGCCCAACCATGCCGCACGGGAAAACAGGATCAGTGACCAGAATCCCAAGATCGCCCAGGTCACGTCGGAGCGCTCGGCGCGATATACGACGACTAGGCCAAGGCATGCCGCGGCGAAGGCCACAAGCGCTCCGGAACCCCACTGTCCCTGAGATACCCAAGCGCCGTCGAACAGCAACATCGTCACCGCGAGGCCGAAGTTGGTCGGATTGAACACGTGCTTGTCACGGACTCGAATCGAGAACTTCGAGGCGATCGTCAAGACGGCCGCGACCAGCGCGACGGCGAGGGAACGCGTGCGCAGCAACAGGATCAGCGAGAGAGCCGAGATGAGGGGCGACCGAGGATCGAACCGGGGTAACCCAAGCCACCGGGTCAGAGCGAACTGGACACCGAGCGAAGCCGAGAGAATGGTCCACGCCACCATCGGTTCCACGTCCAGATCGAGCACCATGACGCCGTACCCGGCCAACGAGCTCAGGATCAAAATCTGGTAGTGCCGAGGGTCTCTGAAAAGCTCATGGATGCGCATGGTGTCTCCGTCGTGCCGTCCTTCGCGTTTTGAGACACGCGAAGACCGAGAAATGCAACCACTCCATCGATAGAGGCCAACAAGCGACCGGGGCTCAGCTGTGGCGCAGGAGCGTGGACGGAAGCGAGTGCCCGCGGCCGATCCGCTAGAATGAGATGGTCCGGGCCTGCGCGAAAGGCGCAGGCCGATGACGCGAAACGAACACTTCCGAGTCGCGCTCAGCGACCTTCCCGATACATCCGCGCGAGGTTCCCATGCCGACGATCGCCGCCGAGCCTGCCGTCGAGAAACCCACACCGAAGAAGACCAGCCCCCTCGAAACTCATCCCACGGAACCGTACCGACCAAAGAACCCAGTCCGCCTCATCACCTCCACGGCACTCTTCGACGGTCACGACGCGTCGATCAACATCATGCGCAGGCTGATGCAGGCGACTGGAGCCGAGGTCATTCATCTCGGCCACAACCGCAGCGTCGAAGACATCGTGCGCGCCGCCCTACAGGAGGACGCACAGGGAGTGGCTCTGACCTCTTACCAGGGTGGCCACATGGAGTTCTTCAAATACCTCCGCGAACGCCTCGACGAGGTAGGGCTCACACACGTCAAGATCTACGGTGGCGGCGGTGGAACCATCGTGCCGGAAGAGATCGAACACCTACAGGAAGTCGATTGCATCGATCGGGTCTTCTCTCCGGAGGACGGTCGCAACCTGGGCTTACAAGGAATGATCAACCAGGTCGTCCGCGGATGCGATTTCCCCGTGGCACCGATCGAACCGATCGGCGAGGGCACTCATCAACGGGTGGCACGGAGCATCACCCGTATGGAGATCGGCCAACCGGCTACCGGAGTCTCGGCCCCGGGCAAAGAGGACCTCGCACCGGTCGTCGGCATCACGGGTACGGGTGGTGCCGGCAAGTCGAGCCTCACCGATGAGCTGGTGAGACGTTTCTTGGGTGACTTCGGGGAGAAGCGCGTCGCCATCGTCTGCGCCGACCCGACCCGGCGCAAGACGGGGGGCGCTCTCTTGGGCGACCGCATCCGCTTCAACACGCTGAAGCACGATCGGGTTTTCGTGCGCTCCGTGGCAACCCGCGCTGCCGGCGGTGAGGTTTCCGAGTCCATCGGTGGAGTGCTCGAGGTCGTGCGCAAGAGCTTTGACATCGTGATCTTGGAGACCGCCGGCATCGGGCAAGGTGACAGCCGAGTCGCCGACCTGTGCGACGTTTCGCTCTACGTCATGACAGCCGAGTATGGCGCCCCGAGCCAACTAGAGAAGATCGACATGCTCGACTTCGCAGACTTCGTGGCGATCAACAAGTTCACCCGCCGAGGCTCGGAAGATGCGCTGCGCGACGTCCGGAAGCAAGTTCAGCGGAACCGGCAGCTTTTCGATCAACGTCTCGAGGACCTGCCGGTGTTCGGCACGTCGGCCGCCCATTTCAACGATGGTGGAGTGAACGCGCTCTATGCCCACCTCATCGCCAAGTTGGACACGGAGTTCGGCCTCGGCTGGCGATCCGGGTACGAGCCCGACGACCGGCGGGTCACCGATGGCGCACAAGCGATCATTCCTCCGGAGCGCGAACGCTATTTGGCCGAAGCCGCACAGAAGTGCCGGGAGTATCGGAGCTGGGCCGAGGAACAGGTCGAAGTAGCTGCGGAAGTGGAAGCACTCCGCACTGTATTGCATGTGCTGGGGCAGGACGTGCCGTCGACTTGGAGCGCACTATCGGACCTGGTGCCCGCAGAGCGTGCCGACTTGGCAACAGAGCACGACCGCCTGCTCGCTCGCCTCGATCCGAGCTGTCGAAAGCAGTTGGAGGAATGGCAGCACTGGGATTCTCGATACCGAGGAGACGTTTTCGAGTACCGTGTCCGCGACAAGAAGATCCGTGTCGCCAACTACCGAGAAACGCTGTCTGGCACCCGGGTTCCGAAGGTAGCGCGTCCTCGTTTTCGTTCCGCGGCTGATCGGCTGCGCTGGCGTTTGCTCGAGAACGTGCCAGGGGAGTTCCCATTCACCTCGGGCGTCTTTCCCTTCAAACGCGAAGCCGAGGATCCCACCCGCATGTTCGCTGGCGAAGGTACGGCAGAACGGACCAACCAGCGCTTCCACTACCTGGCAGACGGGCAGGTTGCCAAACGACTTTCCACCGCGTTCGACGCGCTGACGCTATACGGTGAAGATCCGGGACGACGTCCTGATATCTACGGCAAGATCGGAGAGTCCGGGGTCGCGGTCTTCACTGTCGAGGAAGCCGAGGTGCTCTACGCAGGATTCGATCTCTGCGACCCCATGACGTCAGTCTCGATGACCATCAACGGTCCGGCACCGACCATCCTCGCTTTCTTCTTCAACGTGGCGATCCGTCAGCAGTGTCGCAGATTCCTTCGCCAAGAGGGCCGTCTCGAGATCACCGAGCAGCAGGAGCTGCAACCAGATGCTTCACGGGGCTCGACCTGGAGCGAGGTCAGGGCACTGCTTCGTGAGGACGAGTTCAGCCGCATCAAGGAAGAGGCTCTGCAGCGAGTCCGCGGCACAGTTCAGGCTGACATCCTCAAGGAAGATCAGGGTCAGAACACTTGTATCTTCAGTACCGAGTTCGCGCTGCGTTGCATGGGCGATGTGCAGCAGTACTTTACCGACCACGGCGTACGCAACTTCTACTCGGTTTCCATCAGCGGGTACCACATCGCTGAAGCCGGAGCGAACCCTATCCACCAGTTGGCCTTCACACTGGCCAACGGCCTGACCTATGTGGAGTACTACAGGGCTCGAGGCATGGACGTCGACCGCTTCGCACCGAACTTGTCGTTCTTCTTCTCCAACGGCATGGATGCCGAGTACACAGTGATCGGACGGGTGGCGCGGCGAATCTGGGCGGTCGTGTTGCGCGATCTCTACGGAGCCAACACCCGTTCGCAGAAGCTGAAGTACCACATTCAGACGAGTGGCCGCTCTCTCCACGCAATGGAGATCCAGTTCAACGACATCCGCACCACGTTGCAGGCACTGCTGGCAACCTATGACAACGCGCAGAGCCTACACACCAATGCCTACGACGAGGCGATTACGACACCCACGGAAGAATCGGTGCGGCGAGCCATGGCTATTCAGCTGATCATCAACAAGGAGTTCGGCATGGTGGAATGCGAGAATGCCACCCAGGGCAGCTTCTTGGTGGAGGAGCTGACGGATCTCGTAGAGGAAGCGGTTCTCCGGGAATTCGAGCGCATCTCGGGCCGGGGCGGCGTCCTCGGAGCGATGGAGCTGCAGTATCAGCGAGGGGAAATCCAAGGAGACTCCCTGAAGTACGAGACGTTGAAGCATACGGGAGACCTACCTGTCGTCGGCGTGAATACGTTCCTGCCCAAGGACCCCGAAGCGGCCAGCATCCCTCGTTCCGTCGACCTCACACGCGCTTCTCAAGAGGAGAAGCAAAGCAGTATCGATAAGCTGGAAGAGTTCCATGCCCGCCACGCAGATCGATCATCCGCCGCGCTCCGAAAGCTCCAGGAGACCGCGCTGTCCGGAGGCAATCTGTTCGCACAGTTACTGGCTGCTACGGAAGTTTGCTCCCTCGGCCAGGTCACCCATGCGCTGTATGAGGTGGGTGGTGAATATCGGCGCAACCTGTAGGTGTCAATCTGTACGGGGATCAGCCCCCGACGGGGTCGTCGAATTCGACGTGAGCTCCGCCCTGGGCGTGCAGCTACCAGCGAGATCCTGCGGCAACACCGGGCTCCACAAACTGCGATGAACAAAGGCTTTGTCAGGTCACTCCCTGCGGTTTGTCGTATTGACTCATGCAGGATACGGGTGTTAGCTTGCGGCCTGCCCGTCGGACACTGACGCCTCTCTTTTGCACGAAGGAACGTTCCACATGCCGAAGAAGATTCTTCTCGCGGACGACAGCATGACGATTCAGAAGGTGGTGGAGCTCACCTTCATGGATCAGGACTATGAAGTGGTCGCCGTCAGCGACGGTTCGAGTGCCATCGCGCAGTTGGACCAGGGCCTACCCGACATCGTCATCGCCGACGTCCATATGCCGGGTGCTGACGGCTACACGGTTTGCCGTCATTCCAAAGCGAAGTCGCCCGAAACTCCCGTGCTACTACTCGTGGGCACCTTCGAACAGTACGACGAGCAAGAGGCTGCCGGAGCTGGAGCCGACGGTCACCTCAAGAAGCCTTTCGATTCTCAAGAGCTTTTGCAGAAGGTGGAGGCGATGGTGTCTGGCGGATCGGCACCTTCGCCCGCCGGACCGGAAACGTCCGCCGAGTTGACAACACAGCTGGCTGCACCGGAGCCAATAGCTCCCGAGCCGGACGCACCGGAGCCGGCCACAGCTGAGTACGTTTCGGAGCCGGCGATTCCAGAGATGGAAGCTGCTCCGCCTCCGAGCCCAGAGTATTCGTCTCCCGAGCCGGCCGCGCCTGTGCCGGCCGCGCCTGAGCCGGCCGCGCCTGTACCGGCCGCGCCTGTGCCGGCCGCGCCAGAACTACCTGAGGTGGTACCTGGGCCCTCCGACTTCGGCTCCCCCGAGGTGGCCCCGCCCGTACCGGAAGCACCGGAGCCAGTCGCAGCACCGGAGGCTTCGGAGTTCTCCGTTCCCGAGTCGATTGAGTCGGTACCGGACGCTCCAGAGCCCGCTACGACACCTGCGCCTTCGGACTTCACCTCGCCTGAGGTGGCTCCGCCGGTTCCAGACGTGCCGGAGCCAGAAGCGGCACCCGCTCTTTCGGACTTCACCTCTCCCGAAGTGGCTCCGCCGGTATCGGACACGCCAGAGCCAGAAGTGGAGGCACCTCTGTCGACGTCGGATTCCTTTACTCCCGAGCTCGCAGCACCTGCTGACCAACCTGAACCCGATGCGCCAGATCTGTTAGCGTTTCAACCCAGCGCGGCCGAGACCCGGCCCCGCCGAGCAGAGCCGGCGTTCGACGAACCGGCGGTACAGGCAACAGCTGAGCCAGAACCGGCCACGCCAGAGCCGACCGCGGAGCCGCCTGCAACGGAAGAGTCGGCAACGGAGGATTCGGCTGTGGAGGAAACTGGTATATCGGCCTCGGCATCCAACGGCAAGCTGAGCGACGACGACGTGGAGCGCATCGCGCGTAGAATGATGGAGCTCGCGGGTGAGAAGGTGGTCAAGGAAGTGGTTTGGGAAGTAGTTCCCGATCTCGCCGAAGTAGTGATCCGCGAGCGCATCCAGGAGCTCGAGGGCGAGCTCGACTGAGTCACCATTCGAGGGGTAGTAGCTGATCTGCGCTCCGCAGATCAGTTCTGGCCTGTGGCAGAATCGGATGCCCATGCGCTACGAGGATTTCTGCAATCAGGTCTACGAACGCTACGGTCGAACCGACCGCGGTTTGGTGGTGTATCAGAGCGTCCCGTCCAGCCACGAGGCGGCTCAGCATGTGGTGCGCGAGTATCGCGGCGAGGGTTCGATTCCACCCCCGTCAGATCTCGTTGCCTGGACGCAGACGAGGGGTCAAGGTCGGGATGGTCGATCGTGGTCCAGCCCCCCTGGATCCGGCGCCTACATCAGCTTGATCCGGCCGGACCCTGGGGTTGAGCCCCAGAGCCTGCCGATGCGAGTGGCTGTCGCGCTTTGTGGAGAACTGAATCTGTTCCTGGCCGATGCATGTCGGGTTCGTTGGCCGAACGACCTGATGGTCGGAAGCAAGAAGATTGCAGGAATACTGGTCGATCTCCATACCCAGGGAGACGATCCCGCCATCGCCGTGATCAGCTTCGGCGTCAACCACGCCATCGATCCATCTATCTTCGATGAGCCCCGCGCCACGACACTACGGGCAGAAGGCGGAGATCTCGCCCTCCCGGACCTGGTCGCGGCCCTGATCGGTGCTATCGACTCGGCCCTCGAGGACCCTCGGGACTTCGGCAGCATTCGTTCTGCTTACGAACAACTGTCCAACCACGAACCAGGTGAGACGATGCGCATCCGCAGAGTCCCACCCCAGGCTGATCTCGAAGGCCGATTCCGCGGATTCGACGAGAGAGGCTTCCTGCGTCTGGAAGTGGATGGTCAGGAACGGTTGGTCACATCAGGCTTGCTCTCGCCTCTAGCGTTCAGCTCTCCGGAGCACTAGCTCCATGCCGACCGATCACACCGGCGTGGTCCTGCTGGTGGACGTAGGCAATACCAACACCGTCTTCGGCGTCGTCGTCGCAGGCGAGCTACGCCATCAGCTCCGCCTGCGTACCGACTACGGGCGAACCGCCGACGAGTTGGCAGCTCTGGTACTGCCCCTTTTCGACCGTCTGGGCATCGTTCCACTCGAGGTCGAGGCTTTCTGGGTCTCGTCGGTCGTTCCGCCGCTTCATCCCATGATGCGAATCCTCGCCGACGAGTACTTCGGTGCCGAAGCGGTGTTCGTGGAAGCCGGTATCAAGACAGGCTTGTCGATTCGCAGCGACAATCCCGCCGAGGTCGGGGCCGATCGGATCGTCAATGCGGTGGCGGCCCGCGATCTGTACGGTGTACCTACCGTAGCGGTGGATTTCGGCACCGCGACGACATTCGATGTCGTCGATACCCGCGGCGACTACATCGGTGGCATCATCGCACCGGGGATCGGGATCTCCGCCGAGGCGCTCTTTGCGCAAGCCTCGAAGCTCTATCGGGTAGACCTCCAGGAACCGAAACATCTGATTGGTCGCAACACAGCGGGTGCCGTACAGTCCGGCGTCTACTTCGGTTACCTCGGATTGGTCGACGGTATTCTGCAACGCCTCAAGCAGCAGATCGAGGGGCTACAAACGGTGGTGGCCACCGGGGGCATGGCGCCGTTGATCGCAGCGGGCTCCAATCACATCACCGAGGTGAACGACATGCTCACCTTGCAGGGCTTGCGTTTGATCTACGAGCGCAACATAGACCGTGGTCCACATGAACCAGCACGACGACGTACCTCCTGAGTCTCCGGCTGGGCCGCCGTTCGACCGCTCTGAAGATCACGCGTACTTTCGAGCAATCGAGTCGCTCTTCATCGAGCTACGTGGAGCTCCCTTTCAACTGTCGCCGGACGATTTCAAGGTCGCCAAGAGCTGGCGTGCCAAAGGTGTGCCGCTCGACGTCGCACTCGCGACTCTGCGGGAAAAGGTAACAGGTGCCATCGAGAGAGGTCAGGACCCCAAACGCCGACTCAGCTACTATCGCCAAGCCGTAGAGCAAGCCTGGCGCCGCCAGTCAGAGCTGCAGGCGCCGGGAAGCATCACGACTGCGCAGGATCTCGAGTTGGCGCCGCGCCTGGCACGTCTGGCGGCAAGGCTTCCGGACTCCTTACCGGAAATACGCGCCCGGGTGGAAGCGCTCCGGAACGAGAACGGAGGGGCCGAGAAGGTCGACACGACGTTGGCTGAGATCGATCGGGACATGCTCGAGCTTGCCAGGCAGGCGCTGTCGGCTGCCGAACGCGAACGTCTCGCTCGACAGCTTCGAGAAAGCATGGCGGCGCTAGGAGGACGCCTGGGGGGCGTTTCGAACTCTGCTAGGGACCGAGCCGAAATCCGTCTCCTTCGAGATCTGGCAAACCTGCCATTCCTGTCACTATTCAGCCCCGACGCCTTGGAGGATGGCGGCACCTGATCGATCCTTGAGCGTTAGCTGGAGCGACTCACGTCCTGGGCCCTATGGACGTCAGTTCTCATGCCTTCGGTGCGCGACCATCGTCCGACCTGTACGGGTCTCGCCTTCTTTGCGAGGCACCGGTCTTGCCATACTCGTTCGTAGCCTTGTTGGGTATCGGCCTCGGCTTTGCCGCCGACGTGGCACCCACTGCACTGTGGACCGCTAGCCTCGTATCCGTCGCTCTCTCGGCTCTGCTTCGTCCTACGACTCGCCGGCTAGGTGTAGTCGTCCTGATCTTCGCTCTCTCGGTAGCCGCTGGATCGACTGGCAGAGAGCCGGATCTCTCCCGTCTCGACCTGGAAGGCCCTGTCGTTCTGCTCGGGACAGTCGACGGCCATCCCCGGGGGCTACCTGGCGAGCACTGGCTCTGGCTCGATGTCCGCCGAGTGGAACAGCGCGGACGGGTCGTGAGGGGCTCATTTTCTGTTCTGGTGGGTTTGCCGGATGGAGAGCCGCGGAGTGGGATCGAGTTTCCCACGTGGGGCGAATCCGTCCGGATCAAGGGATATCTACGCAATTCGTCGAGTGTGGGAAATCGTCTCACCCTGACCTCAGGCCACTGGAGGCTGAACCTGCCTTCGTGGAGATTCTGGAAACGAACGACGCCACCTCTGATTTGGCATCGGATCGCAACCCGGCTGCGAGGTTCCGTCGAGCGTCGAACCTCGTCCAGAGACAGCGGGTCCCTAGGTAGCATGCTGCGCTACTCGCTACTCGTCGGCCATCCCGATCGACTACCGGCCGCTCTTCGAAGTCGGCTCCGCGCAACCGGCCTCGGTCACCTCCTCGCGGTATCCGGGCTCCACGTAGGGCTGCTGGCGGGTTGGCTCTGGATCGCTGGCATACGATTCGAGCGCAGGCTCAGGTGGCTGGTCGTGATCGCTGGCGTCCTGATGTACCTCCTGATCGTTGGACCCAGACCCTCTGCACTGCGGGCTTCGGGCATGATCTTCGTCTCGGCGACCGCACTTCTTTGCCGGCGACCACCTCAAGCCCTCAACGCCGCCGCCCTCTGGGCGACCTGTCTGATGCTGTGGGATCCGCAAGCCTTGGCTGACCTGGGTTTCCGCCTCAGCGTTGCGGCGACTTTGGGCATCCTGATGCTGGGCCCTTCTTTGGTTGACTCCTTCCTGGGCCTGAGTCAACGATGTGGATTGAAGGGCCGTCCCGCTCGCTTGGTTTGCCAGGGCCTGGCGGTCAGTGTCGCAGCGCAGCTCGCGACTCTGCCGTTCTCGACGCCGACGACCTCCCTCGTACACCCTGTGGCGCCGGTGCTCAATCTGTTGGCGATCCCATGGTTGACGGTCTTTCTGGGCCTATCTTTCCTCAGTTTGGCAACGCCTTGGACCGATCCGATCGTCGAGCCGTGTTTGGATCTTCTGGCCGTGCCGATCCAGGCACTGGCTCGGCTGCCGTCTTCAGTGTGGACGACACTGCCATCATCCTGGACCGCCTGGGATTGCATGTTCGCGACAGGCGCTCTGTTGGCGGTCCTTCTAAGGCCAACATGGTCGGCGCGCCTCTTGCTGCCACTGCTCTTGCTATTCGCTGAGGGTGGCGCGCCCGGAACTGCACCTGTCTCAGCAACGGTGAGGTTCTCCCGTCTGGATGTCGGTCAAGGCGACGCTCTGCTCCTTCGAGACGGTGTGCGGAGTGTGCTGGTGGATGGGGGAGGGTGGCCGAGCGGAGATATCGCGGCCCGAATCCTCCTACCGTCCCTTGCCGAGCGCGGAATTCGGCGCCTCGATGCGGTAGTGATGACCCATCCCGATACCGACCACTGCCGTGGCCTCCTGGACCTGTCCTACTACATCGAGGTCGAGGAAGTATGGTCTTCCGCCGGATGGCACGACGAATGTGTGCTCGAGCTGCTGACTCGCCCGGGTCCGGCGTGGCGTAGCGTCTGGCGAGGGGACCAGGGGAGGTTCGATCGTTGGAATCTCGAGGTGCTTTGGCCACCACCCGGTGTTCGGGAGGGTGAGCCGAACGACCGGTCCTTGATCTTGCGAGCTTCGGCGGGCCGAAGCCGCATCCTCCTCGCGGCCGATGCAGGATCAGAGACGGAGCACGCGCTCGTCACCTTGGAAGGTGACGAGCTCCAAGCGAAGATTCTCGGCGTCGGCCATCACGGATCCAAGACTTCGTCCTCTCAAGCCTTCCTGGAAGCCGTCACCCCCAGCCTGGCGACCATAGGCGTCGGCGGTCGCAATCCGTACGGGCATCCCCACCCGGCGGTGGTGCGTCGCCTCGAGAAGGTCGGGGCGCGGATCCACCGAACCGACTGGTTGGGATCGCTCGATCTGAAGCTCGATCCGCGACCGGTCGAAGAAAGCCACCTAGAATGAGGACGATGGAAGAGACGGTGCATCGTGGGTCCGATCAACCGCAGAGTACGGGCTCGTTGGGCCCGGCTCTGGTGGTGCTGGGCCCGACAGCGGTCGGCAAGTCGTCGCTGGCCATGCGTCTCGCACGTCATCTCGACGGTGAGATCGTGAATGCGGATGCACTACAAGTGTACCGAGGGCTCGACTTGGGAACAGACAAGCCGACACCGGAGATGCGTCAAGAAATCCCCCATCATCTCGTCGATTCGCTCGATCCCACCGAGACATATTCAGCGGGAGACTTCGCACGCCGAGCCCGAGCAGCACTGCTCGACATCACCGCACGACGGCGACTCCCGATCATCGTCGGGGGCTCGGGCCTCTACCTCAAGGCGCTGCTCGAAGGGCTCGGCCCTTTGCCGCGTCGCGACGAGAAGATACGCGCACGGCTCGAGGCGCGCATCCACGAGCACAGCATCGAAAGTCTTCATGAGGAGTTGTCGGAGATCGATCCCGTGACGGCCACTCGAGTCGAACCTCGGGATCGTCAGCGGATCGTACGGGCCCTCGAAGTGCACGCTCTGTCCGGGCGACCGATGTCGTCGCTTCTCGCTGAAAAATCGCCGGATTTCGTGCCGGTCGATGCTGTTCTCATCGGATTGACGCTGCCGCGAAGCATCCTGTACGATCGCATCGCTGAGCGCATCCGAGACATGGTCGATAGAGGCTGGGTCGAGGAGGTGTCGGCGCTACTCGACCGCGGCATCGGCCCTACCGCGCCGGCGTTTCAGGCGATCGGGTATTCGCAGGTAGTGCACTACATCCTCGGCAGAACAAGCCTAGATCAGGCGATCGAAACTACCGTGAAAGCCACCCGCAGATACGCCAAACGCCAGATGACCTGGTTTCGGCGCGTCGAGGGGATTCGCTGGATCCCGGCCCTCGAGATCGAGCACCAGTTTTCGATTCTGCTGCGAGAATTCACACTTGGAGGAGCATTGGCTCGATGAGCAGGCATAACATCAATATTCAGGACGGCTTCCTTTTCCAAAGCCTGAAAGAAGCGCGTCTCATGACGTTCGAGCTGGTCACTGGCAAAACTCTCCAGGGCAAGCTCAAGCGCTTCGATCGGTTTGCCGTCGTGGTGGATACCGGCAAAGATGAACTCCTTGTTTACAAACATGCCATCGCCACCATCGCCGACGCGGGTCCAGGAGACCGATCCTGAGAGCGATTCCGGAAACGGATTCGGCTCGCCACCCTGTCACCGTCCGGGTCGGCACCCTCGTCGTCTCTCTATCTCTCGCAGCCTGCAGTTCGCAGGTTCCTGAGCCACCTCAAACCCGAGCTCTGCCCGCCGAGCAACTGGTCTGGGTCATCGATCCGTTCTCGGGCTATCCACTGCAAGCGGACGAAGCCCGCAAGGCGGTGGTTCGCGCCGGCTACGACGAGTTGCGTCGCGGCGACCCACCTGCTGGTGTGGCTAGCCGAGCCTTCGGCCTGCTGGATGACGATCCGGACTATCAGCCGGCTACGGTTCTGCTGTCTCAAACGCTCTACCTCCAAGGAAGAGCACGCGAGGCCGCGAATCGCTTGGCACCTATAGTGGAGCTGTTACCGGACTACGTACCGGCAGCCTTGCTGCACGCTCGAGCCTTGGAAGAGACCGGCGACGTGGTCGCGGCGTATCGAGCGTACGTCGATCTAGCCGAAATACAGCTGGTCGCTGCCCGGCAGGCCACGACACTGGCGGATCCTGCCTTGGACGTCCTCCATCGCCGATTTGACGACGCCATGTCGAGGGGCCACCTCGAGGAGTCCGAGGAGATCTTGGAGAACCTGGCTCTATGGGCACCGGACGCGGCCCGCACCCTGGAGTCACGACGCCGGTTCCAGGTCACGACCTCGGATGCCGAGGGGGAGCTGGACACGTTGAGGAGGCTTCTCGAGGTCGACCCAACGCCTGAACGTCAGCTGCGTACCGGCATTCTCGAGCTGGAGGTCGGAGATCTCCGAAGCGGTCTCGAGTCACTGGAAACACTCGATCCGGAGAGTCTGGTCGAACCGGCAGATCGGGACCAGCTGAGCCAGGCCCTCGAGAGAGGCCGCTTCCTTCGACGCCTGGATCTCCTCCCGGTCCAGGTCCGAGGTATTGCCGAGTTGGGTGAGTTGAGCCGCGCAGATCTGGCTAGCCTCGTGTACTGGCTCTTCCCCAGTGTGCGCTTTGCCCCTCTGGAGAATCCGCCGATCGCGGCCGATATTCTCGACCATCCCTACCGACAAGAAATACTGAAAGTGGCGGGGCAGGAGGTGATGGAGGTCGACGAGACCTTGCATCGCTTTTTTCCCAACCGGTCCGCCACCCGCAGCGAGACCTTTTCGGCGCTTCTCGGCCTATTGCTCGACGGTGAACCGCGCCCCGCCTGTTTGGGAGACGTCACGGAGATCAAGGACAGTTCTGCCTGGATCTGCGATCGCGCCGTACGTTGCCGGTTGATGGAAGACGTCGGAGGATGTCTCCCGTCGGCGGCGTTATCCGGGAAGGAAGCCCTAGTGTTTTTCCAACGGGGGCTGGCACAGCTCGGCGGCCCGGAGCCGGTCGAGTCCCTGGCCGATTCTTGATCCCATGCCGGCTTCCGGAGCAGGAACGTGCTTGGCCGCCCTCTTTACCTGTCTCCTTTGGTCCTCGCTGTCGGCCACGGCTCAGCAAGAAAGTACTCCGCCCGACGATCCCAAGAAGGAATCGGAAGGGACAGACGAAGATGGCTATGTCGAGCTCTTCGATCCTGGCAAAGAAGATCCCCAGGAGCCTCCGACTCGACCTCTTCCACAGTTTCCCTTGGAAGCCGATGAGCATTTCGGATCTGACGAAGACGAGCAGAAGCCGGACGAGCCCATGTTTCCCTGGGATCGAGCGCCTCGCCGTGTTCCCGACCGCCTGCTAGCACCGGAAGATCTTCGGGACCCGAGAAGTGTCGAGCTCTTCTACTACGGTTGTGCGGACGAGCTCCACCGTCGCGACGTGACGCTGTTCGCCAACGGCACGCTGAGACTTCGTAGCGGGCCACGGGATGCTCAGGAGATGAAGCTCGAAGAGCTAGGTCCCACCGAGCTCAGACAGCATCTGAACCAGCTCCTTCGCATCCGCTCCAGTCGAGACTTCCCCGACCAGCTGAGGTTGAAAGGAAGCCTCGACGGTCGCTGGGTGGGGTCGTGTAGGTACAGCTTGGACCTTCCCGGTTTCCAACCGATCCGTCTCCAGGTGGGGTCTTTCGACGTCCTGCCTTTGGAGCTGCGTCAGCTCCAGCAGTATGCGGACGAGCTAGCAGAGATGACACGTCCTCTCGTGGCACCGGATTCACTAGGTCCGAACTACGTGCCCGAGATCGGCGACGTGCTGCGCACCCATGAGGGCGAAATCTACCGCGTCCGTGGGAGAACTTCGGACGGACGGGCTCTGGAGCTCGAGAGTTTGGACGGAAACTGGCGGATTTTCGTACCCGAAGATGAGTTGACCGACGTTTTCGCTGCACTGGAAGTCGATCTTCGTTCACCACGAGGCCGGTGACTCGGTGGACCGCGGTCCGAGATATGGCCAGGGCACCCCGAATTCTCTCCGGACGTTTCCGCGGCCGAGGCGTACGCGTCGTTCGTGGGGTCCGTCCGACGGAAAGCCGCGTCCGTGAAGCCTTGTTCAATATCTGGTCAGCCCGCATCGCCGATTGCAGCTTTCTCGACCTCTTTGCTGGCTCTGGAGCCATGGGATTCGAAGCACTCAGCCGCGGCGCAGCAAGGGTCACTTGGGTGGAGAAGCAGGGGCAGGCCGTGGCCGCGATTCGCCAGACTCTCGAGGATCTGCTCGCGAGCGACGGCGGGGTGAGTGACACGTTGGCCCGCGGTTCCCCCCAATTGCGTGTGCTGCGACTCGACGTTCCGACCAAGGTGCCGCGCTCGCTCGCCGTGGACAGTCCCTGGGATCTGATCTATGCAGACCCGCCGTATTCCTTCGGCCGCTTGGCGGGTCTGGCCAGTGGCATGAAACCGCTGCTGAGGGAGGGCGGCACACTGGCAATCGAGCACTCGTCCAGATCCGACAGCGCGGTCTTCGAAGCGGTTGCTGGTCTGCGCTGCACGGACCGGAGGTCGTGGGGCGATTGCGCGGTCACGTTCTTCGAGCCGATTGCCTCGACCGAGGCGAGATCATGAGTCGCGCGACACTGCGCATCGAGCCCCGGGATGGCAGTCCCTATGACCTGAGATTGGGCACCGAGGAAGTGACCCTCGGCCGTGGCGAGTCCAACACCGTTCAGTTCCGCGATCCGTGGCTGTCTCGACTTCACGCACGCGTGCTGTGGCGCAACGGAGCCCACGTGTTGGTCGATGCGGGTTCGCGCAACGGCACTTTCCTCAATGGCGAGAGACTCACGGGTAGGCAGGAGTTGAAGCCCGGCGACCATGTGACGCTAGGCAACGTGCTCTTGCGCTACCTTCATGACGTCGTCAAGGGCTTTGAGGTGTCGGACTCCAAGACTGCGCTGAAGACTGCCGGCACGCTGATGATCAGCTCCGATGAGCTGAATCTGGACCTGTATCGCCGGAAGGTTCGAGAACGAGCCGATGCGGCGCTGGCATCCGAGCTGCTACCGACGATCAACGAGGTGGCTTCCTCGCTGCTCGCGCACGTGCCATTGACCGAGCTCACAGAGCTCCTGCTCGACAGAGTAGTACGGGCGGTGCCGGCAGAACGGGGTGCGCTGCTCCTGCGTACCGACCGGGGCCACGGCCCATTGGAGGTACACGCTCGATACGGTTATCGCGACCATTCCCAGGTGAGGATCAGTCGTACGATCATCGAAGCGGCAGTGGATGGGCATCAGGCGATCCTCACGGTCGATGCCTTGAGCGACGAACGGTTCGAGCATGCGCAGTCGGTGATGATGCAGGGGATCCGTTCCGTACTCTGTGTGCCGATCGGCGATCGTCTGGGTGGAGTCCTCGGCCTGATCTACCTCGACCATCGCGTTGCCAACAAGGTGTTCAACGAAACCACACTGCGGCTGGTGGGCCTGATCGCCAACCTCGCCACGGTGAAGATCGAGAACTGTTGGCTGCTGGAAGATCAGAATGAGAAGCGGCGAATGGAGGAGCAGCTGGCAGTCGGTGCTCAGATCCAGCGGGGTCTTCTGCCGGCAGCGGTACCAGAGCTGCCAGGGTACGACTTGGCGGGCCTCAACCGGTCGTGCTTCGAAGTGGGAGGTGACTACTACGATTTTCTCCAGAAAGACGACGGCAAATTGGCTCTGATCGTGGCCGACATCTCCGGTAAGGGAGTCGCCGCCGCGCTGCTCATGGCGGTCCTCCAGGCATCGATTCGAGCCCTCGTACCGATGGTCTCCAACCCGACCGATCTGATGAATCGTCTCAATCGCGCGCTGGTCGAGAACACGCCCGACAACCGCTTCGCCACGGTGTTCTATGGCGAGCTCGATCCGCGAGCCCACAGGTTGGAGTATGTCTCGGGCGGCCACAATCCCTGCCTACTCTGGACGCCTGGTCAAGGTATGCAGACCCTGGACTCGTCCGGACCGATCGTCGGCCTGGTCTCCCGCGCGTCCTACACGAGCCGGGTCGTCGAGCTACCCGCGGGTTCCACGCTGATGCTGTATACCGATGGCGTGACCGAGCTACTCACCGAAGAAGGAGGCGAGTTCGGGTTGGATCCGCTGTTCGAGATTCTCCGGTCGAGCGACGATGCAGGGGCACATGATGTCATCGATCGAGTCCACGACCAGATGCATGCGTACATCGGCTCTGACCGTCTCGACGACGATTCCACTCTCGTCGTCCTCCGCCGTCTGAGAAAAACCTAAGACCGACCATCCGGTAGACTCCCGGCATGCATCGATTGGTCGCCTACGCGCACGATGGCGTCCAGCGCTTCGTACTCGACCGCGAAGAGGTGGTGATCGGCGCCGACGAAGAGTGCGACATTCATCTGCCCTTCGCCGGTGTGGGCAGCCGACATGCCAAAGTCTTCGGGCAAGGAGACGAGCTACACATCGAGGACCTGGGAGCCCGCAAGGGAGTGATCGTCAACGGACAGAAGATCCGCAGTACCCGGCTCCAGGTCCTCGACGAGATCCGGCTCGGCAGCATCGCGTTGCTTTTGGAAGACGTACAACCGGATCGAGAGCCGAGCCTCGAGGTAGATGCGCACGAGCCATTGCGGCAACCTACGGTGACCGCCGAGTCGATGCTGGAGCACCTCGCCAGGGTGTCGGAGTGGGTGCTGTCAGACAGAGCGTCGAGCTCCACCTTGGAAGCGCTGGTGTTGACCTTGCTCCAGGACTTCGGTGGCGGTGTCCTCTTCCTGTTCCAGGGCGATTCCAGCACTCTCGGAATCAAATTCGTCCTCGCCAGCGAAGCTCGTTGGCTGCGAAGCGGCGACGAGCTCTTGCGTCAGGTCCTGGGCGGAGATGGCCCCATCCCCGAACCGTCGCCCGTGGTGTCGGACGAGATAGGTCAGCTGGATGGAGACGAGGCTTGGATCGCACATCGGGCCTTTGCAGCGGTGGATCGGCGCTATCTCTTCGCTCTGGCCTTGCCGCACTTCCGGCCCGATACCTGGTCCCCCCTCCCTGCATTGCGAACGCTGGCCGATCAACTGATCCTCGGCCTGGTACATCACGTCGGCCGCTACGAACCGATCGTCTTCGGCCGCCCGACCCAGCGCGATCTCAGCTTGGCCCCCGGACTCGTCACCGGCGAGTCTCCTGCGATGAAACGAGTGCTCGACCAGCTTCGCGCTGCAGTCGACCTGGAACTGCCGGTGTTGATTCGTGGGGAGCACGGCCTGTCCAAGGAGCTGCTCGCCCGCTCCCTCCATCTTTCCGGCACCCGATCCGCGGGCCCATTCCTACGTGCCTCGTGTGCCGGCGCAAAAGACGATCAGCTCGAGGCCGATATCTTCGGCGCAGAGGTGAAAGGGAAGACCGGTGTGATCGAGCGCGAGGGCGCGCTCCTGCTGGCCGATGGTGGGACACTGTTTCTCGAGGCCGTGGAGTCGCTACCACTGGGGCTTCAGGACCGTCTCGTCCGATTCTTGCGAACTCGAAACGTAGAGCCCCGCGGAAGTTTGAGAGCCCGGACGGTCGACGTGCGGATCATCGCCTCGTCCGTGGAATCCCTGGAATCGTATGCCGGCCGCGATCTATTCCGTCTCGATCTCGCCTATCGTCTGAGTCAGTTCGTCGTCGAGGTACCGGCGCTACGGGATCGCCGAGAAGATCTACCACTCCTCATTCAAGCTGCGGTGAACCAGTGCTGTCACGAGACCGGCAAACGCATCCAGGGCATCACGGTCAAGGCCATGGAAGCCCTGGCCACCCACGACTACCCCGGAAACCTCCCCGAGTTGGAGGCCATCATTCGACGCCTGGTCTACCTCTGCCCACCGGGGCGTCCCATCGATGACAGCCAGCTCCCGGATGAAGTGAGGTTATCCAAGATCAAGGGCTTGAAACCCGACATCGTTTCGGAGCTCGAGCTAGACAAACTGGTTAGCGATACGGAGCGCGCGGCCATTCGCGAAGCCCTGCGGCGCAGCGGCGGCAACAAGTCGGAAGCAGCGCGGCAGCTGGGCCTGTCGCGGAACGGCCTGAAAATGAAGATGGATCGCCTGGGTCTCTAGCCCACGGGAACCCATGACCGATCGGCCTTCGCCCGGCGTGATTTCCCGTTTGGCTGCGGGTCTAGCCGTCGCTGTACTCCTTCTGTTGCTGCAAGGCGTGCTGGGCCGCGCTCGCGGGGTCGACGAGGAGGCTTGGCGGACCCGAGTCGAGGCCGAGTATCTAGAATCCTGGTCAGAGCTGGATCGGGTAGCACAAGACGCGGCAGCGGACGTGGCGGCTCTACTGGCATCTATGCCCGATCCGGAGGCCGATCGGCTATCTCTGTTCCGGCGGCTGCCGTCCTTGGCGCGGGCTCCAGCCACGACACTTCTGATACTCGATCCCAATCGGGATGCGGTCGCCTGGACTGGTGAAGGACTGCTGCACGAGCCGCCGGGCTGGGATCTCCCGGAAGCTGGGCACGCCGTCCGCCTGGGTGCTACGGCCATCACCATGATGACTGTCTACCCGGTGGATCAGTCGCGGCGTCCGTGGCGGGTCGTCGCCGGACGCAGCCTGCCCAGTGATCCGTTCCCTTTCGATGATCTGAGGCTGGCACATAGCCCTCGCTGGTCCATCGTCGAGACCCTTGGCACGGAACCGAAAGCGGCGGATCCTCCACCGGGGCAGGCTGCGGTCTCTGGTAAGCCACGGATCTGGCACCTCGGCCGAGAGATCGATCAGATGCTAGTGATCCATGTGGGTCCCGAACCGCTACGCCGGTCTCCTGAGATGTCCCTCGGTTGGAGCCTGGCGTTGGCGCTGACCGCTGCGGTCACCTTCCTCTCCGCAGCTCTGGCATCGCCCCGTAGCCGGCCACTCGCCACGGCGTTCCTGGTGGCATTCGGTTTGGGTCTGCCGGTTCGGGTCCTGGGTGGGAGCGCCGGCTCGGCACTCGCCCTGGCCTCCGCCGCGGCTCTTCTTTCCCTGCGCGCCAGCTCACCTCGTTTCCTGTTGCCAGGAGTGCGACGCGCAGAGGTCTCCCGCGGAGTCGTCCGGGCTCGGTCGCTGAACCAAGTTTGGGCCGTGGTCGGCTTCCTGGCGTATTCCGGAGCCGTCTGGTGGCTCCAATCTGAGACAGGTGCCTGGGACCTGGCCTCGCAACCGGTCTGGGAAGGCGAAGAATGGCAGACCTCGGCCCGGGCGATCCCTTGGTTGCTGGCGACTTCGAGCTGGATCCTCGTGCTGCTGTTGTCGACCGCGCTGCCTCGGTCGGAAGACTCCGATCCACCCTTGCTCGGGAGTGAGGGAGGCCGAACCCGCGAGCCGGACACCTCAGGATGGATGTCTGCAGCCACGGTGCTGTTGGCAGCTTCCTTTCTCGACTCACCGTGGCTGGCGTGGGGACTGGGAGGCATTTCCGCGGCACTGGCTGCTCGCTGGTGGTTCGAGCGCAGCCTCAGCGGTCTCAGCAGTAGAGGTGCACTGGCGGGACTCGCGCTGCTCTCGGCGCTCCTCGCGGCAGTGGGCTGGCAAAGCGGCCAGCGGTGGGTCTTCCGGGACGCCGCCGCCGAGTATCTGCCGCTGCTTCGACCACCGACTCTGGAAGAGCTGAACGAGATATTGGTGGAGCTCCACGAACATTTCGACGGCCTCGATGTGGGGCCGTACCTACCTCCGCCGTCGGCGCGCTCGGGTCCCGGCGGAGATGCCGAGTTGGAAGACCTGGCGTTTGCCCTCTGGCAGAACTCGCCTCTCCCGGAACGAGACGGCCTTTCGGCTCTCGTGGTGGCACCTGTGCCGGGAGCAGAACCCGTAGGCGTCCGGTCGACATTTGCTTTCGGCTTGGCGCTCGGAGCATCTGGCCCGGCACCTAGCTCGGCGCGTTGGCCGATGCCTCTTGCCGAGGCCTGGCGCGACGCTCTCTCGGGCGGAGCCGGTTTCCTTTGGCTCGACGGCCGACCGTGGGGAGAGGTCACCTATTGGTTCCAAGTACGACCAGGGTTTCGCTTGGATGCAGACGAATCCGAGGAGCTTCAGGCCAATCTGGTGCGAGGTGGGCCCCGCAGGCGCGCGGCCGATGGTCTGCCCGAACCGCTCAGATACGCGCTCTATGACTTCGACGGGCGAGCCTTGTCGTCTCCGTGGACCGAGTCGCCGCCCCTACCCAAACCGCTGCTCGATCGTATGCTCGACCAGGATCGCGTTCTGTCGATTCAAGTCAGCACCCCCGAGGGCCTGTCAAAGGTCTGGCTGCGGACCGGCCCGGACGGTATCGAAGCGCTGTACCTTCCTCGGTTGGGGCTCCGTGGGGGCCTGGAAAAGGTAGGCAACCAGGCGCTGGCCTCGTTGGTCCTTTTGCTGCTTCTGGCGGTGGCTTCGTTGGTGTCTGCGGTGCCGCGGGTACGTGTTCGCTGGTGGCTCGACGATCTCCTACGCTCGTACTCCAAGCGGCTGATCCTGGTCTACACGGCGCTCCTGCTTCTGCCGCTCGTGGCGCTGAACCTGGTGCTGTTACAGGGGTTCAGTGAGCGTATGCGAGCCGAGCAGGTAGAAGGAGCCGAGGCGGCGGTGGCGGCGGCCCGCTCTCTCGTGGTGGACTACCTTTCCGGCCTGGAACCGGGATTCCTCTTCGAGACACAGGTCAACCGAGAGCTTCTGGAGTGGATTTCGGACCTGGTCGGCCACCAGGTGAACCTCTACTGGGGCAGCAGGCTCTTCGCTTCGAGCCAGGAGGAGTTGTTCACAGCTGGTCTCTTGCCGCGTCGAATCCCCGGGGAGATCTATACGCGCCTGGCGCTCTTGGGCTACGACACCGGATTCCGCACGCAGAGCACCGGAAGCTTAGATTATCTCGAGGTCTATGCGCCCCTCGACGTGCCGGGCATCGCCTCGTCGCAGCAGGGTCTCTTCCTCTCTGTACCGCTGCTGGAACGCGAGGAAGAAGTATCGCGCGATCTTCAAGCCATGCGCCGACGCGCCTTTCTGATCAGTGCCGGACTATTCGCGCTACTCGTGGCCGTAGGCGGTCGTTTGGCTCGCCGGTTCACCCGTCCGATCACCGAGCTGGTAGACGGCACGCGAAGGATTGCGCGAGGAGAGCCGCTGGTTCCTCTCCGTCCGAAGGAACGGGAGCTCGAAACCCTCGCGGAAGCCATCGGAGTGATGGCGGATCAAGTAGAGGAAGGGCGTCGTAAACTGCTCCTGGAGAAACAGTTCATCGAGCGCGTGGTCGCCCACATCGACGCGGCCGTGGTCTCTCTGGATCGCCAAGGCCGGGTACTCGTGTTCAACCGCGTGGCGGAAGAGCTCCTAGGCGTAGCGGCGGGCGACCGGCTCGACGAGATACTGGCAGAGCAGCCCGCCCTGGCTCCGGTCGGACGGTTCCTCGACTCTGCACGTCGAAGAGGGCGGGCGGCGGAGGCAGCGGCCAAGATCCGCCCCAAGGGCGATAAGGTCGAGATCCACGAGTGGGCCCTGACCTGGATCCCACTTCCCGGGGAAGAGGATCCAGTGGAGCTCCTCGTGGTCGACGACGCCACAGAAGTGCTACGCAGTCAGCGGCTCGAGGCCTGGGTCGAAATGGCGCGCATCATCGCCCATGAGATCAAGAACCCTCTGACCCCGATCCGTCTGTCCACCGAGCACCTACAGCAGGTTTGGCGGCAGAAGCCCGAACGGTTCGGCGACGTACTCGACAAGTGCGCCGCCAACATCATTCGCAACGTTGACGAGTTGCGAGAGATTGCTTCGGAATTCTCCATCTACAGCCGGATTCCGGTCGCGGCCCTCGAATCCGAAGATCTCGCAGCGATGCTACGTACGCTCGCCGACAGCTATCGCTACGCCTCGGAGCGCGGGGTCGAGCTGGTGGTTCGGCTACCAGACGCCGAGACACGCGCTCCGGCGGACCGAAAACTGCTGAGTCGTGCGGTACGCAATCTGTTGGAGAACGCACTGCGAGCGGTGACGGCGAGCGACGAGGGAGAGCGGCGACTCGAGCTCAGCCTTCGCCGAGTCGGCGCCGAGATGGAGATCGAGGTCGCCGACAGTGGTCCTGGTGTGGACCCCCAGAAGCTAGACCGAATCTTCGAGCCGTACTTCTCGACCCACGAGACCGGCACCGGGCTGGGTTTGGCGATTACCCGACGCATTGTCGAGCAACATTCCGGTAGTGTGGTGGCGCAGAATCGTCCCGAAGGCGGCCTGTCGGTCGTCATCACCCTGCCGACTCGACCCCCTGGATCGCTCTCGGAGGTGCGCTGAACATGAGTCCCATTCGTCCATCCCGGTCCTTGTGCTTCGGTCGCATCGCCTTGTTGGGACTTGTCTGTGTCAGCCTTACCGCGTGCCCCGATTCGTGGAGTCGCAAGAGCCGTTCTCCGGTGTCGGCGATCTGGATCGGAGTCGAATCGGGACGTCTCGAGCCTTCGGATGCCGCGCTACTTCAGACCGCGGGAATCGAAGAGGCTTTCGTGGAGATGGCAACCCTGACCCCCGAGGCTAGCGAACCGATTCGACGCCGGGAGCAAATGCCGCAAGAGCTGGGACTGCCGGTACACCTGGTCGTCACGGGATCGCCACGCCTACCCGCGGACGAGGAGACCCTGGAGTCATTGGCCGAGACGGTAGCCGAGGCCGTACGGCAACTTCGTTTCGAGGCGGAGAGCCGTGGCTGGCTCGTGCTCGGCGTGTGTTTTGATCTCGAGGACACTGATCTGGACCGACAGGCGACTCTCCTCAAGGAGATCCGCGGCAGCCTCGACGAGCTCTTCGTTTCGTCCACAGTACGCCGTGAGCAGCTCACAGCCGACGAGGACGAGATCGAGGCACTGGCATCGGCCGTCGACTTTCTGATCGCCGAGCTCTACGGTCAGCGACCGGGTCAGGCAGACGTGAAGGAAGCTTGGGACCTCACGAAGATGGAGAAGAACATCGAGCTCCTGGAGGAGCTCGATGTTCCCTATCAAGTGGGGGTGGTGACGTTGGGTACCGCCAGCTATGCTAGTCGCAAGGGCGCCGTAAAGGCCCAGACCACCGCAATGACCATGCAGCAAGTCATGTCGGATCGCAGCATGCGTCTTCGACCTGGATTCGCCCTCGAGGGTACCGATCGGCGGGTTTATGTCCTCCGCGCTGAGGCTCCGGCAAGGGTCAATCGCTGGGAATTGATCACCGGCGAGATGGTGCGGGTCGTGCGCGCCGCGACCTACGATCTGGAAGAGTTGCATCGTCTCCTCAGCCTCTGGCCGACCAAGCACCATCTTGGACAGGTCTATTATCGCCTGCCGGGTCCCGAGGAAGGACTCTCGCTACCGGTGGAAAGCCTGGCGGGTGCCCTCGATACCAGTCCGGCGACACCGGAGCTGGTTCTCGACGTCTCCGTACAGCGCCGTGTTGGCCGAGGGTGGCTCGTCCGGTTCATCATCGAAAACCTCAATCGCGAATTCACCGAGCTTTCGTTCACCAAATACAACTACATCGAGGTACGCACCGCTCATGGTGCATTCGCTGCAGAGCAGCGCCCCGGTGACTTCTACAGCTACGACCTCTTCTTGGAACGCGAGGAAGGAGCTGAGCCCAAGCGGACCATCCGCAACCCCAATCTGATGCGACTCCAGGTACCTGTCCTGGAAGCAGACCAACGGGTGTCGACCGGAGACATCCTGATTCAATCCCGCCGACTCGAGTTGAGTCTGGAAGGACGATTTCTGCTGCCCGACGGTCGCGTTCTCGATCTTGGGCCGGCATTTTTCCGCGACGGCGAGCTGACCGGAAAAGGTATCAAGGGCGGCTCGCCCGCCGACGCCTCGTGAAACTTCACAGAACCGAGAAGGACCACCCGTGAAACAAGATGAGCAAGACGACGCACGCGTCGGCGAGATGATTGAAATCGACTGGACCCCCATCGAGCTGGCTATCGACGGCCTTTCTGAAGGGGGACTGGAGTTGGAGGACGGCCCCAACGTTCTCAACCACCTGTCGACTCTCTTGGCCTCGTGCCTGCGCCGCCATATGGAAGAGAGCGAGTGGGACGCCGAGAAGGTGGCCGAAGCAGCGGCCGAAACGGCAGCCTTCGCAGTCGACCTAGCCCTCGGAGAGGACGAGCTACCTGCGTTCGAGCCGTGGGACGGAGAAGGCGAAGGCGACTGGGACGACGACGAGGACGCCTGAACTCCGCCCGCAGAGAAGATCTTCGGCTGAACGAACCGCTCCAAGCTAGAAGACGCGTCCACGCCAATCTACAGGGCGCGTTCACGGCATCCTATGTCCTGAATCGCACTGCGCGGTTCGTCGTCAATCGGCTCCGGAGTGCCCCTCGGGCTTTGCCGGAGCCGTGGGCCCAGACGCCGCCGCCAGGGATCGAGCCCGGTGCCGCGCTTCCTCGAACCCGACTCGAGCCGCGCTGGTATCGCTCTCTGAGTCTGTCTCTTCGTCCTTCGATTCCGGTAACAGATGGACCGTCCGGGTGGGGAAGGCGAACTCCACGCCTAGCTCTCGGGCAAGTCGTAAGATGTCCAGCGCCAGGCGCTCTTTGGCCTGTAGCTCGACACTCCAGTCCGGACAGTCGAAGAACATGTACACCATGACGTCGAGGGACGACGTGGACAATGCGTTCAGGTACACGTGGAAAGAGTCTTTCCGCGTATATTGGTGCGTTCGAATGAGCTCTCGGATCCCCTCACAAAACGTCTCGATCTGCTCGGGTCGCGTGTCGTAGGTCAGCGACAATGTGGTGTACCAACGGCGGTAGTGCCGGCGACCGTAGTTGTCCACATTGGCGTTGATCAAGTTCGCATTGGGGACCGTGATCACAGAATCGTAGAAAGTGCGGATTCTCGTCGAACGAAATCCGAGCTCGGCCACCGTGCCTTCCACATCGTCGACCACCACCCAGTCGCCGATGCTGAAAGGCCGGTCCACGATTACGGTCAAAGACCCGAAGAGGTTCTTCACCGTATCTTGCGCCGCCAGAGCCAGTGCCAGACCACCGATACCCAGACCTGCGACAAGACTCGTGATCTCGAGGTCGAGATTGTCGGCAATGAATACGAATCCGAGGGCGGCGACGATGATCCTGCTGCTCTTGCGAAACAAAGGGACGAGAAGGTCGTCGAATTTGTTCGCGCTCTTCGAAGCTCGTTGATCGAGCACCAAGGCGATGATGTCGACGGCCCGATACGCGGCCCATACTGCCGCTGCGATGACCACGAATTTCACCGTCACGACGAGGATCGAAAGTGTGTTGGCCGGTAGGCCCGACCACAGCAGGCCGGGCCACCAGATCAGAGCCATCACCAACCAACCGACAGGGCGCAGGGCTTTTCGTAGCTCATCCGGATCGAGTGCCTCCTGGGTACGCGCGAGGTAGCGCTGTACCGTGAGGTGAACCGCCGCCACCACCAGACGATCTGCAACGATGCCGACGAACCCGAGGATGAGAAGTACGAGCCACTGCCAGTTCTCGAAGAGAAACGGCGCTTCTAGAAGGCCCGGAGAAAGCCGGCTCCGAATCCACATCGCCAGAGTCAAAGGTTCCGACTCGGTGACTCCCTCTACGGTCTCCCGATCGCGGATGCGTTGCAGCATGCCAGGCACCTGTTCCACCGTACCCGCGGTGAAACGCCAGATCCCGGTCTCGTCGGGTGCAATGACCAACGTGCCCGCGGGCCGATCTCCGGAGCCAGGGACCTCGAGAGACCAGGGATTGCCTTCGGGCCGTGCAGGGATGGCGGCAAAATCCACGTAGACTGTCCGGTCGATCACCTCTTTCAACTGGGCGGCCAGCTCGCGGCCTTGGGTCTTGCGAAGATCATCGTCGATCGCTGAAAGATCGAGCGTCGTGGCTGCCCGGTCCAGGGGATGCTCGCCATCCGGTCTCTTCTGGGGATCGAAGGCCTCGAGGAAGGTACGCATCGTGGCGCGAGCATTGGCCAGCTCCGACGGCACGATCATCTCGGTCTCGTCCCGCGCCGTGTCTTCGGGAGCGACAGGCTCGGCCGCCGCAGGAGCACCGGCGCCTCCCTGGGCCAAGGCGGGGGAGGCGGGCAGAGCTCCTACCGACAACAGGCCGAACGAGACCGACAGAACGAGGAGGGGGAGGCGGGTATGGAGCGAATCGGCCAACATGGATGTTCCTGGATTTGTGGGCGACGGCTGCCGCCTGATAGAGAAAGAGGGGGACGCCTGGGCGGAGCAATATACCGAATGAACACGATCCCCGATGCTAAGCTCAGCCCGCTTCGGCGCCTACTCGCGTGCTAGCTCACGATCGGATCAGCCGCCCGTTTCGACAGACACCCCCTGGAAGGAATCTGTTTCGATGACGCTTCGCCATCGCGCACCTGTCTCGTCCGTTCTACTGATATTGCTGCTCTTCGCACTCACCGCGTGTGCGACGAACCCCCAGCCTCCTGCGGCTGTTCCAGAAACCTCGGACGCTCCCCCTTCGGAACCGGCCGAAACGAAGGAAGGGTCGGACGCCCGGCCGACCGTGGCGAAGGCCGTAGACGGCTTGGAGCGCCTCGAAGGACTCTTTACGCTCTATCCCGATCCGGTCCAAGGCAAACTGTGGCTCGAGCTCCCTCCACCAGACGAACGCGGTTTGATCGCCGAGGTGTTGTGGCTCGAAGGACTGCTGACCGGCCTCGGCTCCAATCCGGTCGGGCTCGACCGGGGGCAGATGTCGAGTGCGCGTCTGCTGGAAATCCGCCGGATCGGTCCTCGGGTCGTCTTCGTTCAGCCGAATCTCAGGTTCGTCGCCGAGAGCGATGCCCCCGGCGAGCGTCTCGCGACCCGCCAGTCCTTCGCCGAGTCTGTACGGTGGGGAGCCGAGGTCGCCGCGTTGGACGAGGACGGCACCTCGTTGGTCGACCTGACGTCGTTCGTGGTCCGTGACGCCCACGGAGTAGCGAGGACTCTGCATCTGACGGAGCAAGGCCAGTACCGGCTAGATCCGGAGCGGAGCTATCTCGACTTCTCTCAGATCTTGACCTTCCCCGACAACGTGGAGTTCGAAGCCGTACTCACGTGGGCGAACCAAAGCCCAACACCCCCCGGTAGGTTGGTCGCGGGAACGGCTCCGGACGGTGACTCTGTCACCTTGGTGCAGCACCAGAGTCTCGTACGCCTGCCTGACGATGGCTACCGGCCGCGCCGGGCGGATCCTCGCATGGGGTTCTGGAGCCAGGACCGATTCGACTACGCGGTGCCGCTCGACGACACACTCGACCGTTCCTACATCGGCCGACACCGGCTTCAGAAGGTAGACCCGCAAGCCGCGGTGTCAGACGCGGTGGAACCGATCGTCTACTACGTCGATCATGGCGCTCCCGAACCGATACGTTCTGCGCTCCTGGACGGCGCCCGTTGGTGGGAGACGGCGTTCGAGGCCGCCGGCTTCCGCAACGCTTTCCGGGTGGAGATCCTCCCCGCCGACGCCCATCCGCTCGATGTCCGATACAACGTCATCCAATGGGTCCATCGATCGACACGGGGCTGGTCTTACGGTCTGGGTGTCACCGATCCCCGTACCGGGGAGATCATCAAAGGCCACGTCTCGCTTGGTTCGTTGCGGGTTCGTCAGGACCGCTTGCTGTTCGAGGGTCTCCTAAGTACCGCAAAGACCGGGAGCGGTGACGCCGACGACCCGATTCAGCTCGCGCTCGCACGGATCCGTCAACTCTCGGCACACGAGGTAGGCCATACCATCGGCTTGGCTCACAATTTCGCGGCATCGACCTATGCGGACCGTGCTTCGGTGATGGACTACCCGGCGCCTCTCCTCACACTCGTCGAAGAGAACGGCGAGCGCCGAATCGACACGTCCAACGCGTACGGAGTCGGTGTCGGTGCCTGGGATGTCCATACCATCCGTTGGGGGTACGCTGAGTTCCCACCAGATGCTGATGAGGCTGCCGAGTTGGAGGCCATCGTGCGGGAAGGCCTCGAGGGCGGGCACATACTCCTCGGAGACTCCGATGCGAGACCTCCGGGCGCATCCGATCCACGAGGCAATCTCTGGGACAACGGGGATGATGCGGTCGATGCGCTGGCTTCGGCGCTCGCAGTCCGCGCGTTCGCCCTCGAACGCTTCGGTGAGAGGAATCTACCGTCGGGCGAGCCTCTGGCCCACCTGCAGGAGGTCCTGGCTCCGCTCTACTTCCACCATCGGTACCAGCTCGACGCCGCGGCCAAGACCCTCGGCGGACTCGAATATCACTACGCCGTACGAGGCGATGGCCAGACGCCGACACAAATCGTTGCAGCCAACCGTCAACGCCGGGCCCTCGACGTCATCTTGTCGATCCTCGAGGGAAGAACGCTGGATCTTCCGGAGAGCGTCCTCCGGCTGCTGGCGCCCCGACCTTTCGGCGAGGGTCGCAATCGCGAGATGTTCGCCTCGCGAGCCGAACCCTCCTTCGACGCGCTCGGAGCTGCGGCGACGGCCGCCGACATGGCAGTGCGCGCCATACTCCAATCCGAACGCCTCGCGAGGGTAGAGGACTTTCACCGCCGGAACCGCGAGTACCCTTCCGTCGGAGAAGTCATGGAGCGACTCTTGAACGCGGCGTTTGCCGAGGAATCTGGAGAGCGGCTGCGTGCGATACGCCGACAAGTGGAATCCGTCACCGTCAACGCTCTCGTGGATCTCGCATCGTACTCAGGCGCCGCTCCCGGCGTCCGCGCCGAGGCCGAGTTCGCTCTGGCCGAGGCAGCGCACCGCTTGACCCGAGCCGAGGCAGATGCCCATGCGGATCGTCTGCGTCAGGAGATCGAGCGTTTTCTCGATCGGCCATGGCAAGCCCAGGAACAGCGAACGGTGGACGCGCCGCCCCCGGGCAGCCCCATCGGTACCGACCTGTTGCCTCACGCGAGCTATGAGACGCATTGCGGTTTCGGCTCGGGCTAAGGCTCCGAGGCATAGGTAGAATGGGAAGGCAAGACGAGCGCGCGCGAGACGATTCGTCCCGCGCCTCCCGGCTCCGAGACAGTCCCATATGGGACACTGTCCTCGGGACTCGAATCCTGGCTACGACCCTATTGATCATGGCAGCCCCCCTACCTTTTGCCGAAGATAGCCGCGCCGTAACCGAGGCCGCGATCTCCGCGGAATCGGAGGTAGAGCAGTTGAAAGTGAAAGTGCTGTCGGTTCATCCCCATGATCCGACGGCCTTCACACAGGGCCTGCTGTACCTCGGCGGTTCCCTCTACGAATCGACCGGACACTACGGCCGTTCCACGCTGAGGAAGACCGAGCCGGAAACCGGGACGGTCCTGGAACGCAGGGATCTGGATGCAGGCTACTTCGGCGAAGGCCTGGCCGTTCTCGGAGATCGCCTCTATCAGCTCACCTGGAAAGCCGGGGTGGTCTTGGTCTGGGACTTGAAGACACTCCAACAGGTCGACGAGCACGGATACAACGGCCAGGGATGGGGCCTGGCCTCCGACGGGGAACGCCTCGCGATGAGCGACGGTAGCTCCCGCATCACGTTCCGTGCCCCAGATGATTTCCGGTGGCTGTCGACGATGGAGGTCACCTACGGTGGCGCGCCGGTGGAACGGCTGAACGAGCTCGAATGGGTCGGCGACAAGATCTACGCCAACCTGCTAGGGGAGGAGAAGATCCTCCGCATCGATCCGGAGACCGGGGTCGTCGACGGAGTGATCGACGCATCGGGACTCCTGGCACCTCAGGAGCGGCTCATGGTCGATGTCCTCAACGGAATCGCCTATGACGCTGCCAGTGAGACATTCTGGATCACGGGCAAGTTCTGGCCACGGATGTACCGAGTGGTCTTCGAGGGCCAGGACTAGCACTCTTTCCTCTCTTCCCTGCGGCGTCGGGCAATTTCGAAGAGAACCACCGCCGCCGCTACGGTGGCATTGAGTGATTCCACCCGCCCCGCGGTCGGAATCGTGACGAGCTCGTCGGCGCGTTCGGCAACCGGGCTGCCGAGTCCGGGTCCCTCACCGCCCACCGCCAAAACCAGCGGTCCCGTCAGATCGGCGGAGTAGAGGTCCGTGCCGCCACGCGGCGCCAAGCCAAGCCATCGGGTGGGGCGGGTAAGGCAACCGGTGGAGAGGTGTCGGTCGACTTCGCCCGCCGTCACGTTCTCTACCGCTGGCAGTCGCAACAGACTGCCGGCCGACGCCCGTACCGCCCTCGGGTGCGACAGCCGACAGGAGCCCTGGCCCAACAGGAGTCCGGCTGCACCCGCCGCTTCGATGACCCGTACCAGCGCTCCCAAGTTGCCGGGGTCCTGTAGTCCGTCGGCGAAGACGTAGACGCTCTCGTCTTCATGCTCCACGGCGATGTCGGCGAGCCGACACGGCTCTCGCCTGGCGATGGCGACCAAACCTTTCGGCGAATCGGCATCGGCCAGATCGTCGAGCAGGGCCGCATCGACGCAAAGTGGCGGCCGAGGAAGATCTCGCAGGACACGGGCAGCCTCGGACCCCGAGTATGAAGCTGCCGCGGTCAAGAATTCCTCGGTCGCTAGGGTCACCTCCAACTCGACACCCGTCGAGAGTGCTTCCTGCAACAGGTGAGGGCCTTCTAGCAGCCACCGTCCCTCGTCTTTACTTCGCCGTAGGCGCCGAATATCCTTCAGCCATCTATTGCGGGCGCTGGTGATCATGGGGCGATGTACTGAAAGTCGTTGCAGGAGAGCGGAGATTTAGAGTTCACGGGCATGAGGGCGAAGGAGAACTTACGGTTCCGTATGGGAATCCGTAAGGGACCCCTGTCTGCAGTTGATGGAGAAGGCTATCCTGACCTAGACCGATGTTCAGTGCATTCTGCTATGGTGCCGATTAGCTTGTAGCAGCGAACTAGGTTGGTCGATATTCCTGGACGAGAGAACAGGAGGGAGTGTCCTATGACTATTGAGGAGAAGTTAGAGGAGGTAGTACGTGATGGATGGAAGGCGGTGAACATGACAGCTGAAGGAGCCAGCGCTACGGCCAAATGTGGCCCGCTGTCATCGGCATCAACTTCACGGTATTGGTCAGGATCCTGGAAGCTGCGACGATGACGCGAAGGTGCATGGCGGTAGCACTTCTCCTCCTCTCGTTTCGAACGATACTGTCCGCCCAAGGGGCACCAGAGCACCGTGATACCGAAGAGTCCATCCTGGCTGAGATTTCCGAATTGCAGGCCCAGATCGTTGCACTTAAGAGACAGGTCGATAAGGCGAACGCAAGGCTCCGAGAGTTGAAGGAAACTAACAGGTTAGCCGCTGATACGGCGGACAAGTCGGAGGAGAGGCCGAGCTACTATCTGCTTACCACCAAAGACTGGGCTCATCTCTACCTCTACCCCACAAGAGATGCTCCCGCAACCAAGGTTGGTAAACAGCAATTCAAGATTCTGTCAAGTGTCGATCTAGGCTGGCGCGTGAATCGCCCCGGGTTTCCCGGAGACCCAAACACTTGAGAGGATTGGGTCATGG
>JALCBJ010000006.1:0-91684 GCA_028066595.1 Thermoanaerobaculia bacterium
ACTCTGGCACCATGATGCCGAACAAAGTCGCGGGGGAGTCCATCCCACCAGTTTGTCGTCCTGCGCCAGGCGTTGTCCGGCGTCAGACGCAGACGGCCGAGTGCGCAACGAGCCGACGATCGCGCGTCAGATCGAGGGCCTGGGCGAGATCGAGCCACAGATCGTTGACTTCTTCAAGCCCTACCGACAACCGCAACATCGCCGGCGTGATGCCGCCCTCCGCCTGACCCTCTTCGTCCACGACGCGGTGAGTGAGCCCCGCCGGGTGCTGGATCAGGGTGTCGGTGGAGCCGAGGCTGACCGCCGGAGTGATCCAGCGCAGATGGCGCAGGAACCGGGCTGCCCGCGGAGCGCCGCCGGTGACCTCGAAAGCGAGGATCGAACCCGGGCCCGACATCTGGAGGCCTTCACCCACCAGAGCGAGGGGATCGCAGGCCGGTAGACCCGGATACCAAACGCGCGAGACGTTGTCGTTCTCGGCGAGCCGACGCGCCAGCTCCGCGGCTGTCTGCTGTGCGGCGCGCACCCGAACGGGTAGCGTCGACAGGCCGCGATGCAGCAGGTAGGCCGCTAGAGGGTGGAGAACGGCGCCGGTGATCAAGCGCACTTGCCGCAAGGCTCGAATCCAGACCTCATCGCGAGCTGCCACCACCCCAGCGAGGACGTCGCCGTGCCCGCCGAGGAATTTGGTGGCGCTGTGCAACGAGAGGGCAGCACCCAGCGTTAGGGGTCGCTGTAGAACCGGCGTGGCGAAGGTGGAATCGACGAGAACGGGTACCTCGCCCGCTTGCCGGACCACGTCGACGACGTCGACGAGCTGGAGCGTCGGATTGGCCGGCGTCTCCACCAGCACGAGGATCGTGTCGTCGCGCACAGCGCGACCCACGTCGCCGGGACGGGCCCAGGTGACGTCGAGATCCAGAAGGCCGCTGGTGAGTAGATGGTCCGACCCGCCGTAGAGGGGCCTCACGGCCACGACGTGGCGTCCTCGCCGGCCCGTGCGCGTCTCGAACACTCCGCGAGCCGCCAGCAGACAGGCCGTCAACGCCGCCATGCCCGATGCGAAGGCAAGCGAGTCCTCCCCCGACTCGAGCTTCGCCAGGGCCTCCTCGAAGCGAGCTACCGTCGGGTTGTGCAGGCGCGAGTACACGGCCTGTCCGCCAAGTGGCGTACCACCCGCCACGAGCTCGTCGATGCTGGCGATGGCCTCGTCCAGGTCCTCCAGCGGATAGGTGGTCGACAGGTCGAGGGGCGGTGCGTGGACACCCAGCCGGCGGAAGTCGCTACGGCCTGAGTGGACGGCTTCGGTTTCAAACTGGGCGCGATACATGATGCTCTCCGTCGTCGTGATCTCGACTCGACATGCGACGAAACCGCTGTTAATCTAAAGAAAGTTCAGTTGAATGTAGAATCATCCGAAGATATTTCGGAAAGGATGTTCGATGCGACCCATCGACCGAATCGATGCCCAAATCCTCGAGCTGCTACAGAAGAATGCTCGGTCGTCCAACAAAGAGCTTGCAGCACATGTCGGCATCGCCCAGAGCACGTGCCTCGAGCGAGTCCGTCGAATGGTCTCGGAAGGCATCCTGCGGGGATTTCATGCCGAGGTCGCGCCCGAGGCCTTGGGTATCGGCATCGAAGCCCTGATCGCGGTGCAGCTTTCCAAGCACCAACGTGAGGCCGTGGAATCGTTCCAGGAGCACACCTTGAGCCTTGCCGAGGTGCTCGCGCTCTTCCACATGGCCGGCGAGAACGACTTCCTCGTGCATGTGGCCGTCCACGATGCTGCAGCGCTCCGTGAGCTGGCGATGACGGCGTTCGCTTCCCGCCCCGAAGTGGTGCACCTGCAGACAATGCTCATCTTCCAGCACCAGTCGAGCCACAGCCTTCCCGTCTACTGCCGATTCGAAGACTGATTCGATCCCAACTGGAACAGCTCTGTCGCGGTCGACAGCTCTTGTTCGAACTCCCCCTCCAGCTCCCCCTCTCCTAAGAGGGGGAGAGCCAAGGCAGCTCCACGGCGGTCGTCACGCCCGTCTGCGCGAGGGACTTGTTGCCTCTTCAGCTCAGACAGTCTCGGCCGTGCTCGACCCGGCGTGTATCGAGAACCAGACAGCTCTTGGTTGAACTCCCCCTCCAGCTCCCCCTCTCCTGAGAGGGGGAGAGCCAAGGCAGCTCCACGGCGGTCGATCCCAACTGGAACTGCAAGACAGACCAATGATGTGGCAGAAGGGATTCAAGAACTGCGTCGAGAACGAGACCGCTCTTGTTGAACTCCCCCTCCAGCTCCCCCTCTCCTGAGAGGGGGAGAGCCAAGGCAGTTCCACGGCGGTCGGCGCGCCCGTCTGCGCGAGGGCTCGGGGGAAATCAAGCGTTTTTCTGCGGGGGCTGCTACGATCTCATAGAAGTCTGAACAGATTGTCCGTCTCAACCATGCAGTACATCGAGGCAGGACACCAGCGGATGGCGCGAAGCCGACCTGATCTCGGGTCCTGCTGAAAGGAGCGACGATATGACCTTTCACGTGACGGATCAGGTGGAGATTCAGCGCGAAGACGACGGAACCGTCCGCAAGCTGCGGCATCCAACTCAACCATACGCCGTTGGAGACTCGACCGCTCTGGCGGCCACCGATACGGAGGAGACCAGCCTCCGCGCGCTCGCCGACGACTACTTGCGCGAAGTCATGCCGATCTACGGGCTGGAAAGTCGCGTAGCCGAAAACCTCGACGCTTCCTTTGCCTCCGCCCCCGAGCCCGATGCCGCGGGACGCCTGCAGTACTTGGAAGAACACGAAGTGCCAAACCAGGCGACGGTAGCCTATGCGCAAACGCACATGGGGCTACCGGTGTGGCAATCGGGTTTCCTGGTGAAGATCGCGGGCTCGCCGCCCCGGGTGGTCGGGTCTCAGAACTCCATGGATGTGGCCGTCGACATCGAGCCACCGCCCGAAGATGCTCCTTACGACCGAGGCCGTCTCGACCCGACCAGGCTCGCCCAGGTGCTGGGATTGGAGTCGGCCGACGGGCTGAGAATCCACGGTACCCGGAGACTGATCTACCGGCTGGACATCGGAGACCGGGGCAACGCAGTCGCGACCACGTCCGGCGAAGACAAGCTCGCCGTGGACGAGTCGATGATGCATGTCGCCGGTCCGGCGCTGCCGGTGCCCGAGCTTCCCGACGACCTGGAGGACGGTCGTCACTACGTCGTCGTCGAGGTGTTGTTCCAGCTCGATCACGCCACCTGGGGAGACGCCAACTGGGGAGCCTTCGTCGAGCCTCGCACCGGTGCCGTGCTGCGGGTCGACAGCTTCGTCGGCTGCCTGCATCACGGGCAGCTCTATGTGCAAGATCCGCCGACGCGAGGATCGAACGTCCAGCCCTCGGCACCCGCGACGCAGCTCGACGGCTTTCGGGAGCGCGTTCTGCTCGAGGGACTGAACACACCGGTCGGTGGCGCCGAGCAGGAGCTGGAGGGCGAGTTCATTCGCCTGCAGGACATTCAGCTACCGAACGTAGCGCCGCCGACCAGCCCCACCGGACAAGACTTCGACTTCTCCGTGCCCACCGACGACTTCGCCGGCGTCAACGCCTACTTTCACTGCGACCGCCTCTTCCGTCTGATGGAGGGCATGGGCTTCGACGTTCGACAGTACTTCGACGGAACCACGTTTCCCGTGCGGGTGGACCACCGCTTCAGCTACCGAGATCGCTTCGGCATCCTGCGAGGCGACGTCATCAACGCGTCGGCTCCGGGCAACGCATTCCGCAACGGCTCGGACGGATTTCGGTTCGCGCTCCTCGATATCCCCAGTCAGGTAGGAATCGCACTGCATTGGCGCGTGGTGCTACACGAGTTCGGCCACTCGATCCTCTGGGACCACGTGAGCTCACCGAACTTTCGTTTCGCCCACAGCCCGGGAGACAGCCTAGCGGCGATCCTCAACGATCCAGGCTCACGAGCGGGCGACCGCTTCCTCACGTTCCCTTTCACTCCTATCTCCAGGCGCCACGATCGCAGGCCACAAGATGGTTGGGCTTGGGGAGGAACGTTCGACGACCCCTTCCCTGTGGGGGACCGCAGATCGGGGGATGTCGCGGGCTACGATCGCGAACAGATCCTCTCGTCGACACTCTTCCGCTACTACCGCGCCATCGGTGGCGATCACACCGATCCGGCAGAACAGCGGGCGGCAGCTCGATACGCCGCGTTTCTGATCTTCTCGGCGGTCGGCGTCCTGAGCAACGTTTCCCAACCGCGCGACGCCGAAGACTTCGCCGAAGGTCTGATGGACGCTGATCTGGCGACGACGTCGTTCGAGGATCGCGCCGGAGGTGCGAGTCACAAGGTGATGCGTTGGGCCTTCGAGCAACAGGGCGCCTATCAGCCTGCCGGCGCACCCTCGAACGTCCGTACTCCGGGCGCGCCTCCTGCCGTGGACGTCTACCTCGACGACGGCCGGTCCGGTGGCTACGAGCCGGCCGGTAGCTATCTCTTCTCCACCGACGACGTGTGGAATCGCAGGGCTAGCGACGATGGTACCGACCACCAGGATCCGGAGACGGGTCAGCAGAACTTCCTTTACGCACGCGTCAGGAATCGGGGTACGACGACGGCGACGGGCGTCCAAGTCGAGGCCTTCACGACCCGCGAAGGTGGCGACCGCTCCTTTCCCGGCACCTGGACGGCCACCGACACACCTTCGGTCTCGTTCGACGACGACATCGAGCCTGGAACCGATGCGGTGGTCGGACCTCTGGCCTGGACACCGGGCAACGAAGGCGTCGTCACCGTATTGATCAGCGTGTCCGCGGCGGGTGATCCGAGCAACGTGGGGACGATCAACGGACCCATCTCCGCGGCTCTCCTCGCCCATCTCGACAACAATGTGGCGGGTCGCGCGATGCGCGTCGTCGACGGCGATGGGAATGGAGATGGCGGGGACGGAACCACCGTCCAGGCGGTGGCCCAGCCCAGGCTTCCCATCCCCGATGCAGATCCGGCCGGCGCCGTCAGCCAGCTCCATGTATCGACCGAGGGCGAGATCCAGCGATTCGGCATCGGAGTGACCATCCTCCACACCTTCATCGGCGACCTGCGAGTGACCCTGACGTCACCACAGGGAACCGAGGCTGTTCTCTTCGAGGGTCAGGGCCTGGATCAATCCGAGGACGACCTGAGCCTTGCTCTCTCTTCCGACGATGATCCGGCCGTGCAGCCCTTCGTAAGCGAACCGAGCCAAGGAACCTGGAGCCTGCGGGTCGTCGACCGCATCGGCATCGATACTGGGACGATCGACAGATGGTCCCTGGTGCTGGTCCTCGACAACTGAAGGGGATCAGGCCTGCTTCACTAGTCGAGATCGCATCTGAGAACACCGTTTCGAGAGTCCCGCCGAGTCGAGTACGGCCGAGACTGTCTGAGCTGAGGAACCGATCCAGCCTTCGTAAGCCACACTTGATGAATGAGTTACGTGGCCGGACCATGCGCAAGCGAGTTTCGAAGGCCGCGCGCAGACCGGCATGACGGCTGCCGGCTGTTTCTGGAGGTGATCTAGCCTGGATTTCTCACCCACTTCGTCGCGAGGCGTCGTAGGTGCTCAGAGATCCGAGGAAAACGACCGATTTCCTGACGCAGGCATAGTGCACTATTTCGAGGAAGGAGATCATCGTTTGACGATGGAGATCCGGGCACATATAGCGCCGCAGTAGAAGGCTAGTGAGCAATCCAGGCTAGCTATCCACCGCGGGCTCGCGAGCCCGTGGTCCGTACAAGCGGAGGGAACGACGGATTTACGCACGGTATGATCGACCCGGGTCTGCAACGCCGTCCGCGAAAGGATCGATCATGAGTTCAGTCCTAGATATCGAGTCGATGAGTGTCGAGGACAAGTTGCGCCTCATCGAATCGGTTTGGAACGATCTGAGTCGGAATGCCGAGGCAGTGCCGGTACCGGACTGGCACCTCACCGAGCTGCAGGAAAGGGAGCGGCGGCTGCAAGACGGCAGGAGCACCCTGAGTGATTGGTCGGACGTCAGACGGAGACTCCGCGACGCAGTCGGATGAAACTGCAGATCTCGTCGGAAGCCGAGCAGGATCTCGTTGCGGGAGCCAGGTTCTACGAAGCGCAGGCGCCCGGCCTTGGCAACTACTTCCTGGACACGCTGTCGTCCGACATCGAGTCGCTCAGACTCTACGCGGGCATCCACTCCAAACACCGTGGCCACTTTCGCCTCTTGTCGAAACGGTTCCCGTACGCGATCTACTATCGAATGAATCCGGGAGCCATCGAGGTCCGTGCGATCCTCGACTGTCGTCGAGACCCCGCTGTCACCGGAAGCAGGCTCGCCGGGGACCCAATCGACGACTGAGACGGCCTTGGACTCCTCAGCCGTGGTCGATCAGAGCGCGCAGGATGGCGTCCTGCGCGTTCTTTGCCCGCCAGTTCGCCGACGTACGGTTCATCAGGATCGAAAAAGCGTAGAGCGTCCCGGACCTGCCTTTGGCGTAGCCCGACAAAGTCGAGACGCCCGATAGCGCACCGGTCTTGGCGAGGACGTTGCCGCGATAGGGCGGCTTCTGCAGCCGACGCTCCCAACGCAAGTCGGGCTCACCCGAATAGGGCAAGGTGCTCATGAACTCGGAGCGCCAGCGATGGTCTCCCATCCGGCGCAACAGATCTGTCACCAGTCGCGGCGTCGCCAGATTGTTGCGACTCATGCCAGAACCATCGGCGAGGTCGAAGGCATCGGGATCCAGGCCGAGAGCCGCCAACGACTCGCGTACGGCACGCACTCCGCCGGCCCAGCTGCCGTCGCGGCAATGGTGGGCGCCGAGCAACTTCAGCACCTGTTCGGAGTAGAAGTTCTGGGAGCGTTTGTTGACGATCTCGAGGGTCGTCAAAAGATCGGAGCGATGGGTCGCCACAAGGTCCCATGCCCGTCCCGTCAAAGCCTTCACCTCTTTTACGGATCCCTCGGTGACGATTCCTTCCTCCCAGAGCGCCTGCCGAAGCGCGGTGCCGAAATAGGCCGCCGGATCGGCAACGGTGACCCATTTGTCGACGAACTCGGTAGCGCGGTGGATTCGTCCCCGGGCCTCGAACGTATGGAGCGTCTGCCAGTCGCCCTCGAGGGTGGGTCGGCCGATGCGCACCGATTCCTGGCGGCGATTCGACGTCACCGCGACCCGATCTTGCACCGCGAAGATCGGCAGCTCGGGCACCAGGCTCACCCGTGCCTCAGCCCCGAGAGACTCCACTTTCACCAACACACAGTTGTCGTTGAAGGACAGAGCGGCCACCGGAGCCTCGTACCAACGGTCGAGCTGATCTTCCGGCCAGTCTGGATGGACGAGCTGCAGGTCGAAGAGTCCGGTCGCGAGAATCACGTTCCCCGTGATGCGGTGAACCCCCCGCTGCCGCAACGCCCGTGCCCATTGGCGGAAGACGGCGAAGGAATCGCCATGCCAATGTCGACCGGAGATGTTCGGGTCACCGCCCCCGACCACGGCAAGATCGCCGTGCAGCACACCGTCCTTGGTATCGCCTCGCAAGTAGAGCGGCGTCTCGAAAAAGAATCCCGGCCCGAGGACGTCGAGGGCGGCAGCCGATGTGAAGAGCTTGGTGTTCGACGCCAGGATCCGCTTCGTCGCCGGGTTGTAGCCGTAGACCTCACGTCCCGACTTCGCTTCGACGATGTGTACGCCCATCGCCGGAGCCACCTGACGTGCTGCCGCCACCTGTGCGTTGACCGCCGACTTGAGCGCTGCCAGATCGGAGCGGTTCGCCGGCTCGGACTGCGCGGGGTTCGATAGTGCCGGGAACGCGAGCCCCACGATCACGAGAGACGCCGCCACCCAACCGAAGGAATGCCGAGTCGCGAACCTGGCTCCGTGTGCCGAGTCGCGTGCCAAATGGTGATGAACAAAGGTCGTTCGGCGCACGAGAAGAGGCTACTACATCGCCTGAGCAAACCCCTACATCACCTGAGCAAGCCCGCGATGCGTCTGACAGAATCTTCGTCAACATCTCTGCTTCCACTCAGCCACGCCGGTCCACGACTACGAGGATAGACCCCCATGCCCAGATTTCGACGACGAACCCCTGGGATCGTCACTCTCTTCTTTGTGGCTCTGTTCCCTGTCGCCTTCGCAGGTTGTGGTGGATCGACTCCGACAGATGAGACGCCCGCGGCGGCCTCGACGGAGACGACCTCCGGAGCGGCGATCTACGCCGCCTACGTGTTGCTCACCGAGGCTCCCGACGGAACGCCGCAGCCGATCGCGCGGGTCATCGTCGACGCACCGTCCGCGTGCCCCGCACTCGACGACGGAGCGGGTGGCACGGTGGCTACCACGCCCCGCGACAATCCCCATGGCTTCGAAGTTCTGGTGTGCGAGGCTCTCGTCCCCTTCGGCCAGTCGTACTCGGTGACCGGATGGGCCAATCCGCTGCCGGCAGCGTCGAAGAGCCCGACGCACCCGGTGATCGTCGGCGATACCGGCTGCAAGTCCAAAGACTGTGCCGCTGGAACGCCGGCCTCGCCCTTTCAGCTCATCGCCTCTCAGGCAGCGCTGAAGGATCCCGACCTCGTTCTGCACGCGGGCGACTTCAACTACCGCGGCACCGGAGGCTTCGACTACCAGGGCAATTCGGACTATCCGGAGTACGACGCTGGCGATGTGGACCCAGACGATCCACAGTGTCAGCTCGACGACCTCTACGTCAGCCAGAACGCCGGCTACAGCGACCAGCCGGACACCTGGAACAACTGGAACCTCGACTTCTTCGAGCCCGCGGCCGACCTTCTCGCCCAGGCGCCCTTCGTCGTCACCCGGGGCAACCACGAACTGTGCAGCCGCGCAGGCCCCGGCTGGTTCTACTTCCTCGATCCCAGCTCGAACCTGAACGGCACCCAGCTGAGCTGTCCCGACCAGGGCGGCGACGCTCCACCACAGGGCGCCGAAGGTCACATCGTCCTCCGTCCGCCGCAGACCATCGAGCTCGACACGCTGCGCATCGTGTCCATCGATGCCGCCAACGCGTGCGACGCCTTCGCGCCTGACTTCACCACGGGCCCGTACACCCAGCAGTTCGTCGACATCTTGTCCGCCATTCCCGACGCGGGGGCCGGCCCCACTACCTGGATTCTCGGCCACCGTCCGACGTGGGCTGCTGACACCAGCACCTCCGCCATCGCCCAGACGCTGTCCACCGCGTTCAGCCAGGCGCTCGGCCAGCTCGGCCTCGGCGAGCCGCCCGCCGGACTGACATTGATGATCGCCGGGCACATGCACCAGTTCCAGACCGACACCTTCGACGGAAGCCGTCCACCCCAGTTGGTGGTGGGCAACAGTGGCGTGAAGTCGTCCGGACCCTATCCGTCGAGCAGCTTCCAACAGACGGTAGACGGCCTCCAAGCCAAGGGCATCGCCTCCATCGAGCACGGCTTCCTCGACATCACGAGTTTCGATCCGCAGACCGGAACCTGGCAGGCCACGCTCTTCGCGACCGACGGATCGACCGTCATCGCCACCTGCGACTCGTCGGCGCCCGATGGGTCGATCTGCGCCTTCTGAAACGCTCGACACGCAATTCTCAATCACTCATCGGGAGAACACATCGTGGCCCAGCCAACACAGTCCAAGCAGCCTAGGACGATTCAGATCAGCCTCCGAACCGCTGCCCTCTCGGCTCTCGCACTCATCCTCCTCGGCGCCACCGCCGGAGTGCTTGCCGACAAGGTCAAGGTCAGCCCGGGTGACTATCGGGACAAAGAACCCAAAGCCTCCGCCACCTCCCTGCTCACCTCCGCCCGAGCCACTCTCGAGAAGGACGAGTCCTGGGAACGGATCGCCATCGGCCAGATCCTCTACCTCTCGGGTCAAGAGGCGGAAGCCGAAGCACTCTGGGACTCGATCCGCAAACCGGAGCCCGGAGATTGGATCCGCATCGGCCGAGTCCTCTACCGGGCCGGCGAGTGGGACCGGGCCAAGGAATACTTCGACCGCGTGGTCAAAGCCAAGCCCAAGGACGAAGACTGGCTCGCGGAGATCGGCATGTACTACAACCTTCAGGGCGACCGTGACACAGCCGAGTCACTCTTCGATCGCTCGTTCCGCGAGGACCCCGACAACCTCTACAACATCTTGAAGGCGGCGGGGTCGTATCTGGGAGTCGAAGAGCGGTAGTCAGGCCGGCGGGACGCCGATCAGGTCCCAGAGGCCCAGACGAACACGAGCCACAGGAAGATCAACAACGTACTCCCGATCAACATCCTCCTGGCATGCTGCTGCAAGAACTCGACGTGAAGATCTCTATACAGAGCGAGGATCCCTCCACGCCGAGGCGGATGTAGCGCAAGCGCTGCAATCGAAGTTGTCAGGACGATGAAAGTGCCCGCAACAATCATCAGCACGCCAGCAGGGAGTCGAGTCATCAGAGCGCCGGCAACCATGCTGTCGAGCACATGCACTCCTCCGGCGATCACGACCAGGAATCCGAGCGGGAGCCCCAGGAGAACCACCAACAAGGCCAGCAAGAAAGAGACCTTCTTGGGCAATGGGATCTGAAGCTCGAACCAACGGCGTTCATGTTCTACATCACGAGCAAGCATCTCGCCCACCAGTCTAGGCCGACACTGGGTTGGCATCAAGAGACTATTGATTGACCGACCCAACACAGGCCGGTCAGGAAACCCTAGAGCAACATCCCCGCGACTGTCGCTGTGGTGAACGACGCCAGGGCGCCCCCGAAGAGGGCCCGGATCGCGGTCTTCGACAGCGTCGGGCGCAGTGACGGTTCGAGGGCAGAAATGCCGCCGATCTGGATTCCGATGGACGAGAAGTTGGAGAAGCCGCACAGAGCGTAGGTGGCGATGATCTGGGAGCGCTCGGAGAGATCGCCCGCCTGGACGTGCTCGCCGAGGAAGCCATAGGCCACGAATTCGTTGATAGTGACCTTGGTTCCCAACAGGTTGCCCACGGCCATCGCGTCGGACCATGGAACGCCCATGACGAACGCCAGCGGCGCGAGGATCGTGCCGAAGAGTGTCTTCATGCTGCCGGGGAACCAGCCGCGATACTCACCGTCGGTCATTTCGGCGACGCCGAAGGCGTAGTGATCGACCCAGCGATCGCCGAACGCGAGAACCCAGTCGAGAAAGGCGACGAGTGCGATGAAGGCGATGAGCATGGCGCCTACGTTGAGTGCCAACTTGAGGCCATCGCTCGTGCCCTCCGCCGCGGCTTCGACCACGTTGCCCGCGGTCTTTACCTCGGGGATATCGACGTCTCCAGCGGTCAGAGACTCCTCCGTCTCCGGGTAGAGCAGCTTGGCGATCACCAGGGCTGCCGGTGCCGACATGACACTCGCAGCGATGAGATGGGTCGGGTCGATGCCCATCCCGATATAGGCAGCCAAAACGCCTCCCGCGATGGTGGCGAAGCCGCCGGTCATCACCGCGTTGAGCTCGCTGGGCGTCATGTCTTTCAGAAACGGCTTGATCAGGAACGGTGCTTCGGTTTGTCCGACGAAGACGTTGGCGGAGCACGACAGAGTCTCCGAGCCCGACGTTCGCAGACTCCAGCGCATGAACCGAGCCATGGCTTGCACCGCCACCTGCACCACACCGAGGTAGTACATCACCGACATGAACGCAGAAAAGAAAATGATGGTCGGCAGCACGATGAAGGCGAACTGATAGCCGAAGCCGGGCCAGGCGGCACCTTCTCCCGGGAAGAAGTGTTGCGGTATCGAAAGGTTGCCGAAGAGAAACTCCGCACCCTCGTCGGAGAGGGAAAGGAACTCCGCCACTTGCCCGGAGACGGCGGCAAAGGCGGTGGCACCATCGATCTCCAGATCGATCAGCTGTCCCAGGCCGAGGATCAAGACGGCGACAAAGCTCCACCGCGTCAGGTGGGCCAGCCGGGGTACACGTTCCACCAGCCGTCCTCGAACGAAGAACGAAGCCAGCCAGACGAGACCGACAACAGCCAGAACTACAGCCGTAATGCCGAAGGGCGCGAGGTAGTAGGAGATCGCCACACCTGCCCCACACGCAAGGAAGGCGCCGATACCGATCCCCGCGGGATGGCGGAGAGCGGCCGCCAGCTCGTCTTCGAAGACGAAGAGCACGATCAGAAAAACCAGCACGAACATGCCGGTGAACGATGCGTCGCCTTCCTTCAGGATGATCACAGCGAAGAGCATTTGCAAGCTCATGCCCCAGACCAGCGTCCGCGGATTGACCGCACGATGGTTGTTCGAGAAGGCGAACGCCAGGCCCAGAAGGGCCAGCAGACCCACCGCGCTGATCACTTGTTCCATTCGAGTTCCCCGGAGTCGATTGTCGGAAGCCGATCGCGGCTGGACGATCCCCAAGGCCGCGATCGCTCGAGCACAGCGCCACGTGCTGTGCGCCACAGCGCCGCGGCTCCGAGCTCTTCGGAGATACCGCGATCGGCTGGCTGAACCCGAGGACAGGCCATCGGGAATCTACCCGAGGCGCCCCAGGTTGACAACTGAGCCCGCCACCGGACCCCGAGCCTTTACCGCCCCACTACCGCCTGTTAAAGTCCCCTCGCCATGGAAAAGATCATCCTCCGCGGTGCCCGCGAGCACAATCTTCAGAATCTCACGGTCGAAATTCCCCGAGACCGGTTGGTCGTGGTCACCGGCGTGTCCGGATCGGGCAAGTCGAGTCTGGCCTTTGACACTCTCTTCGCCGAAGGGCAACGACGCTACGTCGAGTCGCTATCGACCTACGCGCGCCAATTCCTCCAGCAGATGGAGAAGCCCGACGTCGACTCCATCGACGGCCTGTCGCCCGCTATCTCCATCGAGCAGAAGTCAGTATCGCGCAATCCCCGCTCCACGGTCGGTACCGTGACCGAGATCCACGACTATCTGCGCCTGCTCTTCTCCTCGGTCGGTGTTCCCCATTGCCCCAACGGCCATGGTCCGATCCGGGCTCAGACCGTGCAGCAGATGGTCGACCGTGTGATGGAGCTGCCACAGAAGACCAGGCTCATCCTCCTCTCACCCTATGTACGGGGCAAGAAGGGAGAGTACAAAAAGCAGCTCGACCAGATGAGCCGCGATGGCTTCGCGAGGGTTCGGATCGACGGTGAGACGTACGAGCTGTCCGGCGACCTGCCCGAACTGGACAAGCAGAAGAAGCACGACATCGACGTCATCGTCGACCGCCTGGTGATCAAGCCCGGCATCGAGAGCCGAGTGGCCGAGTCCCTGGAGACGGCACTCAAGGTGTCCGGCGGCCTCGTGGTGCTCCAGATCCTGGGTGGCGAGGATGGTGACACGGAGGAGCTGTTGTCCCAGAGCTACGCGTGCGCCACCTGTGGTTTCAGCTTGCCCGAGATCTCGCCGCGCCTCTTCTCCTTCAACAGTCCCCATGGTGCCTGCCCCGAATGCTCAGGCCTAGGAACCCTAAAACGCGTGGACGAGGACAAGCTCATCCTAGACGGGGACTTGAGTATCTCGGAAGGAGCCGTGGCGCCGTGGTCGGGGAAAGGCTCCTACCAGATGCGTATGGTGGAGACTCTCGCGGAGACCTTCGGCTTTTCCCTGGACACGCCGTGGAAGAAGCTGTCCAAGAAGGTCCGGAAGCTTCTGCTGCACGGCTCCGATCGCGAGATCGAGTTCAGCATGGAGGGCAAGCGCTCCTCCTACAAGTGGCAGGGCACGTTCGATGGTTTGGTCAACCGGCTCGAGCGCCGCTACCAAGAGACCGATTCGGCGGGCGTGCGCACCAAGATCGAAGAGTACATGTCGATCCGCGAGTGCCCGTCCTGCAATGGCCGCCGGCTTCGTCGTGAAGCGTTGGCCGTAAAGGTGTCGGGCTGGTCACTCGCCGACCTGGTGGTCATGCCGGTGGACCAGCTTCTGAAGGTCGTCGTCGGATTCGTGCTCAGCGACCGCGAGAGAGCCATCGTGGCCAAGGTGCTACAGGAGATCTGCGACCGCCTCGGCTTCCTGGAGAACGTCGGCGTGGGATATCTGACGTTGGAACGATCCGCTGCCACGCTGTCGGGTGGAGAGAGCCAGCGCATCCGGCTGGCGACGCAGATCGGCTCCAAGCTCATGGGCGTGCTCTACGTCCTCGACGAGCCGTCCATCGGTCTCCACCAGCGGGACAACGATCGCCTCATCCGGACGCTCCAGGGCATGCGAGACCTGGGTAACTCGGTGCTCGTGGTGGAGCACGACGAAGACACCATCCGCGAGGCCGACCACGTGCTCGACTTGGGACCGGGCGCAGGCGTCCACGGCGGTCAACTGGTGGCGCAGGGGACGCCACAGGAAATCGAGAAAAATCCCGACTCGCTCACCGGCAAGTACCTGTCGGGCGAGCTTGCAATCGAGATCCCGGAACGGCGGACCCCCGATCCGAAGAAACAGCTGGTCGTCCGTGGTGCACGACACAACAACCTGCGGGGTATCGACGCGGTTTTTCCACTCGGCGTTCTGACGGTAGTCACCGGTGTGTCGGGATCAGGCAAGTCGAGCCTGGTGAACGACATTCTCCACAAGGCGCTGGCGACCCATTTCCATCGCGCTCAGGACCGTGCGGGAGCCCATGACCGGGTCGAGGGTCTAGACCTCCTCGACAAGGTCATCGCCATCGACCAAAGCCCCATCGGCCGCACCCCCAGATCGAACCCCGCGACCTACACCGGGGTCTTCGGGCCGATCCGGGAGCTGATGGCCAAGACGCCCGAGGCACGCATGCGCGGCTACAAGCCCGGACGCTTCTCGTTCAACGTCGCCGGAGGGCGTTGCGAGAACTGCAAGGGCGACGGGCAGATCAAGATCGAGATGCACTTTCTGCCCGACATCTACGTCACCTGCGAGGTTTGCGGCGGCAAGCGCTACGACCGCGAGACCTTGAACGTCCGCTACCGCGACCTCAACATCGCCGAAATCCTCGACCTCACCGTCGAGCAGGCACTGGAGGTCTTCGGCAAGGTACCGCGCATCCGTCGGGTCCTCCAGACGATCGACGACGTCGGCCTGGGTTATATCCGTCTCGGGCAGCCCGCCACGACGCTCTCGGGCGGCGAGGCGCAACGGGTCAAGCTGGCCACCGAGCTCGCCAAACGATCCACAGGCAACACACTCTTCCTGCTCGACGAACCCACCACCGGCCTGCACTTCGAAGACGTTCGAAAGCTTCTGGAAGTCCTCCACCGCCTCACCAACAAGGGCAACACGGTGATTGTCGTCGAGCACAACCTGGAGGTCGTGAAGACCGCCGACTGGCTTCTCGACCTCGGCCCCGAAGGCGGCCAGGGAGGCGGCGACATCGTCGCGCAGGGGACACCGGAAGACGTCGCCTCGGTGGACGCCAGCTTCACCGGCCAGTTCCTGCGCCGGCTTCTGGACAAACAAGCTCTACCGACCGGCCACGTTCGTTGAAGCTGTTCAGCGCGGTGATCTTTCGTGGCGCGACGGCGATGGCGGGGTCTTCTGCCTCCGGCTGCCGAAACGTAGCTAGACGAACCACGGTGTCTGTCCTCAGAACCGTCGGTGCCCGGGCGACGAAGACCACACGCAATCCGTGTGTCGTCGGAAGCACCGGAGCATCTAATATAGGCCCATGAACTTCGTCTCGTTCTCTTTCGTTGCACTGTTCGCAGTGGCGCTGTTGCTGCGGCTGACGGCCAAACGAAGGAGCGGATTCTTCCTTCTGGCGCTGTTGGCGCTGAGTTGGACGTTCTATGCCTGGCACGTCCCTTCCTACTTGGTGCTCATTTCCGTCAGCACCCTGGTCGACTACTGCGCCGCGCGAGGAATCGAGGCGGTACCTCCCGATCGGAACCGCGCCCGGCGCCTCCTACTTCTGGCGTCGATCGGGGTCAATGTCGGCCTCCTGGGATTCTTCAAGTACGCCGGCTTTCTGGCCGAGACCACCCGACATCTCGTCGGCGGGAGCGACGACGCGTTCTCGATCCCTGACATCGTCTTGCCGATCGGCATCTCCTTCTACACCTTCCAGTCGATGAGCTACACGATCGATGTGTACCGCGGCAAGCTGAAGGCCGAAAAGAGTTTCCTGCGCGTCGCGACCTACGTCGCCTTCTTCCCGCAGCTCGTGGCCGGACCGATCGTCCGCGCGACGGATTTTCTCTACCAGTTCGATCGGCGCCGAAGTATCCGAGCTCGGGTCTGGTCCCAAGGTGCCTACTTGGTGATCCGCGGCCTGTTTCTCAAGGTCATCTTGGCGGACCACCTGGGATGGGTCGTCGACAAGCACTGGGATCGAGCGGCGGGAGAGGAGGCAGTGCCCGGACTTTCCTTGGCTCTGCTGGTGTTCTTCGCCGGCCAACTGTTTTGCGACTTCGCGGGCTACTCCAGTATCGCCCGAGGCCTCGCCTATTTTCTGGGCTTCCGTCTGCCGGTCAATTTCGACGCTCCGTACCTCGCTCGATCGTTCACCGAATTCTGGCGACGTTGGCACATCACGTTGTCTTCGTGGATGAAGGACTATCTCTACATCCCACTGGGTGGAAACCGACGTGGCAGGCTGAGGGCCTACGGCAATCTGTTCCTCGTCATGTTGATCAGCGGGCTCTGGCACGGCGCGGCGTGGACCTTCGTCGCCTGGGGTGCGCTGCATGGCCTCGCCGTGGCGCTCGAGCGTATGATCGGAATGAATCGGGCCGAGCGGCCTCTGTGGCTGGCAGCGCCATGGGCCATCGTCGTGCAGCTGACCTGGATCTTCAGCATGGGCTGGTTCCGGGCCGAAGGCTTCGAGGCCGGCAATCGGATGATCGTCCGAGCCCTGGCCGACCTCGCCGATCTCGGACGAACGGGGCTCTATCAGGCCTTTCAGCTCACCGATATGTCACTCGGCTGGTTCCTGATCGCGTTCGTAGCAGTCTTCCATCTCCGAGCCTGGCTCGCGCCTCATGTCGGCAAGTTGACGGCCTGGGAGAAGGTCATGGCAGCTGGCGCCATGCTGGCCGCGGTGCTCAGCTTCAACATCACTGGTCAGCAATTCATCTACTTCCAGTTTTGAGACGTCGCAGCCCCACTTCCTCCGCCCTCCGCATCGCGCTCTTGGCGACTTGCGGCGTGGCCTCGTTTCTCGTCACCGTGGCCATCATGCCCAAGCTGCCGCTCCAGCAAGGTCAGGTTCCCAAGAAGGGCCTGGTGCCGAAATTGGAACGACCCGGTGGAGAGTTCTTCTACCTGATCTGGAAAGACGGCGAGCTCAGCCATCGGGTTCTGTACCACGATATCGGGCCGTCGATCGACAATGCCCGCAACGCGGACGTCCTGATCTTCGGCAACTCGCGGATGCAGCTCGGGCTGCGCGGCAACGTGCTCGTACCGAAAGCGGAGGCCGAGGGAATCGACCTGTTCGGTCTGGGTTGCGGCAACTCGGAAAAGATTCAATTTGCCCTCGAGCTGATCCGGCGTCACGATTTACGTCCGAAGATCTTCATCGCCAGCGGCGGTCCCGAGTTCTACTCGGAAGGCAAGTCGAAGATCGCCGACTGGACCATGGGGATCTCCCGCTGGGAAGCCTGGCGTGGCTACTTCGAAACGCAAGGCGCCTGGGCACTGCGTTCCCGACTACATAGGTATCTGCCAAAGCTCGACATGGTCGGCGAAGTACCCATACCGAGGTGGATCATCTACCGGTCGGAGCGCACGGGTTTCTGGCTACCCCTGAGGGAGATGACGTTTCTGACACCCGTCTCCCCAGGCGAGGAGCTCGCCGACTACCAGCAGGTCTTGCCCTTGGCGGCCGAGCTCCACCGCGAAGTCTCGCAACGCGGAGGGCTGTTGGTGCTGACCATGGTTCCGTTCCACCGATATCAGTCCGGGCACTTGCCGTACCTGGCTGAAGAGCTCGACGTGCCGTACGTTTTACCGTCGATCCCCGGGCTGATCACCTCGGATCGTCAGCACCTCACGAAAGAGAGCGCCCAGCTCTACAGCGAAGCCTTCTGGGAGGAATTCATGGCGGAGCCACGAGTTCGCCAGAGGCTCCAGCTCGCTCCGCCCGGACCATCCGCCGCGCGCTAGCGCGCGGCGGCGACGTGGGTCCCAGGAACGAGCGGTTCCTGGCCGTAGTAGTCGAGAATGCCGTCGACGATGGCCTCCGCGACACTCTGGCGGAACTCTCTCGTCTTCAGCAGCTCGCGATCCCGAGCGTTGTTCATGTTGCAGATCTCGAGCAACAGCTTGGTGGGAATGGCGTTGTAGCGCACCACCGCAGGAACGAAAGGCCGACTGCGCCGACTCCGGATGATGCGGTCACGGACCGGTTTCTCGGAATGGACCCTGAGCCCATGACTGCGAAAGGAGTTCAGGATCTTGTCCGCGAGCTGGCGGGAAAGGCCTTCACTCCGGGTCCGTTCCGTCCACGAGTAGCTGACCCTCGGCTTCTCCTTGACTTCCTTGCGAGCGAGGTACACCGATCCGCTCTTGCCGTATTCACCCTTGGTCAGAAAGGTCGAGGGCACGTAGACCATCGCACCCCGCAGGGACGGGTGAAGCGAGTCCGCATGGATCGAGATGAAGAGGGTCTCGCTGGGCTCGTGCTGCGAGCGTAGGGCCTCACGATAGAGACTGTTCGCGAGGTACCACCGGAGATGGGTGGACACCACGTGGTCGCGGATGGGATAGGGCGGCGACGTGAGCACCGAATGTCCTTTCGAGCGAGACAAGACATCGCGCTCCGGCGACACGAAACCGTGGCGGTCGCGGGTGGTGGGATGTACTTCGGCAGCCGTCCGTTCCTCCAGGAGATTCTTCACCCGTACCATCACGTCGTAGACGTAGACACTCTCCCAGGTGCCACGATGATTGACCCCGGGATCCTCACCGCCGTGACCCGCGTCCAGAACGATGCGAATCCCCTCGAGCCGCGTGGCACGGACAGTGTTGGAGTACTGTGCCGTGGCCACGCGGTTGGCCTCCCATTCCTTTCGCCGCGGATCGTCCCGAGGCAGGTACTCCGGCATCAGCACGTCGACAGGAATGCGTACCTTCTGCCCGACCGGCATATCGGTGACGTCACGGATCCGGTTCAGCGCAGCCAGCTCGGCGGCCAGCTCGTTCACTGCTTCAGCGGTGACACGATCGGTGAAGCGCACCACGACGGCGGTGTAGAGGGCCTCGCCCTGCTTCAGGTGATAGACCGCGTAGTCGTTACCCTCTCCGTCTCGCTCGTAGCGCAGATCGCCTTCGGCAGCAAAAGCGATGGTAGGTGGTTCCCGATCCTGAGGTGTCCCCGGGATCGGCGCTTCGAGAACGGGGGGCTCTGTCGGCGGCGCATCCGACCCCTGCTCCGTTCGCTCCCCGCGGTTCCCCGTCGACGGTGGCGGTGGCTCCGTCGACGCCACCTCTACCTCTTCCTGGTCCAGCTCCGCCACCTCAGCCGCGAAGGGCGACAGCAGAAGGCGGGTCGGTATGACCACCGTTTGACCCGGGTGAATGTCGTAGTCGGGTAGCCCGTTGTAACGGGCCACCTCGTTGAAGCTCTCGCCTCGGCCCGTGAACCATTCGCAGATTCGCCACAGGGTCGCCCCACGTGTTGTGTCGGGCACACGATGACGCCAGCCACGGTGCGTCGCCTCGTCCGTCGGGAACAGTGTCCGGATCACACGTAGCTTGTACTCGTCGGAGAGCATCTCGTACGGAACCCGGTACCTCGTGGTGCGCAGCAACCGACGTGGATTTCCGTTGGCAGCAGCGACGCGTTCGGCATATCGGGTACTCCCGGTAAACCGACGGGTGAAGGCGTTGAGTCCCTCGCCTCCTCGGGGACTGGCCTCCACGAACAAGCGATGCTGATCGGTCCAGGCGGCCATCAGACCGTCCCCCATGGATCGCCGGACCGTATCGGCAGCTGCCAGTGAGGCCGCCAGCAGCGGCAGCACTACAAACCACAGGCCTACGATCGGGATTACCGGGAAAGGCTGCGGCCTCCCTGATGCGTACCGCCCTCGAGTCTGAAAACGCGCCGGTTGAGAGAGCTCGGAGAGGGAGTGCTCCCCAGCCCCTTCAGAGTCGCATACCGCGGGTTTGCAGGCTCGGCACAGCCCTTCGGTCTCCACCACGTCCCGGACCGGGCGACACCAGCTCGAGCCGCCCCGGGCCTCGGGCCGGTGAACTGCCGACCGGTGTACCGCGGATCGCAGAAGCGAGGGCGGCGGGGATTTCGTCGCAGTGCGCGGCACGCGGCGACTCTATCAACGCGGTGGATTGATCGCGTTGTCGAGGTCGACCGGTCGCACGGCCGCAACGTCCCTGGAACTGGTAAGTTGCGGCGATGTCACGAAGCTCCCACAGCACCGCACACGGCCCTCGGATGTCGGCGTCGCCAGACGTACCGCCGGCTGCTGGGACGTCTGCCGACCTGCTACTGAAGAGGCCGGTGACCTTCTTCCTCGTCTTGCTCCTGCTGGTCCTCGGCGCGGTAGCGCTCGAGCGCAACCTGCGTCCATGGCGGGCCTACTACAGCGAGCCCGGCGTGGGCGCACAGTGGATCTGGGCACCGGACACTGCAGATTCAGGGGTACCGACGACCTTTTGGCTGGTGCGCGACATGGACTGGCCAAGCTCGACCGCCCTCGCAGGCCGGCTCGCCATCGCCGCAGCCGAAGGCTACGAACTCTGGCTCAACGGACAACGGGTAGGGTCACGGCAGACGGCGATCGGTGGAGCGAGAATCGAATCGGACCTCTATGACGTCACGGGCTTTCTGGAAGCGGGGGTCAACCGCATCGTGGTCGAGGTCCGCAGCAGCCGTGGCGCTGGCGGGCTGCTGGCCAGCCTACGCGACGCCGAGGGCCAGCCGCTGTTGGTGACCGACGGGTCCTGGCGCGTGGTGCGTCGCTTCGACCGAGCTCTGCTTCAGGGAAGGACACCCTCGCTGCAGATCGATGATTCCGAACCTCCGGCTGAAGCACCCGTGGTGTGGGGCCATCCGCCGACCGGACGTTGGCGCGTCGGCACCACCCAGAACCCCCGCAAGCTGCCGGACCTTCGACCGACTGCGCCCACCCGTTTTCTACCGATGCGACTCCGCTATCCGTCGCCCGGCTCCCAGTGGCACCCGGTGAAGCCTCAGAACCGCTATCCGTCGGTCAAGAGCCAGAGGCTCGTCGACTTCGGCGAGGAAATCACTGCCTTTCTCGCCCTCGATTTCCACCGCACCCCGGACGCCAAACGCGATGGGGCACCGATGCTCCTATTCCTGAGCCGCGATCGTCTACCTCGCCCCGGCCTACAGGATCTCCGGCCCGACGTGGTGGCGGTCCCCATGCCGGGTGCTCCGGGCTGGCGCGATCTACATCCGCGTAGGTTCCGCTATGTCGCGGTGATCGGTGCGCCGCCCGGGTCCTCACTCGTCGGCGAATCGGCCTCGGGCGGAGAGGCGTCGGCGTGGATGCCGCCGGTCATGGACCACCAGGGAGTCTTTGGCCTACGTCCCGCCACCGGTTACACACCGGTGGAGGAAATGGTCTGGAATCGCCTGGGCGGTGTAAGTCGTGTCCAGGCTACGGATGTGGAAGATGGGTCCTGAGTCGCTCGAGACTCGAGCGATGCCTTGGCTACGGTCGGCGATGTTGTGACGACCAGCCGACTTCGATGCCTCAGCCGCCAGCCGGCACCGGATCGGGTACAGGATCGAAATGGACGACCTGATCGAAGCGACCTTGCCGAAACCGATAGGCCTCGCCTTCGTCGAAATACCACCAAGTGGTCTCCCCTCGAAAGTGATCCGAGGTCTCGACTCGATCGGGCCGTCCCTGGTCGCGATAGATCTTTTCCTCGTCTGCGGTGGCCTTGCCTTCCAGATAGCCGCGAAGCCAGCGTAGATAGCCGGCTTCAGGAACCTCCAGACGTACGTTCACAGGTCCACCAGAGCGGACGATGTCGGAGATCTCGAGCTGCTCCACCAATTCGAAGTCCGGACGGCCGCCGCGTTGCACTTCCAGTCCCACTCCGAGGCTGAAGGTGTTGTGGTGTCCGTCCCAGCGCCATTCGAAGGAGAAACGTCCCTCGTCGTCCGTCCTCACCGGCATACGCAAGAACTCGCCCTCCGTACGCTCGAGCCTGCGTAGGGAGAACTTCGTTCGCGACGCCTCCAACACCACCTCGACGTGGCTGACCCAGCGGTTCTGGCCATCGACGACCTGCCCGTCGATCTGGATGACATCACCTACCTTGGGCTCGGCCGAAGCACCCGTCGGGACGAGGAGCAGGATCAGGACGAAAGGTAAGACCACGGTCCAGCGCATCGGCACCATCATTCCTCGGTCCACCGGAGATCGGCGGGAGCGTTGAACAGTGCCGTGTGGCTGAGGCCTTGGTACTCCCGGATCTCGAACCGCGTCAGGTTACCCTCGCCGTCGGTGTACTCCAGGCCTGTAACCCGTTCTGCGACTGGATCGATGCGGATCACAGCCTGAAAATGCTCCGCTGCGTCGGGTGGCGTCGACATCGTGACGTCGTAGGTACCGTCGCTCCGCCGCTGGCTCTCTGCCACATAGCGCTCGCGCAGGCGATCGACCGCCACCAGCAGGAGATCGAGACCTGGTTCCTGTTCCGGATCGATCAAGTAGTGTCGCCCGCCCTCTTCCTGAGGATTCCACGCCCACACCTCGTTGTCGCACAAGAGGAAATTCTTCATCTCCGGCTCGAGGTAGTTCCAGCGAAGGCACCGAGGTAGCCAGAGCGACAGAAATCCCTTCTCCTGATCGCCGGTAGAGAAACCGGCGGGCACGTATGTCTGAACGAAGCGCGCCGTGATCGGACCTACCTCTTCGAGACCCTCTCGCAGCTCTTCGAGCAGAACCCAGGGGCTGGCCGGCTCCTCGGCACTCTGGCCCCGTGCGCCGGCGGTCGGCAGAATGATCAAACAAGACGTGAGGAGAGCGGGAAGGAGGTGCCGTGTACGTAGCTTCGTCATGGGACTCCGGTAGGGATCAGTGGCGGAAGTGACGGTGGCCGGTGATTACCATGGCGAGGCCCTGTTCATCGGCGGCCGCCACCACCTCGTCGTCACGCTTCGATCCCCCGGGCTGCACCACCGCGGTGATTCCCGCCTGTGCGAGCACGTCGAGACCGTCGCGGAAAGGGAAGAATGCGTCGGAAGCGGCAGCCGTTCCGTCCAGGGGGAGGCGAGCTTCTCGGGCCTTGCGCACCGAGAGATGACACGAGTCGACACGGCTCATCTGACCGGCACCGATACCCACGGTCTGGTGGGCGTTAGCCAATACGATGGCGTTCGACTTGACGCCGCGGCAGACACGCCAGGCCAGCTCGAGGGCCGATTGCTCTTCGGCGTTGGGCGCGCGCTTGGTCACCACTTGCCATTCGGCCGGATCGTCGGCGGCAGCATCCGGTGTCTGGGCCAGGAAGCCCCCGTCGATACCACGCCACTCCACGTCTCCCGAAGCCGGCCGATACGGAGGGCACACGAGTACACGTAGGTTCTTCTTTGCAGAAAGGCGCGAACGACCTTCGTCCGTGACACCCGGCGTGACGATCACCTCGATGAAGAGCTTCTTCATGGCCTCGGCCAGCTTAGTGCCGACGGAACGGTTGATCGCGATGATCGAGCCAAACGCCGAGAGCGGATCACAGGAAAGCGCTCTCTCGTAGGCTTCCACCAGATCGCGACCCGTACCGACACCACACGGATTGTTGTGTTTGACGATCACCACTGCCGGTTCGTCGAAGTGGGCGACCAAGGCACGTGCGGCGTCGGCGTCGAGGAAGTTGTTGTAGGAAAGGGCTTTTCCCTGGAGCTGCTCGAAGTCGCCCAGCACACCCGGCCCCCCGAGCATGCTGTACACCGCTGCGGACTGATGCGGATTCTCGCCGTAGCGCGGAGTATCTTCTAGCTTCAACTCCAGCTGACGGCGACGGGGGAAACGAAGCTCTGGATCCTCGATCTGGCGCGCCATCCAGCCCGCGATGGCCGAGTCGTACCTCTGCGTATGACGAAAAGCCTTGACCGCCAAGGCCCGCAGCAACGCCTCGGGAACCGTCAGCTCACCGTCCTCCAGAGCGGCCTGAACTTGCGGATAGTCGCCTGGATCGACCACCGCCAGCACACTCCTGTGATTCTTCGCCGCGGCACGGATCATCGTCGGGCCGCCGATGTCGATCATCTCGATGATCTCCGCGTCGTCGGCTCCGGACGCCACCGTCGCCTCGAACGGATAGAGATTGCACACCACGAGATCGATGGGCTGAATACTGTGTTCCTGGAGCTCGGTGAGATGCCCGGCCCGCGTACGGTCTGCCAGAATCCCGCCGTGGATTCGCGGATGCAACGTCTTGACCCTGCCGCCGAGAATCTCCGGATGCTCCGTGATCTCGGAGACGGAGCGCACGGGAATGCCGGCAGCCTCGAGGTAGCGCTGGGTACCTCCGGTGGACAGAAGCTCTACACCCAGAGCGGCCAGGGCGCGGGCGAAATCGTCGAGCCCCGTCTTGTCGTAGACCGAGATCAGGGCGCGCTGAACTGGAAGCATGTGGTGGATCCGGCGATGTGATCGAACGCTGGACCGGGCCGGCTCCATCGACCGACTCGTGAGAGGAAGACGGCCGCCCCAGGGCGCGGAACGATTCGGTGATGAGTGGGCGTGGAGAAAATGGCGACCGGTTGGCTGACGGATCAGCGACTGGCCTGTCGCTCGCCGACGAGTCGGGGCAACGGGTCGAGCGGTACGAAAGCGTGACCGCGAATCGGCAGGGGCGCCCGCTGATCGCCGCCTCCGGCGCGGAGCCAAATATAACGTAGCACCTCGGCTATGTCACTGACCGCGTGGCACTGGCCGAGTGCCGAGACTCCGTAGGCCGTGGAGCGGTCGTCGAAGCTCGCTCGGCCACTCTGGAACCCCACGCGTCGATACTCCCGGCCCACCATCGGGTACATGCTCCTGCCACGCGCGAACGCTTCCCGCATCACGCGCTCGACCTGGTCGTCATAGACCTTCGACCGAAACCCGTAGAACACCAACTGCAATCGTGGCAGGGTGCTCTCTGCGTAGCTCGCGAAGTCACGGCCGTACCTGGGCTCTTGGGGATCTGATGATGCCGTGGCCAGCGGATCGTTGAGCAGTGCGACGTAGTGAGCCACGACGCCCAGCCGATAGGAGATCTCGTTGAACGGCCGAGGTGCCTGGATGGAGGCGATGGCTTGGTCTACGGCGGTGCGCAGCGCTTGGTCCAGGTTGCCCGAACCGTCGGGATCGGCGAATCGATCCTGCGTGACGCTAGAACGGAACGGCTCTTCCAATCCGATCCGGTACGAAGCCTGGTTCTTGACCAGCTGGCGGTAGAGGTCGGGGGGAGTCAGCCGAGCCGCCTGCTCTCCGAGATAGACGAGGGTTCTCGGAGTCCAGGCAAACGCGGCGGGCGCCATCCCCACGAATGCCAGAACGATCAACGCGCGGCCGATCCGACAAAGTCGCAGGCTTTCGGAGCGAGGTTCCCGTAGGCGTGGAGAAGACGACCAAAGCATCGACACTCATTGTAGCGTCAACGACGCCTTCTTCGCGCGGCGCAGCCATATCGGCTGCTCGGCTAACTATCGATGAACACGCACTTTACGGCTCAGGGCGCGTTCGAGTCCCAAGCCGTCAAGTCTCCGCTCTCGAAGCCGTCTGCGAACACGGCAGGATCCGCGCCGCAGAACCCGGGCAGGGCCGACGGTAGCCAAGGGACGACCTTTCGGGATCAGAGAATCAGATGACCAATCCAAGGGATACCCAGAGCTTCTCACACCGAACGCTGGATCCCGCGCCCCGATCGGGTACCATTCCGCCATGGGACTCCTGAACCGACTGTTCGGCGACGACCCGCGCAAGGACCTCGACCGCGCAGCCAAGCTACTGGAGCGCGAACCGGTTCGTGCACTCGAGCTGGCGCGAAAAGCTCGGGAGGCCGGCTCCGGACCCGACGTGCTGCGCCGGGCCGACGACCTGATCACCAGAGCGCGACGGGCGGTGGTGGAACGCGCCATCGCGCAGGCTGACCGAGCCGAAGCGTCGAACTATTTGGACGATGCCGCCGAGTGGCTGACGAGCGCACTCGAGGAGGCCGTGGGTGACCAGCGGCGAGAGCTCGAAGAGCGCCGAGACGGGTTGCTCCAAACGCACCAACAGAAGTTGGAAGAGGCGCGTCGCGCCGAGTTGCGAAAGCCCTTCGACGATCTCGAAGCAGAGGTGGCGGACGCACGGGCTTACGGCGGCGACGACGAGGACTACGATCCGGAGCTCGACGGCGCGTTCGATGTCCTGGCCGGCATGCTGACCGACGAGCTGGCAGATCGCTACTACGAGCAGCCGGAGAGCTTCCGGCAAGCCGTGGTCACGCTTCACGAAGGCGGCAGTGAGGAAGCCCTCGCGGTCCTCGACGAACTGATCCGAACCGAGCCCGAGGAGCCCGCCCTACGGCTCGAGCGTGGCAAGGGCAGGTTGGTTCAGGGAGACGGAGACGGTGCGCGCGCCGACTTCGAGGTTGCCTGGAAGCACTGGGGCGACGGTCATCTCGACCTCGCGGGAAGCCAGAGTCTTCCCGGCCTGTGGGCCGAGGCGTGCCTCGAGGCCGGTGTTCCGGAAGAGGTGATCGGGCGCCTGGCCGACGCGTCCGACCCGAGGCAGACGGGGGTAGATGTGGTCCTACCCTTCGCCCGCGCCCTCATGGATGCCGAGAAATTCGACGCTGCAGGTACTTATTTGGAGCTAGCGGCACAGGTCTACCCCAAACAGCCGGACTTTGCTTTTCTGCTGTCCATCGTCCTCGATGGACAGGGACGGCGAAGTGAGGCCATCGAGGTGCTAGAGACCTCGGTACGACCGAGCTGCGCCACCGGCAGCTGCGGAGCCCCGCCCAAGCATCTGCCGTCGCTGCGAGCTCTCGTCCGCTTGCTGCTCGAAGAGAACGAGCTGGAGCGAGCCCGTGGCTACCTCCTCCATGTGGCACAGGCACGCGGCGGGCGTCTGGGCGTCGAGGAGCATCGACTGAGCGCCGACTACTTCCGCCGCGTTGGCGACGAAGAGAAGGCCGCCGAGGCGGAAAACACAGCCAACGAGCTGGCAGCACAAGGTCCTGAGGCGGTGGCAGAGCCCCTTCACTCGCCCCTGCAGTCGGCACAGAAAGAGCGCGTGCTCTAAAACGCCCTGAGCTCGAGGTGTGTTTCAGACCACCGCGAACTCGGAGCCCGCAGACCCCTATTCCGGCGTCACCAGATCCAGCGCCTCGTCGACCGACAGTCGCGAGAGCCGTTTCGTGGAAACGAGATGTTCCGGCTCGCCCTCGTCCTGCGGCGGTATCAGGCGACAGGCGTCGCCGTCGAAGAGGGCACAAATCCGGGTTCCGACGGCAGTCGCCAGCTGCACCGGCCAGGTGTCGCCCCTGCCGATCATCAAGTCGACGTGGCTGAGGACGGCGGCGATGCCCAGGAGATCGAGATCCGGACCGATGACGGGATGGAGGCGACCTGTCTTCTCGTGCAACTTGACGCAACGCCAGAGCTCCTTGGCGCCGGACACGAGGAGGAAACGCCAACCCGGACGTCGCTTGCGCAGCTGCTTCAGGAGCTCCAGCCAGCGGATGTCGGGCCAGATGGCGCCCTCGGCCTTGTGCCGTTTCCAGTCGGCATCTCCTTTGCCGACATAGATGCCTACGATGGGCTCTTGCCCGACCTCGATCTTGGCTCGCTCGAGGCGCTCGGCGCCGACCTGAGCCCAGGTCTCCGAGAAGATTAACGTATGGCGCCGCTGCCACGGTACTTCCATGGCTTCGAGTAGAAACCGGGAGTCGTCACCTACCCAGTGCGGCGACTTCGCGGGTCGAGAAACCGCGGGCCGGAGCAGCAGGGAGCGCAGCCACCCTCCGGGAGGCCAGAGACCCGAGGCATATCCCCAACGCTTGGCAATGCCAGCTGCCGTCACCCAGCGCACGTCGGCGACCCGATCGGAGAGCACGAGCGCTTCGTCGAAGCCCGCCTCGCGGAGGCGCTGAAAGTCGAGTCCGGCGTCCCGGTGGAGACACAGCGGTTCTGAGACGTCTTCCGGTGGTCGGTCCCGCATGCGCAGGTGAAGCAACGTGGCGTAGATCAACGATGCCGGCTCGGTATCGGTCAAAGCCACGACCAACCGTCCGGTGGCCGACAGCGAATCGAACACCGACAGGCTCGTCAACAAGCCGACGACGCCCCGTGGTGGAATCACCAGCGTTCGCCGCACGGGAAGTCGCGTAGGGCTCACGACAGCCGTTCCGGGATGAGCTCGCCGAGCCGTTGTTCGAGCCAATCGAAGAACGCCGGTTCAGGTTCTGCGCGCACCGGGATCTCCACCAGCGGACGGTCGAGACGCGACTGAAGCTTGACTCGATCCTTCGACGTCACCACCACGGCTTGAGCACCGGAGGAGTCGAACGCGCGGCGCACCGTTTCGAGCGCTTTCGCGTCATAGGGATCGTGATCACGGAATACGACTTCTGCTGCGATCTCCAGACCTGACCGCTCTACGCTGCGCCGGAAAGCGTCCGGGCGGGCGATCGCGCATACCAGCACCACCGGCCCCTGGAGCGGAGGAGCGCCCTCTGACGGCACGCCGGACTGGCCGACGGACCGAGGCTCCAGCACGACCGTGGGAGCCAGGAAGCCGGGACCTGCGAAGCCGTATCGTCGCAACCCGCGGGCGAGCCGCTCGCCCTGGGCGTCATCCAGATCCAGACCCGTGACCAGCAAGGCGTCGGCTCGTGCCGACGAGGCCAAGGGTTCCCGTAGCCTACCGCCGGGCCACAACCGACCGCCAGCCAGGGGATCGGCGGCGGGAAACGCCAGCAGATCGAGATCGCGGTGGAGACGAAGGTGGGAGAAGCCATCGTCGAGAAGGAAGAGGTCGGGAACCGGATCGAGACGCTGCAGAGCATGACGACCCGCCAGAGCGCGATCGGCGGCAACGACGACGGCGACACCCGGCACTTCGGCGGCCAATAACACGGGCTCGTCGCCCGCTTGGCGCGGACCGAGGAGGGGCCCTTCGCCATGGGACACCACGGTGACGCCGCCGCCTTTGCGCCCATAGCCGCGGGAGAGGATGGCAACCCGCAACCCGCGGTCACGAAGCTGACGCGCTATGGCCGCTGTCAACGGCGTCTTACCACCCCCGCCCCAGTGTAGATTGCCGACGCTCACCACGGGGCGTGGCAAGCGTTGGGCACGGTCTCGCCACCAGCTTCGTCGAGCCCGATGGCCTAGACCATAGAGGCGCTGCCAGGGCGACCACGACGGTCCCGGTACATCGAAGCCGCTCACGAACCGCCAGCCTGCAGGTCTGATAGCAGGGGTTCAAGCATCGTCAGGCTGCGCTCCACCGCTCCCGTTCCTTCCTCCAAGAGCGACTTCGCGCGCCGCCCTACCGCCTGTGCCGAGGGCGGATCCGCCAACCAATCGCCCCATTGGCGAGCCAGACCGCCGAGATCGTCCACTCGACTCCAGGCCTGCCGGCGATCGAAGATCGCGGCCATCTCTCGGAAGTTGTGCATCGACGGTCCGACGACCGTGGGCACTGCGAACTGGGCTGGCTCGAGAGGATTGTGCCCACCGGTCGGAACCAGTGTGCCACCGATGAATGCGGCCTGTGCCAGGCAGTAGACCCGAGAGAGCTCACCGAGAGTATCGAGGAGGACGACGGCCGGTTTCGCGCCGTCTGCCTTCTGCTCGGGATCGGATCGCCGAACGAAAGCCAATCCGCGACGCTCCAAAACCTCGGCTACGTGGCCGAAACGCTCGGGATGGCGGGGCGCCAAGATCAGCAAGCCGTCGTGCTCGCTCCGAAGCGATTCGAACGCGTCCAGCACCATCTCGTCCTCGCTCGGACCGTTGGACGAGCTCATCGTCGAACCGGCTACGAGGATCGGACGCCCCCCCGCCAAGCCCAGCAGGGCTTGTTCCAAGCCGGGATTCTCCCCGGGCGGCGGTGCGTCGAACTTGAGATTGCCCGTGACCTGGATCTTTTCGGGCTCGACACCGAGGGTCTCGAAACGCCGCGCGTCGTCGTCGGTCTGCACGCCAAAAGCGTCGACATGACGGTAGAAGAGATCATTTACCCGCCCGAGCGCCTTTTGGCGCCGGAAAGCTCGATCGCTGGAGCGTCCGTTGACCACCGCCACCGGCACGGACCGGCGCGCCGCGTCGGCCAGTGCCAGCGGCCAGTAGTCACCTTCCACCAGGACCATCGCGGTCGGACGGAAGCGACGATGGAAACGTGCGAGAAGCGGACGCAGGTCGAATGGCAGATAGGCCACGGCAACCCGGCCTTCTTCCACCCGCCTCCGAAGACCGTTGGCCGCCTGACGTTGGCCCGTCGGTGTGATGGTGGTCAGCACCACCGCCACTTCCTCCGGCAGCCGGTCGAGCATCGCCTTCACCAGCGTCGTGCCGACCATCGCCTCGCCTACCGACACGCAATGCACCCAGATCGCTCGCGTACCAAGGGGTGCGGCCGGTAGACGAAGGGTCGTGCGACCCGGCAACGTCTCCAGGTAGTGGCGTAGTCCATCCCGCTTTGGACCGCCCTTCCGCATCCACAAGAACGGAGCGGCCACGATGGACAGGAAGGTGTACACGACTTCATACACCAGCCACGACAGCCAACGGAGCGAACCGAGGACCGTCGGGCCCTCGTTTTCAGCGCTGTTGGTCATTGTCATGGGGCCGGGAGTATACCGACGAAGCCAGACTGCGAGGTGGCCCGTACTCTCCGTCGATGGGTTACGAACCGCGAACGACCGATGCCTCTCCCAGTTCTGCCAACACCATACGACGCTTGGCTTGGATCGCCTGCGGTGCCCTCGCGATCTGGGTCGGCTTCGCCATCGGACGTTCGGAGAAGAACGTCTCGAATGCAGCCCCGGCGGTGGGCGACGGGCCGCAACCCACCGTCGTCGCATCCTCCGTGCCGGTCATCGTCGAGCTCTTCACATCCCAGGGATGTTCTAGCTGTCCTCCTGCCGACCGGCTTCTCGCCGAGCTGGCGAGGGACCAACCGGTTCCCGGCGCCCTCATCGTGCCCATGTCGGAGCACGTCGACTATTGGAATCGCCTCGGCTGGCCGGATCCGTTCTCCAAAGCGCAGTTCAGCGATCGTCAGCGGATCTACGCTCGTGCTGCGGGCAGCCGACGCATCTACACGCCCCAGATGGTAGTGGACGGTCGCTACGGTTTCGTGGGGAGCCAGCGCAAAGAGGCGCTGGCGAATATCGCCAAGGCATCGATGGCCACCCATGCGGTGGTGGATCTCGACCCGTGTGACGACATGACTGATGCCTCCGTGTTGTGCAGCGCCGTCGAGATTCGGGATGTGCCCGAAATCACGGAAGGCGACACGACTCTGGCGGTCTACGCCGTCACTGAGCTCGACTTGGAGGTGGACGTGCCACGGGGCGAGAATGCCGGACGTGAGCTTTCCCATGTCGCCGTAGTCCGCGAGATGGCCGAGCTCGGGGTTGTCGAGAACGGCACCTTCAGAGACCGCGTGAGCACACGGATCGAGGAGGGTTGGAAGCGTGAGAACCTGCGCCTCGTCGTCTTCGTGCAGGAACGTGCATCCCGGCGGATCCTGGGCGCTGGAATTGCCGCGCCGGGGTCCTCCTTCTGAGCCAGGCCTACCGACTTCGATCCCACCGACGGGTCGAGCGGCCCAGATCGCGAGCGGGCACGTGAGGGCAAGCTGACCCCACGGCTGTTCCGACCAGCTGTCCGCAGTCCGAAACCTCGTCTTACTTCCTCCGTACTATATCGGCGACCGATAGTCGGTCACCGATATAGAGCGACCAGGAGGTGCGATGTCCAGATCCCCTAGATCCCTGATGACGCCGGCGGAGCTTCATATCCTGCTGTCCTTTGCCGACGGTCCCCGCCACGGCTATGCCGTGCAGCAGGACGTGGAGGCGCGTACGGAAGGTGGTCTGGTGCTCGGGCCAGGTACGCTCTATGAAGCTATCCATAGGATGCTCGCCCGAGGCTGGTTGCTCGAGGCACCCGACTCGAAGCAGGGACGCCGCAAGGCCTATCGGTTGTCGGATGACGGTGCCCTCGAGCTGCGCCGAGAACTCGGGAGGCTGGATCGGGTCGTCGCCTGGGCGCGCTCGAGGAATCTGCTCGACACATCTGCCGGAGGTGCCTCGTGACTCCGGGCAGAACCGTTCCGCGATCGATCCAGTGGGCCCTCACGTGCTGTCCCGTGGCCTTTCGCGACGCCCACCGAGACGAGATCTTGGCAGACGCCGCCGATCGCCTGGACCCAACCCGAGGTGTGCGACGTTTCCGCCTCCAGGTCTCGATGACCCTGGACGTCCTTCGTGCAGCGTACCGGCTTCGCCGGCACCCCGAATCGGTGAACCGACGAATCTTCTCCGAGCGGCATCAGGCCGGGTTCGCCGACAGTCTGTGGATCGATCTGCGATCCGCGGGGCGAGCGCTGCTCCGAACTCCCGGCCACTCGCTGACCATCGTGTTCACCCTGGCCCTCGCCCTCGGGCTCGCCATCAACGTTTTCGGCGTCTTCTACGGCGTGCTCGTTCAACCCTTGAGTTGGGACCAACCCGATGAGTTAGTCTACGTCACGTCCTCGTGGAAGTCTCGGGGGGTCGATCGCGCGGGCCTGTCGGGAGGCGATTTCTACGACGTACGCCGTGACGTCACGAGCTTCGACGACGTGGCAGCGCTGACCGTACGCCGCCAAAACCTCACGGGTATCGACTCACCGGCGAGCCAGGTTTACGTCGGTTGGGCCTCCGGCAATCTCTTCGACCTTCTCGGCGTCGAGGCCCGCCATGGACGGGTGTTCCGCGACGGTGAGGACCCGGAGATCGTGCTCCTGTCCGACCAGCTGTGGCGCCAGCGCTTCGGAGCCGATCCGGCAGTGCTCGGGCGCAAGATAGAGCTCGACGGCTGGCCCTACTCCATCGCAGGAGTGCTGCCGGAAGATTTCCGATTGGAGTTACCGGGCCAGAGCAGCCGAGCCGATCTCTGGCGCCTGCCCGACGACCGATGGTCGAACGGCGACGTCTGGGGACAGGACACACGCAATGTGGGGATCCTCGTCATGCTGGGCCGACTGCGGGCCGGGGCCTCGCTAGCGGATGCCGAGCGTCAGCTCGCAACCCTCTCCACCGGGCTTCGAGAACAGGTTCCGCCGTACGGCGAGCGTGGTTGGGCACTGCGTGCCGAACCCCTTCACGCCACGCTGGTGGAACCGGCCCGCCCCCTACTCACCCTACTTCTCGGCGCGGCTGCGTTCGTCTTGGCCATCGCCTGTGCCAACGTCATGCATCTCGTCCTGATACGCGCCCAGAGCCGTGCCTCGGAGCTCGGGATGCGCTTGGCACTCGGCGCACCGCGACTCCGCCTTCTGCGGCTACTTCTCCTGGAATGTTCGCTCCTGGCCGGCGCCGCAGGTGCCTTGGGCTTCGGCTTCGCGATGGCCGGCCAACGAATTCTGACGGCTCTGCGCCCCGACGGCTTGCCCCGGTTCCACGAGATCGATCTCGGCAGCTCGACCCTGCTCTTCGCAGTCTGCGCCGTCACCGTATCGACACTCCTCTTCGGTTTGTGGCCTGCATGGCACGCTGCCCGTACCGACCTGTCGAAATGGCTACGTGGATGGCGCACCGAAGGACGGTCGGGCGGCGTCGGACCATGGCTCGTATCGACCGAGGTGGCGCTCTCCCTCATCCTCCTAGCGGGTGCGGCTCTTCTCTTTCAGAGCCTGCTGCGCCTGCAAGACGTGGATCCCGGATACGGTGTCGACGACATCTACACTTTCAGTGTCTCGTTGCCCTCGACACGCTACGACTTCCGAGCCGGCGACACCGGTGAGTTCCTGACCCGCCTGGAGTCCGAGGTGACTGCGTTGCCCGGGGTACGCGGCTCGGCGGCGGTGTGGCCCGGTCCGTTGATGCCAAGTCGTTGGGGTGGCGATCTCGAGGTCCCCGACGGCACGACGAGCCGCGCGCAGTATCGCATCGCCTCTTCCCCATTCTTCGACTTGATGGGCATCCCCCATCTCGAGGGCCGCCTGTTCACGGCCGCCGACGACAGCTCCGTGGTCGTGGTCAGCCGATCGTTGGCGGAGTCGATGTGGCCGGGTCGCGACGCCATCGGCCGCACGCTGACGGCTTCTCCCTGGGGTCCGTCGGAGGAATTCGAAGTCATCGGAGTGGTGGACGATGTCCAGCTGCGAGATCTGAGAGAAGCCCCGGAGCCCCATGCCTATTTCGACCCCCGCCACTGGTCCTGGGCCGACTGGGAGATCCACTGGATCGTGAAGACCGAGCAGCCCGACGCCGCTGCGGCGGAAGCCGGGCTGGTTCCTGCGCTCCAGGACCGAGTGGCAGCACAAGATCCTCTGGTTCCTCTGGCCGATCCGCGCCCACTGCGGCATCTCGCGGAGGACCAGATGTCGCTGCAGCGCTTTGCCCTGGTACTGGTCGGCGTGTTCGCCAGCGTCGCTGCGGTCCTCGCCGCGGTCGGGCTCTACGGCGTGGTCGCCTATTCGGTGAACCGACGTCGACGCGAAATGGGTATTCGTATGGCCCTGGGCTCCGCGCGCTCCGGAATCGTGGCACTCATCGTCCGACGCGGCGGGCGTTGGATCGGCACCGGCATCGCGATCGGGCTCGGTGGCGCATTGCTCCTGGGCCGGTCTCTGGAGTCCTTGCTGTTCGAGGTGGGCGCTCGCGATCCCGGAACGCTCGGCGTGACGGCCCTGGCGGTGGCGTCCATCGGCCTCGCCGCCTGCCTGGTGCCGGCCCTGCGCGCCGCGCGAGTCGATCCAGCCACGGTTCTGAGAGCGGACTAGTCGACCGGCCAACCGGCGCGCTCGCCTTGGGCGACGGCGATTTCAGCGTCCCGAGAGTCGAAGGTGCATGAACAGAACAAGGGCCCCGGGTCGTCTCGCGACGGCCCGGGGCCCCTGGGTTTGTCTCGGTGGCGAGGGGTCCCTCGATTCGAAGGTGCCCCGGTCGACGCCGTGACGTCGATGGGAACCTCGCTAGGAGGTCGCCACCTCCATCAAACCATAGCTGTCGTTCACAGGACCACCTCCTTTCTAGGCGTCACCAACGTGGCGGGCCCCACCCCGCCCGGCCCTCGGGACCGCCCAAAATCCCTCCGGCCGCCGCGGTCTCCGCACTCGGAAGATGAGATCGAAATCTCGTTCCAGGTGGTAGCCGCGGATGGTCGCTACCTGTATCTTGCGTCGGCGCGACGGCCGGTGTCAAACCCCTAGAAGATTCTCGGCGAAAGCGGAGGGCCTGTCTTGGTGGGGGTTTGGGGCTATGCTGCTCGACATTCTTCGACCCGTTCGGCGACGATCAACTCGTCGAGGTATCCGGCCACCAGCTCGTAGAGCGCCAGGGGGTCCTCCCCCGCCGGACCGATCCGACGCCGCAGGTCGGCGCCACCGGGCCAGCCCCGGCTGTACCAGTTGGTGAAGGTGCGCAGCTTGTGGAGCGCATGCCTGGCATCCTCACGCTCGAGCAGCGTGTCGAAGTGGGCAAGCACCAGGTCACGGCGATCCTGCAGGGTCGGCTCCATCACATCCGACCCCGACAGCGCCGCCTCGATACGGCGAAAGATCCACGGATCGCGGGTGGCGCCACGTCCCACCATGACGCCGTCGCAGCCGGTTTCTCTCAGAATGCGAACCGCGTCTTCTGCCCGACGCACGTCACCATTGCCTAGCACTGGAATCGATACCGCTTGCTTCAGCTCACCGATGGCGCTCCAGTCGGCCTTGCCGGTGAAGCGCTGGGCAGCGGTGCGCGGGTGGAGCGCCACGGCGTCGGCGCCTTCTTCCTGGCAGATCCGCCCCAACTCCAGGTAGTTGGCTCGCCGGTCATCGAGACCGAGACGAAACTTCACCGTCAACGGGATCTCGAGCACGGCACGTACCTGCTTGACGATGTCGCGGGCCAAGTCGAGATCACCCATCAGGGCCGCGCCGGCACAGCCCTTCAAGACCTTGTTGGCAGGACAGCCCATGTTGATGTCACAGACGTTCGCACCCCGATCCTGTACCTCGCGCGCAGCGTCTGCCATGGTCGCTGCTTCCGAGCCGTAGATCTGGATCGACAGCGGCCGCTCTTCCTCGTCGTAGTCTAGGAGCTTGACGATGCGCTGGTCGCCCTGCATCAGCATCTTCGACGAGATGAACTCCATCGTCACCAAACCGACGCCGCCGATGCGCTTCACGATCTTGCGAAAGTCGCGATCGGTGACGCCGGCCATGGGCGCCAGCACCGTTGGCGGTGAGACCGTGACCGGGCCCAGTCGGAATCCAGAGTATTGCGTCGAAGCGTCCATGAACGGCCGATTCTAGCTGCTCCAGCCAAGACAGCGTGGATGGTGGGACCTGCATTCGGAGTCGTTCGGGTCGCCAGTTCCACCATCGCGTAGACTGCACTCATGACCGAGCGCATCCTCATCGTCGACGATTCGGCGGGAACACGAGATGCGCTGACCGGCATCTTGGAGGACGAAGGCTACGAGGTCGCTGCCGTCGGTACCGCCGCAGAAGCGCGAGATCAATGGCGGATCAGATCCTACGATCTGGTGTTCTTGGATCTGATGCTACCCGACGCCGACGGAATGGAGCTGCTCGACGAAGCGCTGTCGGATTTCGTCGATCTGCCGATCATCGTGGTTTCCGGCCATGGCAACGTCGACCTGGCGGTGAAGGCGACACGCCTCGGTGCGTACGATTTCCTGGAGAAGCCGCTGGCGCTCGAACGCGTCATGTTGACGGTGCACAACGCACTCGACCGACGGCGCATGCGCCGCGAAATCGAGCAGCTCTCTCACCATCTCTACCCCACCGAGCTGATCGGCGACAGCCCTGCCATGCGACGCCTGAAGTCGGAGTTGGAGCGCGCCGGCCCGTCGGACAGTCGCATCTTGCTCATGGGAGAGAACGGTACCGGCAAGGAGCTGGCGGCTCGCAGAGCCCACCAGCTGTCGGCGCGGACCCATGCACCGTTCGTCGACGTCAACTGCGCCGCCATTCCGGAAGAGCTGATCGAGAGCGAGCTCTTCGGTCATCGCAAGGGCGCCTTCACCGGAGCGACGTCCGACCGCACGGGTCGGTTCCAGCAGGCGGACCGCGGCACTCTCTTCCTCGACGAGGTGGGCGATATGTCCCTCAAGACCCAAGCCAAGGTCTTGCGGGCACTCCAAGAGCAGCGTTTCGAGCGTGTCGGGGGTTCCGACCCCATCCAGGTCGACGTCCGGGTCATCGCAGCCACGAACAAGGACTTGGAAGAGGAGATCCAGGAGGGTCGTTTCCGGGAGGACCTCTACTTTCGCCTCGCAGTCATCCCCATCGAGATCCCGCCCCTGCGGGAACGTCGAGAGGACGTTCCGCGGCTGGTAGAACATTTCGCGGCCGCGTATGCGCGTGAGCAGGGCCGTCGCCCCAAGACCTTCGCCGAAGAGGCCATGGCGCGGCTACAGAGCTATGCGTGGCCCGGTAACGTGAGAGAGCTGCGCAACTTCGTCGAACGCATGATGATCATGGCTCCGGGCCACGAGATCACGGTACGGGATCTACCCGCACCGATTCGCAACGCCGACGGTCCGCCGCTCGACGAGTTGCTGGACATCGAATACGCCGACCTGCGGGCGGCCCGCGCTGCCTTCGAGAAACGCTTCATCGAACGCCGACTGGCGGAGCAGGGAGGCAACGTCAGCCGGACCGCGGAAGTCCTGGGCCTGGAACGGAGCCATCTCTATCGCAAGATCAAGGCGTACGACATCGACATCCCGAGGTGACTCACCCGCCCACTAGACGATATCGGCATCGGCCAATCGGACCCCCGACTTGCCGGCCTCTTTCACCTCGTACAGAGCCCGGTCGGCGGCGGCGGCCAGACTCTCGGAGTCGGCGTATTCCGGAAAGCTCGCCACTCCACAACTCAGAGACACGTGAAACTGGTTGTCGCCGATCGAGTGACTGAGCTGGCCGAAGGCCAAGCAGAGCTCTTCCATGAGGCCCGCGGCTGGCCGACCCTCGGTGGAAGGCATCAGTACTGCGAATTCGTCGCCGCCGTAGCGCGCCACGATATCGGTGCTCCGTAGGCGTTTCTTCAGCATCCCGGCCAGACTGCGGAGAACCCGATCTCCCACCGCATGGCCCCAGGTGTCGTTGACGCTCTTGAAGTCGTCCAGGTCGATCATGGCGAAGGCCAAGCTCGACGACTCACGGCCGGCGCGCCGCACTTCTTGATGAAGCCGCTGCTGGTGCTGGGAGTGGTTGATCAGACCCGTCAAGCCATCGAGCTCGATCAGACTGCCCAGCTGGCGGCCGCGTCGTGCCCGCGGCAAGACCGTCGCCACCAGCGTCTCGGGATCTACAGGCTTGGTGAGGAACTCGTCACCACCCCGCGACAGCGCCTGGATCTGTTCGTCCGGGTTCGTCTCGCTGGAAAGGAAGACGATGGGGATCGGCAGCCACATCTCGTGCTGACGCAGCACCTCCGCCAGCTCCGGTCCGCTGCAGTCGGGCATGTAGAGATCTAGGAGAAGCAAGTCGGGTCGGATCTCGGAGACAGAGTCGAGCAGCCGCAGGGGATCCGTTAGGACGGTCGTGTGTACGTCCGCTTCCTGAAGGATGCGAGCTGTATACCTGGCCTGCTTCTCGTCGTCGTCGACGATCAATACCTCGTAAGGTCTCTCTGTCTTCCGTCCCGTGATCCGGTCCAGTCGCTCCGCGAGATTGGCCAGATCGACCGGCTTGGTGAGGTAGCCCTTGCCTCCCGCACGGATGGCGTGAAGCCTCGCTTCGAGATCGGAGCGTGACGAAAGAAAAAGAATCGGTGGCGGGTCTTCCACAGAGTCGTGGAGCCGACGCACCAGCTCGGTGCCCGCGAGATGGTCACCTTCGAACACGACGTCCATCAGCACCGCGGCTGGCGGCCTCTCTCGAATCGACTGCTCTGCGGAGTCTGGATCGACGAACACCTCGACCGTGTAGCCGTAATGGCGGAGTTGCAGGCCGATGGCGCTCGCCAGATCCCGATCGTCGTCCACCAAGACGACCCTCCCAGCCGCCTCCTGGGGAGGTTTGGGAATGCCGTCGAACCGACCGGGGAGCGGGGGCAAGCGATCCGCCGAGTAGCGAAGGCTGGCACGGCGCAACGCGGAGATCTGTCGCTCGACGGAATCGGCGATTTGCTCCTCGGGGACGTCGCCCTCGTCGCGCAGCGGCTTGAGCACGGATTCCAGGGCATGAGCCGCCCCGGCGACGGCATCGAAGCCGAACGTGGCTCCCTCGCCGTGAAGGCTATGGGCCAGTCGATGCAGATCCTCGAGCGCTGGCAGTCGCCACCCCGACTTCAGGGATAGCCAGATCTGTTCCAGGTCGTCGATGCGTTGCTGCATCTCGCCCAGAAACTCCATCTGGATTTCGCGGAGGTACTCACCTGGAGTCAGGTCGCGCGATTCGGCTTCGGTCATGGTATGAGGCGGAAAGCGAAGCCCGGCGACATCACCGCGATTAGCGCTCCCGGAAACGCTCCGAGAGGCGACGGGACCGGGCGGTGAATACGACGGGAATTGAATCGATTAAGAAGGCCTGAGACTTCGACCCTCTCACAGAGGCCCCGAACGATGAGGCTATCTGCCTTGATATTACGACGGGAATTACGCCACTGCAGCCCCCTTGTCGTAGATGATATTTCCTGATGAACAATCCCTTTCAGAGCCTCTTCCCAGGCTGTGGGCAGCTTGCATGAGTCGATGTCGTCAGCTAGTCGTACGACAGCCTGTTCATGGTCTTCTATTGATCGAACAACTCTCGCGACTTAACGAATCCTCTGAATCAAAGGTCAACCGACAGGCTCCAGTCGTCGAGAAGCTGTCCCAGTGCCGGGGTCGCGTCGGCGAGCGTCGAATCGAATATTCGACCGAGTCGCTCGAGATCCTCGACCGTCATCGCCGGCAACCCGACTCGCCTCCGAACGCCGTCCAGGCGTCCGGCAACGCCGGGACCGTTCGCGTAGCCTGGTACCCAATCGCTCGACGACACCTGCTCGAGGATCCCGTCCAGTCGTTGATGAAAACCCGCGGGCAACGGAGATGCGTGCTCCTCAGCTGCAACTCGCAGCTCCGCCCCGCTGGCGTCGATCGCCTGCCGGATCTTCCGGAGCGTCCGATCTACACCGACCTGCCGCAGCAACGCTCCGTCGAGGCACAACTCCCAGCCGATGTGCGCAAACAGACCCATCTTCTCCGCTCGGATCGCGGCGTCACGAAAACGGCGTACCAGCATCCGCTCTCCGTTCACGAAGACAGGATGGCGATGGAATACGTCGTCGGCACGCAGGTGATGGCGAACTCCCTCGAGCAAGGCCGAGACCACCAGAGACGCACCTGCCCCCGGACCGACCTCCGGCCGCGGCCGAACTCGCCGATGAGTCATCCGCCAAAGGTCGGGCAGCATCGCTCCCAAGCCCGCAACATGGCCGGGGAGGCGGGCGCCCAGATCCCGGTCCGCCAGATGACGGTGCAGCAGGAAGTTCAGGGCAGGCTCAATGACCGTGCATCTCTTCCCGCGGCTCTTGGGCTGGGCGCCTGTCGAGCATGCCGCTGAGAAAGATGGAGTTGAGGAAAAGCCGATTGGTTCCGTACCAGATGGCACGGAAGTTCGGGTCGATGGCGAAGCGGACGACCGCCCCGCGACCGAACCGTTGGGCGATCACTGCCGGGGTGCCGGCCAGCTTCTCCGCGTTCTCTTCGGATACGTAGCCCGAGAGCAGCGGCTCGTCGGTGAACGCAGCGACCGTGATGTACGGACTATCCTCGGCTTCCAACATGAGCCGGGAGTTCTTGAATACCGACAGCAGCTCTTCGCGATAGCCGAATGCGAGAGGGTGGGTCAGGTCGAGGCGACTCTGGAAGATGGTGCCGCTGATCAGGCCTTTGGCGAAATCCTGATCGAAGTCGGCGTAGGGCTTACGTTCGGACTTGTCGTTCTCGTCCTTGCTGCCGCCAGCCTTCTCCTCCTCCTCACCTGACTTCAGGACGCGCTCGGTTGCCCAGCGCGCTCCACCCTTGATCGCCACCAAGACGCCACCCCCTCGCGCCCAACTTCGAATCTTCTCGGTGAGATCGTCCGACGATCCGAGGCCCCGACCGTTCACCAACACGAGGTGACTGTAACGATCGAGGTCCACCCATTCGACGTCGTCCCGATCCAGCAAGGTCGTCTCGACACCGAACCGATGATCCAGAAGATGCCAGGCCGCGCCCACTTCGTAACTGGAGAAACCACTACCGCTGACGATCGCTACCTTGGGCGCAGAGAGTGGACGGACGTTGGGGCTCCCCAAGTCCGGACCCACGACCGTCAGTCCACCGAGTATGGCGATCGGTTCGATGCCGTCCTCGGTCGCGACACGGCCGAGAGCCGTGTTCACCGCATCGTCGTCGAGATCCTGGAAGCCGAGGTGCACGAGCAGTGTGCCCGGTTCGAAGTGGCGGCCACCTTGCGGCGTTTCCGCCTCCAAACCGATGCCAGCGGCGCGAACCCGGACTCCGGCACGCTGTAGACGATTGAGAGCCGACGGCGCTGCATAGTGATGCCACTCGACGGCGTAGGCCACGGCATCGCCGTTTGGCTCGAAGCCCGTCGCCGGCACGCTCGACGACCAAGACTCGCCGACGGCGCCAGCGGACGTCAGCTCTGCGAAGGGCAGACCGAAGGCGTGAGGGAGTGTCCATGACGACACGTCGTAAAACGTGTCGTCCTCGAATTCCGTGCGAGTTTCGAAAAGTGCTCTCGCGAGGCGCGATTGCCGCTGTCGTAGCGGCACGACCAGCGAATCCCCTGGCTCGAAGTCTCGCCCTCCGACCCGGGTCGCGGACTTCAACGCCCGTGTTTCGATGCCATGCGACGTCAGAACGTCTGCCATATGTCGCAGACGGCCCGCGTCGCCGGCGTCCGATACGACCCAGCCCACCAGATCCTCTGCCGTAGCCTCCGCAGCGGCGTCGCGATAGAAGTCCCGTTGATAGGAAAGGAGATTCTCACGCTCGGCCACCGTCCCACGCAGGGTCGACAGGGAAGTGACGACTTGATTGCGGATGCCGAAGGGGAAGGTCAGAACACCGTCGGCCGGTGCGTTGTCCGATTCCTGCACATGGCCACGCGCGCTGGCCTGTTCGAACAGGATCCCCACCGCACCTTGGATGTCTGGATACGTCGAGCCTTTGCCGTAGTAGAAGTCGTCGAACGATTCGCGGGTGTAGTACAGCGAACCGATCTGGTCGAGCGCTGCGGCGTGATGTTCCGCGAGAGCCTGGGTCAGCTCGACATTGCGTTCCGGTGTCAGAGGGTTCTTGCGGCTGTCGACGCCAGGCTGAAAGAAGAACGTGGCGTGGGTGCCCATCTCGTGATGGTCGGTGTGCACGTTGGGCCGCCATGCATGGAACGTGGTGAGTCGAGCCCGCGTTTCAGGATGTTGCGCCAGGAGCCAATCTCGGTTGAGATCGAAGAAATAGTGGTTCGTGCGCCCACCCGGCCACGGCTCGTTGTGCTCCCGGTGATGGGGATCGGCGGTGAGCACGACTCCCCGGTTAGTGTTGACCCAGTGAGCGAAACGCGACTGGCCGTCTGGATTGAGCGACGGGTCGAGGAGCACTACGACATCGTCCAGGATGCTATCGAGCTCCGTGCTCCGCCCTGCAGCAAGGTAGTAGGCGACCAGAGGCGCCGCATTGGATGCGCTCGCTTCGTTGCCGTGAACGCCATAGCCCAGGTAAGCCACGGCGGGTAGCCCCGAAAGGTCGAGATCAGCATCGGAAGCCGGATCGGACCACGCCAGGTGTTCCTGCTGAATCTCGTCGAGCCGGGAATGGTTCTCCGGCGAGGTAATGGTGAGTACCACGAGTCGACGCCCTTCATGGGTCCGTCCCGTATTCCGCAGGGTCACCCGCTCCGAGGCGGCCGCCAGCTCTTCCATGTACTCCACCAGCTGATCGTGGCGCACATGCCATTCTCCAGGCTGGAATCCGAAGACGTCGGCAGGCTTGGGCACCGCCGGATCGTAGTGTGTCGGAACTTGCGACTCCGCAGTCGGCAGGTAGTACGAGAGATCGGGCGTGTCGGCCGACACAGTGGGGGCCAACCAAAGGTAGAGATAGCTGAGGGCCAGAACGAGGGAGGCGGAACGTCCGATCATGTGAACTCCGAGGTCGACGGTGGAAGTGCGTTCAAGGCGCAGGAAGGTCGGGAAGCGACAGGGGAATGGGGGTGAAGCCGACGAAGAGGAAGGCCAGCGTGGCCCAGCCCAAGAGCCTTCGGAATGGGCCCAGCCGCTCACCATATACGCCCAGCGGCGGATGGCGAACACCGAAAATCAAAATTAGAAAGTACAGCAAGCTCCAGTGCCACAGCCCAAGGACCAGAATCGCCGCACCCGCGGCGAGGAAGATCACGGTCGATATACGGTGGGCATGGCGCGGAGTCAGTGCGTAGAGAATGTGTCCGCCATCGAGCTGGCTTACCGGAAGCAGATTGAGTGCTGTCACCAGGAAACCGACCCAGCCGGCGAATGCCAGAGGATGGAGAAGCAAAGTATGGTCCGCGGGCACGTCGACGATCCAGCTCGCCAAGAAGCGGAAGAGTAACGGCTCGCCGATTTCCAGATACGAGTCCGTGTGCTGTACCGGTACGTTTTCCGACAGCGGCAGACCCACCAGAACACAGGCTAGGGCCGGCACCAGACCGGCCAGAGGACCGGTGATCGCGATGTCGAACAACCCGCGAGCCCCCACCGAGTTGGGCCGCATGGCGATCACAGCGCCCATCGTGCCGAGCGGCGGCAGGGGCATCGGAATGAAAAACGGCAGGCTGGTCGCGACCCCGTATCGACGCGCCTGCACGAAATGCCCCATCTCGTGACAAAGAAGGACGAAGAGCACTGCCGCCGAATATACGAATCCACCGACCCAAGACGTCGTGATCACCGTCAGGAGGAAGAGCGTCAGCGGTAGTCGCCAGCGGTAGGAAGCGACCGGAGGCGGTGCGGGTCGACGCTCGACGAGCAGAACGCTCGGATCGCTCTCCGACGGACGGATCCGGTAGGGTCCACGATCACCGTATTCGTCGACGAATCGATCGGTGGAAGAGGGTTCGGAAGTGGAGCGTTCGCGCATGGGAAAGCACCCGTCCGGGCGCCGACGCATCTTACCGTCGACAACGGACGATCCCATTCATTGACGAGTCAACTACCGATCCGTACAGTTCTCGGCATGTCGAGGCGTTCGAGTCCACTCCAGCGAGAGATCGGCCAGTCCAAGCCGTTCGCAACGTCCCGGCAGGAGGCCACCCTGGCCTTGCTGCGTACCGCGGACGTGGTCCGCCGCAGACTGTCGGACTTCTTCGAAGGCCACGGGTTGACCACCCAGCAATACAACGTCTTGCGCATCCTGCGCGGGGCAGGCGAGTCCGGCCTGCCCACACTGTCCATCGGAGAACGGATGCTGGAACGCACTCCGGGTGTCACCCGCCTGGTCGACCGTCTCGTGGAGAAGGGCTGGGTGTACCGCGAACGATCGCCGAACGATCGCCGCCAGGTGTTCTGCTTTCTCAGCGAGAGTGGCCTCGAGCTTCTGTCGCGGCTGGACGAGCCCGTCCTCCGCCTCGACGAGACGTCGCTCGGTGGGCTGAGCTGCGGCGACGAAGAGCAACTCCTTCGCCTTCTCGACAGGATCCGCGATCCGTCGACAGGCAAGGAACCAGGTTCCTAGCCAGATCATGGACGTATACGACCATGCCGCTCTCGATCGAGAGCTCAACCAAGCCATCTGCCGGGGCAAGACTTCGGAGGCGTTCGAGCGCTTCTATTCCGACGATGTCGTGATGGAAGAACCTGGGGGTGAGGTCACCGAGGGCAAGGCAGCCAATCGGACCCGCGAACAGGAGCTCGCCAGGAAGGTGCGCGAAGTCCATGCGGAGCTCGGGCCCCATGCAGTGAACGGAGACGTCTCGCTCTCGCAATGGACGATGGCGGTGACCTATCTCGACGGCCGGCACCGACGAATCGAGCAGGTTGCGGTAAGGCTTTGGAAAGACGGGATGGTGGCCCGAGAGCGCTTTTTCTACGAGGGTTGAGGGAGTCGGATAGCCACGGCTGCGTGCTATGCTGCAGGACTCCGCGTGAGATCGACCGGTCCTATCCGCCGGCCTCGCGCCCGTCGCGTCCGGCCGCTGACATCAAGGATCTTCCCCCGAGATCAGGACCTCGATCGCCATGTCCGACCAGCGCCTCTACAAGGTCGTCTTCTTCAGCCAGGGGCAGATCTACGAGATGTACGCTCGGCAGGTTTCCCAAGGCGGGCTCTACGGCTTCGTCGAAGTCGAGGACCTGGTATTCGGGGAGCGTAGCAAGGTGGTGGTCGACCCGTCGGAGGAACGCCTGAAACGAGAATTCGAAGGCGTCCGGCGTTTCTTCCTGCCCATGCACACGATCCTTCGCATCGACGAGGTGGAGAAAGAGGGCACGAGTCGGATCACCGAGGACAAGAATCAGAGCGACGGCAACGTCGCCACTTTCCCAGTGCCGCTCTACACGCCCAGCGGCTCCGATCGGTCCTGAACCGGGGAGCGATGGCTTCCGAACGCGGCGCCCGTCTCGAACGCTGGCTCACGCCGCGACGAGCCGGAGTCCTGGCTCCGCTGGCTGTGTTCCTTCTTTTCAGCGGCCTCGTTCTGGCGTTCTCGGTCTCTCAGAAGAAGGCCCACATCCGCCAGGTCGACGTCCGCACCGAGACGGTCGCCGATCAGCTCGTGGATCGTTTGCCGGAAGTGGTGGAGCAACGGCTCGATCTGGCGCGGGCTCTGCGCGAGCAGTGGCAGCAGCCCGACCACAGTCTGGAGAATCTGCAGGACGTCGCTCTTCTGCTGCAACAGCAGAGCCCCGGCCTCCTCGCGATCAACTGGATCGATCGAGACGGGCTGATCCAATGGGTGGCCCCATACGCTGACAACGAGGACGCCCTGGGCAAGAACGTCGGCGACAATCCCCAAGCCGGTCCATTCTTCCGTCAGGCGCGCGAGGAACGCACCGATCGCATCTCGGCACCGCTCAAGCTCTACCAAGGTGGTTGGGGATTCGTCGCCTATCTGCCGACCATCCGCGAGGGGGAGCTGGCGGGCTTTATCAATGCCGTCTTTCGCTTCGGCAACCTCTTCGACTACGCCGTTCCCGAAGAGGTACGCACCCAATACGGCCTACAGGTTTTCTACGACGGTGAGTTGATCTACGACAGCTGGCGCGAGGGTGCCCAACGTACCGCAGAACGGGCCGTGGAACGCGACCTTGCCTCGCAGGGCAACGAATTCGTCCTGCGCCTCCTGCCCCATGAGGATACGGTCCGCATGGAGCCGACCAAGATCTGGTCTCCTCTGATCTTCGGCCTCCTGTTGGCTCTGATCTTGGCGCTCCTCATCCGCGCCCTGGTGGTCAGCGGAACCAGGTTGCGACAGCAACAGCAACTGATGGACCGCATCTTTTCGGAGCTGCCGGTGTCGGCGCTGCGCATTGCAGAGGACGGCACGATCGAACAGTCCATCGGTGCGGGCGCCGAACGCCTGGGATTCATCGACGAACACCACGAGAGCGGCACTCTCGACTCCGTGCCCGTGATCGCTCGCTACCTAAGCCGGGCCCTGGAAGGTGAATCCGTGGAGTTCGAGCTCGACGGACGCTGGCGTGGCGAGCCATGGACCTATCAGTTCTTCTTCTTCCCCGACGAGATCCGGGGCCAGGGCATCGTGGCCTTCGCCATGGACATTTCGGACCGCAAGCGCGCGGAAGAAGCCCTCCGGCGGAGCGAGGAACAGTACCGCCGTTTCTTCCAGGAGGCTCCATTCGCATACTTCGTGGTCGACCCCGAAGGGAAGATCGAGCTGGCCAATCCGCGGGCCATGGAGCTTTCCGGCTATACGCTGGGGGAGCTGGCGGGCCGCTCCGTGCTGGACCTCTATGCGCCCGGTAGTCAGGGCCGAACTCGCGCCGCCGAGCTGTTCGACCGTATGCTCCTGGGAGAGGAGATTCGCAATCTCGAGGTCAAGCTACAGCGGGCGGACCGCTCAGTGCTCTGGGGTAGCCTTTCGATCCAGGCCATCCGAAACGCCCACGCCCAGCTCACCGGCTGCCGCTACCTGCTGGTGGACATCACGCAGCGCAAGGAGCTCGAAGAGCGCTTTCGCCAGTCGCAGAAGATGGAAGCGGTCGGTCGCTTGGCCGGCGGCATCGCGCACGACTTCAACAACTTGCTCACTGCGATCATGGGCTATGCCCGTCTGGCCGTGAGCCGCGCGGACCTCGACCAGGCCATCCGCAGCGACCTCTCGGAGATCCAGAAGGCGGGGCAGAGAGCTGCCTCTTTGGTGTCCCAACTGCTCACTTTCTCGCGCCGTCAGATCACCGAGAGCAAGGTCTTCGACTTGAACCACCTGGTCCGGGAAATGGACCCCATGCTTCGCCGCCTTGTGCGGGAGGAAGTCGAGATCTTCAGCAAGCTGAGCGTCGGCCTGCCCAACGTGCGAATGGATCCAGGACAGATGGAGCAAGTAGTGATGAACTTGGTGGTCAACGGCCAGGAAGCCATCGAGCGTACCGGTATCGTGACCTTGGAGACCGACGTCTTCGAGCCTTCGGCCTCTGACCGAGAGCGGGCTCAGGGCGACGTGCTGCGAGCGGATCGATACGTACGGCTGCAGGTGTCGGACAATGGCTCGGGCATGAGCGAGGAGGTCATGGACCACGTCTTCGAGCCTTTCTTCACCACCAAACGCGACGGTGCCGGTACCGGTCTCGGCCTGGCCACGGTGTATGGCATCGTCGAACAGGCCGGCGGTGCCATTCTGGTGGACAGTGAGCCCGGCGAAGGCACCACCCTGTCGATCCTTCTGCCTTGTGTCGAGGAAGAGTTGACCCGCGAGTCGGTGCCTGCACCCGGAGAACTGCCTCGAGGAGCCGAAACCGTTCTGCTGGTGGAAGACGAAGACACGGTTCGCAACTTGGCCCAGGAGATGCTCCAAAGTCTCGGCTACGCGGTGATTACCGCCGAAGATGGTGTCGCAGCTTTGGAAACCATCCAAGGGCGAGAGGAGCAGATCGACCTGCTGCTCACAGACGTAGTGATGCCTCGGATGGGTGGTGAACGCCTCTACGACGAGATGGCCCGCCTTCGCCCCGGCCTACCGGTCCTCTACAGCTCCGGCTACACGGAGAGTACTGTGATCCACCACGGCGTGCGTGATGGCGGCGTTCCGTTCATGCACAAGCCCTATACCCTCGACGAAATGGCACACGCAGTGCGCAAGGTTCTGGACAGCCGGGGATCATGACCCGAGGAAGGTGCCTTTGACCTGCCGCGTCCATGAACGGAAGTGGGTCTAGTAGTGCTTGGGCCCCTCCGGCCTCTCAGTTTCGCACCCAAAGACAAGACTCCCGGTCTTAGGTTTGGACTCCCTTGGACCTAGTCGGCAACATGGTGGATGGCGGCTGGCCAGCCGAGGCTACGGGTGTTACTACTCTGCTGGTTGACAAAACGTATGACCACGCCAGCGCGGCGGAGCTTCAAGAATGGTTGCTGCTTGAGCCATTCCAGCCAGTGCTGGCTTAGGCTTCTTCCCGACAATCTCCCCATGCGCTACTTCATCTTCTTCAGGAACCATAGCAACCGCTTGCTTGTACTTCCGAGGAACCGAGGCCCGCAACGAGGCGACTCCGTGTTCGGGCCAGCCGCTCAAGTAGGAGGCTGGAGTGTACCCTTCAGCTTCGGGATGAGTCGTGACGCAAACTGAGCAGGAAACATGGGGCCGATTGTTTCCGAATGCCTGACTGGTCAGCCGATGGCAACTCCTGTTCTTATCGTAGATGACCCATGTCGGATGGATTCGGCGCCAGAGCGGTGCGGTGTCTGGAATGGAAGCGTCGTCGGGGAGTTCGTCTCCGGGGAGGACCATTCTCTAGTGAAGGCGCTGAATCCAGTTGTGAAGAACCTGCCAGTCCGACTTCAGCGTTTGGTCATTCATCGTCCCTGTGTTCGCATCGCAGAGATACGCACCAATCCGGATCGGAGAGTTGATCTCGATCTCAAGATCAACCTGGTTGCAGTGCCATTCAACCTGGAACCCGCCCACACACGTAGGGACGACTTCAGGCTCGGGAGTCTCGGGTGTCGCGATTCGGTAGATCAAGTCTAGTACCGAAAGGGCGAGTTCAGGAGCCGGAACTGGGGCGCCGTAGGAGTCCCATCCCTCTGGAAGCGCTAGAAGTTGAGCGAGCTTCACTTCAAATCGCCGCAGCCATTCGGGATCCTGCGAGCTGGTCAGCAGTGCTGTCCCCTCGGCGCCCAAGGCGGCGCCAACCGGGGCATCAGAATCTGAGAGGTATTGATCAGGCATCGGTTCTCCCCCAAACTCGGTGCATTTCAGGACTTGTCAGGTCAACGAATCCCCGCACGATCCACTCCCTAGCCAGTTCGAAGAATTCCTGGGCGGACTCCGGCGTGCTTTCCACAGGAGTCCCACGGGCGATCATTTTCAAGCCTAGCAATGGAGACTGCGTTCCTATCACGTGCAGTGGTTCTAGCTCAGCGTGAAGGCGACCGATCGGGACTCCATTACCGTCGGTCATCACAAAGCGAGCACGTGCCTCGACGTTCTCCGGATCTCTAAGCCATTGGAGATTTGGCACTTCAGCAAACGGAACCGCGTTGCCGGCTTGAGAGAACGTATCCCAGACACCTTCAGCCGGGTGGATGTGGTTCACATAGACGACTTCGCACTGGTTGATTGGTGTGAGGGCTACCTCGTTGCGTTCCAGATGGCTCCGCAGCGTCTCTAGATGTTCAAGGAACCGCTCTACTACCCATTCGAATCGCGGATAGGCGCCGCCGCTATCTGTCCTCTTCCAGTTGAAGTGAAATCGATCACGCTGAAGTTGCAGAAGCTGATCCTCAGTTTCTGACAAGAGCCAAGCCCGCATTGGCACCTGCTCATTGACCAACAACCGGAGCTGAGGTTGTCCTGGTGCGACACCGAACCTCTCGAAGGAAGGTTGGAGCGCGGGTTTCGGCTGTAACACCGGGAACCGCTCCCGGAATGCACAGCCCCAAATGTCGCCAAGGTGCAGCGAGTTTAGCGGAAGCGGATCGAACTGGAAGCCGACAGCTACCTCGACGAGAGGTGGCCGTTCGAAGTCCGGCAGTGGAACCATCTGCGCGTTTGTCGGCCGGCGACTCATACTCGCCTTATGGACAGCCAGTTCCCGGTTGCCACGTCATAAATGTTCGCCATGCTAGTTACGTAGGTGGTTCAGGTGGCGCAATCGAGGAAGTGCGGCTAGATTCCGGCTCGCGCTCAAATCACACTAGCACAGCGACTGTTCACACCACAGTCTCACATAATTCCTTGACACCTAGTGCTTTCAGACCCAGATCCGCAAGTTACAGGATCGAGTTCATCACCCCGGCATCCATCGGTGGCGCACGACTACAAGATCGCGCCACGGTACATTCCATGATCCGCTCCATCGCCGGATGCTGATGCCCGCGGCCATGGCTCCAGGCAGAAAAGCATGCTCCTTCGGGATGCACATCGCGCCGAAGAAGATGAGACCGATTACCAGAAACCCTGCCGCACTTTCCGAATCTGTGGCGTTGGTCTCCGTCACTGCCTTTCCGGCGAACCACGGCACACGTATAGCTGCAGTGGCAGACGACTGTTCTGAGGAGTAGATAGTGCTCAAGCACCACACAGTTCTACGACACCCCCGCGGAGGGACTTCTTGACAGCGTAGAGACCACCTGCTTTAATGCCGTCGCTATTCGACCGGCGCAACCTCGCCCATCGACACCAAGCCTCGAACAAGGCCTCTAGACCCGCACTAGCCATCATGCCGACTCGCACCCAGACTTCCCATTCCTGGTGGCACGGCGTGCATCACGGCGTCTAAAAGCTGGGTGCGTCCCGGCTGCTGTGAGACCGGGACGAGGACCAAGGCGAGCCAGCCTCTTTCCGGATCTCCCTCAGCGGAGACGACGAAAGGGGCTTTCGGCGTTTGGGCCTGCTGCATCCGGCTAGACGAACCGAAGCGTACCTTCCCCGACACCGTCACCTCTCACCAACAAACTCAGAACGAGACTCGATGTGAAGCGGACATCCCTGGTCGCCACTTTGACCACGCCCCCATCGGACGACGGAGCCGAGCTTCGCTCCCTGCCCGAGGGGACCGATTGGCTCGAGGTCCGCGCCGACCTGGTCGGGGACTTGGATCCGGCGTGGCTACGCGATCGCTGGAGTGGAGGCCTGATCTACACACTGCGGTCGAAGGCCGAGGGAGGGAAGGCAAAGGGCGGACGGGCAGCGCGCCAGCGGCGGTTGTCCGCAGCCGCCGCCGACTACGACCTCGTCGACCTGGAAGCTGAAAGGGACCGTACCGACGAGATGCTCGGCGCCATCCCCGCCGAACAGCGTCTGATCTCGTGGCACGGCCCATCGACCCACCTCACCGGGCTCAAGGAACGTTTCGCCGGCCTGGCCAAGACACCGGCGAGGTTCTACAAGATGATCCCCTTTGCCGCGCAGAGCGGTGACGGCATCCGAGCTCTGGCACTTCTCGACTCCGTACGGCGCGACGATTTCATCTGCTTCGCAGCCGGCGACATCGGGTCCTGGACCCGCATCCTCGCACCGCGCCTCGGTTGCCCGTTGGTGTACGGCGCATTCGGTGACGAGCCCGGCGCCCCCGGCCAGTGGACAGTCGAGAAGCTGAGCCGCGACTACGGCCTTCCCCATCTGCCAGCCATCGACCGGGTCTGCGGCATCGTCGGCAATCCGGTCGTCCATTCCCTGTCGCCTCGGCTGCACAACGGGGCCTATCGGGAGTTGGGAGTCTCGGCGGTCTACGTGGCGCTCCACGTGGAAGCCTTCGGCGACTTCTGGCTCGAGGTCGTCGAGTCGGGTTCCATGGAGGTCTTGGGTCTACCCCTTCGTGGCCTTTCGGTCACGTCACCACACAAAGAAGTGGCACTGGCCGTTTCGGGGGCGTCGAGCCCGAGAGCCCAGCACATCGAGGCCGCCAACACGCTGGTCCGGCATGACGAGGTTTGGGAGGCCGAGTCCACGGACCCCGACGGCGTGGTGCTGGCCTTGACCAGCGCGGGCGTCGAGCTCGGCGGTCGAAAGGCCGCCGTCGTGGGCTGTGGTGGTGCCGGCAAAGCGGCTGCTTACGGTCTGCAGTTGGCGGGCGCGAAAGTGACTCTCGTCAATCGCTCGAAAGAACGGGGGAAAAAGGCGTCGATGGAACTGGCCCTACCCTACCGGCCTCTCGACGAGTTCGATCCCGCGCGCTACGACGTGATCGTCCAGGCGACGGCGCTGGGCCACCTTTCCGACGATCCCCTGGCGTTCGACCCCGAGAGACTGGCACCCCATGCGGCCGTCCTCGACATGGTCTACGGCTCCGGTCCGACCCGCCTGCTGCAGCGGGTGGAAGAGCTGGGTCGCATCGCCGTGGAGGGCCGGGAGATGCTGCTCTATCAGGCCCTCGAGCAGTTTCGCTTGATGAACGGGTGCGAGCTCGACGAGAAGTTGGCGCGAGACCTGCTCAGCATACCGGCTCCGAGCCGCACCAAGGAAACGACGGACGGCACACCATGAAAGTCACCGCATCACTCCCCACCGGTGTTGCCGCGCTCCTCTTCGACAGTGCACGCCACCGTCGCCGACTCGAAGGCGAGATGGTGGAAAGCCTGGAGCGAGCCGACTTCACCGAGGTCGTACTGCCCGTGGTGGACTACCTTGAGCCATACGACGCGATGCTGTCAGAGACGAGCCGCGCAGAGCTCTACCGTTTCGTCGATCGCGACGGCGCCATGCTCGCCCTGCGCGCCGACTTCACCCCTATGCTGGCTCGTCTGTTGGCACCACACCTCGACGCCTCGCGTACGGACGACCTGCCGCTAAGGGTGTTCTACCGAGGTGACGTGTTGCGCTACCAAGAGGAGCGCGCCGGCCGGCAGCGAGAACTCTATCAGCTGGGAGCCGAGATACTCGGCGCCGAGGGTGAGAAAGCCGAAGCCGAAGCCCTACTGCGCTTCCTTGAGCTGCTGGCGGTGGGTGAGCGGTCGCGATTGACGGTGGTGGTCGGCTTCGCGGGAGCGCTGGACCGACTGCTCATGGACCGTTTCGACGACCGGGCGGAAGCCATTCGGCTGGTGGATGCCATCGTCCGCCGCGAGCGGCATCCGGCACGGACGGCTGGCGAGGGATTGCTGCAGGTGGTACAGCACGGGGTACCCGACGATCCCGAGGTTCTCGGCACCGAATCGGCGGCGCATCTCCGGCGTTTGGGCGCATTGCTGGAGGATCTGCAAGCGCGCTTCCCTGCCATCACCCTACGTCTCGACCTGGCAGAGTTCGCCGATCAGGTGACGACACCCGAGCTCGTAGAGGTGATCGGAGCCCGCGCCTACTACGACGGAGTGGTCTTCCGTGCGTTCACGGATCGGTCGGCGGAGCCGGTGGGTAACGGCGGCCGCTACGACCGCTTGTTCGAGCGCCTCGGCGCCCGAATCACAGCCTGTGGTTTCAGCTTCAGCCTCGACCGTCTGGTCGGCAGAGGAAGACCGTCATGATTCTCGCGTTGCCCAAGGGGCGCAATCTGAAGATCGCTCTGCAGGCTTTTCGGGCTGCCGGGTTGCCCCTCGACAGGGTACCGGGCGGCCTCGAGGAGGGCGACCGCAGACTCCGCGTCGACCTGCCGGACGCAGGTTTTCAAATCCTCCTGCTCAAAGACTGGGATGTTCCGCTTTACGTGGAGTACGGCATCGCCGACGTCGGCATCGTAGGCTCCGACGTGCTGGCGGAGGTAGGTGGCGACGTGCTGGTACCGGCGCGCTTCACCGATGGCCGTTGCCGGCTGTCGCTGGTCGGACGAAACGAGCTACCCGCGCCCGGCGCACAGGTGCGCCTGGCTTCGAAGTTCACCAACATCGCCCATCAGGTCGTCGCCGATGAGCCCTGGAACGCCGAGATCTTGAAGCTCTTCGGATCGGTCGAGCTGGGTCCTTTGCTGGAGCTGTCGGAAGTCGCCCTCGACATCGTCCAGACCGGCCGCACTCTGAAAGAGAACCACCTACGGGAGCTCAAGGTGGTGCGCGAAGTGGCACCGTTACTACTGGTCCACCGCGCCGCCTTCCAGCGCCATCGGGAACGTATCAACGACCTGGTGGACGCCTTCGAAGCGGCCGGTGTCGTCGACCTCGACTGAGATCCCCCAACCGCGATTCGATCAACTCCTCGGAGACTCACCATGGCACTCTTCTCCATCGTCGATGCCCGCCGCCGGAGCGGCCAGAAGCTCCTCAACCGGCTGGAGAGCCGCAGCGACGGCATCCTCGATCCCAAGGTCGTGGCCCAGACCGCCAAGATCGTCGATTCGATCCGCCGCGGAGGCGACCGCTCGCTGCTCAAGGCCGTCCGGAAGTTCGACGGCGTGAAGCGTTCCCAGGTCGTCGATCTGCGGCTACGCCCGGAACGCGCCGATCGCCGCACGTTGCCGGCGGGATTCGAGCACGCGCTCGAACGCGCCATCGTCGCCGTAGAGCGCTATCACGAAGCGCAGCGTCACCCCTCCATTCGGCTCGAAGAAGCGGGCATCCGCCTGGAGGAGCAGCGGCGGCCCCTACGCCGTGTCGGTGTCTATGTTCCGGGTGGGCGCGCCACCTATCCATCCTCTGTGGTGATGACGGTGGGTCCGGCCAAGCTAGCCGGCGTCGAGGAGATCGTCGTCGCCACACCTCTGGCCGGCTGGGAACGTTCGGCATCGCTGCGGCACGCCTTGGAACGTCTCGGCGTTACCGAGGTATGGGCCATGGGTGGTGCCCACGGTGTGGCGGCGCTCGCCTACGGCACCGAGACGATCCGCCGCGTCGACAAGATCGTCGGGCCGGGAAATGCCTGGGTCACGGCTGCCAAGCACGTGGTCTCGACCCGCGTCGGAATCGAAGGGCTGACCGGGCCGAGCGAGGTGGTGATCGTCGCCACGGGTTCGGCCGATCCGTCGTTGGTGGCGGCAGATCTCTTGGCCCAGGCCGAGCACGATCCCCAGGCTACGACCCTTCTCATCACGGACCAGGCGGCGCTGGCACGGCGCGTGCGCAGTCAGATCAAGACTCAGATCCGGTCCCTCGAAACGGCACCGGTCATCCGACAGTCGCTACACCTCCACGGTGGAGCCGTCGTCGTGCCCAACTTGGAGACGGCCCTGGAGTGGGTCGAGCGCATCGCTCCTGAGCACCTGCAGCTGGTAGGGGAAGAGGCCGAGACATTGGCCGACCGCGTGCGGAACGCTGGAGCGGTGTTCGTCGGCGAGGCGACGCCGGTCGCCTTCGGCGACTACCTCGCCGGCCCCAGCCACTGTCTGCCGACCGGGGGCTCGGCCCGCTATGCCTCGGCCCTGGGGGTGGAAGACTTCGTTCGCCGTAGCCATCTGGTGCAGTTCTCCGCCACCGCGGCGGAGCGCTGCGCTCGTGCCACGGCCATCCTTGCCGACGTCGAGGGACTGCCTGCTCACGCCGAAGCAGCACGCCGTCGCAGCGACCTTGCGCGCGAGGACGGTACCCGATGACCCAGCTGTCCGGCACGGCCGGAGGCACCGTCGACCCGACACGCTTGGTCCGCCCCGAGATGCGCGAGCTGGGCATCTACCACCTCGACCTATCGCCCTGCCGTCACAAACTGGACCAAAACGAGGTCCCGTACGACCTGCCACGGCGAATGAAGCGGAGGATCGCCGAGCGCTGGATCGGGCGTTCCTGGGCACAGTACCCCGACTTTCACTGCGACGCGGTACGTGATCTCCTGGCGCGCCACAACGGCTGGAACTTCGAAGGCACGCTGGTGGGCAACGGCTCGAACGAGCTCTTGGGTATCGCCATGGAGGCGCTGGCCCGACCGGGCGGCGAGGTCCTGACGATCGCGCCCAGCTTTGGCCTCTACCCGATGTTCGTGCGACGGGCTGCGGCGATACCGAGGGTGCTGCTCTCGGATGAAGATCTCCGCCTGCCTCTGGCGGCCCTGGAGGCGGAGGTCGAGTCCGACCCGACCCGACCCGTGATCCTGTGCAGCCCCAACAACCCGACGGGAGATGCCGTCAGCGTGGCTCAGGTGGATCGTCTGTTGTCGAAGATGCAAGGCCCCTTGTTGCTCGACAATGCTTACGGCGAGTTCAGCGAGCACGACTACCGACTGCTCCTACGCGAGCATCGGCACCTCGTCCTCTTCCGCACCTTCTCAAAGGCCTGGTCCCTCGGTGGTCTTCGGCTCGGCTACCTTCTCGCCGACCCGGAGCTGGTACATCAGCTGATCAAGGTGAAGCTTCCCTACAACGTCGGTATCGCCCATGGATTTGCCGCCGAGGAGGTCCTGCGAAACCCGCGAACGGCCGAGCGGCGCGTCGGCGCCATGCTGGCCCGCCGGCCTCAGTGGCAGGAGATGCTCGAGTCCGTGGGTCTGACGGTCTTCCCGTCGGAGGCGAACTTCTTCCTCGTTCGGCTGCCACTCGAACATGATGCAGACGTCGTTCGTCGGGGCCTGGAGGTGCGCGGCATTCGGGTACGGGACGTATCGAGATACCCCCGCCTTCACGGCTGCTTGCGGGTCTCGGTGGGGAACGGCAGAGCGTTACGCGACGTCGAGGCGGCCCTCCGAGATGTCTTGAGGCCAGCGGAACGATGAACACGGAAGCGACGCATTCCTCCCGCGGTACCGATCGCGACCGCGTACCGCGGAGACGTCGAGTGAAGAACAGGAACAGCAGAACCATGGGAATCCAACTCGAGACGGAGGATCGGTAATGCCTACCCACCGAGGGAACCGGGTCGGACGCGTCGAGCGAGCCACAAAAGAAACGTCGATTCGCGTACAGCTGGATCTGGATGGCGGTGAGCGGACGATCGACGTACCCGACGGCTTCTTCGCCCACATGTTGGACGCCTTGACGACCCACGGCGGTCTGGGGATCGATCTCGAGGCCCGGGGCGACACCCACGTCGACCTCCATCACACGGTCGAGGACGTAGGGATTGCGATGGGTGACGCTCTCGTTGAGGCTCTGGGTCAGCGACGGGGCATCGTCCGTTTCGCCAGCGCATATACGCCGCTCGACGAGGCCCTCTCCCGCGCGGTCGTCGACGTGTCCGGTCGTGGTTTCTTTTCGTGGCACATTCCCGAGGAGCTGCGACATGTCTGGGTGACCCGCGAATTCCCACTCGACCTGGTCGCAGACTTCTTCCAGGCATTCGCCGATCGCGGCCGTTTCTGCCTACACCTCGACGTGCTCCGCGCCCGCAACGGTCACCACGCCGCCGAGGCCTCGTTCAAGGCGGTGGCAGTGGCCCTTCGTCAGGCTCTCACCGTCCGCCCCGAGCTGGACGACGTACCGTCGACCAAAGGGACGCTGACCGCATGAAGACCGAGGCCACGAACCGACCGCCGGTCGCCGTCATCGACGCCGGAGTCGGAAACTTGGGCAACCTCTTTCGCGCTCTGCGCCACGTCGGAGCCGATCCAGAGCTGACCACCGATCCGGCGACCGTAGAACGTTCGACCACGATCGTCCTTCCCGGGGTCGGAGCGTTCCGGCCACCGCGAGAACGTATGCGAGGAGGGCTCGAACGGGCGCTCCGATCAGCACTCGACAGCGGCGCCCATCTCTTGGGCATCTGTATCGGCTATCAGCTGCTCTTCGACTCAAGCACGGAGTTCGGCACCACCGACGGATTGGGGCTGCTTCCAGGCCGCATCGATCGTTTGCCCGAGAGCGTCGCGCTCCCTCAGATCGGTTGGAATCGTCTCGTACGTAGGGCCGATCATCCGCTCTTATCCGGCATTCCGGACGGCGAGAACGAAGGACTGTTCTACTTCGTCCACAGCTATGCGCCCTACGACGTGCCGGAGACGGTCCGACTGGCGGAGGCGGTTCATGGTGGGGCCTTCGTGGCGGTGGCAGGCCGCGGCAGGGTCTACGGTACCCAGTTCCACCCCGAGAAGAGCGGACCCAACGGATTGCGCCTGCTGCGCAACTTCCTCGACCTCGCCGAGAACCGAGCTGCGGTATGCCCGAACTGATACCTGCCATCGACCTGCGTCAGGGCCGCGTGGTGCGCCTGGAGAAAGGCGACGACGCGCGGCGAAAGGCCTACGACCGAGATCCGAAGGAGCTCCTGACGCGATTCGCTGAGGTCGGCGTCCGGCGTGTGCACATAGTCGATCTCGACGCCGCGTTCGGCGAAACGCCACAGCGCGCCCTGCTGGAGGAGCTCGCTCGGTTCACACCTGTCGCACTCGAGGTCGGGGGCGGATTCCGCACCGACACAGACGTGAGCTGGGGTCTCGACGCCGGACTCGATCGGATCGTCATGGGCTCGGTGGTGGCCAAAGACACCGACGGATTCCTCGCCATGGTCCGATCTTTTCCGGGACGGCTGGTACCAGCCATCGAAACCGCAGGGGGTGAGGTCAAGATCGGCGGCTGGACAGAGAAGGCAGCGCTCGGTCTCGAAGATCTCTGCTCCCGCCTGCAGGGCGCCGATTGCCCGGCGGTCCTGGTCACCGACGTAGAGAAAGACGGCATGCTGCAGGGACCGAACCTGGGACTGGCGGAGCGCGTGGCCCGGGCGACCGGCATCCCGGCCATCCTCTCGGGTGGCGTCCGGGACCTGGAAGATCTCCGCCGAGCGGCAGAAAGTCCTCACCTCTCGGCCGTCATCGTCGGCAAGGCTTACTACGAAGGCCACCTGGATCTCTGGGAAGCGATCGAGATCCTACCCGGAGGTTTGAAATGAGCGCGCGATCCGGACCCGAACGCCGCGGCGAAAGTGGACTCGTGTTCCGCGTCATCCCATGCCTCGACGTGAAGGACGGACGCGTGGTCAAGGGCATCCAGTTTCAAGATCTGCGGGATCTGGGAGATCCAGCGGAAAGTGCCGCGCGGTATGCCTCCGAGGGTGCGGACGAGATCGTCTTTCTCGACATCACGGCGGCACCCGAGTCCCGCGAGACCGATCTGGATTGGGTGCGTCGCACGGCCGAGACGGTCTTTGTTCCCCTGACCGTGGGCGGAGGGGTCCGCAGACCGGAAGACGCCGAAAGACTGCTGCGATCTGGCGCCGACAAGGTGGCCACCAACACTGCGGCATTGGAAGATCCCAAACTACTCACCGAGCTGGCCGAGCGTTTCGGTAGCCAGTGCGTGGTGCTTTCGGTCGACGCCAAACGCCTTCCCGGAGACGGGCCTCCGAGGTGGGACGTCGTCACCCACGGAGGCCGTAAAGCCCGGGGCATCGACGCCTTGGAGTGGATCGAGCGCGGCATCGCACACGGAGCCGGTGAGATCCTGCTCACCTCGATCGACGCCGATGGCACGAAAGACGGCTACGATCTGGACCTCTTGCATGCGGTGGCGGAACGCGTCACCGTTCCCGTCATCGCGTCGGGCGGGGCCGGAACCCTCGAGCACCTGGTCGACGGTCTCCGGTCCGGCGCCTCCGCGGTACTCGCAGCCTCGATCTTCCACGAGGGAACCCATCGCATCGACGACGTGAAGCGTGCCCTGGCCGAGCGCGGCTTCGCCATGCGACTGGAATCTGGCCGCGTGCCTTCGGGGAGCTCGGCATGATCGATCCGGCCGAGCTCAAATACGACGACAGAGGCCTGTTGCCGGTGGTCGTCCAGGATGTGGCAACCGGCGCAGTCCTCATGGTCGCCTGGGCCAACGCGGAGGCCGTCCGTCGCACGCTCGAGTCCGCCGACGGTTGGTTCTGGAGTCGGTCGCGGCAGGAGTTGTGGCGTAAAGGCGCGACGTCGGGCCACGTCCTGCGAGTGCAAGAAGTGGCCGCGGACTGTGATGGCGACACCCTTCTGTACCGGGTCCATCCAGCCGGACCGGCCTGCCACCTGGGGACTCGCACCTGCTTCGACTCCGAATCTCCTGAGCCGGACTCCCGCAACGGCTTCGAGAACCCGGCACGATTGGAGTTGGGCTGGCTGGCCGAGATCCTCGACGCACGCCGTGCTGCGGCCACGCCGGAATCCTCGTATACCGCGCGCTTGTTGGCGGCCGGCACACCGCGTATCGCCCAAAAGGTCGCCGAAGAGGCTGCGGAAGCTGCGATCGGCGCCGTCGTGCACAGTCAGGATGAGACGGCCGAAGCTCGTTCGGAGCTGGTGGGCGAGGCGGCCGATCTCCTCTATCACCTCAGCGTCCTCCTCCTCGATCGCGGCATCGACCTGCGGGACGTCGCCGAGCGCCTGGCCGAGCGACATCGATCCCGACTTCCCGAGAGTGAGCAGAGATCATGACGGAAACGAAAAAAGCAGCCGTCCACGTCAGGGAGCTCCTGGCCGACAGCCTGACGCCACTGGCGGTCTACCGTCGCCTGGCCAAGCTGTCGAAAGTCCGGTTCCTGCTGGAGAGCGTCTCCGGAGGGGAGCAGGTTTCCAGGTTCAGCTTTCTCGGCACCAAACCGCGAGAGATCTACCGCCTGTGGCCGGATCGGCTCGAAGTCACTCGGAGCTCGGATCCCGGCAAGGGCTCCGCTCATACCACGGAGGTCTTACCCGGCGAGCCCCTCGACGCCTTGCGCCGCGAGCTCCGCCGGGTGCGATCCGAGCCTGGGCCCATTCCGTTCACGGGTGGTCTCGTCGGCTTCTTCGGCTTCGATCTGGTACGCATGATCGAACATCTGCCAAACCGACCACCGGACCATTTCGGGCTGCCGATCGCAGCGTTCGGCCGCTTCGACACAGTGGTCGTCTTCGACCATGCACGTCAACGCGTCCTGGCCATCGCCAACGAGATCGAGGACGAGGTCTCGATGGCGGAAGCCGAGGATTCGCTGCGCCAACTGTCGGAGATCCTGACGTCCGACGGTGGCACCCGCGCCGTGGCCATGCCGGTAGACCAGCAATACGAAACGGCGCCCACGAGCCGAGTGTCCATGTCCGGGCCCGAGTATCGGGCCGCCGTCGAGAAAGCCAAGGAGTACATCCGCGCTGGCGACATCTTCCAAGTGGTGATCGGACGGCGCTGGACCGTACCGCAGGCCCCCGGACCGCTCGCGCTGTACAGAGCGTTGCGCATGGTGAATCCCAGTCCCTACATGGTTCTGCTGGAGCTACCTGATGCCGCTCTGGTGGGCGCCTCGCCGGAGATGTTGGTGCGCAAGGCTGGCTTGCGGGTGGAGAACCGACCGATCGCCGGCACCCGCCCTCGCGGCGTGGACGAGGAAGGTGACAGAAGACTGGCGGAGGACCTGTTGAGTGATGCCAAGGAGCGGGCCGAGCATGTGATGCTGGTCGACCTGGGCCGCAACGACGTCGGCAAAGTGGCGGCGCCGGGCACGGTGAAGGTGTCGAGCTTCATGGAAGTCGAGCACTACAGCCACGTGATGCATCTGGTATCGAGTGTGGTGGGAGATCTCGACCTCGGCAGAGACGGTCTCGACGCCCTCCTAGCCTGCTTCCCGGCGGGGACCCTGTCGGGAGCGCCCAAGATCCGCGCTTTGGAGATCATCGACGAGCTCGAACCGGAGGCCCGCGGTCCCTACGGCGGAGCGGTGGGATACTTCAGCTACTCCGGCGACGTCGACACCTGCATCACGATCCGCACCCTGGTGGTCAAAGACGGCGAGACGTCGGTCTCCGCTGGCGCCGGTCTCGTCGCCGACTCCGATCCCGCCGCGGAGGAACGAGAAACCGAGAACAAAGCCGCCGGTCTCCTGGCCGCTGTGTCGCTGGCGCAGCAGCTGGAAGCCGCGGAAAGGGTCCCATGATTCTCCTCATCGACAACTACGACTCCTTCACCTATAACTTGGTCCAACTCCTGAGGGAGGCAGGCGCCGAGGTGGAGGTCGTGCGCAACGACGCGATCGAGCCTGCCGAGGTCGCAGCACGCGCCGCTCGGGCAGAGCTCCGGGGTGTCGTGCTATCGCCCGGCCCGGGGCGCCCCGAGAACGCCGGCATGTGTCCGGCCCTCTTCGCTGCCCGACCCGATCTGCCGATCCTGGGGGTCTGCTTGGGTCACCAATGCCTCGGCCATGCCTGGGGCGCCATGGTCGAACGTGCCCCCAAACTGATGCACGGAAAGACGTCGATGGTGCGCTACCAGGACGACCCACTCTTCGAGGGTCTGCAGAATCCTTTCCAGGCCACCCGGTACCATAGCTTGGCCGTGCGCGACGGCTCGCTCCCAGCGGAGCTGAAGCCCATCGCATGGTGTGCTGATCCGGCAACGGAAGGAGGGGACGAAGGGACCGTGATGGCACTCCGCCACCGTGAGCTGCCGTATTGGGGCGTTCAATTTCACCCGGAGTCGGTCCTCACCCATGCCGGCGTCCACATGCTGCGGAACTTCCTGCGCATCTGTGGCATCGCCGTTTCCGAAGAACCACCTCAACCGTTGGTCGATGAAGCGCACCTCGAGGCGGTCATGGCAGCTATCACCGAGGCCGACCTGAGCTCTGCAGAACATCCCTGAGAAGATCCGGAGATCCCATGAGTCGAAACGAGAACGCTGAGCTCCAGGACATCCTCGCCGGACGCGACCTCTCCCGGGAGGTCACGCAGGCACTGTTCGGCCGCTTGATGGACGGCGAGCTCAGCGACGTAGTGAAGTCGGCCCTCCTGGTGGGCTTGGCGATGAAGGGTGAGGCCGCCTCCGAGATCGCCGGAGCGGCGTCGGCCATGCGAAAACGGGTGCTGACCATTCCCCATACGGTGGCCAAGGTCGTGGACACCTGCGGCACCGGCGGAGACGGCAAAGGAACGTTCAACATCTCGACAGCGGCGGCTTTGGTAGCCGCTGCGGCAGGGGTACCTGTAGCGAAACATGGCAACCGATCGGTCAGCTCCAAGTCGGGCTCGGCCGACGTCCTCGCCGAGTTGGGTGTACGCATCGACCTGACACCCGACGAAGCAGGCCGCTGTCTGCATGCCGTGGGGATCGCATTTCTCTTCGCGCCCAAGCTGCATCCGGCGATGAAGGAGGTCATGCCGGTACGCAGAGAGCTCGGAGTACGCACCATCTTCAACGTGCTCGGCCCGCTGACCAATCCGGCGGGAGCTCAGCGGCAGGTGGTGGGCGTCTTCGCACAGCACCTCGTCGACACTGTCGCCGATGTGCTCGCCGAGCTGGGTTCAGAGCACGCCTTCGTGGTCCATGGCTCCGACGGTCTCGACGAAATCACGCTCACCGGCCCCACACGTATCGCCGAAGTACGCCGGGGTGAGGTGCGCACCTACGAAATCGGTCCGGGCGACCTGGGTCTGGATGTCTGCCAACCCGCGGACTTGGCAGGAGGCACGCCGCAAGAAAACGCCGAGGCGATGCGCCGCGTACTGGGCGGTGAAGAGGGCCCCCTACTCGACATCACCGCCGCCAACGCCGGCGCAGCCATGGTGGCGGGAGGACTGGTCATGGACCTTGCGGAAGCTGTCGAAGCCGCCCGTGAGGTCATCCTCTCCGGTCTCGCGCAGGCGAAGCTGGAGGAACTCGCGGCCTGGTCCTGAACCGTCCGTGCCCTGTCTTCTACCCAGAAGGCATGCCGTCGCCTTGGCTTCCTAGACTCCGCCGAATAAGCTCCGCCGCATGCACATCGCTTTCGATGCCGACGACACGCTCTGGCACAACGAGTCGATCTTCAACTGGACCCAGGAACGGGTGGCCGAGTTGCTCGCCGACTGGACGCCGGCGGAAGCGTTGGGCCAGCGGCTGAACATCATAGAGCGTCGCAATCTCGATCTGTTCGGCTACGGCAGCAAGGGATTCACACTGTCGCTGATCGAGACCGCGTTGGAGCTCTCGGAAGAAAACGTACCAGCATCGGTGATCCGGCAGATCCTCGACTACGGAAAGGCGATGATCGAGCATCCGGTGGAGCTTCTCCCCGGCGTGCGATCGACCCTCGAGTTACTCGGCGCGGAGCACCCGCTGCTCTTGATCACCAAAGGTGAGCTGTTCCACCAAGAGACCAAAATCGCCCGCTCCGGACTGGCCGATCACTTCGACGTGATCGAGATCGTTTCCGAGAAAGATCCCGAGACGTACCGACGCGTGTTGGCGAGCCACGACATCGACGCCGCTCGCTTCGTCATGATCGGCAACTCGGTCAAATCCGACGTGCTGCCCGTGGTGTCCATCGGGGGCCAAGCCATTCACGTGCCCTACGAGTCGACCTGGGAGCTCGACATGGTGGAACACCGCGGCGCGGACGAAGAGGGTTTCTTCGTGGCCGCGACCATGGCCGACGTACCCGATGTCATCCAGCAGATCGCCTCGTTGGGCTGGAACACACTGGCCGATTGAGAGCCGAATGAGATTCTTCGTCGGATATCTCGCGATCAGATCGATGTTGTACTAGCATATAGCTAATGTTGAAACTAGCTTCTGCGCTGGCGCGCCTGCGGCCCGCCATGGGCCACAGTGCCGCTCTGCTTCCCCTGATCGTCGCCTCCCTCGGCCCCCTCGCGCAGGCGGCCCACGCCGCCGCTCCCGAGTTTCAGCAAGAGACCGACCTGGAACTCTGGGATGGACGATTCACCGTGCGTGTGACGTTCACCGACGGCCTGTCCGGCCCACGGACCGCACAGGTCAGCAGTGCGCGCCACCGTAGCGCGGTACTGCATTTCTTCCACCCGACCAATCCCGAGCTGATGGTCAAAATCCTCGACGGTCGGGAGATCAACGGCCATTTCTGGTTCCTCTATGGCGCCATCACCACTCTGGCTGTGGAGCTCGAGCTGGAAGACCGCGTGACCGGCGTGACGCGGACCTACCGCAAGGCCGAAGGCTGGCCTCAGGGTGCCGCCGATGTTGCGGCTTTCCCCGACTCCAGCTCCACCGGCACCGGAGTTGCCGCACAGATTCGGCCGCCGACCTTCGCACCTACCCCGATGAGCGCACCCACCAGCGGACGCTGCGTTCCAGACGCCTCGACACTCTGTTTTCAGGCCGGCCGGTTCCGTGTCACCGGTTCCTGGCGTCTCGACGGCTCGACCTCTATTGCCCGTGTCGCCCCGGGCAGCGACCGGTCCGGTTACCTCTGGTTCTTCGATCCCGACAATCCGGAGGTGCTGATCAAGATCTTGGACGGCCGTCCGATCAACGACTCGTTCTGGGTCATGTTCGGTTCTGCAACTCACCTCCCCTTTCGGCTCGTTGTCACCGATCTGGAGACCGGAATCGCGAAGTCGTTCCCGGGAGACGAGTTCGGCGGCGGTGCGGATGTGTTCAGCTTCGGCCCCCACGGTGACCACCCGGCCCCGCCGGACATCCTGCTGCCGGCGGACGGTGACGTCGTCAATCCCCACGATCCGGCGCTGTGGACCGACGCCAGGTCCAGTGCCTCCGATTCCGGTTGCCTCGACTATCGGATCCAAGAACGAACCCCGGCCGGCGAGCGACTGGTATGGCGGGCCGACTGCCTACGTGGGGCCGAGAGCTATCACCCTCACCTCGAAGAGGGGAATTTCGTCGACGATTCGGTAGCGGCCGGCAAACTGGCCGGAGAAACCGAGCATCGGCTCCTCGTTCGGCAGCGGCGAACCGAAGCCGATGGTGAGATCGGAGGGCCCTGGGCGGAACAAACCTTCCGGACCGGCCCCATCGAGGGTGTCGTCTATTCACTGGTCGCAGGTGGAGCCCTGGATCTGCCGGCTCCTACCTGGAAGGCGGGTGGCGAACCCGTGCATCTTCCCGACGCGTCGTGTGTGCTTCGGATGCAGAGCGGTATCGCTCCGATCCTCAGCTTCCAAAGCGCACGCGATGGCGAAGTCGCCGAGTGCCAGGTGGCGTCACCGCCAGCCGAGCCGGCCGCAGTGCGTGTCACGGTCGGCGATTGCACCCGTCGCCTCCGGCTGCCGGCCAGCGAGATCCGTTGGCGGACTTCGACGGGCCGCTCCCTCGGGGCTTCGCTGCCAGATCTCGATCTATCGCCAGGGGATACCGCTCGTTTCGACGTCTCGTCAGGTGGTAGCTCGTTCTTCGCGGTCGAAAACACGTCCGGCATCCTCGACCTCGAGAGGCTCGCTCGACACTCCGCCTCTCCCTGGTGGTTGGCGCCCGGCCTCGAGATCGAGCGAATTCACACACCGGGTCTCGCGTTGCCGGTGAATCTGACGCCGGGCCCTGGTCTTCGAGTCCCGGCACACGAAGCCTCACCCGATGACCCACTCTTCTACATCACCGAGCTCTACGGCACGATCCGGGTGCTGCGCCGCGACGAAGGCTTCGGGACTTTCGTCGACGAACTGCTCGACTTCGATCCCACAGGGGATTTTCCCGGCAGCGGCGAGATGGGTTTGGTGGGAACCGCGATCGACCCGACCAACGGTGACCTGCTGGCGACCCTCGTATACCCGAGCACCAACCCGGATCCCTTGTTCGGATTCTCCGGGCGCGTCGTGCGCCTGCCCAGTGACGACGGCGGGCGTACCGCCGCGGGTGTGGAGACCGTTCTCGATTTGGGACCGGAGACTCGCCAGTCCAGAGCGCATCAGATCTCACACCTGAGCTTCGGTCCCGACGGCATGTTGTACGTCCATGTAGGGGACGGCTTTGCATTCCAGCAATCGCAAGATCTCGACAGCTTTGCAGGCAAGATCCTCCGGCTACGGCCCGACGGCACGGCACCGACGGACAACCCCTTCTATGACGCCACCGACGGCATCACAGCAGCCGACTACCTCTACTCCCTCGGAATGCGCAATCCTTTCGGCGGCGATTGGGGCCCCGATGGACGCCTCTACGTAGCGGAAAACGGCCTGTCGGTGGACCGACTCGCCCGAATCGAACCGGGCTTCAACTACGCCTGGGGACAGAACGGCGAGGGTACGGACGAACAGATGAGGGTCGGCGCACTGTTCAACTGGCCGGAGGCGGTAACTCCTTTCGATCTTCTCTTCATGCCTGCAGGACCGAGCTCCCTTCCCGAGGACTGGTCAGGGAAGGCGCTGGTGTCGGAGTTCGGACCCACCTATGGCTTCGGCGCCACCCGACGCGGCAAACGCCTCGTCCTATTCGATCTCGACGACGGGCCTATCCAGCCACGGACCGTCCTGCGCTACGACGGCCAGGGTCCCGCCACCGTTGCCGCCGCAGCCGTAGTCAGCGGTACGCCGGAGCATGACGGTCTCTATTTCGTCGATTTCTTTCCAGAGCCCTTCGACGACCCGGAAGCCGATCCGGCAGCGCCCGGGGCCCGGCTCTGGCGGGTCCGAGTCCAGGCACCCACTCTCGGTGACACTGAATGACACCGCGTTGACATATTTCGCCACAGCGCCATTTCTCGTCACTCCAGCTCGTTCGAGAGTGCTTCACTGGACGAATCGTGTCACTAGCGGATCGGAAACCCGCTAGAAACCGTGCTTCCGAACCTGGCAACGATCTTGCTCTAAGGAATGGCGTGGATCTCGCGGGAGGGATCCGAGGACCTTCGCCTTCTCCTGAATTGCAACGGCCAATGGCCGAATCCAAAAGCCGCCGTTTTCGGCGGCTTTTTTCTTTCCCTTTTCCTCGAACTCGGATCCGCGGCGAGCCACAGGTCTATGTGGCGCCGTCCCAACCGTTCAAGGTATCTCTTTTTGCCGGAAGACCGTCCGCGTCTGATAGCTGCGCAAGAAGTCACGATGAGCAGGGGTGTCGGGGTATGCATGGCCTCGCGGATCTGGGTACCCCTCCATGTCGGAATAGGGCAATGGGCCGACGCTCTGGGATGCCGTCGTGTTGATATCGGCATCCTTGACCCAACCATCGGTGAACAGCACCCAGCGGCGGACCCAGCCGTCGGGTAGCGGCGGTAGGTTCGTGTTGTCGTAGACGACGGTCATCTCGTCGCCAGCAGCCATGACGGCGTAGCGATCATCGGCTGCTCGCACCAGCTCCGAAACGTCACCAAAGCGGGTGAAGGCGCCGACCATCGGTCGAAAGGGAGAGTCGCTGCGGACCGTTCGGTAGTCGAATAGATGTGGGCCATCGGGCGAGTGGCGAACCAGACGCGAGAAACCCCGGGGATGAAGGTCTGCGGATACGGGCGATAGCGCTGTGATCCGAGGTGTGGAGTCGCTGCGCCGGGCCAGCGCCGCGGCATCCCAGTAGATCTGGAGATTCGTCCGCAAGCGCAGTCTCAGCCCATCACTCGTTTCTAGCTCCGGAGGCAAGTCGACCACCATCCCCTTGCGTTTCCCCGCAGGGAAGCCGACGAACGGCGCCACGGTCTGCCAGCGCCCGTCCACCTCGACCTCGAGTTCGGGCCCATACGGGTCCAGCATCGGATCGGCCGCGAGCGCTACGTTGATACTCGTATCGGTGGGGAACGTCCAACCCCATAGCAAAAAACGGAGACTGCCCGCGAAGTCGGTGCCGAGGCCGAGATCACCGAACTCCAACTCCAATGTCTGTCCCGAGGTCAGCCCTTGGTATCGGGTCAGAGCGAGGTCGCCGACATAGATCTCGTCGCGATGAGCGAGCTGGCGACGAACATCCCGTGATTCCTCCGCCAGATAGAGCTTCGCTCCCTTGGGTGGAACGATGTCTTCGACGAGCTGGATAGGCAGCTCCGATGGATATGGCGGTGGCAATATGCGTTCGTCCACCACCAGCTCGGCGGAGGCTGGGTGGTCCACTGCATAGAGCACCTGCTCGTCCACGTACGCGGCCTCCCAAAGCTCCTCGGTCACCGCGAGCCAGAGTTCGTTACCCACCGGACGCAGCGCATCTGGCGGAAGCAGCACCGCGTCACGAGCGCTCTGGTGGGGCGCCGGGCGTCCGTCGGCCATCACCATCCCGAGAGGCGATCGCCACATGAGATCGGTGACGAAGCGGAATCCGTCGCCGTCCCAGGTATACAGAAACGGGCACGAGCCCTTGAGCACCTGCTCCTCCACCAGGCTCTGGTCAGCCGCGACATGCTGCCAGATCTGCGACAACCCGTTGGGCCACACAACCCGGACGACGTCGGCCCGACGGCGGGAACCCAGTCCGACGTGGTTGACACCCCCTTCCCCGGAAAGGACCATCAGCCGTCCGCCGACCCGAGCCTCGATACGAGTGAACAGACCTTGGGTGTTGTTCTTCGAGTTGTTGTGCTCGCGACCCACCAGGGTGAGTCGCAGCCAGTGGTTCTCGTTGCCGGAGTCGTTGCGCCACAGGTGAAGTTGGCCGTCTTCGCCGAGGGCCGTCAGGTCGAGATCGCCGTCGTCGTCGAGGTCGGCGGCCATCAGCTGGTGGATCAACGAGCCGGCAAACTCTTCCGAGGCCAGGGATTCCGCCTGAAACCCGCCGTCGCGACGCCGCAGCAGCTCGAGACCGGCGCCACTTCGTACTCGGCGGATCACCACGTCGAGATCGCCGTCGTTGTCGAGGTCAGCAACTACGGCGGCCTGCCACCCTTCCGTCGTCTGCCCCTGGAAGGCCTGTTGATCGCGCACGAAACCGCCATCGTGGAACCGCCAGAGCTCGGCACCGCCACGACCCCAGAAGATCAGGTCGAAACGGCCGTCGCCATCGAAATCACCCAGCTCGATCTGTCGAGCACTCGGTGCGGCGTTCGCGAGGCCGATGGAGCTCGTGGACTCCACCAGGGCGCCGGCTCGGCGATTGTCGAGGTATGCCACCGTACCGGCGCGAATGACCACAACGTCGAGATCGCCATCGTCGTCGAAGTCCGCCGAAGCGACATCGGTGACCCGGTGCTCCGAAACGAGACCCATACTTCCGGCCTGATCCGTCCAGGTGCTGCCGTCGTTCCGCAGATACCGAAAACCCGTGAACAGGTCGAGATCGCCGTCGTGGTCGACGTCGAGGGGCCAAAGGCCTTCGATCTGGCCCCCGGCGTCGAGGGAGAACAGCGCCGAGGGTGGTGCGGGATCCTCGATCCATGAAGAGAGGATGACGACCTTCCGTGCCTCGGGCCCGGCCCACACCAGATCGGTCTCTCCGTCGCCACTGAGGTCCCAGCTCCCCACCGCTTCGACAGCACCCGAAGATTCCAGTCGACGTAGTCGGTCCAGGTCCTCCACCTCGAACCACCCAGAATCTCCGGCGGCGAGCAACGTGTCGCGCCCGCGTCGCCGTGCCGGGACGAGATGGGATACGCCCAAAGTCTGGCTTCCCGAATAGACGAAAACCAGCTCCGGGTCGGCACCACCCTGGACGCTGACGGGCAGAGGCGGCAGGAAGTCCTGCATGGCGAAAGTCTCGCCTCCGACGCCTCCGGAGAGTCGCTGGCTACCGAGCCGATAGAGATCGTGGGCGCGCAGCAGATTGTGCAGAACGGCGGCACGGGGGCGCGCCATCTCGAGAGCATCGTCGGTGGCCCCCTCGGCGCCGAAATCGAAGCCAAAGGCAGCCGAGCCCAATCGTTCCTGCAGGTCGGCAGCGTGCTTCGCTGCCTGCTCCGACGCTACAGCGAAACCGCCGAGACGTTTCCCGACCGCGTCGAGGGCATCGGCCGCAGCGACCGCGTCGCCCGCGGCCAACGCCGACTCCAAAAGCAACAGCCCGAGCATGAGATTCTCGGGATCCCGGTCGTGGGCACGGAGCAAGGCCGATAGCTGCGCCGAAGCCGCACCCTCCTCGGAGGCCTGAAGCTCGCGTAAACGAAGCGCCTGCAGGTAGTGGGGCCGCGCGTCGTCGGGATGGGCCGCGATGAAGCGCGTCGTCATGTCATGCCAGCGGGCCTCTGCCGCTGGCTCGAAACGCAGGCTCCACGTCACGGCAAAGAGCGCTTCGGGGTTGTCCGGGTCGAGGGCCAGAGCCCGATCGACTTGCCGTAGCGCCTCCTCAGAGCGACCGAGGGCGAAGTAGGAGATCGCCAGGTCGACGGCCGGCAGGACGTTGTCGGGCAGGATCGTGGCCAGTTCCTCCAGGCGCTCGGCAGCCCGGCCGAAGCGGCCTTGCTCCAGATCCGCCAGGGCGCCCGAACGAAGCTCCACAGCGCGACGAAAGTCAGCCTCACCGGGCTGCTGGGCTCGTGGCTGAGCTGCCAAGGTGCCGACGCCGATGAGCCCGAGTAGCGTCAGCACGGCCCCGACGCACTTCATTCGTCGACCGTTTCGAAGGTGTCTCGGCCGTAGTGCAGCCGGATCCGGCGATTCGTCGGTACGCTTTCGTAGGTCTGCACCGTCCCGCCCGGCCAGGTCACCTCCAGCTCGACTTCCTCGGCCGATCCGACGCCCAGGTGGAGCGGCCGCTGGCTCACCGACAAATAGCCCTCGCCGCCGGTCGCCATGCGCCAAACATACAGACCGTCAGAGTCCCCTGCAGATGACGTCGCCACGATCACCGCGCCCACCGCACCAGGGTTCACGGGTGGTCCATCATCTCCACCCTTCCCGCCGAAGAGCTCCACTTGAAGCCATCTCGACGTCGGCCTCGCCTGCAGATCGTTGCGCAAGATGCGAGCCTGATCGTGGAAGCTGGACATCGCGACGTCGAGATCACCATCGCGATCTAGATCTGCGAGGGCCAGAGCTCGGGAGTTGACCCCGGGAAGCTCGGACCCGCTCTTCTCCACCACTTGGAAGCGGTACCCTCCATCCTCGCCACGCGACCCGCGATAGAAGACGTTGGGCTCTCGTCGGTGGGTCGTCGGGACGAGCTGATCACCTCCAGGATGGGGTCGCCACTGGAAGAAGGTGTTGTAGTCGTGAAGGCCCGAGAGCACGAGCAGGTCGTCCAGGCCGTCGTGGTCGGCGTCGAAGAAGAGGGCACCCCACGCCCACCCCGTATCTGCCGCCGTCAGGCCCATCGCGCTCGACTCATTGCGGTACGCAACTCCTTTGGCGCTGGCTTGCGACACGAGAAGCGAGTTGGCCTCGCCGAGGCTGCCGTCAGCGGGATTCCAGGTCCAGATGTTGGTGATGAACACATCCGGCAGCCGGTCGCGATCGAGGTCGGCGAAGGCGGCGTTCATGCCGTGAAAGGGATCGTCGCCGCCGGTCTTGTCACCAACTGTCGCGAATCGGCCTTGCCCGTCGTTGCGCAGCACCTCGTTGCGACCGAAGTCGTTGGCGACATAGAGGTCTTGATCCCCATCGCCGTCGAAATCGAAATGAGATACCGCTTGCGCCCAACCGGTGTCCCCGACGCCGGCAACGGCTCCCTCGGAGAAGCGCAGACCACCTTGGTTCAGGAACAGTCGATTGGGCTGTGCGTTTCTCGAATCCGGACTCAGCCAGGGCGAGGCGCCCTGGAGATAGTCGCCGAAATTGCCCACGAAAAGATCGAGGTCACCGTCGCCATCGGCGTCGAAGGCGGCCGCTGCGCCTGCGATGTCGCCGGGTCTCGACAGGCCGGAGGTCTTCGTGACGTCGACGAGACGCATACCGGTTGCCGACCTGTCGTTACGATAGAGCCGGCTGCCGTCTTTCGCGGCGGTGACGAACAGATCGAGGTCGCCGTCTCCGTCGAAGTCCGCTGGCAGCGGCATGCGCGCTTCGAACGACGCTGCACCTTGCGGCTCGACCTGCAGTCCGACGGCTTCCGACACGTCTTCGAATTCGATCGCACCCTGTCGGGCCTGGTTGCGGTAGAGGCGGCATCCCGCTCCGCCACAGAAGACCAGATCCGGCCACGAGTCGCCATCGAGATCCCTGGCCGCCACACCACCGCCGCTGAAGGTCGGAGCGTCCTCGCCCCAGCGCCGGAATCGCGCGATCCAGTCGCTCGAGACGTGACGGAACCGGAGGCCGGCGCGGTCGGTGACGTCGGAGAACCACGAGCCCGGAGCTACATCGACCGCGTTCCATAGATCGACCGGTTCACCCACCAGACGGAGCCGCTGAATCCGCTCCACCGCAGCGCGGAGGTGGCGCGGCTGGACGTAGCTGTCGAGATTCTGACGGGCCTCTTCACCCGCGAGCCTCAGTAGCAGGAGTGCAAATACGCCCGAAGCCTCCGCCAGACGGTCGACGGCGCCTTCGCTGAGAGTGGCGTCGGCGAGTCGCTGTGGGATGGGTTGCTGCACCAGGAATCCCAACGCGGCCCATGGGATGCCCGTGGCTGTCATCGCTTTCAGATCCCAGGTCTCCAGTGGGATCGAAGCTCCCTCCGGGAAGAGGACCGTCTCCCGCCATGGATTCTCGCGAGTCGGCAGCACGCGATCGATGGCGGCGACGACGTCTTGCTCCGAAAGACTCGAGTAGGACCGATCTACCCCGTTCGACGGCCCGGCGGCCAGCATCAACACCCCTCCGGCAAACCGGGCCGTGGAGCGTAGTGTCGCTTGTAGCACGGCCTGTCGATTCTCGGCACCCGCTAGCAGCGGATATGCCACGAAGTATCGGGACAGGTTGCGTTCCAAGAGGCGCTCGGCTTCGGCGGGCCTGGCGCCCAGCTCCTCCAAACTGCGACGAGCGATCGTGTCGGCGAGACGTTCTTCGGGCTCCTGCGCTGGCAAAGCGGAAGCTTGAGCGAGCCAGGCCGACAGCCCGGCCGTCGCCCAGACAGCGATCTTCACAGTCACGAGCGCGCGGAAGCGGTCGCGGAAAGAGGTCGCGGCGAGCCTCGAGGCGGTCGATGTTTGCGGAATTCTGTCGAACATGAGGCTATGGCGCGATTTTTAGCCCAACCACGCAAGTCGGGTACAAGAACACGTCTCGGTTCATGTCAGTGACAGGCTCCCCGGGCCAGTCTTTCGTGCTCCTCCGGCACCCAGCCCCGATCTAGGTAGCTCCGAAGACGAGCTTTGGCAGGCTCGAAGCCATCGAGAGCGGCTCGGAGCGCGTGTCGAACTGCGCATCGCCGGTCTCCGATGCTCTCGCATGCCGTGGCGACCAGATCCCGTACGTCCGCCGGCGTGTGGTCGTCATGATGGTCGGCGACCTTGCGGCCGAGGTCGGCGGCCTCCTGGTCACGCCCCAACTGCTTGAGGACCCGGAGGCGAAGGACCTGGGAACGGAGATGGTCCAGAGTGACGTCCTGAACTGCGGACAGCGCCTCCTCCGGCTGCCGCCGCGCGAGCGACATGTAGGCTTTCAGCCAGGCATAGTCGGGATGGTCCGGTTCGGAGGAGGCGCCAGTCTCGAGAAAGCCCTGGGCCCGCTCGAGGTCAGGCCGTGGCATGCACTGTAGTGCGAGCTCGGCGCCGAGTCTCGCCAGATAGGCGCTTCCCGGGGAGAGGGCCCGCGCAGTCTCGACCTCGGCCAAGAAGAGGTCGAGCTGCCCAGATTCTCGGCAGGGGACCACGGAATGCATCTCGTCTCGGCAAGCGGACAGCCCTCTCAGGTGGTGTGGAGCACGCCCCGAGGGCATGAAGAGAGACTCCCGTTCGCCGACCCAAACTGTCGACCAAACCGGGTCGGCAACGAGCTCGAGGCAGATGCTCTTGTCTTTCGGAATGACGGCGGCCCCGAATCCATGGATCCGGTTCAGGGCGTCGAAAGTTGTCTTGTCGTCATCGGCGGTACGCGCGGCATAGAACTCTTCACCGTTGAACAAGACCTGTGTCCTGCCGTCGATCACCACCCGAGCGTCGCCGTAGAGCTTCCAACCCAGGTAGCCGCCGTCCACATAAGTGTTGAACAGTGGACCCTCGAACCCTAATCGCTGCAGAGCCTCCGTCGTCTGGATGGGGAAGTTCGGCCGGTGAATGCTCAATGAAGGCGCACCGGAGCGCCAGTAAAGAGAGCTCGGCACCGCCACCGTCGCCAACAGACCGAGAGCTACCCAGACACGAGACTCGACGCGGGTACGACGACTCCATACCGTCGCCGCGAGCGGCAAGGCGAGATAGGCGAGGGCAGCCAAGAATCGTACGGAGTTGGCCGCCATCGCCATGCCGAGCACGAGGAGCATGGTGGGCCACAACGGCAGGCGGCGGTGGCTCACTGCGCCCGACACGGCGGCGGCCAGAAGGAAGAGCAAGGAGAGGATGTTCGGGGTGAAACTCAGCTCGGAGAACCGGAACGGACGCATCTCCTGTACATGGCGGATCACATCGGGATCGGTGTGACCTACCACGAGAGTGACGATCCCGATTCCGTGGGCCGAGGTCAGAGTCAGGGCCACGAGACCGGCGAGAAGCACTCCGTGCCGAAGACGGAGGTTTTTCCAGGCCTGGAGGCTTCCTTGGCCGGCGCCTCCCGTCAGCATCGCCGCGAACACGACGAACGGCGCGATAACTACCGAAGCGTGGGTCTGCGCCCAGACAGCGAAGAGTGCGACCAGGCCCAAAGCCGACGATCGAAACGCCCGATGGACACGCAGACCCAGGAACAACGCCAGCGGCAGGAAGACCAGGAACACGGCCTGAGGTCGAGGAGCGAACCTCAGATGCGCTGCTCCGACGACAAGACATGTGAGGGTCAACGCGGTCCAGGGAGCCTGGGGGCCGCAAAGACGCGACGCCACCTTCCAGCAGAGTAGAAACGACGCGGCCGCCAGCACGGCGACAAACAAGTTGATCGCGGCGAATCCCCCGAGACCATGGAGGCCGAAGAGCACGACGTCGAAAAGCCACTCCACATTGCGGTAGGTGTCAGCCGCGGCCAGTCCGATCGGCTCCGGGAAGACCCTCGCTACGGCTTCCACCGTGGCTCGTCCCATCGACAGATGCCACCAGAAGTCAAACGCCGAGATCGGCCGCATCGCCAGGCCACCGAAGACGGCGGCGAGGGTCGCGACGATCTTCGGGACGTAGAAGGTTTCGGCTGGGGGCGGTGGGTCGCGCTCGCTGTAAGAGGTTACGTGCACCATCGGATGGCGCTATCGTACCGTCAGGGTAGCCGGCGCTCTCAACCTCGAAAAGCCGCGAGATCGGAGGGCGCCATCACCCGCGAGGTCGCCGCCGACCGGAACGGCCGTTCTCGAACTCCGAAGACGTTGGGGTGCCAGATACCAGGTGCTTCGGGCAGCGCGCGCAGTCGGACAATGACTTCCGCGGCCGAAGCCGGACGGCGCTTCGGTTCCCGCGCCAGGAGATCGGCGAGGAGCTGGACGAACTCTTCCGAGATTCCCGGGGCTGCATCGCGAGCGGACGTCATCTCACCGTGTACCGTGGCGAGGAGTCTCTGTTGTGGGTTCTTGCCGGTATAGGGAAGCATCCCGGTGAGCGCCTGGAACAGCACCACGCCGAGGCCGAAGAGATCCGCCCGCTCGGAGTATGTTTCGCCCAGGAGGACTTCCGGCGGTAGATACCCTGGCGTGCCGAAAATCGTCTCTTCTTCCTCGTTGAGAGACGCGATGAGCTGAGCCACGCCGAAATCAGAGACCTTGATGCTGCCATCGCGGCCTAGCAGGATGTTGCCAGGTTTGACGTCCTGGTGGACGATGCGCTCTCGATGGGCGACTTCGAGTCCTGCAGAAATCGCCAGCCCGAGGTGTAGTGCCTCGCCCGGCTCCAGTACTCCCACGGCCGCCAGGTACTCCGCCAAGCTCATACCGTCGACGAACTCCATGGCCAGAAACGCGTAGTCCCGCGCGCCGCCAACATCGAAAAGCGTCACGATGTTGGCGTGGGTGAAGCGGGCTACCGTCACCGCCTCGTGTAGCAGATCGGCTACCTGCCGACTGGCCGAGTCGGCGTTGCGGGCCCGAGCGAGCATGCCCGCACCGACCTCCAACTGATCGAAACGGAGCGTCTTGAGCGCGACGGGACGCTTGAGCCAGGGATCCCAGCCGCGAAACACGAGTCCGCTGCCACCCTCCCCCACCACTTCCAGCGCCTGGTAACGGCCCAGGTAGAGCGTTCCTTCCACCTTGCCTTCGCGTTGCGCCTGCTGCAGCTGGGCACCGTTCAGCTCTGGACCGGCAGAGCCACGGGCAGGCTGCGCCACCAGGCGTTCGATGCGCAGCACCAGCTCCTCCGGCTCGAACGGCTTTCCCAGGAAGTCGTCGGCTCCCTGACGAAGTCCCTTCACTCGGTCCTGACCCTCGGCCTGGGCTGAGAGAAGGAGTACCGGCACACCGCCTGTTGTGGCCCGGTTGCGCAACGCCTGTAACGCGTCGTGTCCCGACATCTCGGGCATCAGCACGTCGAGCACCACAGCGTCGGCACCGTGCTCCGCTGTGAGCTCGGTGATGTCTCTCGCATCCGAACTGGTCACGACACGATGGCCCGCACGGGTGAGCGCCGCGTCCACGAGGAGGAGAGCGTCGGGATCGTCGTCGATGACGAGGATAGTAGCCAAAGTGGGGGGTCCTGTTTGCCCTGCGACATCGATTCGTTGGTGGATCCGCTCCGGTCGACGACCGTAGTCCAGGGGTGATCCGTGCGGAAATCCCGGTGCTGCCGCGATAGCTTGTAGATTTTAGCAGGCGCGGGCCGCTTTCTCCCGGCCGTGATGCGTTCTCAGGATGTGCCGACTTGCCGTCGGACTGTGGGAGCAGTGTATTAGTCTGTGGCCGATGGAAACTACGACCCGCGCATCTCGACGGACTGCCGGACTGCTGGCCACTATCTTGGCTTTGACCGCAGCTACTGTGGTACCTCCGGCAGCAGCCCAAGAGCTGAGCCCGATCGAACGTTCGCATCAGCTCGACATGGTCCATTCCCTGATCCAGCGTGGCGAGCCGGCAGAAGCCCTGGATCTCCTCGCCAGCCTGGCGAAACGACGAGGCAAACGCGATAGCGAATCGCCCCGGGAAATGATGCTCCGGGGCACGGCGCGGATCATGCTGGGTGAGGTCAAGGCCGGCGCAGAACTTCTGGAAACCGCGCTGGAAGCCGATCCCGCTCTGCGCGAGGGATGGCTCAACCTCGGCGGGTTGGAAGTGGCGGAAGGCAACTACGAAGCGGCCCTGGAAGCGTTCAGGAGAGCTCACGAGCTGGCACCGGACAGACCGGAGAGCCATCTCAACCTCGGAGCCGTGTTGGTCATGCTGGATCGACGCGTCGAGGCACGAGATCACTTCGATCGCTTCCTGCGACTGGAGGGCGGCAGCGCCGATGCCCAGTTCCTGGTCGCCGCCAACTATGCCCTGGCAAAGCTGGAGCACTTGGCCATCGAGCACTTGACGAAGGCCATCGAGCTCGACGAGTCGAAACGGATGGCGGCGCGGCAGGACCGCCGTTTCTTGGCGCTCGACAGCATGGAGTACCGCATCCTCCTGCTCTCGGACGAGTACGAACCGCCGGCGGACTACCACAGCTTTGCCGGCGCGTTTCGCAAGCGCTGGAGTCAAAGTGACCCGAGCTTGCTATACGCCGTCCTCGATGCTCTTGCGGAACAGGGAGTTCCCTACCACGGAGAGGTAGAGTCCAATCCGCGCTGGGCTCTCCTCTGGGCCGACCGCAGCGTCCGCATCAAGGTCCACAATCAAGATAATGGCACCGGCGTCGTTCGACTCTCGGCACCTCCATCGGCGTTCACTCCCGACGAATGGCAGCAGATGTGTCAGGAGTTGTTGCGCCGGGTTCATGACCGATTGGGCGAATAAACCCGATCCCCAAAAGATGACGTCTACCGAAGAACCACGCAAGCCGGACCAAGCTTCCGAAGAAGAGCTTCACGATCACGAGTTCGTCCCCGAAGACGACGAGATCATCGCGCGCGCGTTCCGGCGCTCGCTGCTGGTGATCGGCGCCGTGGCGCTGCTCGTACTGTTGGCGGTGTACTTGCTTCGGCCGGCGACAGACCCAGGGGAAGAGACGTCCCTGGCCACCGAGGCGCCTCGCGAGGTGGTACGGGAAGAGATCACACCGCCTCGACTGACGTTCGTCGACGTCACCCAGCCTGCGGGAATCGACTTCACCCATGAGAGCGGAGCGGCGGGTGACAAGCTGTTGCCCGAAACCATGGGCTCGGGCGTCGCGTTCCTCGACCTCGACGAGGACGGCGATCCGGACTTGCTTTTCTCCAACGGCGCCCGCTGGCCCGAGGACGGCGGTGGCTCATCCGGCCCCAAGCTCTATCGCAACGACAGTACCGCGGACGGCATCGCCTTTGCCGATGTGACCGGACCGTCAGGACTCGATCAGATCCTGAAGGAGACGAGCTTCTACGGTACCGGCTTGGCCGTGGGAGACGCCGACGGCGACGGCCTTCCCGATGTCTTCCTTGCCTCCGTAGGAGGCAATCGCTTGCTGCGCAACGAGGGCGAACTGACGTTCGCGGACGTCACCACCGCGGCAGGCGTTGCCGGAGACGCGGACACCTGGTCGACCAGCGCCGCCTTCGTAGATGTAGACAATGACGGCGACCTGGACTTGTTCGTGTGCAACTACGTGGTGTGGTCGCGCCAGATCGACACCGACGTGGACTATCGCTTGACGGGTGTCGGCCGCGCCTACGGTCCACCGGTGAACTACCAAGGTACCCAGCCTTACCTCTATCGCAACGAGGGTGACGGGACCTTCGTCGATATATCCGCCGAGGCGGGAATCGAAGTCGTCAACGACGCTACCGGCGTTGCCGTGGGCAAGGGCTTGGGCGTTGCACCCATCGACATCGATGCCGATGGCTGGATCGATCTCATGGTGGCGAACGACACCGTGCAGAACTTCCTGTTCCATAACCAGGGCAATGGCACGTTTTCCGAGTCGGCCCAGACCTACGGCTTGGCCTACGGACGTCAGGGCGAAGCCACAGGTGCCATGGGCGTCGACGCCGCCCACTACCGCAACGACCGCGAGTTGGGCTTCGCGATCGGCAACTTCGCCAACGAGATGACGTCGCTCTACATCTCCCAGGGCGACCCGACGCTCTACGCGGACGAAGCCATCACAGACGGAATCGGTGCACCCAGTCGCACGCTCCTGACGTTCGGCACTCTCTTTCTCGACGTCGATCTCGACGGTCGGCTGGACCTGCTCCAGACCAACGGTCATCTGGAAAACGAGATCGGCACCGTCGATCCCAGCCAGACCTACGAGCAGCGCTCGCAGCTCTTCTGGAACGCCGGACCCGACCACCGCCAGACGTTCCTCGAAATAGCACCCGAGAACGGCGGCGATCTGGCCCGCACCCTGGTGGGCCGCTCGTCGGCTGTAGCGGATGCCGATGGCGACGGCGACCTCGACGTCGTGCTCACTCAGATCGGCCGCCCGGCGCTCCTTCTGCGCAACGATCAGGCCTCGGGACATCATTGGCTGCGCGTACGTCTGCAGGATCCGACTTCGGCCAACCGGCACGCCCTCGGAGCTTGGGTCGAGATCACAGCGGACGGACAGACGCAGCGGCGCAGCGTCGTCGCGACACGCTCCTATCAGAGCCAGAGCGACCCGGCCGTGACTTTCGGCCTGGGGCCTGCGACGTCGATCGAAGCCGCGACGGTGATCTGGCCGGGTGGCTATCGCCAAGAGCTGGACCCATCGGACTGGAATGTCGACTCCATCCGTGTCGTGACGCGGAGCGATTCGTGAGCCGATACGGTCCGCCGACCATCTGTCCTTTCGCCGGGGAGATCCTGCTCGCGTGAAACGGGGACATCTGCTCCGATGGCTGGCACGTCTGGCGCTCTCGCTGGTGACGATCGCATCGGTCGCGAGAGCCGAAGGGTCGGAGGCACCTTGGCTCGCGGGACCGTTTCAGGCCGATCCCACATCGATGCGGACGGCGGCGGACAACGCCCTCTCCGCGGCAAGAGAAACGCTCGGCGATTCGGTCGACGAGGGCGGCGCCGTAGTCTTGTTCCACGATGCCACGTATACATTCGACTCCACCGGTCGTGCCGTCTTCCGACGTCATTGGGTGTACAAGGTTCTCAAGCGGTCCGCCGTGCCGGAATGGTCCGAGCTGGAGCTGCGCTGGTCACCGTGGCACCAGGCTCTTCCGACCATTGAAGCACGTGTGATCGGTACGGATGGTCGGGTCAGCGAGCTCAGTCAAACGGGGGTCGAAGAGAAGGCGGAACGACGGGGAAGGCCCGACGACCGGCCAGCCGGGCGCGCCGATCCCGATCGCCGACGCTGGCTGCTGGCTCGCCTTCCCGACGTCGTCGAGGGATCGCTGGTCGAGGTGGTGACGCAGGTCCGCGATCTCGGTCCGGCCTTCGACGCCGGAGTGGTCCAGCGCCACTACTTCGTCATGTTCGTGCCGGTGCTCGACAGTCGATTCACCCTCGACGTGTCCAAGCGGCTGCCCCTGCGGTACACGCTGAGGAAGCTGGAAGGCGTGGATCCGGAGATCCACCAGACCAAGGATCGTTTCCGTCTGAGACTGCGCACTTGCAATATGCCCGCGGCCGGCGCCTCGCCGGAGGGGCTTCCAGGATACGTGCCGCGCTACCCTCATGTCTCCTTTTCCACCGGCAACGACTGGCAGCGTGTCGCCTCGCGCTACCAGCATCTGGTGGAAAGGGTGCTGCACCCCGACCTGGCGCAGCTCGACCCGGAGTTCGGTGCGCGCCTCGACGCCGCACTAGCCGACGTGCCAGCGGACCGAGCCGCGCGTGGCAAGGTCGACGTGGTGCTCGCCGCCGTGAGAGCTCGTGTACGCCACGACGGCTCGGAGCTCGAGGCGTCTCCCCCCGGGCCGCGACACCTGTCGGAGACCCTGGCCCGCAGCGAAGGCAATGCCGTCGACTTGGCGACCCTCACGATCGCAGCCCTGCGCCGTGTCGGAATTCGCGCCCATACCGCCTTGCTGGACGCCGGCTTCGGAGTCGATGCCGAGGCAGGTTTGCCTGGTCTCGGTCTGTTCAATCACGTCGTCGTCTACGTGCCGGAGCAGCTCACGGGTGGCGAGCCCCTTGCCGAGCTGTGGATCGATCCCGGTGCGCCTTTCGCTCGGGCGGGAGAGTTACCCCTGGTCGACCAGGGCCGCTCGGCGCTGGTGGCCGCCACCTCCTCCACCGAGCTGGTGAGATTGCCCACCACGACGCCCGACGACAACCTCGCCTCCGAAGAGCGACGGGTGATCCTCCGCGATTGGGGTCCTGGTGACCTGGTGGAGGCGAGTCGCTACGCCGGATCCGCCGAGCAGACCCAACGAGCCATCACCGGCGGACTGGACAATGCGGCCCGGCGTCGCGGCTACCTTGCGTACGTGCGAGCGTTCCACGGTGCCGCAGGACTCGGACAGATCAAGGAAAGCCCCGCAAACGACCTCGACCAGCGCTTCCAGCTTCGACTGGAGATCCAAGGCGCCGACTCGGCCACAACGGATCTCGAGAAAGCGAGTGTGCTGATTCCCGTATCAGAGCTAGCTCGCCGCATGCCGCAGATTTTTCGGGCTCCCCTCGATGGATCTCGGCAAGAGGAGTTCATATTCCATGAACCCTTCGCCACCGCCTGGAGCTATTTCGTCTACCCGCCGGACGGCTTCGTCGCTGGCGACCTGCCAGCCGACGAGGTTCTGGAGCTAGGGCCGGGGACCTACCGTCATGCCTTTCGAGCCGAGCGTGACCAGACCACCGGCAACGAGATCGTCCGCGGCACGCTCTACTTTTCGGTGGGCCAGCGACTGCTCACCGCCGATCAGTTCGAGCGTATGCACGAGGCCACTCTCCGATTCTTCGAACGTCCACCCCTCGAGATCGAGATCGTGCCCCGGTCCGAGCGGGCAGCCGGTCCCATCCAGCGCGCGCAGGGGCTGGCCATGATGGCAGCCCAAGATCCAGAGAGCGCGGCCCACCGGGCGCGTCTGGTTCCCGCACTCCTCGAGCTTGGCCTGGTGGCTGAGGCGCGCAGTCAGGCGCGCCAAGCGAGCGATCTGGCGCCGGGCTGGCCTTTGGGATCCTGGGCCCTCGGGCTCGCCCTGAGCTACGACGGACTCGGCCGTTTCGCCGGACCGGGTCTGGATCTGGAGCCTGCACGGAAGCGGCTACGGGACGCGCAGCGCTCGGCGCCCGACGACCCCCGGCTCAAGGACGTGCTGGCTCGCTTGGAAAGCGGGTCGAGCGGGTCGGACGAGCACACCCTATCGACCGCCACTGCCCAGGCGTCGGAAGCTGAGACGCCCGGTCCAGCCGAGGACTCAGCGAGCCACTCTCCAGATCTCTCCGTCTTGCTGCCGGCGGATTTCGACGTCACATCTCTCCATCCCGAGGATCCCAAGACGCCACTCTTTCGCCTGCTGGCGTCACTGAGCCGGGGAGGCGAGCTCGCCGATGAGCTCCACCCGCGGGAAAGTCTGCGGTTGCAACGTAGCGGCACCGGGGAGTACCTCTCTCGGCTGAGCTCCCTCGACCGCCCGGCAGATATCGACGTCAACGGTGCTCCTCACCTCGGCTATCGCCTCGATCTGGAGCCTGGCGGCGGGGTCGGAAAGATCTTCATCACGGCGACCGGCGGCGATCTACGGATCTCGGCGGTGGACTCCGCGCCCGCTGCCCTCGGTCGGGAGGCCGTGGCAAGGTTGTGGGAGGGAGATCTGACCGGTGCTGTCCAATGGCTCGACTGGGCGTACGAAGAGTCGGACCGCTCCTCGAGCCGAGAGACCTCCTCTTTCCTCCGGCTCTGGCCGCCGCGCAAACAGGTCGAGGTCACCGCAGAGGAGATCCGGGTCGCCGCGGCAGCGCTCGCCGCCACCGCCGACCTCGAAGGACGTGGCGTCGAGTGGCTGCAGGCAGCAGCAGACCGGGCCGAGGGAATTGCGCCCTACGGACGAAGCTACTCCGAGTCTCAGGTCAGAGACCGCCAGCAAGCGGCCGGCGTGGCGTTGGTGGAAGCGCTGGTTTCGTCGGGCAACCAAGACGAAGCGGCCGCGCGCCTTCATCGTCTCTCGGCCGAGCCGGGACGCGATGGTCGACTACGCGACCTGGAGATTCAGCTGCGGGTCGAGCTCGAGGACTGGCGTGGGGTCGACCAGTTGGTGGACGCGGGAGAGCCTGCAGACATCCGGCGCGAGCCTGCATCCGCGTTGCGCGCGCGCGCTGCGCTCTTGTCCGCACGCGGAGAGCGTGGCGAAGCCGCAGTACTTTGGAAGGCGCTCCACGAGCGCGGTGAGCTCTTGGACGATGACGCTCTGCGCTGGACCGCGATGCTACTCGCGCCGGGCGTCGCAGCGGCATCATCTGATCTGCGAACTCTCGAGGCCCATATTCAACTCACCGCCGCTCCGAAGCTACTCCGCCGGGTAGCGGCTCTCTTCGCTGCCTTCGGCCGTGAGGTAGACGCCCACCACCTTCTCCTCCGAGCTGGTGGCTCGGAGCCCTACAGCGCCACGCCCGCCGAGCTGTTCGTCAAAGCGCGCACCGCCGAGTCGATCGGCCTCGTCGACACCGCTCGTCGAGCCTACGCCGAGTTGGTGGCCGCAACGGGACCTGGCAGTGACCCCGAAGCCGTTCAGGACGAAGACGATCTGCTCTTCCGTCGGTTGGCGCAAGAACGGCTGTCCAGGTCGTCGTTCGGTTGACCACGGACTGCAAGGGCCCTCACTCCTCCCGGAGGGTCACCATGGGATCGGTGCGAGACGCCTTGTACGCCGGCATCACGAGCGCCATGCCCGCCGCCACCGCCAGGGTCACCACAGAGGCGGTCAGCACCGCGGTGTCGGCCGCGACGACCTCGAAGAGCAACCCGCGGACGAATCGGCCGGCCGATAGCGCACCTACCGCGCCCAGCACGAGACCCACGGCCACGGGCCGCAGTCCGCGAACGATGATGCCGCGCAGCACGTCCACGCGGCGGGCACCCAGAGCCATACGGATACCCGTCTCACGACGGCGACCCAGCACCGCCTGGACCGTCACGCCGTACACCCCGACCACCCCGAGGATCAGCGCCAACATGCCGAACGCGGAGAGCAGCGCGGCGAGAAACGCAGCGCCAGCCGAGGTGGCGCCTACGAGCTCTTTCACGGGTACGACCGCGGACACGGCGACATCGCGGTCGACGGAGAGCACCGCATCCCGGACGGCGGCAGCCCGGCTCGAAGGATCCACGTCCTCCATCAGACGAGCAGCAACGTACATTCGCCTCCAAGGATTCTGGGAGAAGGGCATGTAGGCTTCGGCGAATGCGGGCTCATCGAGGCGGCTCTGACGCACGTCGCCCACCACTCCGACGACCTCGAGGGCCGTTGGCTCGTCGCGACCGAGGAAAAGGGTTCTGCCCACGACTTCTTCCAGGGTGCCGAGCCGGGGCCATGCGGCCTCCGCGAGTGTCTGGTTCACAACCACGACGGGGAGTCCAGCTGCGTCTTGCGGCTCGAACGACCTTCCTGCCAACCGCGAGACTCCCATCGTCTCGAAGTAGTCCTCGGTCACCACACGCATCGAGGTGCCGGGCAAATCTCCGTCCGCGGGTATGGCACGCGTATCGTCGGTGCGATACATCGCCCAAGCGCCACCCGGCGTCATCGGAAGAAACGGGATGGCTCCCACCTGCTCGACGTCCGGTACGGCAGCAACTCGGTCTGTGACCAGCCGGTAGTACTCGACGATCTTCTCCGGCGAGTCGTAGCGGTCCGAGGGAGGTGATGGCCGCACCGCGATCACACCCTCGGCGTCGAACCCGGGATCGACGCGCTCGAGTTGCAAGAAGCTCTTGGTCATCAAACCGGCGACGACGACGACGGTCAACGCCAGAGCCACCTCGCCCGCGACCAGAGCCGAGCCCAACCACGATCTACCACCGAAACCACGGCTGCGCAGCTCGCTCACTCCCTCCGACGATCTCCACGCCGGTAGAAGACCGAACAGCGCCGACGCCAGCAGTGATACGAGCGCAGCAAAGGCAAAGACGCCCGCATCGAGACCGATCTCTGCGGTCCGCGGCAGGTCGGCTGGTAGATGGGGAAGCCCCAGCCGCAACAACCCAGCTCCGAGCACGAGTCCAAGCCCTCCGCCGACGACTCCGAGCACCAAGCTCTCCGTGACTAACAGATGCACCAACCGACCGCGCTCTGCGCCCAACGCCGCCCGCACCGACAGCTCTTGGCGTCGCGAACCACCTCGCGCCAACAGGAGATTGGCAACATTGAGACAGGCGATCAACAGCACCAAGCCGACCGCTGCCAGGAGCAGCATCAAACGCACATCGGCATCGCCCAGCAGCCAGGTCCGCAGCGGCACCAGTGCGACGGACGCCACATGGGCGGCGGACACCTCGCGCCCGCGCTCCGTCCAGAAACGCGCCATCAGCGTCCGAACCTCGTCCTGCGCCAAGCCGAGCGAGGCTCCGTCCGCCAAGCGCGCGTTGATGGCCAGGGGTCGACCGCCGAAGCTCGCGACGTCGCGCACCATGGGAGCCCAGACCTGCCAATCTTCCTCGATCCGCTGATGATGCGGCCCGAGAATACCCACCACGGTCCGGGCCCGACCACTGAGTTGCACCTGCTGGCCTACCACGCTCTCCTCGCCACCGAAGCGACGCTGCCACAGCTCATATCCGAGCACCACCACCGGCTCGGCGCCCTCCAATCCGTCGCGGGATTCGAATCCCCGACCGAGCGCCGGCGGTGCTCCGAGCACCAAGAAGTGATGTGGGTCGACTACGGCGCCACGCAGCTCTTCCGGCGGTGAATCGTCGGTCTCGAGCAAGAACAGCGACCGTCCCCAAGCTGCTACGCCGGCGAGCGTCGGAGCATGCTCGTCGAGGTAGAGAGCCTCTTCGAGGTTCGACGGAAACAGCGAGTCCGGCTGGAGGCGCACCAGACGCTCCGCGTCGGTATAGGGCAGTGGACGTAGCACTACACCCTGCACGACACTGAAAATTGCAACGTTGGCGCCCAGGCCCAGAGTGAGGGTGACGAGCGCGATGATCGTGAAGCCAGGCCGGCGGGCCAGGCTTCGGCAAGCGAATCGAACGTCGTGCAGGATGGAACTCACGGCAAGCTCCCGTCGTCGACAAGAAGTTCTCTTGCCTTCTTGGACGAACCGGAGGCCGAAAGGTTCTGCTCTGGCACAATCACCAGATGAAGCACTCCGTCGAGCAAGGTCCTCTGGAGCTCTTGGCCGCCTGGTACGCCGAAGCCCGCGAACACCCGGAGGTTCGCTACGTCGGCGCCGCTTGTTTGGCAACCATCGACGACCACGACCGGCCAGATGCACGCATGGTCATCGTCCGCGAGGTCGGCGAGGCTGGCTGCCTCTTCGCCACCGACTCACGGTCGGTCAAGATCCGCCAGCTCACCACCAACCCGAACGCCGCGCTGACGTTCTATTGGGGTCTGCTGGACCGCTCGGTACGCATTCGCGGCCGAGTGGAGGAAGCCTCGCCGGCGGACGCCGATCGGTGCTTCGGCGACCGTCCCCGGCGCAGCAAGCTCACTGTGTGGGCCAGCCACCAGAGCCGACCTCTCGAATCTCGCGACGACCTCGTCGCTCGCTACGATGAAGTGCAAGAACGCTTCGGAGGCGACGACGACATCCCGCGTCCAGACACCTGGCGCGCCTACCGTTTGGTGGCCACAGAGGTCGAGTTCTGGCAGGCTGCGACTGCGAGACTGCACGACCGACGGCTGTTCCGTATGGGTCCCGAAGGAGAGTGGCAGGCGAGTCGGCTCGAACCGTAGCTGAGTCTTGGCGCGACTGGCGTTGAGCCCTCACTCCGTCGCCGGCGGAAAGCGCTTCTGAAACGTGAACGCCTGCGGACTCGGCCCTCTATGCCGGATCAATTCGAGACGCTCGACGGCCTCCTCGACCGTCGGGATATGCCCTGCAGGAATCCACCAGAGGGCTTGGTGGGGTCGGTCGAGGGGCAGGAACCACTGCTTGCGATCGCGTATAGGCCCGACGTGCACACTACGATAGACGTAGTCGTGGAGCGCTTCGATGCTCGACCAGACCGACATGTTGACGAGGATCGAGTCGTCGTCGTACGGGCGAAAGGAGGTCGCGTCACCGTCCTCGTTCTGTAGGCGCCAGACGAAACCCGGAGCGGCGTCCGCGATCGCGTTGATGGCGTCGAGCTGATTCACGAAACCGGCCATGCTCGGATTGTCGAGCGGCGCTCGAACACGGCCGATATTGAATTGAGCGATGTGCCAGGAGCGGGGTGTTTCTTTCATGCCCGAACTGTAGTCAGCCACCCTCAGTACGGTCTTGTAGATTCTTAGCGCGCTATATAGTGAGTCCATGACGATGGTGAATATCGGCGACATCCTCGTCGACGAGAAACTCTTCGAGCCGGGCCTCTCGGTTCCCTGGCATCGCCACGATGGCAGCTACGGTTGCCTGATGCTCGACGGACAGTCGAAGGAGGAACGTCGCGGCGAGACCATCGAGTTCGGCGTCGGAGACTGCTCTTGGCGCCCACCCCGTGCAGCCCACCGATTTTGGACAGGCGACACGACGGTCCAGGCACTCACCTTCGAGATTCCCGAAGAGCTTCTAGACGAGCTGGCGGATGGTGGACTACCCAGCCAGGAATACAGACGAGGCCGCTCGGCGACGGTGGTGGCGCTCAGTCACCGCTTGCGAGCCGAGATGCAGCTCGGCGACGACGCCGACCAGCTGTCGTTGGAATCGTTGGTCTACGACCTCGTCGCCGAGGCGGCCGAATCCTTCGAGGAAAAGCACGGCCGGATCGAGCCGGGGTGGCTCCGTAGAGTCCGCGACCGGTTGCACGACGAGACCGGCTCGCGCCTCGCGTTGGCCGAGCTCGCCGAGGATGCCGGCGTCCATCCGATCCACCTCGCGCGTACCTTTCGTCACCGGTTCGGTCGACCTTTAGGGTCCTACCATCGGCGCCTCCGTCTCGACCACGCGCTGCGGCGAGTCCTAGAAACCGACGATCCTCTGGCCGACATCGCGTTCGAGGCCGGCTTCTCCGATCAGAGCCACTTCACCCACCTGGTACGACGCACCATCGGGATCTCGCCGGGCAGGCTACGGATGCTCAGTCGAGGCGTCCACAAGACCTGACGGCCTGCCACCTCCCAGGTAGGCGGCCGAGGCCCGGACACACGCAGCGCGCTTACTCGTCACGTAGCGCCACAGCAGGATCGACTCCCGCCGCCCGCCAAGCGGGCACCGCGCTGGCAGCGGCGGCCAGGGTCAGCAACAACGCCACGACCCCCAGGAGCATGGCCGGATCGAACGGCGAGACGCCGTGCAACAGCCGGTTCAAGGACAAAGCTAGCGGCACGGCTCCCAGCGATCCCAAGGCCAGGCCCCAGAACGCGAGTCCCAATCCCTGACGTACAACGGATTGCCGCACTTCCGTGGGTGCGGCACCCAGGGCGAGGCGGATCGCGAGCTCACGCCTCCGACGGGCGACCGAATAGGCGGTGACACCGTAGGCTCCCACGGCAGCGATCAGCAGGGCGACGACGGCGATCACGGAGAACATCACGCCCCAGATGTGCTGAGCGAAGTAGTGCTGATCGAGCACACGGCCCATGGTCATGACGTGGTACACGGGGACCGACGAATCGAGCGCCGCCAGCTCGCGGCGTGCCAAGTCGGCAACGGCATGTGGTGCAAGAGCGCTCTTCATGACGAGCGTGGGACTTTGGGTGACCGGACCCCAGCCTGTCGCTTCGCCCGTCATAGAGAGCGACATGGGCACGTACACCTGATTCGGTGGATTTGCATCAATCCCGGCCAGCATCTCCCCCGGATCGACACTCGAAACGGTACCGACGATTGTCAGCCAAGGCGATCCTTCCCGCTGCTGGCGAATGCGCCTTCCGATCGGGTCGGAATTCGGCCACAGATTCGTCGCCAATCCTTCGTCGATCAAAGCGACCTCGGCGCCCTGCTCCATTTCAGTCCGGTCGAAGAGTCTGCCCTGACGTCGCTCGATATCCAGGGTGTGAAAGTACGCGGTAGAGACCGCAGCCAGGCTCGCACGGGGCTCCTCGCCCGGCTCGAAGGTTCGATCTGCCACGTCGAGCGAGGCGACGATGACACCGTAGCGACTGATCGGCAGTCTGCCCGCGACCGCCACCGATTCGATCCCCGGTGCGCCCGCCAGACGATCGATCGCGCGCTCGAGGAATTCGAGTCCACGCTGGGTATCGACATCGTCGGCGAAATGGAGCTTGGCAGTCATCAGCCCATCGACCTCGAAGCCCGGATCGCGCTGCCGTACCTCTTGGTACGCGCGAACCATGAGAAAGGCACCGACGAGGACCACCACCGCCATGGCGTATTCCACCACCACGAGCGTCCGTCGCAGGCGTCCACCGGAAGTGCCCGAGTCTCCACGCCCTCCGCCCCGCAGCTCATCGGCCACGCCAGCCTCCTGCCGCTGCAGCCATGGAAGCAGTCCCAGAAACAACGCGACGAACACGGTGCTCAGTCCTGTATAGGCCACGACGGTGGAGTCGATGCGGAAATCAAGCCAATAAGGAATCTCGATCGGCGAGATCCGCTGCAGCCAATCCCCTTGCCACACCGTGAGCAGGAGACCCAGCCCGCCGCCTGCCAACGCGAGTAGCAACGTTTCTGCAACGGCCTGTCGAAGCAGCCGAAACTTGCCGGCACCGAGAGCAGTGCGAAGCGCCGTCTCGCGGCTCCGCGCCGTGGCCTGCGCCAGCACCATGTTGGCGACGTTTACACACACGATCAAGAGAACCAGAAAGACCAACACCTGCATGACCCATGACGCCGTTTGGGTAACCGGTGGCAGCCATGCCTCGTGAAGCTCTCGGACATGAAAGCTCCAGCCGCGGTTGGTCTCGGGATACCGCTGCTCGAGGCGCGATCCGAGCTGGCGAACCTCTGACAGCGTCTGTTCGACCGTTGCGCCCGGCGCCAGCCGACCGAGAGCCTCCAGGTTCAACCTTCCGCGAGCTCTCGATGCGTTCACCCGGTCCAGCTGTAGCGGCGTCCACAGGTCGTGGTTCAAGGGAAACCGGAAACCCGGCTCCATGACGCCGATGATCTCGTGAGGCTGACCATCGATGACGAGTCGTCGGCCCACGACGTCCGGGTCGCCACCCAGACTCTGACGCCAAAGCCGTTCGGACAGCACCGCCACCGGCGCCGCACCGGGCATGTCGTCCGCGGGCTCGATGGTGCGTCCCTGGGCGGGCTTCACGCCGAGCATGGGAAACAGGCCGGCGGACACGTAAGCACCTCCGACCCGCTCGGCTCCCTTCCCCGAAACTCCGCTCAGGGACTCGATCTGATACTCGGCGCCGGTGTACGCCTCGATCCGTTGGAACGAGGTCAGTTGATCCCGCAGCTCGAAGAAGTTGCCCTGCGAGACCTGAAAATATGTCTGCCCGGTCTCGGGCTTCGATTGCGTCACCAATGCCAGCCGCTCAGGATCCTCGAAAGGAAGCGGCCGGGTCACCATGGCATGGAAGCTGGAAAAAAAAGTGGCGTTGACGCCCAACCCCAGTGCCAACGTCAGGATGACGACGAGCGCTGCGCCCGGGCGGCGGTGCAGGCTCCGGAAAGCGTAACGGAACTCGGAAACCAGTGCGGACATGGACGGCTCCAGCTGAGATCAGGAGATGGTCGGCTCGACGCTACCGAACGCTCCCAGCAATTCGCCTGCCAACCGACGAGAGCGCACGGTTCCAGTGTATTCCCACATCGGCGGCCGACCACCGTGTCCGGTTTCGGGATCCGACGAGCCGGTTCGATCTCCAAACCGCACAACACGTCGACGTTTCGCGCGGTCTCACACCTGGCCACCCCGGGAAGGCGCGACCACACGTCCCTCGAGCGGCAAGGTGTGGCCGATCACGCCAAGTATCATCAGGAGCGGCTCTCGAGGAGCGGCTCTCGAGGAGCGGCTCTCGCACTCTGCCGCGC
>JALCBJ010000006.1:91784-163317 GCA_028066595.1 Thermoanaerobaculia bacterium
AGGAGCGGCTCTCGAGGAGCGGCTCTCGAGGAGCGGCTCTCGCACTCTGCCGCGCAACACACCATGACCTCGCATGTCGAGTTCGAGATGGATTTCCTAGGAGTTCGACCTTTCCGTCATCTGCTCCGAAGGCCCTGTGGCTTGCTCGACGGTGCCGGAGGGGTGTTGAGCAGATTCGACCATGACGCCGCAGACCATGACGCCGTGATCGCCGCGATGGCGTTCACCGACCACGCGGTCTTCGAGGTGCGGCTCGCATCAGGCGATTCAGCGTGACGGAGCCGTGGGATACCGATCGCGATCTCGACGCGGGGGCCGTGATTCGGACCCTGAGATGTCACTTCCAGCGGCTCACGCCTGATTCGGTGGAGTATCTCGGGTCGGGGTGGGACTACGACGCCTATCTCGTGGCGGAAACCGTGGTGCGCTTCCCACGCCAGCGCGAGGTAGCGGAGCGGTTGGACCGTGAGGACGCGATCCTCCGCTTCGTGAGCTCGGCTCTCGGCTCCGATGTCGCCGTGCCTCGCATCACGCTCTGGGGAGAGCCCGGACCGGACTTTCCCTACAGGTTCTTCGGGCATCGACTCCTTCCCGGGATGAGTGCTGACGACCCTCGGGCGGCGCAGTCTGAAGAACTCGCCGCCGATCTCGGCCGGGCGCTGACGGCGGTTCACTCCATTCCGCGGCCTGCGGCGCGAGACGCGGGGTTCGATCGGGAGGAGGAAACGTGCCGGGAGCGGTACGAGGAGACGCTCGGCCTACTTACCGAGGTGGTGAGATCGAGCCGTTGCCGGCTCGGCCGCGCGCCTGGATCGAGGCGGGCCCGGCACTCCCTCCTGAGCACGAGGGTCCGGATCGATTCATCCACAACGACCTCTGTCCGGACCACATCATCGTCGAGCGGAGCTCTGGCAGGCTCCGCGGGGTGATCGACTGGAGTGACGCCGCGCTCGGCGATCCGGTGCTGGATTTCGTCGTGGCCACGATGTGGAGAGGATGGAGCTTCGTCGACGAGGTGCTGCACCACTACGACCTGCCGTTCGACGCGTCGTGCTCGGCAAGGCTCGACGCCCTCGCCAAGATCCTCTCCGTGAAGTGGCTGATCGACGCGTGGAATCGAGACGAAGACGTCGAGAAGCACGCCGCCTGGGTACGGAACGCCTTCGACGGTGGGCCGACCCGTATAGCGTAACGGGTCCGAGACCCGGTCATTCAGCCCGAGACGGCGGTTCCTCCGACGTGTGCGTCGCCGAACGAACTCTGTTTCTCGCGATCTCGGTCTCGTAGCGGCCGCCTGGGGCCGGCCCGCAGAAATCGAGGCACCCGTCGCGATCAGGCGTCCGCTTTCGCCTCGGCGGACGAGAACTCAGCGACCGCCGTTTCCTGGTCCGAGTAGATGGTGAAGAGTGGGAGCAGCTGGCCCATCTCGAGGATGTGGTGCACCTGTCCCTCGACGTTCAGGAGCCTGATCTCGCTGCCGAAACGCTGCGCCAGCTTGCGGCTCGCCATCAGCTCTCCGATCCCCGCGGAGTCGATCCGTTTGATCCTCGACAAGTCGAGAAGAACTTTGGTCCAACCCTCGGCCACGACACGATTCATGGCGTCGCGCAACACCACGTCACCGGTACCGGCGATGAGGCGTCCGTCGAGAGCCAAGATCCGTACGTCTCCTTCCGTATGCGCTTCGATCTTCATGGGCGAATGGGCCTCGATTCGGGTGAGGGGATGGGCGGGGAGCCGCGGGGCGGGGCCGAATGCTAACAGATCGTCCCACCCCATTCCGACGAGCAGATCTGCTCGTGGATGAGGCCATTCAACCTGTCAGCTCCTCGACCGTGAGTGAGCAGCCGCGCAGGTCGGCTCCCGCCGCGCGACCCACGAGACGGAAATGCGCGCCGTCATGGCCCAGGTCTTCTCCGCTCGTACCCACGTCCTGGCTCACGACATGGAGCGCCGAGCCCACGTTGGCGAGGTCGACGACCGCCACTAGCCCTTCTTCGCCGCGTGGGACTTCGTGCAAGGAGACTGGGTCGAGCAGGCGAACTCGCATCCAATGAGGTACCCGAAAGACATCCGGGTCGCCGCCGTGGAGCACATCGCTATAGACATGCCCGGTCAGCTCGGTCATACCGTACTCACGCACGACACGATCCGCAGGTAGACCCAGCCATCGTTCCACACCGAGCAGCAGCTCGGGCCGAGACAGCTCCTTGCGCCTACCCTTGAAGCCTCCGGTCTCCATCATCGTCGAACCGGCCGCCAGTCGCACGCCCCCGAGACCTTCCAGTGCCTCCAGAAGCTGGGCCAGAGCGAACGCGGTGGTCAGGATGGTCACTGGCTGGCGGTCGGCGTCGCGGAGGAAAGCCAGCGCCGCAGCGATGTCGACACCTCGGTCGCAGAATGCACTGAGGCTCCCCTCGGCACCCCAAGAACGCAGGACGTGATCACAATGAAAGCCCAGAGAAGAGTCGGGTGCCTGGTCGCGCGACGGCACCAGCGACAGGATGGGCCGGCGGTCGTCCTCAGGCAAGCAGGCTCCGGAGAAGGACGCGTCGATGACAGCCCGATAGAGGTGAGGAAACGGGTGGTGATGAACACTACGGGAGCCGGGTCCGCCGGTGGTTCCACTGGAGCGGAACAGCTCGCGTGCAGGCTCGACATGCAGCGCCAAGCTGCGGAAGGCTGCGGTCGGCACGGGAGGGATCGCGCGCCAATCGCCCATCGTCTGGGGATCGACGCCGCGCGCGCCGCACAGCCGCCGAAAAGGCTCGACCCGAGCGTATTGCAGGGCAAAGGCACGGTGTGCAAGGACCTCGAAGCTGCCTTCGGCATCGCGCACGAAGCGTTCGATGTCGGCAACCAGCTGCCGCGCGTCAGACAATCAGTCGCGCCCCGTCTTCGCCGAGGCCGCCTCAACCCGAGGGTCGGCAGCTCGAACAGTGCACCACCGATGCAGAGCGCCGGACGGGGAAACGATGATCGACTTCTTCGGTCTGAGCCCGGGCATGTCCGAAGCTACGAGACGCTTTCGGCTGGGGTACCGCCCTCTGGCGCACGCATATCTTGCACTGTCTCCGAGTCGAGCCTCGGCTCGGCCACGACCACCGCCGTGCCGAAGACCAGGACTTCCGAGGAGCCCGGGGTCGGGCTCGAGGTCGTGAACCGCATGCCGACGATGGCGTTGGCGCCCAGCTCACGCGCCTCTTCGATCATCCGATCGAGCGCTTGCTCGCGAGCCTCGGAAAGCATCTTGGTGTATTCGTGAATCTCGCCACCCACGGCATTTCGCAAGTGAGCGATCAGGTCCTGCCCGATATGCCTTCCGCGAACAGAGGTTCCACGCACCAGCCCCAGTGTGCGTAGTATCGGCCGGTCGGGCAAGTTGCTCGTGGTGGCGATGATCATCGGAAGACTCCTCTATATCGCTTTTCGTCGGGGTCGCGCAAGCGATCGATGAACACCGAAACCAACAGGAGCACGAAGGCTCCAGGTAGTCCCAAGACGAGGAGGATCTGTAGCGGGTCGCCAGTGGCCTGGAATAGGGACCACAGCGCCATCACTACCATCACGGTCAGCCAAGACAACAGCACGAGCCAGCCGACGCGGCGGCTGAAGCGGCTGGTGGGCGTCTTCGGTAACTCGGGCCAAACGTCGTCTCCGGGTGCTTCGAAGCGCGTGGCGAGTGTTGCCTGCCGCAGCGCTCTGAGCTCCTGATAGAGGCGGCGAGCGTCGCCGTTCTCCTCGATCAGAAGACGCACTCGCTGAGCCTGACGATGGCCCAGGGTACCGTCGAGATAGCCGGAAATGAGATCTTCGTCGAATGGTTGCGTCGTCTTGTCAGAGGGAGCCGTCATGGCCGTCCCCTCCTAGCAGAGCAGGCCCTGGAGGTCTTCCCCCAGCACCTGGCGTAGTCGTTTGCGGGCGCCGTGTAGCCTGGACATGACGGTGCCGATGGGGATTTCCAGGGTCTCGGCGATCTCGGAGTAGGCGAGATCTTGATAGTCCCGCAGCACGAGGATTTCGCGCTGGTTGTGGGTGAGCTCGCCCAACGCCGCGAAGATGGTACGGCGAAGCTGGGCATCGCGCGCATCACCCTCCGGATCCATGCTCTCGTCGATCAGCTGCAGATCGGGACGCTCCTCGTCGTCGGCGGCAGCATCGATGGAGTCGTGCTTGCGTACCTTGCGACGACGGAAGAGGTCGAGAACCCGATTGCGAACAATTCGGAAGAGCCATGGCCGCACGGGACGGCGAGGATCAAAACGGTCGAGATGGGTGAAGAACCGCAGCATGGCATCCTGGGCTACGTCCAGGGCGTCGTCTGGGTCTCCGAGCAGCTGTAGGGCAAAGAAGTAGGCAGGTTGGCGGTGACGGCGAGCCAGCTCCTCACAGGCCGAGTGATCGCCTCGGCGGGCACGAACGACCAGATCACGATCGGTCGAATGGCTGCCGAAATCGCAGTCTTTCGCGGGGGGCTGGACGGATTGCGCGGGCGCGTCGGCCTCGGCACCGCCAAGGGTACGGGGGAGTGTCATCGTCGCTTCCACACCCACTTCTACGCACGGTAAGGTGGGTTATTCGTCGATCCCATCACAATCTTCGCGGGCGCCCAAACCCACGACCATCGCATCTCACGCGATTCTCGACCACCCTTCGCCGATCCACTCACCAGAAGACCTTCTGAATCCAACCTGTGAGCCAGCCCGATACCATCACCTACAGTGTCGTCATCCCGACCTGCGATCGCCTCGACGTGCTCCCGGAAGTGCTTGCAGCTCTCGCTGCCCAGGGTCCCGCCAGGAACCATGGGGTGCCGCCCTTCGAAGTGGTGGTGGTGGACGACGGCTCCACCGACGGCACTTGGCCCTGGTTGGAGGCGCACCGTGGTGAGTTCGACATCCCGATCAGGATCTACCGCCAAGAGAACGCCGGCCCGGCGAAGGCCAGAAACTGGGGAGTGACGCATGCCCTCGGTGATCGACTGGCCTTTCTGGGTGACGACACTGTCCCCGACACCGGATGGCTCGCCTCACATCACCATGCGTACGAGCGGCGACGCCAGCAGCTGGATGCCGGTCAATCCCTGGCGGTGATCGGCTACACCTGCTGGCACGAACGTATGCGCCAGAACCCGTTTCTGCGCTACATCAACGAATACGGACTGCAGTTCGGCTACGCCCTCATCGACGACCCTGAGAATGTGCCTTTCAACTTCCTCTACACGTCGAATCTCACATTGCCCCGTCAGGCGCTTCTCGACGAGCCCTTCGACTTGGGATTCCCTTATCCCGCCTGGGAAGATATCGAGCTTTCCTATCGCTTGACCCGCGCCGGGCTGCGTATCGTGTACGAGCCAAACGCAGTGGCGCGGCACGATCACCCGACCGACCTGGGACGCTTCACGACACGCCAGGAGAAGGCAGGCTATTCAGCCGTCGTCTTCCACCGTCTGCACCCGGAGCTGGGACCGTTTCTCGGTCTCGGCCCCGAGGGCCCACCGGCCTCGCCGCCACGGTGGCGCCAGCTGGTGAGAGAATGGCTGGCGCGCTCCTTGCGTTTCAGTCCCGTGGAGTTTCCGGGCATGTCCCAACTCTGGGACGAGCTCTTTCGATGGCATTACATCCAGGGTCTCCATCGTGGCTGGCGGGACCGGCTGTCGCAGGAAGCGATGCCGTTCACTGCGGGCCCCACGGTAGAAGACGCGACACAAGAAGATAGAGGAGACCAACCATGAACCACCCTCAAACGACCGCCTACGGGCACGAGGGCTGGAAGGCGAGTGACGTCGCCGGATCAGCTGCTCGAGCCCGGCACGCCAACAGACGCCGGCCGCGGCGCGTCGGCAATCTGCTGCTCGGTACGTTGATGATCGGGATCCCGGCCCTCAGCGCCCTGCCCGCCGACGCCCGAGAGAAGGGACAGCAGGTGCAACAGCGCCAGTCGGAGCGGTCCGGCTCTCGAGCCTCCTCGCCCCCGGCGCGAAAGTCGAGTCCTCCACCGACGAAGTCATCATCCCCGGCCCGGAAATCGAGTCCTCCGCCCAGGAGGTCGTCGCCCCCAGCACGGAAATCGAGCCCAGCTCCGAGACGCTCTTCCGATGCGCCAACGCGTTCGGCCAACCGGCCACGCCGAGAGTCGCCGGCCCGTGAGTCGGGTAGCCGCAGCTCCCGTACCGCCGAGCGCCATGTGTATCGGGACTCTCACCCCGGCGCCACGAGCAGCCGGGGGACGCGTCCCTCCGGTGGGACCTCGAACCGCGACGCCTGGCGGGTCGGCACCTGGCCGACGCCGGTGCGTGAGCCCGACTCCGGGGATCGCTACCGCAACAGGCGAACGTACGAAGATGATCGGCGATGGAACGGCACCTATGACGAGCACCGCCGCAAAGAGCGGCGCAAAGAAAATCGTTACCACCATCGCAGAGATCGTCACCGCTACTACTACGGAAGCTACCGCCATCACTACTATTGCGGCCACTATTGGGGCGGTTACTACGGTTGGTGCAGTTATCGTTGGTACTGGCCCTGGTGGCCCACCGTCTACGTCGAGTCCAATCGCTACAACGACGACGTTTGGGGTGCCCTCGACCTCGACGTGAGGCCGGAAAAAGCCGAGATCTATCTCGATGGGCAGTACATCGGTATCGCCGACGAGTACGACGGCTTCCCGAGCTACCTCTGGCTCGAGAAAGGTACGTACGACCTCGCGATCTACGCCGAAGGTTACGAAACGCTGTTTCGCCAGGTCAGCATCTATCCCGGGATCGTCATCGACATCGAGGACAGGATGCGGACCGGCCCGTCGACTCATCCAGACGACTACGGCCCGACCTCCACCGAGCGACGCGATGCGCGCATCGCACGAAATCGCGAGAAAGAAGAGGCGGCACGCGCCCAGGAGGCCACCGCCGGCGAAGCGTGGTCGAGCAGCAGCCCGACGGTCGCTGCAGACGCCGACGTCGGACGCCTGTACGTCTCGGTACTGCCGGCCGACGCCGCCATCTATCTCGACGGCCACTTCCTCGGCACTGCTGCCGAGATCGGTCAGCTGAGCGCCGGGATCGTGGTGGAACCGGGCGATCACGTGATCGAGCTCGTGCGCCCTGGCTACGAGACGCACCGCAAAGAGATCGTGGTGCCACCGGGCGAGAGGACCACCGTCGAGCTCGAGCTCGATCGGAACTGATCGAACGCCAACCGAACAGGCCGTCCGCACGTGCGGGCGGCCTGTTCGGTTGTCCCTCATACCGAGGGTCAGCTACTCCGCGTCTCGGCGATGACGCAGCTCTTCTACGAGGCGGCGAACGGGTTCGAACCCGCCGTCGTCCAGATCGTCGAGGCCGTTGCCTGTCAGCTCGCCCAGCGCCGAGTAACCCCACTGCTCGTAGACCCAAGCTTTGAGGCGCAGCTGGACCTTGTCGCACACCGACACGAAGCGCGCTTCCCTACTGTCCTGGTCCTGGTACTCGGCCAGGAGGTGACCAGCATCCGGAAGCGGCGCCAACAGGTCCGCCAACGCCGCCCTCTCGGCCTCGGCCTTGGCACCGGCCGGTAGATAGTGGGCGGCGGTGCGAGGCAGGTCTCCGAACCGCACCTCGGCGAGGTCATGAATCAGCGCCAGCTCGAGGGCCTTGGAGAGATCGAGTTCGGGCATCTCCCGTCCCAAGGCCCACACCAGAAACGTCAAGTGGAAAACATGCTCCGCGACGCTTTCGGGCTCGGCGACGCCGCGTAGCGAATAGCCGACGCGCGGCAGCTTGTCGAGCGCCTGAAGCTCCACCAGCAGGTCGAGAACGTGCCTGTGCTTCGCCATGGCCGCGCCAGACTACCGTAGACGCACGACGGGCCGGTGTGTCAACAGACCCACACACCGGCCCTTCTAGGAACCCAGCACGAGGCGCGCGTCAGAGCCCGTGCTACACGATGTCAGATTGCAGCCCGAGCTCAGATATCGGCTGCCTTGAGACTCGCGGCCAGCTTCTGCACGATCGGTTTCATCACCTTGTCGAACATCCGCTGGTCGTCGACACCGCCGCCGATGCCGCGCACTCGCACCTTCGAGTTGCTCTCTTCGGCGCGCCCCTCGTCGGCCCAGACGATCTCACCCGTCTCGGAGTCGATCAAACGGGCATTGGCTGCTCCGGTGAACTTGCTCTTGCGGACCGAGACGCCGAATCCGCCACCACCGCGATCTTCCTTGCCGTACTCGGTCACCGAACCGACCAAGAAGTAGTCGACGCCGATCAGCTTGCCGACACGCACCGCAGTGGACGGGTCGATGCGCCCGCCGGTGGACAGATTCTGCTCGCTCAGCAGGGTATTCAGACGCTCGCGGTCGATGACGCGGTACTTGCCGCTCTTCACCAGTTCCGTTACGAAGACGTCCTGAATGGCCGCGGCACCGCCGCGCCACCAGTACTGGTTGTCAGCCTTGTTCTCGAACTCCATCACCGCGATGCGCGGCTTGTCGTTGGCAAAGGCCGCTGGCGCGAAGGCGACGGCGAGCAAGGTGAGGACGATGAACGTGGAAACAGCTCTGCGCATGAAGGGCCTCCAGTGGCTTTGAGAGTCGTGCATGTAGAAGAATACTACGGAAACCCGAGTCGAAACCCGCCATCCGGACCGGACATCGAGGAAGGGTTCAGGAAGAGCCGCGCAGCAGGACCCTGCGGCCGATGTCGTGGCGCATGATCTTGGACGGCCAGCTGATCTCCTGAGCGGCGCCGTACGCCCGGAGCAACGCGTCTCGAAGGCTCGGACCGGTCGCACCGACGCCGAGCACGCGTCCACCGGCCGCCACCAGCCGTCCGCCCTTGAGGGCCGTGCTGCCATGAAAGATCTCGACGCCCTCGTGGGCAGAAGCTCCGTCCAGGCCCTCGATGACCTCACCCCGGCGCGGCTTCTCGGGATACCCCTGGCTCGCCAAGACCAATAGCGCCGACGCCTCCTTGCGGAATTTCAGTCGCAACGTGTCGAAGCGCCCCGTGGCCGCCTGGTGCAAGATGGGTAGGAGATCCGTGTCCAGGCGCAGCATCAAGGCCTGACATTCCGGGTCGCCGAGCCGAACGTTGTATTCGAGCACCTTGGGTCCGTCGTCGGTGAGCATCAGACCCACATACAGCACTCCGATGAAGCTGCGATTCTCTTGATCGAGCCCAGCCAACGTCGGCCGGACGATGTCATCGAGGATCTTCGCGCCGACCCCAGAGGCCATGACACCGGCAGGACTGTGGGAGCCCATACCGCCGGTGTTCGGGCCCATGTCGTCATCGAGCAATCGTTTGTAGTCCTTGGCCGTCGCCAACGGAAGCGGCAATTGACCGTCGGAAAGACAGGTGAAGGACACTTCTTCGCCCTCCAAGCACTGCTCCACGACCACGCGGTTTCCGGCGCCGCCGAAGCGACGATCGTCGAAGAACGTGGCGACGGCTTGCTCCAGCTCCTGCTGGTCCTTCGGGATGAGGACACCCTTTCCCGCCGCCAGGCCGTCAGCTTTGAGGACGACCGGGAATCCGAACCTCGCCGCCTGCTGTCTCGCATCATCCGCGTCGTGGGCGATGGCGAAGTCGGCCGTCGGAATCCCATGTCGCTTCATGAATTCCTTGGCAAAGACCTTGGATCCTTCGAGCTCCGCTGCCTGCTGTTTCGGCCCGAAGATCGCCAGGCCACGGCTGGCGAACTCGTCGGCGATGCCGAGGGTGAGCGGCAGCTCCGGTCCGACCACGGTCAGATCGATTTTCAGATCCGTGGCGAAGTCGGCCAGCTGGTAGATCTCGTCCGCTGGGATGGGAGCCAGATCGGCAATCTCGGCGATCCCTGGGTTCCCTGGCGCACAGTAGAGCTCTTCTACCAGTGGGCTCTGGCGGAGCTTCCAACAAAGAGCATGCTCTCTGCCCCCCGATCCGATGACCAAGACCTTCATGTTCTTCTCCGCGGATTTCACTGTCTTGCGGCGTCGAGTGCTGCGATTGCCATGGCATCGAGCACATCGTCGATGGAGCAGCCACGGGAGAGATCGTGGATGGGACGCCGGAGCCCCTGGAGTAGCGGTCCGATGGCGCGGGCTCCCGCCAGCCGCTCGGTGAGCTTGTACGCGATATTACCCGAATTGAGATCCGGAAAGACCAAAACGTTGGCCTTGCCAGCCACTTTGCTACCAGGTGCCTTGCGTCGTGCCACTGCATCGACGATCGCCGCGTCCCCCTGCAGCTCGCCATCGAACGCAAAGTCAGGATCTCTGCGCTGCAGCTCCTCCAGAGCTTCGCGGACCACGTCGAGGGCGGCATGATCCGCCGATCCCTTCGTGGAAAACGACAAGAGAGCTACCTTGGGCTCCTCCCGCAGCAATCTGCGGCAGGCTTCCGCCGCCTGCACGGCGATGTCCGCCAACTGCGACGCGTCAGGCTCGGGTACGACGCCGCAGTCGGCAAAGACGAGCGTCCTGCCGTCGGGTAACGCCATCAGGAAGCACGACGTCACTACACCGAATCGCGGATCGACTCCGACGACACGCAGTGCCGCCCGGAGAGTCTCGGCTGTCGTTGCCACAGCGCCCATCACCGCGCCGTCGACCCCGCCGTCTCCGCGGCCACGCCGTGCCAGCAGGCATGAGTAAGGCATGGGACGTCGTAGCAGCTCCAACAGTGACTCGAGCGCTGCGGGCTGCCGTCGGCCCCGCGCCACCTGCTCTCGTTGCAACTCTCTCGCCATGGTCTCGAGACCGGGATCGAGCAGCGGATCGGCGATCGGCAAGCCCACCGGTAGAACGACCCCGGCTTCTTCTGCAGCGGCGCGCACCTCGTCCGCAATGCCGATCAGCACGGGCCGTGCCAGATCTTCGTCCAGGGCTCGGACCGCAGCTTTCAGGATGCGAGGATCTGTCGCCTCCGGCAGGGCGATCGCAGCCGGCCGTCGCCGGGCGCGCTCGCGCAACTGGCGCAGGATGACAGGCAGCTTCCGGGCTTCATTCGCCGTCATCATCGGTACTTGGATGGTACCCGAAGACTGATAGCCTGCTCGCCCGAAGAGGACGATCATGCCTTGGTACAAAGAGTGGTTCGGCGAAGAATACCTGGAGCTCTACTCGCACCGAGACGAGGGGGAGGCACAGCGTCATGTCGACTTCGTCACCCAGGCTCTCGGCGAGCGAGCCGATGGCTTGGTACTCGATCTGGCATGCGGTGCGGGACGCCATTCCCGGGCCCTCCGCAAGCGCGGCTTCGTCACCTACGGCGTGGACCTTTCCATGACCCTGCTCGCCCGCTCCGAGCCGTTTCCTCGGGCTGCCGGTGACATGCGCTGCCTGCCGTTTCGTGCAGCGTCCTTCACCTGGGTGCTGAACTTCTTCACGTCATTCGGCTACTTTGAACGAGAGCGCGAGAACTTCCAGGTGTTGGAGGAAATCACCCGTGTGCTGCGCCCCAGAGGGCGCTTCCTGATCGACTTCCTGAACCGAGAACGCGTCTTGGAAGACCTGAAGCCCAGAGAGGTCTCGGAGCGAGGTGGCCGACGGGTCACCATAGAACGCTGGTACGACCAGAAAAACCGCAGAATCAACAAGCGTATGCGTCTCGAAGCGACCGGCAGCCGGCCGGCGACGTATCTGGAAAGCGTCCGCGCCTACGATCGCGACGAGGTCACCATCGGTGCCAGATGGGCGGGTCTCGAGGTCGACGCGCTGTACGGAAACTTCGACGGAGAACCCTACCGACGTGACAGCGAACGACTCATCCTCGTCGGCCACAAGCCCAAGCATTGACGATCCTCCTTCCGACGGGCATGGCGCCGACTCCGAGAGGAGCGGCAACGCTTACGAGTACGTAGAGCTCCTGGGCGATCGATGCCCCAAGGCGGCACGCTTGCCTCCCCTGCCCACCGCCTACTTGCTGGGACAAGACCGAGATCTACTCGCGCCTCTGCGCTTCCTCGACCCGGACGGCGCCGTCGAAGCGTTGGCCGAGAGCGCTACTCCCATGACCGATCGCACGGCTCTCGCCGAGGCCCTGCGAGTCGCCAACGACGCCTACGGACACCCCCGCGCCGAAGAGCTGGCGAGGAAGCTGGCCGATCCCCGAACCCGCGTGGTGGTAACGGGTCAGCAGCCCGGTCTTTGGGGTGGCCCGCTGATGACGCTGTCGAAAGCAGTGGCCGCGGTGCGCTGGGCACAGGCTCTGGAGAACGCCGGAGTGCCTGCGGTCGCCGTCTTCTGGGTTGCGACGGAAGATCACGATTTCGCAGAGAGCTCCCGCGTCAGCTTCATCGCTCCCACCGGTCCGGAGACCCTCGACCTCGGGGAGGATCCCGACCCACTGCTGCCGGTCGGCATGCGCACGTTCGGCCCGCCGCTGGTATCGGCCATGGAACGCGCCGAGGAACTCCTGGGCAGCGGCGCGGCGGAGGGGATCCAGACGGCGCGAGCGTTCTACCGCCCCAACGCGCGCTTCGGCGAGGCTTTCAGCCGGCTGATGGTAAAGATTTTCGCTGACCGGGCTCCTCTGTTCCTCGACGCCATGCTCCCGGAGCTGAAACAGGCGCAGGCGCCCTACCTAGAGCGACTCGTCGAAGCGCGCGCAGAGCTCGACGCAGCCTACGCGGACCGAGACGCCAGGATTCAGGATCGCGGCCATCCTCTCCAGGTCACGCCCCAACCCGGCCTGTCGCCGCTCTTCCTGTTGCATTCGACGCAGGACGAGATCGGCGACCACGTGCAGCGTCGCCGTATTGAATGGCGCGCCGACGAACATTTCGGTTTACGGGGCTCGGAAGGCACCTGGTCTGTGACCGAGCTGCTGTCGACGATCCGCGACAACCCCTCCACGGTGAGCCCCGGCGTTCTGGCGCGCCCGGCTCTTCAAGACGCGGTCCTCGGCTCCACACTGCTTGTGCTCGGACCGGGTGAGCTGTCGTACCTGGCTCAAGCGGCGCCGGGCTATGAGGCCCTAGGCATCGAACCCCCATGGGTCACCTTGCGGCCACAGAGCATGATTCTCGACACCCGGTCCTCGAGCTGGCTGCAGGAGCTCGGCCTACCTCTGACCGAGTTGCTCGACTCGACGCCCGAGGAGATCGTCGCGCGGCGTTTCTCGGAAGATCCGGTGGGGCCCGTACGGGAAGAAATCGATCGGGCATTGGCTACCCTGCGCGAGCAAGTACTGATGATCGACCAGACGCTCGAGAAGCCATGGAAGAAGACCCAAGATCAGGTCCACAGGGGCCTGGAGATCTTCGGTGGCAAGGTACGGAACGCTGTTGCCAACCGCCACGGTGTCTGGCTACGCCGAGCCGAGAAGCTGCATCAGATGCTTCGGCCCGCGGGGTCGTTGCAAGAACGCAAGATCAGCACTCTCTTCTTCTACGCTCGCTACGGCGACGCACTGGCCCGAAGTTTCCTGGAAGATCTCGATCTCGACCCCAGAAAACTGTCGGTGATTCACCCATGACGACCAAGCTCGACGTCCTCGCCATAGGCGCGCACCCTGACGACGTGGAGCTCGGCTGCGGCGGAACCGTGGCCCTGCTGGCCGAACAGGGACGCAAGGTCGGCATCCTCCACCTGACGCGAGGCGAAGCCGGGACACGCGGAACTCCAGGGCAACGAGAAGATGAGGCACGGGCGGCCGCCGAGGCGCTCGGGGCGGTCCGCGTAGATTTCCTCGCCTGCGGCGACGGTGCCTTGCGCCACGGCCTGGAAGAAGAGGATCAGATCATCGCTCTTCTACGGGACCTGCGTCCCGATATCCTCCTCGGGCCGACGCCCGACGACCGCCATCCCGACCACGGCCGCGGCCATCGCCTGGTGGCAGATGCAGCCTTCTACGCGGGCCTGGCCAAAAGGGCTCCGGAAACCGGTAGAGCACACCGCCCCGGAGTGATCTTCTCCTACATGCAGCACGACCCCTTCGAACCCAGCTTCGTGGTCGACGTCTCGTCGGTGTGGGACAAGAAGCTGGCGTCGCTGGCCTGCTATCCCAGCCAGCTCCATACCGGCCGGCGGCAAACCGGCGACACCGCGGGAACACCGACCAAAGTTTCCAGTCCGGAGTTCCGTGCCGCCATGGAGGGCCGTGCCCGGCATTTCGGCTTGACCATCGGAGCCGAATTCGGAGAACCGTTCTGGACGAAGCTGCCTCTCTCGATCAAGGACCCCATGAGTCTGCTACCCGGTGGCATCCGATAGACCAAAGCGCCGACGATCCTGGCGTCGCTGGCTCGTGGTAGCCGGTGTCGTCTTCGTTCTGCTCGCCATAGACTGGACGCGCCCTCCCGACAAACAGTGGACCGCCAAGGCACTGCTCGCAGGGATCGACCTCTACCAGACCCATCTCTCCCCAGGACTGCAGTCAGCCGGTGTCCGATGCCGATTCAGTCCCAGTTGCTCCCACTACGGTCGAGGAGCAATCCGGTCCAAGGGCGCACTCGGAGGCGGATTGCGAACCGCCTGGAGAATCGCTCGGTGCGGGCCCTGGACGCCTACAGGAACGGTCGATCCGCCCCCGGACGAACCGCCGGACACCACGCGAGAGCCGGCACCGAAAATGCTACATTGATCACCTATGTCAACGTCGGACGGTAGCCAGGACACCCCGAGAGACGCTCCCCCGGAGAGCCACGCGGAAGACAACGACGAGCGTGTCAAAGACGCGAACCCGGCGCGAGGTGCGCGTTTTCTGATGATTTCGGCGGCGCTGGTGCTCGTCGTCGCCGGCCTACGGGAAATCCGTCCCATCGCATTGCCGTTCCTGGTCGCGATCTTCCTGAGCGTCTTGTCCGCCCCGCTACTGTCCTGGCAACTGCGCCACAGGGTGCCCAAGGCTCTCGCCATCGTGGTCACTGTGCTCGCCAACATCGCACTGTTGGCCGGCATGATCTTGCTGGTCGCGACCTCCGTAGGGCAGCTCTCCGACGCTCTCCCCGACTACCGGCAGCGTCTCGAGGTACGTGCGGCCGACGGACTCGACTGGCTCGAAGAGCGGGGCATCGACACGTCCCAGCTGGCATGGCTGCAGGACCGTGGCATCGACGGAGTTTCGGGAGCGGACGGTTCCCACGATGCTGGGGACGACGCTCTACCGCCAGAGGAGGATGAGTTCGGCGGCTTCATAGGTCTCGATGCGCTGTTCGAAGTCTTCACCAACATGTTGCGTGGCATCGCGTCGGTCCTCACGATGTCACTCCTGGTCGTCCTGATGATGATCTTCCTCCTGGCCGAGGCTGGAAAGCTCCCGGCGAAGCTCGAAGGAGCCCTGGGCTGGAGCCGCGAAGATCTCGACCGAATGGCCAAGGCGCAGCGCGAGGTACAACAGTACCTGGTCTACAAAACACTGATCAGCGCCTTCACCGGCGTGTTGGTGGCCGGCTGGGTTTCGATTCTCGGCGTCAGCTTCCCTCTGCTCTGGGGTCTCATCGCCTTCCTGCTCAACTACATCCCGAACCTCGGCTCGATCATCGCAGCGTTGCCGCCGATGCTCTTGAGCATCATCGACCAGGGCCCGGGCACAGCGTTGCTGGTCGGGCTAGGTTATTTGGTGGTCAATCTCACGCTCGGAAGTTTTCTCGAACCACATCTGATGGGACGTAGGTTGGGGATCTCGACCCTCGTCGTCTTCCTCTCCCTCGTCTTCTGGGGCTGGATGTGGGGCCCACTCGGCATGTTGCTCTCCGTCCCGCTGACGATGATTCTGCGCATCGCACTGGAGAACACCGAGGACTTTCGTTGGCTTGCCCAGATGATCGCTGCGCGGGCGCCCACGGCAAGGTCGGCGGCACCCGCGGTCGCCATCACGACACCCAGCGGTTCCGAGGCACCCTCACACTTCCCTTCCGCTGCCCCCGACGGAGCCCCCCATGCACGACTCGATACCTGAGAACGCGCGGTATCGCGCGATGGTCGAACACTCGTCGGACATTCTCTCCGTCGTACGCGGCGACGGCACCTTCGACTACGTGAGCCCGACCATCCAGCGCATTCTGGGCCACGAGCCCGCCGATCTCGTCGGCCGATGCATCTATGACTACGTGCACGAGGACGACAGAGACCGACTGGAGGAGATCCTCGGGCGGCCTGGAGAACATCCTCTGGAGGCACGGTTCCAAACCACGTCGGACGATTGGGTGGTACTCGAAGCCGTCGCCAGCCGGCCGGCCGAAGACTCGGGCGTGACGGGCCTGGTGCTCAACGCCCGCGACGTCACCGAGAAACACCGAGCCCAAGAGCGGCTCCAGGAATCGGAAGAACGCTACCGAACCCTCTTCGAGCACTCCCGAGACGCCATCTTGATCGGCGCCCTGGGCGGCGAGCTCTGGGACGTCAATCCCGCCGCGGTGAAGCTCTTTCGCTATGGATCCAAAGCGGAGTTGATGACCGCCAATATCGAAAGCGACCTCTACTGGAATCCCGAGGATCGGCGCCGTGTCGTGGAACGATTCAAGCGTCAAGGATACGTCGACGACGTCGAGCTGGAGCTGCGGACCAAGGACGGCAAACGCCTGCGAGTAAAAGAAAGCGCTACGGCGATCCATGGTGAGGACGGCGCGATCATCGGTTTCCGCGGAATCCTTCGGGACGTCACCGAGCAGCGGCGACTCCAGGAACAGCTGCGGGAGGCTCAGAAAATGGACGCGGTCGGCCGCCTCGCGGGAGGGGTCGCCCACGACTTCAACAACCTGCTGACCGCGATCAACGGATATAGCGAGCTGACTCTCGCGCGGATGGACGACGGCGATCCGATGCGCCAGCCGATCGAAGAGATCCGCAAGGCCGGCAAGCGCGCAACCGACCTCACCCGCCGGCTGCGCATCCTGTCGCGGCACCAGGTCGTCTCGCCACGCAAGCTGTCGCTGAACCAGTGCGTCAACGACATGCAGAAGCTCCTGGAGCGAGTGATCGGCGAGGACATACAGCTGCGTACGATGCTGGATGCCGAGCTGCCGGAGATCTACGCCGACCAGGGGCAGTTGGAACAGATCATCCTCAATCTGGTGGTCAACGCCCGCGACGCCATGCCCGACGGCGGCGTGCTCGAGTTCGAAACAGATACCACTCTCCTGTCACCCGAGGACGGTACCCCGGGGCTGGCGCCCGGAGAGTACGTGCTCCTATATGTCCGCGACACCGGACTAGGCATGGAACGGAAGGTCCGCGAACACGCGTTCGAGCCTTTCTTCACGACCAAGGGGCGCGGTCACAACACCGGACTCGGTCTTTCGATCGTCTACGGCATCGTGAAACAGAGCGGCGGCCATATCGAGGTGGAATCGGCCGAGGGTGAAGGCTCTACGTTTCGGCTCTACTTTCCTGTCCAGGGCACCCAGGCTTCGGCCCTCCCCGAGTCCACGACGGTTCCCGGCCAACCGTTGCCCGCTGGCGACGAGACGATCCTCTTGGTGGAGGACGAAACCTCGGTTCGTACCCTCGTACGACAGATCCTCGAGCTCCAGGGCTACACCGTGTGGGCGGCGCGCAACGCCAATGCCGCAGAGGCGCTGTGTGAAGACCACGGGCGAAGGAACCAGCGGCCCGACCTGCTGCTCACCGACGTCGTCATGCCGGGCCGCTCGGGCTTGGCTTTGGCCGAAGATCTGCGGCAGCGATTCAGTGGGCTCAAGGTCCTCTTCATCTCCGGATATACCGACAGCCACTCGGGCGTCGAGCTGCTGACACAGCAGAGAGCACACTTCCTGCCCAAGCCCTTCTCGCCGGATGCGCTCGCCCGCAAAGTACGCGACGTCTTGGACGAGTAGTCGGCAGCCCCGGAGTAAGGATCCTGGCTGGGGGCTCGAAGGGAGCTGCTCCCGCTACTACAGCCGGCCCTCTTCCCGGCTCTGCTGGCCCTCTGTGTGTCCGTCTCCCGCAGGAATCCGCCGGAACAGGCGTAGGACCACGAGCCCTGCCGAGAAAAAGCACACCATGCCCAGAAAGAAGGGAGCACCCGGCAGCTCGAACGGCGCTGCATCGGACGTGAAGAAGCTGAACAGACCGGAAACGAAAAGCAACGGCGCGACGATGCTCGACAGACTCATGAGAGACGTCAACGCGCCTTGCACCTTGCCTTGGTCCGACGGTGTCACGCTACCCGAGACGAGGGCCTGGATCGAGGGCCCGGCGACGCCGGCAATGGAGCCCAGGACGATCGTGATGAGGACGATCGACCCGCTCGTCGCCAAACCGTAGCCGGCATAGGCAAGCGAACCCCAGAAGAGCCCGAACAGCACACTTCGCCGCTCGCCGAGGCGGCCGACCACGGGCTTGACCAGGAAACCCTGGACAATCACCGCCATGATCCCTACCAACGCCAGAGCCAGCCCATTGGTGCGCTCATCCCACCCAAAGCGATAGCCCGTGTAGAGCACCCAGGTGCTCTCGAGACCACGCTGCGCGAGCGACATCAGCACGAAGGCCGCGGCAAGTCCGCCCACCAGTGGATAGCTCCGCAAGATCTGCAGACTCCCCACCGGATTGGCCTTGCGCCATGAAAACGACGAGCGGTGCTCACGAGGCAGCGACTCGGGCAGCACGAAGAAACCGTACAGCCAGTTCACCAAGGACAGTCCGGCGGCGACGAAGAACGGCAGACGCAAATGAACGCTGCCCAGCATGCCGCCGAGGGCCGGACCGAAGACGAAACCGACGCCGAACGCGACCCCCACCAGACCGAAGTTGCGCGCTCTGTTCTCGGGTGTCGAGATATCGGCGATGTAGGCGTTGCCGGTGGTGATCGACGCTCCCATGATGCCCGAAAAAACCCGTGCCGCGAAGAGCCACCATAGAGACGGTGCCAAGCCCATCACGACGTAGTCGACACCCAGGCCGAAAAGCGAGATCAGGAGCACCGGGCGACGGCCAAAGCGGTCGGACAGCGCGCCCAAGATCGGCGCGAACAAGAATTGCATCAGGGCGTAGACCGCCGCGAGCACGCCATACCAGCGCCCGGCAGCGGTCACCTCGCCACCGACGAAGCCCTTCACCAGCTCCGGGAGCACCGGTACCACGAGACCGATGCCCAACACGTCGATGAGCAGCGTCGCGAAAATGAATACCATTGCCGGCGCGCGCCCGGCGCGCGCGGCGTCTCTTGGCGGTATCTCGGACGGCGTGTCGCCTGGAGGAGGTGAACTCATGTCGGAGTGGGTGGCGTCTGAGAACGGGAAGCTCGGACGAGGTCCGGGCGCGGCACGCTAGCACAGCCCGCCGTCCGGTCAGACGAGGTCGATACACTGGCGGCTACCGTGACCGGCCTCAAGACCAAGATCTCCACGCCGCGGGTCGAAGAGTCCGTCGAGTTCTATTCCCGTTGGTTCGGCATGGACGTGCTGGAATCCTGGGACGAACCAGAAGATCGCGGTGTCATCCTCGGCTTCTCGACTCCCGAGGCGGAAGCCTTCCTGGAGATCTACCACTGCGAGAGGCTCGGAAGCTACGACGCGATCAGTCTGCAGTTCCGCGTCGACAGTGCCGAGGCGTTCATCCGTTCGATTCGCGGACAGGTCGAGTTCCGGGGTCCTACGCCGCGCCCCTGGGGCAGCCTCTACGTCTACCTCACCGATCCGTCGGGCATCCAGATCGTGGTCTACGAGGGAGGTCTGTGAGTCGCTATACTGAAGGTCTACACCAGGAACATCGAACGGAGAAGATCATGCAGCGCATGTTTGCCCTGATAGCCGTACTCTCTTTGGTTGCCGTACCCGCCGATGCCGAGCTCTCGAAACCGGATCGCAAGGCCGTCAAGAAAATGCTCGACGGAACCCTCTACATGCGCATCGACGCACCGTACGCCAGCGGTCGCCACGCGTGGGGGACCTACAAGAGGCCGCTCGTAGAGGTTTCTCCCGAAGGTTCCGAGACCAATGCCGACTACGAGGTAAATGCCAGCTGGTGGCACGCCGATAGCACCTATTGGGGCATTCGCGTCAACGATTCGGTGGAGCTCGACGAGGTGGACTTCGACGATGGCGAGGTGGAAATCGAGCTGGAAGGCGTGGGCACGGCCGAGGACGAGGCCACCGTCGTCAAGTTCGTCGAAATCCACTCGCTGGACGACTTCCAAGCTGCATTCGATCAGACGTTTGCGACGGTACCGCTGCAAGATCTACACGACGACTGGCCGGCGGATATCAAACAAGCCATCGCCGACCGCACCCTCGTCGACGGTATGACCAAGCGCCAGGCCTACTACGTCGTAGGGACGCCGCAGCAATTCCAGAAGTCCGAAGAGAACGGTGTCGAGATCGAGACCTGGACAGTCCGTACCTTCAGAGGTACGAAGATGGGCTTTTGGAGAATCAAGTCCGACGCTCCGGCCGGAGATTCACAGGTCATCCGATTCGAAGACGGCGTCCTGATCAATGCATCGCAGGCAGGCTCGAGCTCGGATTTCAGTCTCGACGACTGAGCTCTCCGGGCGCCGAGATTGCGTAAGCCGCCTCAGAACGGCTTGAAGCCCACCGAACCAAAACGTTCCATGCCGTAGAGGTGTGCGATCGGGTACGCGTAGGCCATCACAATGAGCACGACGGCGACGACCGTCCAGAGGCCGAAGCGGTCCCAAAGGCCGGCCCTTTCGGGCTGGCCTTCGACCGGGATGGCGAAGTCGAAGGACGGCGGCTCGATCTTCTTTCCCACCATCAGCGTGCCGAGGATGACGAGGAGAAAGAAGAGGGAGGAGACGAACAAGACGATGCCTCCATGGGCGGAGAGTACGGTCAGTCCCTGCCACTGATCGGCCACGGGAGAGCCTTGGAACTGGCCGGAGAAGACGCGGCGAGGCATGCCCATGATCCCTGTCACGTGGTTGACCACGGCAAAGAGGATCATGCCGAGGAACCAGAGGTACGGCTGCAGAGTCGCCAGCGGCTTGAACGCCAGCTCACGACCGATCAAGCGCGGCAGGATCCAATAGGAAACACCCATGAAGGTGAGGGCCGTGGCGGTGCCGACCGTAAGGTGGAAGTGACCCATGATCCAGGCGGTGTTGTGCACCATGGTGTTCATCGCGAACGCAGCGTTGATGGCACCACCGAAGCCGCCGACACCGAACGTGACCATGGCCAGTGCGACGGAGGCGAACAGCGGGTCCTTCCACGGCAACTTGCGTAGCCAGCCAAAAAGCCCCCTGCCACCACGCAGGCGGCCGGCCAGCTCGATGGACGCGGTGATGGTGAAGGCGGTCACCAGGCTGGGAAACATCACCGCGTAGGTGGTGACGGTGTGGAGCAGCTTCCACTTGGCGTCGATACCCGGGTCGGAAAACTGGTGATGGAACCCGACCGGCGTCGAGAACAAGATGAACAGGACGAAGACGACGCGGGTCAAATGATCGCTGAACAGGCGCCCACCGATGTGGCGCGGCATGATCGTGTACCAAACTACGTAGGCAGGGACGAGCCAGAAATAGGTCAGCGGGTGGCCGAACCACCAGAACCAGGTGCGCGCCACCACAGGATCGACGGTGTCGATGAGCCCCAGGGACCAGGGAATCAGCATTCCGACCACTTCCACCGCCAGGCCCGACGTGGCGAGGATCCAGATGATCACGGAGGTCACCATGCCGTGGGCAGGCAGAGGCGTCGGAACGCCGGGATTCTCCTTCTTCCAGACGATGAAAGTCCTCAGGAGAACGGCGCAGAAGCCCCAGGAGCCGACGATCAGCAACGTAGCGCCGACGTAGAAGCTCCAATGTGCTTGGAGCGGAGGGTAGAAGGTATAGAGCACCGTCGACGAGCCGGAGAGGATCGCCAAGGCGGTCATGCTGGAGCCGAAGACCGCCGTCCAATGGGAAGCCCAGGCTAGCCCCTCCCATTCCAACTTTCCGAAACCGAGCCGGGCCAAGAGATAGCCCAATCCCATGATGAAGAAAGTCGTGAAGACCAGCGCCAGCAAGACGCCATGTGCCGTCACAGAAAGGTAGTACATCTTCTCGGACCGGAACGGAAGGTCGATGTCGGCCCGCGACAGCGATTGCATGACCGCCATTGCCGCACCGAGACCGAAGGCACCGATGGCGATACCGAAGTTGTGAAACTCCAGCCGGAATCGATCGAATCGGTCGCGACGAGCGATGTCCAGCGGTGACGGATTCACCAGTGCGCCGACGGTCTCGGCGTCCAGGTGCTCGTGTTCCAGACCGGTGACTGCGTGACTCATGGCGTTTCGGCCTCAGTCGTCGAGGAGGGTGCTGCAGCGCCGGCCGGTTCCACGATCAAGGTTCCCTGCATGAGGTGGTGGGACAGTCCACAGTATTCGTTGCACACGATCAGCTTCTCGCCGGGCTCGTGGAAGGTGATCATGAACTCGGTGACGTACCCAGGCACCACGGTGGCATTGGCATTGGTACCGACGATCTGAAATCCGTGCAGCACATCGGGGCTGGTCATGCGAAAGGTCACAGGACGCCCCTGCGGCACGCGGATCGTCCGGGGGTAGAAGACGTACAGCTCGGAGCGAACCACCACGGTGACGGAGCCGTCATCGTGGATCGTCACGCCCGGATTCGCGAACTCCGAATCGGTGAAGACCGTCGCGGGATCGATGGTCTCCATGTGGCTCGGCGGCTGAACCGCCTGGGTGACCGAGGCAATGACGATGGCGGTGAGGAAACCGACGATCATCACCGTGGCACCCCACATCCAGAATCGTTCATAGATGTCGACTTTCATGCTCGGCGGCTCCTCAATGCGGTGCGCCTCGAGGAAGGAACTCGAGGAAATAGAGTGCGAGCCACCCGACAACGAACAGCAAGCCGTAGATCGCCACGATCGCCAACGTGCCCGTGGGGTGACCCAGGTCGTCGAGCGGCGATTCGTCGTCGGCCAGCGCCGGCCGATCGGGCTCGCCGGGCGCTCCGGGTCGCAGGATCACTTCATCTTTCATGGTGACCTCAATTCCCGAACGAGTAGGTTGTGAAGAACATGAGCTTGTCGATGTCGACACCGAATCTGTCAGCGTCGTAGCTCGCGAGCTTCAGCGCGAAGACCTGTCCCCACTCCGATTTCCAAGCCAGCTGACCGTTGATCTCGGTGCCGTAGTCCAGACTGCGGAACTCAGCTTGGTGATCGAGCCACGCGACGAGGCCCGACCAAGGTCCCTTCTTGCAGGTGACCTTCAGAGTCGTGGTTTCAAGGCCCAACGACGGCGTGGAAAGGAAGAGATCGGTCCAGCCGTTGAACTTGTGCAGGGTGGCATGAGGGGTCTGGAATCTTCCCTCCGGCCCGCCTTCGAGGCTCTCCCAATCGGCCGAGACGGCCAGTTTGGCACCGCCGGTCTCCCAGCCGACAGTCGCATTCCCATGCAGGTAGCCGGCGTCGACCTCGCGCGGATTGTCGGCCGCATCTTCCTGCTGGGCTGCGTCCAGCTCCCAACTCCAGCGCCCGGCCCGGCCACGCCACTCGACTCCGGTGGTCAGCGTGGAAAGACTCGCGGCCTCGTCGAAGTCCAGCAGGTAGCCGTAAGCGGTGATCTTGCCGCCGAGCCTGTCCGAGCCCCACTGGATCGGAACGGTCAAGAAGTGGTGCGAAGCGTCGACCCGATCGCCGAAAATCCGGTGCACGTCCGTGACGAACGCGTAGTCGACGTCGAGGCGTGGAGTGGCACTCCACTGAATCCGTACGGCGTCGAAACTCTGGTGATTCTGGCGCCAGGCCACGGCGCCGACGAAGCGCTGATCGCCGAGGTTGATCTCCTGGCGACCCAAGGTGGCTGTGACGCGGTCGTCCGACCAGCGCACATAGGCCTGGTTGATCTGCGTCAGCGTCGGGTCCGCGACCACCGGACGATCCGTGACGCCGTTGCCGTGGCCATCGCGACCCACGTTGTTGTATCCATCGTCGTCGGGAATACCGGCTATGTTCTCGGCTTGCAGGAAGACCGACCAGCCCCGCCAGCGCGGAGTCCGGTACGAGAGAGCCGTGCGCAAGGTCGAGGCGTGGGCGTCGTCGCCAAACGACGCGTGGTCGACGTTCTCGAACCGATATCGCAAGTCGATCTTGATCTCGTGCGCTGGCGGCTCCGATCCTTCGTCGGCTCCGAAGGACACCGAGAACGACGAGACGAGAACAAGACCCATCAGAACGATGCGGGCCGAGATAGGAGAGCAAGTCATGGCAAAGAGTTCCTCAGCTGAGATATCTCGAGTCGAGTGGTGGTCGTCTGCTCCACGTGGCACTGACGACACCGCGCTCGTTCCGCATGGTCGGTGCGGATTTCCTCGCGGGCGGCAGGCCCGGAGTGGCAGGCGTGGCAGTTCTCACGCATGAAGACCCGGTGGGGGATCACCGGCGGTGCCAACGGGTTCAGCCGCTTGCCACGACGCAAATCTTGGCGCAGCCCGGCGAAAGAGTTAGCTCGCCAGGGCTCGTCGATCGCTTGAAACACGTGGCACTGCTCACAACGCGCCACCGTGCCCGCGACGGTGAAGCTCCGAGCCTCGACCGCGGCGATGGCGCCCATGCCCGCGGTCTCACCGTGCGGCGAGGGCGGTGAGAATCCGACGCCGGGGACCGAGATGCCCCGCTCGCCGTGACAGGAGATGCACGCCGGCCCAAAGCGTTCGTGGGGGATGACGGGCGGCGCACCGTCGAACAGCCGTCGCTCCGCTCGGACGGAAGCCGACGATTTCTCGGCCGACGCCAGGCCCGGTGCGGAATTGCTTCGATCGGCGGTATCGGGCGTCGTGCAGGAGAAGAAGAATAGGGTGGCGAGGAAGAGCGCCGTTGTTTGAAATCCTCCTCTAGCTCTCCGCTTTGGTAAAGGGAGAGAACCAAGGCACTGCGTTCTTTGAAATCCCCCTCTCGAATGAGGGAGAGAGCCAAGGCGATCCCCCGCGACTCCCCCTTTCGGTTGAGGGGGAGAACCAAGGCGCTGCTTATCGTTGACTCCCCCTCCGGCTCTCCCTTTCGGAAGAGGCGGAGAGCCAAGACCGTCTCCGGCAACCGTCGGCCTCGCGACGGGAGGCGTTCCCCTGTGACGAGCCGCCCGACGACACGCACACCGAGTGCCCCCCTTTTCCCAAAGGGTGGTCAGGGTGGATTTCCGCGACCATCGCATCACTTCACCGTCACACCCGCTCCAAGCGAACCGCACACTTCTTGTAGTCCGGTTCCTTGGAGATGTTGTCCATGGCGTCCAACGTAAGCTCGTTGATTCGCTTCGACTCGTCGAAGAACGGCACGAAGACCGTGCCCCGGGGCGGTTTGCCGCGACCATCGACCTTGGCGGCCAGCTCCAGCTCGCCGCGCCGACTCACGAGCTTGACGCGGTCGCCGTCGTTGATCCCCAATTCGAGCGCGTCGGCACGGTTCAGCTCGACGTAGGCTTCCGGTACGGCCTGGTGCAGCTGGTCCACCCGACGGGTCATGGAGCCGGTATGCCAGTGCTCCAGAACGCGTCCGGTGGACAGCCAAAGCGGGTAGTCGACGTCGGGCATCTCGGCCGGCGGATGGTAGGGCCGCAGCCAGACCGCCGCCTTTTCGCCGAAGCCCTTGGCCTTGTAGAAGTGGACGCCCTTCTCCTTCTTCACGTACGGATCGAAACCTGCGGCATAGCGATAGGGCGTCTCCTTGCCGTCCACCACCGGCCAGAGTTTGCCTCGCGTTTCTTTCAGTTGCGCGTAGCTCGCCAGATCCTTGCCCACACCCAGGGTGAAGCTGCGGTATTCCTCGAACATCGGCTCGTGCCAGTCGTCGTCGAGAGTCCAGCTCTCGTACCAGGGGAAGAGATGACCCATGCCCATGCGCTTGGCCACCTCCATGATCTGCCACGCATCTTCCCGCGCCTCGCCCGGCGGTGCCACGAGCCGGTTCCACTGCTGGGTACGGCGTTCTGTGTTGCCGAAGACACCCTCGCGTTCGACCCAGGCGGCTGCCGGTAGCACGAGGTCGGCCACGGCCGTGGTGGGCGTGGGATAGATATCGGAGACGACGACGAAACGTCCGTCGCCGGGTTTGCGCTCGAAGCGGTGGAGATTGGGCAACGACACCCAGGGATTGGTGGTCTGAATCCACATCGCCTGCACGTCGCCGCGTTCCAGGGCACGGAACATGTCCACCGTGTGGAAGCCCGGCTTCGGATTGATGGTGCCAGGTTCCAGGCCCCAGATCTCCTCGGCCTTCTTGCGATGCTCCTCCTTCATCACCACCATGTCGGCGGGAAGCCGGTTCGAGAGCGTGCCGACTTCGCGCGCGGTGCCACAGGCCGAGGGCTGACCGGTCAGAGAGAGCGGGTTGGCGCCCGGGCGTCCGATCTTCCCGGTCAGTAGATGCAGGTTGTTGATGAGGTTGTTCATCCACGTGCCGCGCACGTGCTGGTTGACACCCATGCACCACAGCGACACGGTGCCGCGGTCCGAGGCACCATAGATCTCGGCGAGGAGATGGATCTGCCCTTCCGAGACTCCGGTGATCTGAGACACGCGGGCCGGCGTGTACTCGCGCAGGAAGGTGCGCATGTCGGCGAGAGAACTCTCGCTCGCCTCGTCCTTGAAGCCGTAGCGCGCCGCAGGCTCGCCCGACGCGTCATAGGCTCCGTAGCCGATACGCTCCAGCGACTCGATGCCGCGCCGAAACGTCAGGTTCTCGTCGATGAACGCCTGGTCGATGCTGCCGCTCTCCACCAGGAGATGCAGGACTCCGTTCGCCAGCGCCAGGTCGGTACCGGGCTCGAACTCGATATAGACGTCGGCGAAATCGCTGGTCGGCGTACGGCGCGTGGCGATGTCGACGATGCGAATGCCCTTGCCTCGGGGATTCTGTCGCTTCGTTTCCAGGATCCGGCTGAAGAGCACGGGATGCATCTCGGCCATGTTGTTGCCCCAAAGCACGAAGTCGTCGCCGGCCTCGAAGTCCTGGTAGCAGCCCATGGGCTCGTCGCTCTGGAACTGGGTCATGAAGCCCATGACCGCCGACGCCATGCACAGCCGCGCGTTGGGGTCGAGGTTGTTGGAGCGCATACCACCCTTCACCCATTTGAGCGCCGCGTAGCCGTCGTGCACTCCCCATTGGCCCGACCCGTAGACCGCCACGCCCTCGGGACCCTTCTCTTCCAACGCTTTCTGGAACTCTGCCGCCACCAGGTCCAGTGCCTCGTCCCAGGAGATCTGTTCTTCGCGGCCGTCCGGGTACCGGCGAACGGGATGGGTGAGCCGATCTTCGCCGTAGAGAAAGGCCGGCAGGTGATAGCCCTTGACGCACAGAAGCCCTTGGTTCACCGGGCTCTTCTGGTCGCCTCGAACCGCCATCACCTTGCCTTCTCTGACACCCACCTCGACGCCGCACCCCGTGCCACAGTAGCGGCAGGGCGCTTTGCCCCAGGTGAGGTCCGAATCCCGCAGTGCGTCCTGGTCGCCGCGGATCTGCTCGGCCTTCTCCCGGTCTGCGCAGGAGAAAGCGGCCACCGCAGTTCCTGCGGCCCCAGCACCGCCGAGGCCTTTCAGGAAGCGCCGGCGATCGATCCGAATCCCGTCGTCGTTTCGATGGCCTGTCATCTCAGGACTCCTCAGGGGCCGGTGTGCGCACCGTCCACGTTCTGGCCGTAGCGTTCTTCCATGTGACGGCGGATCTCTTCCATCTGCGCCGCCGCGCCTTCTTCGAACCAGGCATGCTCCGGACGGGCGAGGATCTCGCTGATCAGCTCGTCGACCCTGTGTCCTCCGGCTCCGCCGGCCTCGGCCAGCTCCCGCGCTTGCGGGATCAGCTCCATGTAGAAGCGCTCGGCGACTTCGTACATGCCGTGCCAGTGGGTGTAGTCGGGCGCCATCATCGACGCACCGTGCCGCGCCCGCCGGCCCTCGTGGTGCCAGAGATAGAACCAAGTCCACTCGATCTCTTCGTCGAACTGCGTCTTGGTCAGAAGATTCTCGGCCGCCAGGGCACCCATGATGGCCTTGCCCGGCTTGGCGAACTTTTCGTTGTACAGGATCACCAGGTCGTCGTACTGCTGGTAGAAGGCGTTGACGTAGGACGGCGTGTGGCAGTGACTACACACCGCCTGCATGCGGGTGCGCTTCGCCTGCCAGGTATCGGCGATCAGCGCCTGGCGCTCCGCGGGGTCCGTGGAGGTGACCAAGGCACCATGGGCGTCGGTATCGAGCAACGCACTCACGGGCGGACGGTTGGTCCACGAGATGCGGATCCGCGGATCGTGTGTCACATCGCCACCGTTGCGGCTGTGGCCGGACATGTGGCACGTGGCGCAGGTGGGCGCGGCGGAATAGTCCTCGCCCAGCACCCAATCCTTCGCCTCCAGATTCATGTCGTCCTTCAGATCGCGATAGGCGACGCCGTGCTTCGACTCCTCGTAGATTTCCTTCTGTGGATGATCCGGGCCGAGGTGACACTTGCCGCAGTTCTCCGGTTGACGCGCGCGGCGTGGCGAGAAGTCGTGACGGCTGTGGCAGGCGCTGCACGAGCCGCGAGAGCCGTCGAGGTTGAGTCGACCGATTCCGGTATTGGGCCAGGTGCCCGACGTGAACAGCGGCTTGCCGTTCGGATCCTTGACGATCCTCGCCACTGCGTCGAGGTTGGTTGGCTGGCCGTTCTCGTCCGGCTGCAGATCGTCGACCGTGATGCTTCCCCCGTCAGTGGCCTGAAGAGCCACTTTCGAGCCGTGGCATTGCTGACAGCCCAGGGACGCGCTAGCCATTCCGTTGACTTCGTTGAGCGCCAGGCCAGGGGTTGGCGAATGGGGATTGAACGGCTCTCGCGAACCTTCCACCGTCTCGGCGAGGAAGTTGTCGAGCGACGCCAGAATGTTGCCACCGGCGGCGTGGTGGCTCTCCTCGAACTCCTGAGCTTCCTCGATGTGGCAGGCCGAGCAATCCTTGGGCGTGACGACGGTAGCGATCGTCGCATTGAAGTGCGCGAAGGCGTCTACATCGCCATCGGCGGCCTTGTGGCAGTCGAGGCAGCCGACGCCCGATACCGCATGTGTCGAGCCCTCCCAATGGGAGACAATCCCTGGCGTGCTCTGGACGTGGCAATCGACGCACTGGCGCGAGGACGCCGGTACCGCCACGTGGGGCTCGCTGAGACCTGCTTCCTCGGCCCTTCGGACCACTTCCAGTCTCTGTACGAAGAGTAGCGATACCAGGAAGAGAATGGAAAGGACGATAAGAATCGTGCGCTTCTGTTCGAGGGTCATGTGCGACATAGGACTCTCTCGGGACGTGGTTCAGCAGGTCAGTGAGCGACCGCGGCTTCCCAGACGGTCAGGGCGATGATCAGGAGGACGGCGACGATGCCGATCCACACACTGGCTTCCTTGAAGCGCGTCTTGCGGCGGATCCAGTCGTCGATAAAGGGCCAGACATACATGATGAAGACGATGAAACCCGTGGTGACGATGGCTACCGTGCCGGAGAAGAGCTTCAACCAGCGGAAGGCGACATAGAAGAACCACTCCGGTTTGATCACCTCGGGTGTCACCAGAGGATCTGCCTTGGGTCCCATGGTGGCGGGCAAGATGCAGGCGAGGGCCGTGAGGATCACCATCAGCACGAGGCCGATGGTCAGCTCGCTCATCACGTGTTCGGGGAAAAAATTGAAGTACTTCTTTTCCGAGTCTTTCTCGTCGGCGAATTCGTACTCAGTGACCCCCTGGAGACGGATGATCATGATGTGAATCGCCACCAGGATCGTCAGCACCACGGGCAACACAGCGGCATGAAGGACGAAGAAGCGCGGCAGTGTGTGCTCGTTGTAGCCGTCGCCGCCCAACAGCATCGTCTTCATGAAATCGCCGACCACCGGTACGCCACCCGCGATGTTGGCTCCCACCGCGGCGCCCCAGTAGGAAAGCTGCTCGTACACAAGGCAGTAGCCGGTGAAGCCCAGCATCAAGGTACAGATGAGGAGCGTCATGCCCACCATCCAGTTGATCTCGCGCGGTTTCCGGTATGCGCCGGTGAAGTAGACGCGCATCTGATGCAGGATCACGGCGGCGATCATGAACGTCGCGCCCCATTTGTGGAGCCCCCGGATCAGCCAGCCGTAGGCTGCCTCGTTCGTGATGTAGCGCACCGACTCGTACGCCGTCTCCGGTGCCGGCTGGTAGTAGACCGCCAAGAGGATGCCGGTCACGATCTGGACGATGAAGAGGTAGGCGGGTGTCCCCCCCAGTGCGAACCACCAACGCTTGAGGTGATTGGGGACCGGCTCGTTCGTCAGCTCCCGCAAGCTGTCGGGTTCGATGGGCAGCCGGTCCTGAAACCAATCGATCACGGCGGATTGGCGTTCCGTTCCGTGGCTCGGACTCGAAGATCTCGCCTCGCTCATCAGGCCTCCTGGCGCTCTGAGGAGTCTGACTTCGGCAAGGTGCAGTAGAGGCAAGGGTCGTGGCCGGGACCGCGGGGCGCCTCGGGAGGTGATTCGAGGACCTCTCCCGGCCCGAGAGCCAACTCGTCCAGCGCGACCTCGATGAACAAGAGACCCCGGTCCACCTTGAGGGAGTACTGCGGCAGCGACTGGCCGGATTCCGCGGGTGGCCCGCCGATGGCCTCTCCCTGCGGTGTGAAGACTCCGTTGTGGCAGGGACAGAAGAACCTGTTGTTCTGCGGTTGCCAGTGGACCTGGCAACCGAGATGCGGACAAGTACTGGACAGTGCGAGGAAAGCGTCGCCACCTCCCTGTCGGGTGATGTTCACCGTTCGACCCGATGGCGTGCGATACAGAAGGGCTTCACCCTCCGGGATCTCGGCCGCCTGAGTGACGAACATCCAACCCGTCTCCGGTGGCCGCGCCGGAAACAGGAACCGGCCCATATAGGCCGCAAGAGTGCCGTAGGCCGCGGTCAGGCCTGCGGCCAGCCCGACCCGGCCTATCCAGCCCAGGCTTTCCCGCCGAGTCTCGTCGGCACCTGATTCGATCTCCTGCTGCGCCATGTTCCAGCACCCCCGGACGTCGTGTCCTCGTGTGTTGCGATACCGCTATCGCACCACGGGGTGCGGTCCGGGCGAATACGCTCTAGGGCAGGATGTGGCCCACCCGATCGGGTGGGCTTTGGCCGCAGGACTCCAGGAGCCCTTCAGAACCTTAGGATCAGTCGACCTTTGCGCTCCGTGGCGAGGGGTTCCCCGACTCGAACCCCTCGGTGAATATCGAAGACGAGGTCAGGACGAAAAGAGGTTCATGGGTGCGTTGCGCCGGCAACACCACGCATCGTCACCGCCAGGCCGTTTCCTCGAATCAGGTCTGTATAGCGACCAGCTCGGATCTTCAGATAATCCTCACTCACCCCGTCTGGCCAGACAACACGGACAGCCCCCGCCGACGAGTCGTCCACACCAACCGTCGCGAACAGGATCCTCGGATCGCTGGCCGATGCGTAGGATCCGTCGGAGCGCACCGTACGCCAACGGTAGGAACCATCAGCGAGTCGCAGCCCGACCCGAGAGCCGTAGAGATCACGAGGCTTGCCACCCGGGGCGGCGGCACCCAAGGCTCGGACCCCGATCCATCCCTTGCCGTCGCCAGACCGATTCTTCAGTAGCCGTAGCGGACCCTCGACGTTGACGATCACCGCGTCGGGATCGCCGTCGTTGTCTAAGTCACCGACTCCCAGGCCACGGCTCACCTCGGCCCGGCGGAACAAGTCACCCGCCTCGCGCCCGAGGTCGACGAATCGGATCTTCGAGCTCCCAGGCACCGTTTCGTTGCGGAAGATCTGATTCGGCTGGTGGAGGCGCCAACCGGGCCGGTCCTCACCCTCCGCGAGGATCCAGTGCTCGACGTCGGCGGCGCTCAACGAGTTGCGATCGAAATTCGTCACGGCGCCGTTCGCCACCAGGAGGTCGAGATCGCCATCGAGGTCGTAGTCGAGGAAGGCCGTGCCGAATCCGGTCATCATCCAGCTGGGGGCAGCAAGACCGCTCTGACCCGTCGCATCGAGGAAAGCACCACCACCGCGGCTGAGGTACAGGGTATGGGTTTCGCGCAGCAGGTGGGTAATCAGGAGATCGTCGAGACCGTCGCCGTTCACGTCACCGGAAGCGACTCCCATGCTGGCTTCGGGTTGCCCCCCGACGTTGAAGGCGAGTCCGGCGAACAGGGCGTCGTCTTCGAGGCGAATCTTGGCTGAGCGTCCGTTCTGCACCGGCTCGGTGCGATTGAGCCACAGTTGGTTGGCCATACCGTCGTTGGCAACGAAGAGGTCGATGCGACCGTCGCCATCGAAATCACCACTACCCACCCCCAAACCCGCCGCCGCCACGGTCAGTCCGGCAGATCGCGTGACGTCCAAGAACGTACCGTCACCTTGGTTTCTCAGCAGTCGATCTGACGCCGGACGGTAGGCCAGCGGACCGCAGTAGTCCAACTCTCCAGTAGCAGCACGGCAGGTCTTCGGGTTCTCGATGCTGGCTTCGACGTAGTTGCCGACGTAGAGGTCGAGTCGACCGTCGCCGTCGAGATCCACGAACGTCGCTGCGACGCTCCAGCCCGCGTCGCCCACGCCGCTCCCGGCTGCCGCGGTGACGTCTCGGAAAGTACCGTCCCCTTCGTTGCGCCAAAGCTGGTTGGGTCCGAAATTGGTGACGTAGAGGTCGAGGTCGCCGTCGTCGTCGTAGTCCCCGGTCGCGACTCCCATGCCGTAGCCCCGGGAACGGATTCCGGCGACCTCCGTGACATCGACGAAGCGCAACGAACCATCCGAGCTCGGCCCGATCAATTCGTTGCGAAAGAGCCGGTCCTGCCGCACTGGGCCGGGCGGTCGATCTCGTTTCAACGAGTGGCCTTGCGTCGCATAGAGATCGAGGTCGCCGTCTCCGTCGTAGTCGAACAGCGCCACACCACCTCCTGTGATCTCCACCAGATGCATCGATCCGTCCATTCCGTTCCGGTAGACATGGTCGATACCGACCTGCTGCGCCACGTCGGCGAACGGTGGCTCGGCGTGCGCGGGCCCGCTCTGGGATGCGAGGCCGATCACTGACAAGCTCAGTAATGCGAACAGCGTCCTCAGCTCGGGCCTCCTTTGTCTTTGCGAACCAGGCGATCGCGGTAGAAACGCAGCGTCTGCTCCATGCCGGCCAGCTCATCATCGGGAGCTCCACCCGATCGCGCCTCGTCAAGCGCCCGCTCCTGGAGCGCTACTGCGTCGGCCAGCCGCCCGGAACCGAAGAGTGCCCGCGCCAGGACTTGCGCATGGGCCACCGACGGATCTTCACGTAGGAGCGCCGATGCAAGCTGCAGGGCGCGCTGCGGGTCACGTCGCGCAGGATCCGGATCGCCTAGGAGCACTTGGATCAAAGTTGCCACGAGCCGTGGATCGTCGCTCGAGGCAACGCCCTCTTCCAACGACTCGCGAACCGCCGCTGTATCGCCCGATCGCGCCAAAGCGTCGACGTGGGCCAATCGAACCCTCACATTGCCCGGGTCGAGGGTCAACGCCCGCGCCAGCTCACCGGCCGCTTCGGCGTGTCGGCCAAGCCGCGACAGTGCCCGCGCCTTGAGTGCCCGCGCCTCCACATCTTCCGGCGACAATGTCAGGCTCTGGTCGTAGTGCTGCAGCGCTTCTTCGTGACGCCCGGTCATGGCCAGTGCGCGGCCCAGACCCAACTTTGCCTGCGGGTCACCGGGCGCCAGCCCGACAGCTCGGCGGTACGGTTCGACCGCGGCGGCTGGACGACCTGCGAGAGTCAAGAACTCACCCAGCTTGGCTTGAAGATCAGCGCGCCCCGGTCGAGCGCGTACGGCGTCGCCGACGGCTTCCAGGGCACCTTCGATATCACCCTGTACGAAGAGGATTTCTGCCAGGCCTCGTAGCGCGTCGGCGGTCTTGGGATCGCGACGTTCTTCATCGGCCTTCACTGCAAGGCGATAGAGACGTGCCGCCTCGTCGTAGTCCTCATCCAGCCGAGCCTTGACCGCGTCCGCCAGGTAGGCGCCGAGGTCGATCCTCTGCAGCTCGGCGATCCAGGTATCGGGAAGAGGTACCGTCACCTCACCGCTTTCGCGTAAAGCGGCGCGTGCTTCGTCCATCCGACCCAATTCCCGGTAAGCCAACCCCAAGATTCGTCCGACGGCACTGGCTTCGGGGGCCGCACGGCGTACCGCCTCGAGATGCGCTGCAGCATCGCTGAAGCGGCCCTGATCGAATGCGATACGGCCGAGGCCGAAGCGGGCGAACGCCTCCTCACCCGCACTGAGCGGCTTGGCGAGCAGCTGCTGAAAACTTTCCTCGGCTTCTTCGAGCCGGCCCGCCCGGCGGACGATCTCCGCGAGCCGCAGGTGCACCGTCGCCTTGTCGGGACGCAGCTCCGAGGTGACTCGCAGTGCCTGCTCGGCGCGTTCCAAATCGCCCATGTCCGTCCAGATCAGACCCGAGAAATAGGGCCAGCGCGGTTCCGTCGGGTCGAGATGGCGGGCGTTGGTGAAGGCTGCTGCGGCGGGCGCTCTCAATTCGCTCAAGAGGTACAGGGAGCCGAGGTGGCCGTAGGCTGCACCTCGCTCGCTGTCGGTAGCAGCAACGGGAAGGCGGTCGAGCGCGTCCCGGGCATTGGAGATCCGCTGCCGGAACCCGGCCTCTGCTCCTTCCAGCGACGGTTCGGGTATCGGCACGAGCTCCTGTGCGTCCGAAGGCCCAATGATCGCCGAGGCCAGCACCCATCCCAGGAGGCGCCTACGAAGTCGCGTCCTCCGATGCTGTTTCGTCCTTGCCATGTCCGGCGCAATCCTCGCACATGCTGTGGATCTGCAAGGTGTGGCGATCCGGGTCGAATCCGTGGGCTCGGCAAATCTCGCGCTGCATGGCTTCGATGCCCGGGCTGACGAACTCCACGACCTTGCCGCACTCGCCGCACACCAGGTGGTCGTGGCGCAGTCCAGCGTGGACGTGCTCGTAGAGAAAACGCTGCCCGCCCATCCGCCGCTTCTCGACGAACCCGTAGCGCGCCATGAGGTCGAGGTTGCGGTACAGGGTCGCGCGCGAGATCTTCCGCCCGGAAGCTTGCATCGACCGCAGGAGCGCATCGGCGTCGATGTGGCTGTGGTGGGAGTAGATCTCCCGAAACAACGCCAAGCGTTCCGAGGTCACGCGATGACCGCGCTGCCGCAAGACGGCGAGGAATCGATCCAGCTCGGGAAAGGACACCGCCACCGCTCCTGCCGGCCGGTTGGGCGTGTCAGCGGCCTCGGAGAAGGCCACCGAGGAGCTTGGAGCCCAGATTCACCAGATCGTCACCGACGTTGCCGTCGCCGTCTTGATCGAGGATCTGGCTCACCAGATCGCCGCGCCCGGGATGAGCCTCCTCGATGCGGCGTCGCTCTGAGCCGAGAATCGCCGACAGGCCGTCGCCGTCCAAGCTCTGACTGCGCTTCTGCCGACCCAAGAAGCCCATGACGATGGGCGCCAGGAGCGCCAGGAGCTGCCCAACTTGCCCGCCGTTCATCCCGGTGGAACGCCCGATCGCCTGTTGCGCGGAATTCTGCTGGCCGCCACCCAACACATGACCGAGGATGGCCTGGCCCATGTTCATGGCCTGCCCGCTCTGGCCGAGGAAGCCGCCCAGGTCATCGAGAATGGAGCCGTCGTGGTCGCGGTCGAGAGCGCCGGCCAGTGCACCGGCACCACCGGACGATTGACTGTTGCGCGCGAGTGCACCCATGAGCACCGGCAACGCGGCACTGATGGCGGTTCCCGCGGTCTGCTGATCGACGCCGAGCTGGCCACCGATTTGACGCACGGTCTGATCGTCGATCTGCTGGCTGAGCATGGCGAGAAGGGAGTCGGACATGGAACCTCCGGTGAAATCAGTGCCTATGGGGGAAGAGCTGGTTGTCGATGAAATGATATCGCGGATGTCCGAAGAGACCGCGCCCAAAGAACCGGAGATCATCGTGGCGGCACGACGGGGTGATCTGGGCCGCGTGCGCCAGCTGGTGGAAGACGGCGCCGATCTGAACGCGCCGACCGCAACGGGCGAGACAGCCTTGACGGCCGCCTTGACGGCTGGCCACGACGCCGTCGTTCGCCTACTGCGCTCCGTCGGAGCTCGCGGGGCCGGTCCGGCATTGGCCAGGGCGGCTGAACGAGACGATCTGGACGAGGTCGCGCGCCTGCTAGCAACTGGGGAACCCGTCGACGCCGCGGCTGTGGACCGTTCCGGCCGACGGTTCATACCGCTGCACCGCGCGGCTTTTCGGGGCCACTCGAGGATCGTACGCGCTCTGCTCGACGCCGGAGCCAGCCACTCGGCGCGCGTGGGAGGTGGTCCCCCGCCGTGGGATCGGAGCGCGCTGCACCTGGCCGCTGCCGCGGGTCATCTCGAGGTGATCGAACTCCTGCTCGACGCGGGTGCCGACGCTACGGCACTCGATCTCGATGCCTATGGGAACCGTCGAACTGCCGCCGAACTGGCCCGATCCGCGGGGCACGAGACGCTGGCCTCGACACTCGAGCGGGTCGCCGGGCCCGGGCCGCCGGCGCCGGAGCCCGACGGACCCGCATCATCGCTCGAAGGCACCATAGGCCGCTACGCCAGTCGGCGCGGCCTGTACCTGGACGAAGGTGTCCAGACGCCGGCGCTGGTTCTGCTCCACGCCGAGGTGGACGAGGTGGCCAAGGCGCTCCAACACCTCGAAGGCGCCCGCACCTGGTGGCGCGACGTCTACGGCGAGACGGCCGAGCTCACCCGCCGATCGTTCGCCGTGCTGCGTCTGGCGGGGCACCGGTGGACGCTCGTTTCCTCCCTGGTGGCGGCAGGCCCACACGTGGAAGAGCACGATGCCGTCCGTCTCGGCCTGGCCCTCGACACGCCGGCCTTGCGCACCGCCGCATCGTCCGACGGTGAGACCGGCGCGTCGTACGCCTACTTCCACGGCGAGGCCTGCCTGGAACGCATGGTCTGGAGGCAAGGTCACGAGCTCGACTACGAATCCCATCTCCAAGACCTCACGGCCGACAACATCGCTGACCCGAGGACACGCGCCGACGTCTTCCTCGCCGAGCTAGACGCCTGGGCGCCGCATCACCTCGGCCCCCTGGGTCGCCCGGGCGAGGACTTGCGTCTCGACTTGGGGCTCGAGCCCGACGACGTCGAAAGGCTGGATTTCGTCGCGGTCTGGTGAAGACTCGACAACCTCGCCGCCTACATGAACGCGTGAAGGGTGTGTTAGATCGCCACAGCGCAGGAACGAACCGCGGAGGCGTACTCCGAAGTACGCCGCACAAGGCGAGTGACGAGCACCTGGCGAGATGGCGTGCGATCCGCGCGTTCGTCAGGCGGAGACGCCGGTCCAGCCGATGAAAACAGCCGTAGCCAGTACCAGCGAGCCCAGGATCCACGCCTTGATCATGAACGGAATGATGAAGCGCAGCCACTTCTCGTAGGGGATCTTGGCCATGGTCAAGATCCCGATGAGGACTGCATTAGTCGGCACGAGGATATTGGTCAACCCGTCACCCAGCTGATACGCCAGCACCGCTACCTGGCGATGGATGCCTACGAGATCGGCCAACGGCGCCATCAGCGGCATGGTGACGAATGCCTGGCCACTACCCGACGGAATGAACAGGTTGCAAAGGCTCTGGAAGAAGAACATTCCCACCGCGGCCATGGCAGGTCCCGCCGTTTGCAGAGGCATCGAAACACCGTGGACGATGGTGTCGATGACCTGGCCCTCTTCGAGGATCACCTGGATCGATCGCGCGAAACCGATGAGAAGGGCCGTCGTGGTGAGGTCGGCAGCGCCGTGGCAGAACTTCTTGGCCACATCGTCGGGATGCATCCGCGAAACCAGCGCCAATAGCACGGTCAGGCCGAGGAAGATGGCGCCCATTTCCTCGAGGTACCAGCCGTGGGCTTGGATGCCCCAGACGAAGAAGACGATGGCGAAGACCACGAGCAACAGATTGAGGACGTCACCGCGGCCGAGCTCGGCATCTTCTCGCACCTTCCAAGCTGGGTCCGGCTCGATGCCGGCCACCAAGCTGGCGCTCGGATCGGCCTTCACCTTGCGGGCGTAGCTCCACACATGCTGGATACCCAGAGCTACGAAAAGCACGAAGGCGAAGGAGCGAAATTCCCAGCCTGAGGACGGCGGAACCTCCGCGATGCCCTGGGCCACGATGACGGTAAACGGGTTGACCAGGGCCGCGCCGTAGCCGACGCCATAGCCGACACACAGGATGCCGATGGCGGTGACGGCGTCGAATCCCAGACCGATACACAGTGCCAGCAGCAGCGGTACGAAGGGTATGTACTCCTCTGCCATGCCGATGCTCGCCGAGCCCGCCGCAAAGACGAAGATCCCGCCCGCGATGAGCAAAAACGGACGCGTCCCGAGGAACTTCAGCAGGAAAGCCAACAGCGCGTCGATGGCGCCCGTGGCTCGCAAGACCTCGAAGCATCCGCCGATGATGAACAGAAAGAAGATGATGTCGGCGGCGCCCATGAAGCCCTTGGGAATGGCCTGGAATACAAACCAGGAGTCGAGACGATCACCGCCTTCGACGGTCTGGAAGCTGCCTGGCACGACGCGCTCACGACCGTGATCCGCCGCCTCACGCTCGAACTGGCCCTGGGGAAGGATCCAGGTCAATAGCAGGGCCACCACGCAGATTGCGAGAAGCAAGATCAGGGTATGGGGGACGCGGAAGCGGGCCATGGCAAAGCTCCAGAGTTGTGCGTAGTGCGGATCCGCGCGATTGTCTCACGCGGGATCGAAATCAAAGGCCCGCCGACGTATCATCGCGGACGAGCCGTCCCTCCGGCGGCCGACGACAGCCGTCGTCCTTTCCTGTATCCGCAATGAGCCCAGCCGAAACCTCAGCCGATCCACCCGTCTGTCTACGCTACGGCGACCGTGTCGCAGCGACGATCCCTGCCTACCAGGCAGGACCTTGGGTAGGCGAGGTGGTGCGCGACACGCTCCAGCAGCTACCCACGGTGCTGGTGGTCGACGACGGATCGGACGACGACACCAGCCAGTACGCGCGAGAGGCCGGCGCACGTGTCCTACGGGTGCCGAAGAACGAAGGTAAAGGCCACGCCCTGCGCCTGGCTTTCGACGACCTGTTCGGCCTGGACTTCGAAGCGGTCATCACCTTGGACGCCGACGGTCAGCACCGCGCCGATCAAATACCGCGGCTGCTCGAGACCTGGGAGCGAACCGGTGCCGATCTGGTATTGGGGACCCGCGATCATCTCTATGCAGACATGAGCGCTGTGCGACGCTTTTCCAACACTCTCTCTTCGCGTCTGATCTCGTCCGTCGCCGGGCGTTCGATGCTAGACATTCAGACCGGATTCCGTCTCTATACCCGCAGGCTAATCGACGCCGTAGGGTTTCCCGAGGCACGCTTTCAGGCCGAATCGGCGGTGGTGGTACGCACCCTCCGCCGCGGCTTCGAGCTGGCGACCGTTCCCATCGAGCTGGCCCGGGTCGACGGCCGCTCCACCAGCCACTACCGACCGCTGGTGGATTCCCTGCGGATCGCCAGAGCCGTCGCCCGAGCCCGATTCGAGCGAGCCTAGTGCACCCCTCAGGAAGCTAGCGGCTCCCTTGTCGACACAGTTCGTGGCCCCAAACCCGACGATCGGTTCGGGAACTGCTGCGTGGAAGGCGGCGCTGCGATCCTGCACGCGCTACAGTGGCTCCGTGCTCGGACGCCGAAGCCGCAACCACTTGTTCGATTCGCCGATCGGCTTCAGGAGAAGACGGGCAGGACTAACAGCCCGTGGTGCAAGTCGTGTGCGGCCGCGCGCCAGGGGTTCCGGCGGCTTGGGCCCGGCTCCGGCGTTGCGCCTCCTCGACGATGGCTCGCATCGCCTACGACGGCGCGCCTTGGATTCGGGCCCAAGGCGCTCGGAACGAGGCTCGCAAGACTTGCACCACGGGCTGCCAAGTTCATGAGTCCTGCTACCTGGATTGCCAAGAATCCAGCAAGGGTCCTGATCGCCGGACTGTCGTTGACACTCCTGGCGCTATGGCCTGCCTCGAGACTACACCTGGAGACCGACCTGGCCGCGCTCCTGCCCTCGGGCGACCCCGCAGCCCAGGACTACCGCCTGTTTCTCGACACCTTCGGAGGCTTCGAGAAGGTCTTCCTCCTGCTTCGCCCCCTCGACAGCAGTGCGGTCGACGAAGGCGACCTTCTCGCGGCCGCCGAACAGCTCGCGGACGTCCTGGCAGCGTCGGCGGAGGTTGCCGAGGCACGCTCCGGACTGCAACCCGAGGACGAGAAGTTCTTCCTCCGCTATGTCGTCCGGCGGGCTCCGCTGCTCCTGCCCGAGGACTTGTTGGACGAGCTGTCGAAACGCCTGCGCGATGACGAGGTCCGCGCTCAAGCCGCCAGCCTCCGTGCCCAGATCCACTCCCCGACGGGCGCCGCCAAGATCAGCCTCCTCCGCCACGATCCGCTCGAGCTGTCTCTGGACCTACCGTTCCTAGCAGCCGCCGGCCTCGATCTACCCGTCGATCCCGTGAGCGGTGGATTTCTGGCCGAAGCGACCGATACGGAACCCGCTGTGTCGATGGTCATGCTGACGCCGGCCTCCTCGGAGGTCGACCCGGCGAGCGGACGCCGGCTGGTCTCCGAGCTGGATCGCGCCTGGGCTCGAGTCCGCGGAGATCGCCCTACCAACGCCCACATCGAGGTCCTCGCGGTCGGCGGTCCGCTTTACGCCGTCCAGGACGAGACCATCATTCGCCGAGATCTCGAGGCGACCGTCGCCGGCTCGGCTCTCGGTTGCGCTCTCCTCCTCTTGCTCGCCTTCCGCGGACCGCGAATTCCCTTCGCCACCCTCACCGGCCTAGCCATGGCTCTCCTGTGGGCGGCCGGAGCCCTCGGCCTTTTCGTGGGCAGCCTTACGGCGCCCGGGCTCGGCTTCGCCGCCGTGCTCGTGGGCCTGGGCATCGACTACGGAATCCATGGCGGCGTCCGCTTCCGTCAAGCCATTCTCCAAGGGTTCAGCCGCGCCGACGCTCTGGCGGCGACCTATCGCCAGGCCGGACCCGCCATCGTCACATCCGCCACCACCACCGCGCTCGCCTTTGCCGTCCTGGGCCTCGCCCACTTCCGCCCGCTGAAGGAGCTGGGAACCGTCGTCGCCTTCGGTATCGTCGCCATCCTTGTCGGTTCGGCCACGGTGGGAGCCGCGCTCATCACTTTCCGCCTGACGACAAGATCGTCGCCCGCCGCATCCGCGGAGCCGGAACACGTCCGGGGAAAGGAGAGAAAGGGATCGAGCGAGGCAGCGGGCCTCGTTTGGCGTGGCCTGGATGCCTTCGTTTCGTTCATCGTCGACGCCGCCCTGCGGCATCGAGCCCTGGTCCTCCTTCTGGCGGCTGCGTTGACCGCGGTCACTGCCTGGGGAGCGACGAAGCTCGAGCTCGATACCGACATGGGATCCCTTCGGCCGACGGACCATCCGGCGCTCGAGGCCGAGAGGGTCCTCAGCGGCCGCTTCGCCGTCGGCCTCGACACCACCACGCTGGTCATCCGAGGTGACGACCTCTCCCAAACCCTCGAGCGTGCCGACGCTGCGGCCCGGGTCATCAACGAGGCCGTGCCGGGCGCCGAGGTCGTCTCTCCCACGGAATGGCTCACTGCACCCGGCAGCTCTCGGCAACGATTGGAGAGGCTCGCAGAGCTACCCTTCAGCCGAGCTGCTGACGCGCTCGAAGACGCACTGCGGCAGCAGAACCTGGCACCCACCGCTTTCTCGGACGGCATCGAGGCATTGCGCGCGTTCGGGCGAGGAGAAGACCCGGGAGCACCTGGCCCGGATGCCTTCCCCAGCGGTCTGGCCGAGCTACTCCGGTTTCGCGAGGATGGTGCATGGGCGGCGCTACGGCTCCGCCTGCCCGACGGAACCTGGCCCGATGGGCCGCCGGCCGAGGTATTGCGACGCTTAGAGGAAGCTTCACCAGGCGTTGGAACGGCCTCGGTCATCCGCCTCGGCGCGTCCCTCAAGGTCGTCGCCGGCCGCGACCTCGAAGTGCTCTTCACCGCCGCTCTCGCCGTCGTGGCTGTCGTCGTCCTCGTCTCCTTCCGCGGTCATCCTCTGCGCTCCCTTGTCGCCATGACTCCGGTCCTCCTGGGCTCCCTGTGGACCTTGGGGCTGTGGGGTGCGCTCGGGTATCGCATCGATCTCCTGGGTCTCGCCGTCATACCGATCCTGCTGGGCATCGGCATCGACGACGGACTCCATGCGGTTCACGGCTCCGAGCGAGAAGGGCTCGTAGCATCGATCCGTCATGCCGGCCTTGCCATGACCCTCACCACCCTCACCACCTCCATCGGCTTTGCCAGCCTGTTGCTCTCGAGCCTGCCGGGACTGCGCACGGGAGGATTCTTGGTGGCAGGCGGAGTGGCCGCGTGCCTGGTGGCGACCCTCGTGGTCTTGCCCGCGCTCGCTACCTATGGCAAAAAGGGCGGATGAGCTCCTTTTCTGGAACGGCGACCGGCGATACCTCCACCGCCGACAAAGATCGCCCAGCGACCCACGATCGCGAAGGTCCGCCGGAAGAGCCCGCACGCAGGAGCATCTTTGCCCGGCTGTTCTCGACGTTCCACGTATACGGAGTCTTCTGGTACAAGCTCCACCTCTTCGGCGTCCGCAACGTGCCGCCGGTGCTATACCGCGTGCTGGTGCCACTCTTCGCGTTCTTCTTCTTCTGCACTCTGATCAAGATCCGGGGGGCGATCGCGCGAAACCTCGAGGCCGTGCTCGGTCCGTGCACCTGGTGGGAAACCCAAAAACGTATCTGGCGCAATCTACTGGTCTATTCGTGGTGTCTCACCGAACGCTACGAGGGTCTCGCCACCCATCGCGCCGTGACTCCCGCGCACGAAAACTTGCCCTACTGGGAGGAGCTGCGGAATTCCGGTACCGGCTTCGTTCTGGTCACTGCGCACCTCGGACACTGGGAGGTCGGCTCCGCGTTCCCTTCCGACTTCCAAGATCGCCACGTGCACGTGGTCCGCGAGGAAGAGATCGACCAGCGGGCGCAGCACTTCTTCGAGGAGCTGGTCGACGCCAAGAGCGGTGGCGCCTACTCTGTCCACTTCGCACACCGCGATCCCAACCTGGGCACACGCCTCCTCTTGGCGGTGCGCCGCGGCGAGGTCGTCGCACTCCAGGGTGATCGTCCCGCCCGCGGCGGACGGACCGAGGAGCTCGAGCTCTTCGGTCGGCCCTTTCGTATGCCCGTTGGACCGGTGGCCATCGCCCGTACCGCCGGGGTTCCGATCCTGCCCGTCTTCGTGTATCGCGACGGACGTCTCAAGGCACGGACCATCTTCCGAGAGCCCATCCGGGTTCCCAAGACCGAGGATCGCCGGGCCGATATTCGTAGCGGGTTGGAGTCCATCGTTCGGCAGATCGAATGGGGCATCCGGCACCGCCCGTACCAGTGGTTCTGCTTTCGTGACTTCTGGGAACCCCGTTGACCCGCATCCTCTCGAACCTGCTCTGGTTCCCGATAAACCTCGTCCAGGGCCTGCTCGCCTGCCTTTGGACCAGCGCCTGCATCACCCTGGCACTCCTCGTTCGGGTCGCTACCGGGTCCACGGAGCGTTCCCTGGGAATGGCCCGCTGGCTGTGGGCTCCCGGCATGTTGCTCCTCGGCGGCTTGCGCTGCGAAGCGCGGGGACTTGACGATGTCGACTGGACCAAACCGTACTTCATCGCTTCGAACCACCAAAGCTATCTCGACATCATCCTGCTCTTTCGGGTGCTACCCGTCAATCTGCACTTCGTCGTCAAGCAGGAGCTGTCGAAGATTCCGTTCTTGGCCTGGTACATCCGCTCCATGGGCATGATCTTCGTCGACCGTGGAAGCGGCAAAAAGGCGGCGGCCAGCGTGAAGCGGACTGCCCGGTTGGTGGCAGGGGGAAAGCACGTCCTGATCTTCCCCGAAGGTACCCGCAGCAAGGACGGTTCCGTCGGGCGGCTCAAGTCCGGGGTCCTCGGGATCGCGGCCGCCGGTAGCATTCCCGTCGTACCCGTGGCGGTCGACGGACCCGGCAAGCTCATGCCGCCAAACACGATGCGCTACCGGCCAGGGACGCTGAAGGTGAACGTCGGACAACCCATTCCGACCGACGGCTACGCTTCCGACGAACGCCGCCGTCTGTCCCACGACGTACGCGCAGAGATCGTCCGACTGCTCGACGAGCTGCGGAGCGAATAGGCGCAAGAAGCCCGGCGGGGAACCGACCTGGCCCAGACCGGATCCCCGCCGGCATTGGAGTCGCTCGGCCTTGTGACTCGGCGGAGCCGCATTCGGTTCCCATAAGGCTCGGTTGCAGCACGAGCCCGCCAACCGGGGAGCCTCTTATCAGCTGGTCGACGTGAGCGGCACCGTCGTAGATCGAGCGGAGTACGATCGAGGCGGTCTGGGGCCCGGAAGGCTGGTCCATGGTGTTTTGATCGTTCAGGCTGCGCGGCGCAAAACCCAAAGAGCACAGATCAGATCCCGTCCTAGGATCTCGGTCTCCTCTTCCTGGTTCGCGACGTATTCGTCGATCCTCGGCGCCAGCTGCGGTTGGTCCCGCTTGACCAGCTCCGCCCGGCGACGAATCAATTCCGTGTTGCGTTCGTTCACCGCACGGATTTCCTCGACGGAATAGATCAACTCGTCGACCCATTCGTCACCGAACGCAGCGAGACTCCGGCGGGTCGTCGCAAGATCGCCATAACCTGGCCAGTCCGGCAGACTCGGAACTCCATCTGCCAGGTACCCATCCTCCAACACGATCAAACCACCTCGCCGGACGAGCGTGCGAAGGCCTTCCATCGTCGACTGATAGTCGCCGGCTACCGGACCGACATTGAGCAGCAAGACGGCGTCGTAGTCACGGTCCTGGCCCAGAAAGTCAAGGAGATCGCCCGGCTGGAAATCACATAGCGTGCCGAGCCCGGCTTCCGCGGCTGCCTCGCGCGCCGAAGCGAGAAACGGCTCGAAACCATCGATGCCGTCGACTCGCAGGCCCATCTCCGCCGCCAGCGCCAACGCTACGGCTCCCTTGCCGCAACCCAGGTCGAGGACCCGTGAGCCCCTAGCGAGTCCCGCGCGTCGCAAACACTCGACGATCTCGGCGGAAGACGTACCTAGTTCCTGGAGGTCCGCCAACAGATCGGGAAGCAGCGGAAGTAGCGCCGGTTCCGTATCCAGCGCCTCCGCGATCTGATACTCCAATCTGTCCGCCTTCGGGTCGCTCATGTCGGAGCTGCCCCTCGGAGACTCCGTCATGGTGTCCAGGCCGACCATCCCGACAGGTCGCCGGTCTCGAAACCGTTTGCGAACAGCGAAGGATCGACATCGGCCCAGAGTTCGTAGCGGAACTCTGAGAATATCGGCGACGGTGAGGAAATGTCGGGGTTGGGCAAAGCGACCACAGCAAAATCCAGCCGGCCGGATCTCGCTACGGCGGAAGCAGGAAGGTCGAGATCTTGTTCCCGCCAGCGGCGGTACGGGTTCTCTGCCACGACAGGGAACGATGCCACCTGCACATCGTCCGCCAAGAGATCCGCGCGCTGGCCACCGATTCCGGCATCGAGCCGTCGGCGTATACGTACACGTGTCGTGCCCTCGGGCGCGGTGAGGTGGAACCTCGAAGTTCCTGCGGGCCGATAGACGCCGGTGCCCTGCATCGCCTCTGGTGGCTCTCCCTCGAACTGGGAATCCAGCGCCTGGAGCGTCCAGTCACCGACGACGGACCAGCCATGGCGGCTCCTCGAAGCCGCGTCACCTAGGTCCAACACGTCCCACAACCACAGACCCGGCTCGGGACGAGTGTAGTGATACGTCACGGTCCGGACCCGGAGTCGCAAGTTGCTGGTCGGCCCGCCCTCCAAACCCGCCCGTATGCCGGCCTCGAACGGTACACCATCCGTCAAGAGCCACCGATAGGCTGCGGTGATGTCCTCACCTGCGGGCTGGAGGTGGTACGGCGATCCGTGCAAAGGGGACGAGAACGAGCCCTGGTCGAAGTAGAAGCCGCCGTTGAACAGATCCTCGGTTCCGGTGCCGTGAGGATCGGGGTGACGAGAGCCGTCGAGATACACCCGTTCATCCCCTTCGAGGTACTGCCGCGAAGGCGTATTCACCGAGCCCATATCGGCAAACAAACCGACCCACCGACCGCGGCCGTCGAGATGCAGAAGCGGAATGTCGAGCCCGGCCGTCGTTTCGTCGTCGACGCCGAGAGAGGCTCCGAAATGGCCGCTCTCCGAGGAAGGCTGATGTCGACGATGCCGGAGCTGCCATGCGACAGGCACGCTTTCCGCCGTCGTGGCCTCGTAGCGCGTGAGCCGTACCTCGGCGGACCCGAAGAAAGGCATGGGGAAGTAAGAGTACAGTGTTCCTTCGCCATCGACCCCTGCGAGCAGCGAACGGGTCGAGCCGAGACCACCTCGCCCGACCGCAAAGAAGTCCGACAACGGCATGCTCGTCGTGATGCGGCCATCGAAGGTCAAGGTCAGCTCGATCTCGGGCCATACCGCCGGATCGGTATCGACACGCAGCGCAGTGAAGCTGCCCGGACCGGTCGTTGCAGACAAGACAGCGGACTGTCCGGGCTCCAGCGTCAGGTCGCCCGAAGACGTCTGGGAAGCGCCCGTCGGCTGCAGTGCCCAAGGGTCGGAGCCGACGGCGGACAAGAGAGCGGCCAGCTGCGAGAGATCTTCCTTCCCGGTAAACGTGCTCACTGACCCAGGACCGGTCAGACGGTGGTACGTGAACTGGTACCACAAGCGTTGGTCGTCGGCACCGACGAGGGTGATCTTGCATCCCTCCCGATATGGAATCGGCACGTAGCTGATGTTGCCACCGCTCGACGAGTGGCGATCACCTACCAACGGCGGCATGAACGGCTGGGTCGAGCCATCGAAGAACGCCGGTAGCGGCAGGCTGACCGTGGGCTCTTCCGCACCGTCCAGATAGACCCGCATCGTAACGTCGTCGGGCAACGGCTGGCTGACGCCGTCACCGGTGGTCATCCAGATCCGCACGATCGCGCCAGCACCCGGCTCGTCGAAGATCACGCCCTCGCCGTCCTCGATCCGCAGGTAGCGCCAATCACCCTCCGAGTGGCGGTCGAACCGACAGCCCGAGAGACAGTGGCTGTCGCGAAGCAAGACCCGGTTCGCAGTCGGCAGCTCGGCCAGCCTATGCAGATCGGTCCAGGTCTGCCACGGCGGGTCTTCTGCGCGGACGCCTACCGAGGCGCCCACAGCCAGGACGAACAGAACCGCGGACAGCATCGCCGCGGAAAACCGATTTCCTCGACGATTCGGCGGACAGCCCATGGCCTTATCGATCGGCCCGCATCGCCACTAACTCGACGGAGACGTTCCGGTACTCATTCATGAACTCCAACTCCTCCCGACGGAGCCTCACCAGCCTCGCGACCCAGTGACCGCCGCTCGTGCGATCGGGCTTTCGCATGCTAGTCGCCCCCTTCCTCGGTTTCCCCTTGCCGCTCGTCGCCTCCGGACGCCAGTCTATGTCGCTGTCAGAGCGATCTGCAACGGGCGGTGGCCGCCGAATCCGGATCAGACCCCTCAGATCCAGCATCGTTGCGAACGATCCGATCCGCTACACTGCGCCCCTCATGAAAAAGATCGCATTGCATTGGCAGATCCTTCTGGCGATGGCTCTCGGAGTCTTGGTCGGATACCTGTTCGCGACCGCCGGCCTGTCGGATTCCGGTGTACTGGATTTCATCGGCCTCGCGGGCGACATCTTCATGCGACTGCTCATGATGATCGCAGTTCCGCTGGTCTTGTTTTCATTGGTCGCCGGAGTTGCCAGTCTCTCGGACTCCAGCCGACTGGCTCGCATGGGTAGCAAGACCATCGGCTTGTATTTGGCCACGACCGCGGTAGCGATCGTGATCGGTCTGGCGGTGGTCAACCTGATTCGTCCAGGTAGCTCCCTGAGCGAGAGTACCCGGATCAATCTACGGGAGGCGATCGTCAGCGGCGACCAGCTCGAGAGCGCAGAGCAGCGCATCTCGCGGGCCGAAAGCGTAGACGCACTGCAACAGATTCTGAACATGGTCCCAGAAAATCCATTTGCTGCGCTTACCAACGCCAGCATGCTCCAGGTGGTTTTCTTCTCGCTATTCTTGGGCATCGCGCTGACACGTTTGCCGCAAGAGAAGCGAGCGCCGGTGATCGATATGTTTCAGCAACTATCGGACGCGATCATCGAGATGGTTCAGATGATCATGAAGGTCGCGCCCTATGGCGTGTTTGCACTGATCACCAGCCTCGTCGCGACCCTCGGGCGAGATACTGGAGTGTTGAGCGATCTCGGGTGGGCGCTAGGAGCATATATTTTCGCGATATTGGTAGGCCTGACCGTTCACGCCCTTTTGGTTTACTTACCCTTGCTGCATTTTGTCGCCAAGGTCCCCATTCGAAAGTTCGCCCGGGCGATCGTTCCCGCGCAACTTCTCGCATTCAGCTCGAGCTCGTCTGCGGCAACATTGCCTGTGACCATCGAATGCCTGGAAAAGGGTATGGATGTGGACGAGGAAGCGACGAGCTTCGTGCTACCCCTTGGCTCGACGATCAATATGGATGGAACCGGTCTCTACCAAGGAATTGCCGCGGTGTTCATCGCGACCATGTACAACATCCCATTAGATCTCGGCGCGCAACTACAGATCGTTCTCATGGCACTCCTGGCGTCTGTCGGCACTGCCGCGGTACCCGGTGTGGGAATCGTGATGCTGGTCATCGTACTGAAGCAAATCGACCTTCCTCCGGAAGGCATCGCGCTCATCTTGGCGGTGGATCGTCCCTTGGACATGTGCCGAACGATGCTCAACGTCACGGGAGATGCCGCGGTTTGCACCACGGTCGCATCCACGGAAGGAATGATCACCCCGGGGCGGAGCCCCGCGGCGCCCGCGAAGAGCGGCGACTCCCTCTAACGCTCATCTTGAATCGCGACGAGTTCTACCTGGACCGTGCGCCGTTTGCCGGCCTTGAGTAGCGTCAATTCCACGGTGGAGCCGATCCCGGCTTCGTCGAACGCGATCATCAGATCCACGGTAGAACGCACAGGATCCCCGTTTACCCCGACGATGATGTCGCCGAGACGATCTCCTCGACGGGTCCGGCGGACTCCCTCGAGCCCCGCGATGTGGGCTGGGCTGCCGGGCTCGACACTGACGACGATCACACCTGCGATGCGCATGCGACGCGAGGCTTGATCGGGTGCCAAATGAACACCGATTCCAGGTTGAAGCGGTTCGCCATGGCGAATGAGCTGAGGGACCAGCTGGCGAACCGTATCGACCGGAACTGCGAATCCGATGCCGGCCGAGGCCCCGCTGGGGCTGTAGATCGCGGTGTTGACGCCGATCAGGCGACCGGTGGAATCGAGCAGAGGACCGCCGGAGTTGCCCGGGTTGATCGCGGCATCGGTCTGGATCACGTCGCGGATGGGTAGGCCTCCCGGCGAGCTGAGCTCGCGTCCGAGGGCGCTCACGACGCCGAGCGTCAGCGTCTGGTCCAGGCCGAACGGATTGCCGATGGCCAACACCTTCTGACCCACCATGAGGTTCTGAGACGAACCGAGCCTTACCGGGCGCAGGAGCTCCCGCGGAGCGTCGATGGCGAGCACGGCGAGGTCTTTCTGCGGCGCCACGCCGACGACGACCGCATCGAAATCCTCCTGATCCAGAGTGACCACGAAGCGCGAGGCCTGCCGGATGACGTGATAGTTGGTGACGACGTGTCCCTGGTCGTCCCAAACAAATCCGCTGCCGGTACCCGATGGGATCTCGTACACATTCAGCGACCAGAAATCACGCCGAAAAGCCTTGGTGGAGATGTTGACCACCGAAGGGCTGACGTCTCGGAAGACCGTGATGTCACGCCGCTCACCTTCGGTGAGAGCCTCCATCGCCTCAGACTCGCTCGCCGGACCCGGAGCAGGTTCAGGTGCAAGAGATCGCACCGGACTCGGGCCCCGATCCTCTTCCGCGACCGGTTGCGCCTCGGCGGAGCCGAGCCACCAGCCGAACACGACGCCCGAAACCAGACCGGCGATCAGGCCGAGGGCGAGTGCCAAAAGAGCAGCGCGAGCTGCTTTCCTCGCCCGCCTGGGAGGCCCGACGCGACCCCGAAACGGATCGGACTCGTAGGAACTCGTGGGATACATGTCAGCGGCTTCCTGTGGTAGTCAGTACCGCGGCCCCTCGGGTCACACCGGCAGCTGTTCCAATGCCTCCAGCAGCGTCTCGGCCGAGGAGAAACGTTTCTGCGGCTTCTTCTGTAGCAGACAGTCGAGTATGTCGACCCAGGCCTGTGGAAGATCGGTACGCAGATGCCGAATGTCTGGCGCCGGCTCGTTGAGTTGCTTGAAGATCACCGCGGTCGGCGACTCGGCGTAGAACGGATCACGGCCGGTCAGCATGGCGTAAGCGATGACACCCAAGGCGTAGAGATCGCAGGCCCCGGTGAGCGGCAGGCCTTGGATTTGCTCCGGCGACATGTAGAGCGGCGAGCCGATGACCTCTCCGGTACGGGTCAGTTGATGCGACGAGCCGTCGTTCACCCGCGCGATTCCGAAGTCCAGAACTTTCACCTGGTCGTTGACCAAGATCACGTTGCCCGGTTTCAGATCCCGGTGGACGATCTGTAGCCGGTGAGCTTCGCCGAGGGCCTCGGTGACCTCCGAGAGGATGCGGCGCGTGCGGTCCAGAGGCATGGGTGCCTCCTCGGAGATCACGGAATCGAGCCCGGGGCCGTCGAGGAGCTCCATGATGACGAAGATGCCGCCGGGGAATCGGCCGAGGTCGAAGACACGCACCACGTTCTTGTGGCTGATACGCCGACTGATCTGCACCTCCCGCAGCAGACGCTCCTCGTCTTCGCTGCGCCCCAAGGCAGGCGTGATGACCGTCTTGATGGCCACTTCGTCGTCGAGCACGGTGTCGCGTGCGCTGTAGACGCGACTCATGCCGCCGCGTCCCAGCTCCCCCATCACCTCGTATCGATCCGCCAACATCTGCCCCTCGAGCAAACCAGCGGCCGAGAGCGAAATGGTCAGCTCCTGCACGGAAGGTCTCTGGAGCGGTTCGGGTAGCAGTGACCGCGCCAGAAAGCCGAGACTTGCCGGCGGAATGGCCTCCCGGGTCACCTCGGGCCATTTCACGTCATCGGCGTCGAGCTCGTCGCCCGCCTTCCAGCCGGCGGGCAACTTGCCACCCAACAGACGGAACGCCAGTCGGCCGACAGAGAAGGCATCGCTGGCCGGACCGACGACACCATCTTCCAGCGCTTCCGGCGACAGATACTGCGCGCCTTCGCCGTCATCGTGGCCACGCAGAAACTCGCGTAGACCCAGGCCGGTGAGCTTGCAGCGCATGTCGCCGCCTTCTCCCACCAGAATCGTGTCGGGCGACAACCACTGATGCGTGACACCGAGCTTGTGGGCGTTGATCAGCGCTTCGGTCAGCTGCAAGAGGAAGCGCAAGGCGTCGAGGGGCGGGATCACGTGGCCTTCGGCCAGGACGGAGGACAACGGTCTGCCTGGAAAGTCCTCATAGAGAAGCACGACCTTGTCGCTCACCACGATCGTCTGCTCCAGCCGCAGCACCGCTTGATGCCGCACACCCTCTACGGCGCGCATGGCGACGCGAAAGCCGTCGACCCGGTCGCCCACCAACGCCAGCGGGAAGGAAGCCATGAGCTTGGCATCGCCGGTTTCCCTGTCGGCTCCGCGCATGAACACCGCCCCGGACCACCAAGGATGATCGAGCCGGGCAAGACCGGTGAGGGGCATCTCGAAGCTGCCACTGTCGGTGATCTGGCTGAGCCTTCCGGCGTCGAGGGTCGGGAACGTACCGGACTGGCTGGATCCGTAGCTTCCCGTCTGCCGGCTGTCGCTTGGAGAGGCCCCGGCTCGGGGCCGACGCTCACCCTTTTGCTCCGCGATGCGCTGACGGACCTCCATCAAACGCTTGCCGGCGTCACGGTAGTCGTAGGCCTCGCCCAACACGAGCTGATAGGAATGCTCTGCCTTTGCCAGATCCCCGCTGGCCTCGTGGACCCGACCCTCGGCATAGAGGATCTCCATTCGGCTCAGCTCTCCACCCGATGCCTTGACGATGCGTAGTCGGTCTCTGGCGGCATCCACCAGACGAGGCCTGGCTTCGACCAGCGCAGGAACCAGCAAAAGCGAAGCTCGGGCGTGGTCCGGATCGTCTTCGCCGATCGACTGCAACACCTGCCTCGCCTCGCCCATCCTTCCCGCCAGGATCAATTGCTCTCCGGCCTCGAGGGTGCGGCCGATCTGCTGAAAGGCCGCTGCCGCATCGAGGTGGGATTCCCCACGTACGAAGGAATCCGCCGCCTTCTGGTCTTCCCCCGCCATGGCGTAGTTGCGCCCGGCGTCGACGAATCGGCCTGCGCGGTAGAAGAGATCCGCCGACTGGTCGTATTGTTCGGCCGCCTCCCAGAGCGTTGCCGCACGGGCCAGTGCACCCGCGTCTTCGAACGCGCGCGCTGCGTCCTCGTGACGCCCCAAGCGCTCCAGGGCCTCGCCGGCCTCGAAGTCTCTGCCGGCGGAAGCGTAGATCCGGGCGATCAGATCCCCATCGAACTTCGAGTCGGTCTTGTGCATCAACTCGAGGGCCGAATCGCCGCGTCCGGCGAGGAGATAGGCTTCGGCGGCTTCCTCCAGATCGCCGTCCTGCTCGTGGATGGCGGCGGCCCGTTCCGGCAGATTTGCTTCCTTCAGAATCTCCGCCGCCTGGCCGCGCCGGTCGAGACGCACCAACAACTCGACGCGCTGGAGATCGAGCTGTCGAAGCCGGTTCTCGTGCCGGACCAGGGGCAATGTCTCGTCGAACTGCTCCTCGGCGAGTCGACGTCGTTCCAAGGCCAGAGCACGAAGTGCGCTGTCGTAGTGATGATCCTCGGCGTAGCACTTGGCCGCACGGTCGTACATCTCGGCTTTGACGAAGTAATCGCCAGCCTTGGACTTGAGACCACCTCGCAAGCTCGCCTCGGCGGCTCGGCGATAGTTCCCGGCCCGGTCGAAGTGCCGCACGGCATCCTTCGAGCGCCCCTCGCGTTCCAGAAGGTCGCCGGCGGCGAGAAACAAACGCGCCTTCTCGTATGTCTCGACCGCCTCGTCTACCAGATTCAGCTTCTCGAACAGCCGTGCCGCCTGCTCGTAGCGCTCACCTTTGGCATAGAACTCGGCAGCCTTGCGCAGATTTCCCTTCTGGAACTGCTGGTCTCCGAGCCGGACGTAGTCGCGAAAAATCATCGGGTCTGGGTCAAATCGAAATAGGCCGAGTCCACGCTCGCGCGCCGCATCCTGAACGCCTGGACAGCTGGATCTTGCGACGGAGATGGCCTCCTCCCCGGGTCGTGGCTCGCCGTCCTCCCGGAGAACGAGCTCCGCCTCGGGCGACGAAGGCGCCGCGCGTCTCGCAGATCGAGATCCGAGCGCGGCACCGGGAAGGTGTCCGATTGTACTCCAGCATATCGTCTGACCGAGCTCCTCACGAGGTCCTAAAGACCCCGAGGCGAAGACCTTTGTCTGCGGTACCTTGCGGAAGGTCTCTGATAAAGTTCCGCCTTCTTCATTATGTCCGCCCATCCTCCGAAATCTGCGAACCGTCCCGCCAACGCCGGCCCCGCGACGTCGGGAAAGCCCGCTCTGGGCTTGGCAATCCAGCTCGCCATCGTCTTGCTGGTGGCCGTTGCCGCGGTCGTCGCAGCGGTGTTCGTCGTCTCGAGCGCGCAAGGCGATCAAGCCGCGCGGCGAGAGGTCACCGAGGATCTGGGCGCCACCCAGGCTGTACAGACCGCGTTCCAGCAGCAACGGTACCAGCGACTCAATCTGATCTCCCGGCTGTTCGCCACCGACCAAGTGCTCAACACCTATCTGGCCGAGGCCGCCGAAGACCGGGAAGAGTCGGCGATCCAGGCATCGATCGAGGAGTACCAGAACCTCCTCACCTTCGACCTGGGTGTGGTGCTCGATCAGAGCGGTCAGGTGCTGGCGCGGACCGATGGCACACAAGGTGTAGGAGGTAGTCTCGCCGACACACCTCTCGTCGCCGTCGCCCTGCAAGATCAGAAGGCTGCCGGTGTCTGGCGCGACCAGGAGCAGCTCTACCACGCAGTCGCCGTACCGCTACTGCGCGACTATGAGCTGGTGGGCTACACGCTGGTGGCCTATGCGATCAACAACGCACTGGCGGCCCAAGTGAAGCGTTCCGGCGGAGCGGACGCAGTGTTCTTCTCCGCCGGGGCCACCGGACCGGAATCGATCGCATCGACCCTCGCCACGGCGGAGGCGGGCGAGCTCGTGACCGCGCTACGGCGCGATGGCGGCGATGCGCTCGACCGTACGCTGAACCGAGGCGAGACGGTGACCGACGTCGGTCTGGACTTGGGGGACCGCCCCTGGATGGCGTCGTTGTCGCCACTACGCGACGCGGCGGGTGACCCGGTGGGAGCGGTGGCGACCCTGACGCCCCTGGGCGCGGCACGCGCTGGCTACCTGCGGGTGCTGACAGCTGCCGGGCTGACGGCTTTGGCCGCGCTGGTTCTGGGCATTGCCGCCACCGTCTGGCTCGCTTCGCGCTCCACGAGACCGCTCGCTCTGGTGGCCCACGCAACGGAAGAGGCCGCGGCAGGGCGCTGGGACATCGGCATGCCCGACGTACCCGGCGACGCCGGTCGCATCAGCTCGGGCGTCGCCTCTCTGCTCGGGCGTATGAGGGAGAAGCGCGCTCTCGAGACCGTGGTGGGTCGGGCCGCTCGGATTCAGCCGGAGTCCACGACTGAAAGCGAACCACAGCCGCCGGCCGCGACGGAGGGCACGGTCCTCGCCGTCGAGCTGCGTCGCTACGCAGACCCCAAGCTCGGCTACGACCCCGACGCGAATCTCCAGCGCCTGCAACGCGACATCGGGCGCATCGCCGCGAGTGCCACCGGGCAGAAAGGGCGGGTCGTGGCCAGCGCCGGACATCGCGTTCTCTGCGTCTTCGAGGGCGATCTTCACGCCATGCGTGCGCTCACCGCTGCCACCGAGATTTCCCTCACCCTGGCCGAACGCGAGAGCGCCTTCGACGAAGCGCAACCACCAGCACTGGCGCTCAACGTCGGCAACCTGGTCACCGGAGCCTTCGCTGTCGAAGACGTCACGGCTCGGATCGTCGCCGGTCTGCCGGTGCAGTTGCTCGACGTGCTACTGCGCGAGGCACACCCCGGCCCCATCTACTTCTCGAAACCCGCATGGAACGTCCTCGGACAGGCTTTCCACGACGCCGGTGTCGAGGTAAAGGCCCAGAAACCCGTTCTCTCCACACAGCCGATCTATCTCGTGACACCCGAGGAGTCGGCCAAGCTCACCGGCGCTCGGAAGATGTCGGAGAGCGTGAGTCAGGTGACCGGTGAGGTCCGAACGCTGGCGGACGTCCGCCCCGGCACCATGCTCGGGTCTCGCTTCGCGATCAAAGCCGAGTTGGGCCTAGGGCCCACCGGCGCGGTGTTTAAGGCCACGGACGGGGAAATGGCGGATGTGGTCGTGCTGAAACTCCTGCGGCCGGAAGTGATCCGCGATGGCACGCGGTTCGAGCGACTGAAACAGCTCGTGTCGCGGGCCCGTGGCATGCGTCACCCCAACGTCCTCTCCATCTACGATTTCGGCGAAGCCGAGCGCATGCCGTTCGTCACCAGTGAGTTCGTGCGGGGCCTGACCCTGGCTCAGGTTCTGGAGAACGCCGGCAGGCTCCCACCCCTGGCGGTGTTGCGCGTGGCGCGACAGATGGCCTGGGGACTGGCGGCCGCCCACGGCCACCAAGTGATGCATGGTGCGCTCAAGCCGGAGAACGTGATGATCGAGGGAGACGGCACCGTGCGGGTGATGGACTTCGGTCTGTCGCGCGCAGCCGGCCTTCTCACATCACCTCAGGCCACCCTGCACTATCTGGCCCCGGAGCAACTGGCGGAGCAGGATCACGACTCGCGGGCCGATTTCTGGAGCTTCGGCGCGATCGTTTTCCACGCCCTCACAGGCAAACCGCCCCTCGAGGGAGAGAGCCTGGAAGCCCTGCGACTGTCTTCGTCCTCCTCGCCCGACGTGGCGTCCGCCGTATCCGACGCACCTCCCGCTCTCGTCGAAGTGGTGGCACGGTGTCTGAAGATCAACCCGGACGACCGCTATCCCCAGGTGGATCAGCTGCTGCGTACTCTGGAACAGGTCCGCGTCTAGCGGATTTCTTCCGGCCTCGCCGCAAGAAATCCCGCCGTCGCGGGTTCCAGTCTCATGGATGTCGCGATTCTCCAGACCTCCGTCGCCGCATGGGGCCGGCGCGAGATGACGGCCAGCTCCGATCCGGATCTAGAAACCCTACGCCGCGTGGTGGAAGGCGACACCCTCGCCTTCGAAACCCTCGTCCGTCGCCATCAGGGCCGCATACTCAGGCTCAGCGAGCGAATGCTGGGAAACAAGGAAGCTGCGCAGGAGGCGACCCAGGACGTCTTCTTCAAAGCCTGGCGCAAGGCGTCGAGCTTCCGTCCTCGGGCCAAGGTGTCCACCTGGCTTTACCGCATTGCCGTCAACCACTGCCTGAACCTGCTACGGCGACGCAAGCTCGTTCAGTTCTTCTCCTTTGGCGACATGGCTCGAAACCAAGGCGAGGAGGCCCAAGAGCTCGATCCGCAGGACGCGTCGCCCGACGCCGAGCGTAGACTCAGTGACCTACGAAGGTGGCGGCGGCTGCGCGAGGCCATCGAAGAACTGCCGGCCGCACAGCGCGCAGTCCTTGTCCTGGTGCGCTTCGAGGGCCTGAGCTATCTCGACACGGCCACGGCGCTCGGTATCAGCCGCAACGCGGTGGAAAGTCGTCTCTTTCGTGCCATGCGGCGCTTGGAAAAGACACCCGGCGTATTCTGACTCCTGAGCTGATTCCGTCGATGACAGACTTTGGTAGATGACGAAACCCGATCCCGAGACCGCGAAGCGAGCGATTCGGCGCCTTCACGGCGAGCCGGTGGACGACCGGCGCGGAAACTCTACGACGACCGAGAGCGGAGCCGATACGGAACGTGTGGAGCGGCTCTGGCGAGCCCTCGAGCCGCCGCAGACCTCGGCACCACCGCCCGACTTCGCCACGCGCACCGCTGAACGGCTTCGCCAACGGCAGGCTACCGGGTCCTGGTCGGTGGCGCCTGCCTGGGCACGCAGCACCGCGGGCGCCGCGCTGGCTGCCGGGCTGTTGCTCGGCGTCGGTGTAGGCAGATGGCAGCCATCGACTCCAGATCGCACCACTTCGGAGCTCGCGGTCTCGCAGAGTGAGCCAGCCGACGTCTGGCCCACGGACTCCGACGGCTGGAACGAGGACGAGTGGAGCGAGGTCTGGAACCTCGCCTACGAATCGTCCTTCGGCCCTGCGTCCGAGATCCGAGCCCCGGGCCGGGGCGAGGGCTCGTGAGGACGCACCCGTGAAGCGATGGGCTTTGTGGCTGGCCCTCTTCTTGTCTCTCGGCTTCAACCTCGGCCTGGTGGTCGGCCACCTGACTCCAGGAGGAGTTCCCGACTCGCCTGTGTCGGATGATCCCATCGGGCACCCGGGGGACACCGAGGTGGAACGTCCATCGCAAGGTGAACCACGCGGCGACGATCCCCTCGTCCAGGATCAACCGCTTCACGTACCACCCAGGCTCCAACGAATCGTCGTACGCGTGGCCGACGAGCTGGGCCTGGAGGGAACGGAACGTCAACGATTCTTCGACCTCCAGAGAGAATTCTTCCGCCGCACGAAGCAAGCTCGCCGTCTACAGCGAAGCCACGAGTTCGAGCTTCGTCGTCTACTGATCGCCGACGACGCGGGTCGAGCGGAGGTTGAGGAGGCTCTCGCCCGTGTGATCGGGGCCCAATCCCAGCTCGAGCAGGCATTTCTCGATCACTATTTCGACGCGCGGCAGCTTCTCGATCTGCAGCAGATGCGGCGATACCGGCACTTTCTCGGCCAACTGCGCAGAGCGTCGCAGGAGATGGCGCGACGCGAGCTTTCCGAGCCTCGCGATCCGGGCCGCATGGGCCGTATGGGTCGTCGGCCGATTCGATGAGTGACGAGACCGGATCCCGCCTGCGCATCGCGCTGCTGGGCAGCCGCGGAATACCTGCCCGCTACGGCGGCTACGAAACCATGATGGAGGAGCTGGCGGCACGGCTTGCGGCGGCCGGTCACGAAGTGTCCGTCTACTGCCGCAGTCACTACACACGTCGCGACGAACGAGCCCATCGTGGTGCTCGGCTGGTGGTCTTGCCCACGCTCCCGACCAAGCATCTGGACACGCCCGTCCACACCTTGCTGTCGGCTCTGCACGTGCTCTGGCAGCGGCTACGTCGACGCGGTTACGACGCGGCTCTCGTGGTGAACGGGGCCAACGCCCTCTTCGTGCCCCTGCTACGCCTCGGTGTGCCCACCGCGTTACACGTCGACGGTATCGAGCGTCGGCGCGCGAAGTGGGGACCATTCGGCCGCTGTGTCTATGCTGTGTCGGAGCGTCTCGCCTGCCGTCTTCCCGACGCCCTGGTCACCGACGCTGACGTCATCCAGCGCCACTACATGGAGCGGTATGGTGCCGAGTCCTGGATGATCACCTACGGAGTCGAGCCGACGCCACCCCGAACGGAAGGGGTGCTGGCGTCTCTGGGGCTCGTACCGGGGGAGTACTTCCTCTACGTCAGTCGCTTCGAGCCCGAGAACAATCCCCACAGGGTGGCGCAAGCCTACGCCGACGTAGCGGGAGAGACGCCGCTCGTGATGGTAGGCGACGCTCCCTACGCCAAGGAGTTCATCCGCAGCTTCCGTGACCGAGCCGACAAACGGATCGTCTTCCCCGGCGCCATCTATGGTGACGGCTACCGGGAGCTTCAGCATGAAGCACTGGCTTACATCCACGCGACCGACGTCGGTGGCACCCACCCGGCCCTGGTCGAGGCCATGGGCTATGGAAACTGTGTGGTGGTCAACGACACGCCAGAAAATCGTGAAGTGGCGGGGCCGTCGGCATATTATTTCCGCGCCGACGAGCCTTCCTCCCTGACGTCGGCTCTCGAGTGCGTGCTGGCCGACCGCACCGACACCCGCCAACGGGGCGAAGCGTCCGCGGCTCGTGCGAAGTCCCGGTATTCGTGGGACGCCGTGACGCGGCGCTACGTAGACCTTTTTCGGAACCTGACTGCGCCTGCTTGACCAGCTCGAGATTCGACCTGATCGAGCCTCCTCCAAAGAGACGCTTGCGAACGCAAGGATCTCATGCTACAAACACATGAAATGGTCGAAGGTCGACACGGCTCGGCCGTGTCAGTGTCTGTCCCCCATCGAGGCTTCGACTATAATTCCTTACACGTCAAGCATTTAGCACCTGACTGTGCTGCGGATACGGCTTTGCTGAAGCGCCCATGCTGAAGGAACAATCCAGACTGGTGAACACATTTGTGTTCCTTGTCGACCTCTTCCTCGTCGCCTGCGCCTTCGTTCTCGCCCATGGATTCCGTGCCAAGGTATTGCCGGCGCTGTTCCCGCAATGGGTCGAGAAGAGCCTGTATCCCCTGGCCGACTACCTGCCGTTGTTACCGCTGGTGGCGGCCATCTGGGGTGTGCTCCTCCTCGCGTCGGGTAGTTACGGTTCCCACCGCACCGTTCCGCTGGTGGAAGAAGCCAAGGAGATCCTGCGTGTCTGTGGGCTCGGTCTGGCGATTCTGGCCCTCGCCATCTACGCGTTCCGGCTCGATCGTCTGCTGCTCGACGCAGACGAGTTCAGCCGCTTGTGGATCGTCTCCGTCGGTTCCTTTTCCTGTCTCTTGTTGCTGGCTGAGAAGCTGGCCCTACGTACCCTGTCGCGATTCGTGCGCTCCAAGGGGTTCAACTACCGCACGGTGCTCATCGTCGGAACCAGCCCCGGCGCCATCGCTCTCGCCGACTCGATTCGCGAGCACCGCTACTGGGGTTTCAAGATCCTCGGCTTCGTCGCCCATCCCTCGTCCAAGGGAGATCAGGTGCCGAGCAGCTATCGCCTCCTGGGCAGCCTCGACGACATCTTCCATATCGTCGAGAACGAGGTGGTCGACGATGTCCTGTTCTGCGTCAGTCGCCGCGAGCTGGACCGCATGGAAGATCTCTTCCTGGCGCTCCACGAGCAAGGCATCCGTACCCGGTTCGCCTTGAACCTCTTTCCCCACGTCAAGGCTCGCACTCGCTTCGAGGAGCTCGACGGCGTGCCGCTCCTCACGTTTTCGACTGCGCCGGAGAGCCCGGCGCCCATGTTGGCCAAGCGCGTCACCGACATTGCCGTAGCGCTCCTGGTGATGACGGTGGCTCTTCCCGTGCTCCTGGGAATCGCCTTGATGATCAAGGCCACCGGCGGCGGCGCGGTGCTCTATCGCCAGACCCGTTGTGGATTGAACGGACGCAAGTTCACGCTCTACAAGTTCCGCACTATGGTGGAGGATGCCGAGCAGAAACAGAAGGATCTACTGCATCTGAACGAGATGGACGGACCGGTCTTCAAGTTGAAAGACGACCCGCGCGTTACCTGGCTCGGTCGGTTTCTGCGCCGCTTCAGCCTCGACGAGCTACCTCAGCTTTGGAACGTCTTGCGCGGCGACATGAGTCTCGTAGGACCGCGACCGCCGATCCCCGACGAGGTCGCCCGCTACCAGCGCTGGCAGCGCCGCCGCTTGTCGATGAAGCCGGGTCTCACCTGCCTGTGGCAGGTTTCCGGACGAAACCAGATCGACTTCGATCGCTGGATGGAACTCGACCTCCAATATATCGACACCTGGTCGCCGTGGCTCGACCTGAAGATCCTCGCGAAGACCGTCCCTGCGGTAATCAGCGGACGCGGCGCGAGTTAAGTCAACCGCATCAGCAATGCCGTTTCGAGAGTCCCGCCGGAACGAGCACGACCGAGACTGTCTGAGCTAAGGATCCGCCCAATCCTCCGCTTGCTACAGCAACGAAGACGTCGCGCGATCGCTACAGCGCTCAGGCGAGTTTCGAGGGGCGCGCGCAGACCGGCGTGACGGATCGTCCCCAACCTCGTTTTCGAGAGTCACGCCGGATCGAGCACGACCGAGACTGTCTGAGCTGAGGAACCGCCAATCCTTCGCTGGCCACAGCAAACGAAGGCGTCGCGCGATCGCTACAGCGCTCAGGCGAGTTTCGAGGGACGCGCGCAGACCGGCGTGACGAATCGTCCCCAAACCCGTTCTCGAGAGTCACGCCGGATCGAGCTCGGCCAACCGCATCAGTAGTTGGCGGTGTGTCACCAGATCGCCCTCAGCGACCCGGATCTCCTCCACCTCTCCGTTCATGGCGGCTTCTACTCGAGTCTCGAGTTTCATGGCCTCGAGCACCAGCAGGCAGTCGCCGGCCTTGATCGCCTCACCCTCGGAAACTCGGATCGCCTTGACCTTCCCGGTCATGCCGGCTACGACCCGCGTCGGATCGTCGATCCTCTCGACCGATGCTCCACGCACGGGGCGACAAAAGAGGTGGTGCCCCTGGCCGTCGCGGATCCAGAGGTCGGGTCCGTGGTGGGCCCAACGAACCTCCAGCTCCTGTCCGTCGACTCGGAGCCGGCCGCCGCTCGCGTCCCGAAGTGCCAGCTCGATCTCGAGTACCTCACCTCGGTACGCGGCGCGGTAGCTCGCCCGGCCATCGCATCGTCCCGGCCCCCGCGGCGTCAGCTCGACCTCCGCGGGCTCACGGTCGAAGCCCACACACATCCTCATCGGCCAGCCCTCGGTTCCAGCGGCGCTGCGCCAGCCCCAGAGATCTCCGGCGGACGCATCCCCGTCTCGCTCGGAGAGGAGAATCGCTGCCAGGGCAACGACGCCAGACGACGGCTGTGGAGCAGTCCAATCGCCCAGCTCCCGTTCCACGAACGCGGTATCTACGTCTGCGTCCGCCACGACGCTCGGATGCCGCAGGACGTGGCGTAGAAACGCGACGTTGGTCGTCGCTCCGAAGACGACCAGCTCGCCCAGGGCCCGGTCGAGCTTGCGGAGCGCATCGCCACGGTCCTGGCCACGGACGACGACCTTGGCGAGCATCGGGTCGTAGTCCGGAGGAATCGGCACGCCGTCGGCCAACGCATGATCGACCCGGACGATCCCTGGCACGTCCCGTGGCTCGCGGAACTGAAGCACCGTTCCCGGCGAAGGCGCGAAGCCTCGAGCCGGATCTTCCGCATATACGCGGGCCTCGATCGCGTGCCCTTCTGGCGAACGCCGTGAGAGCTCCGCGGGCAACGGATGTCCGTCCGCCACTCGTAGCTGCCATGCCACGAGATCGAGGCCGTAGCGCAGTTCGGTGACGGGGTGCTCGACCTGCAGGCGAGTGTTCATCTCCAGGAAGTAGAACGAGCCGTCGGGCTCCAGGAGCATCTCGACCGTACCGACGCCGACATAGTCGACCTCCCTCGCCGCTGCAAGCGCCGCTCCGCACATTCGGCGGCGCAGCTCAGGATCTGCTTCCAGGGGCGGTGACGGACTCTCCTCGAGAATCTTCTGATGCCTGCGCTGGATCGTACAGTCGCGTTCGCCCAGATGCATCACGCGGCCGTTGGCGTCGGCGAGGATCTGTACCTCCACGTGGCGGGCACCCTCGACGAGCCGCTCCAGCATCAGTCGGCCATCCCCAAAGGCGGTCAACGCCTCGGAGCGGGCGATCTCGATCTCGGCCTCCAGTCGATCCGCTGAGTCCACTCGCCGCAGACCACGCCCGCCGCCGCCAGCCACCGCCTTCACCAACAGCGGCAAACCCACTTGCGTCGCGCTCTCCGAAACGACGTCTGCCGCAGCCTCGTCCGGGAGCAGTACACCCGGGAGCACGGGCACACCTGCCGCCTCCATTCTCGACTTCGCCGCTGCCTTGTCGGCCATGGCTTCGATGGCGGCGGGAGGTGGGCCCACCCAGGTGATTCCGGCGTCTATCACCGCTCGCGCGAAGTCGGCGTTCTCCGCTAGGAAACCATAGCCCGGGTGAACGGCGTCGGCATTCGAACGTAGGGCCGCCGCGACCAGGCTTTCGATGTCGAGGTAGGAGTGGACCCGTACCGCGAAGTCTGCGGCCTGGGAGTGGGGCGAAGCGGCATCGGCCTCGGTGTACACGGCCACGATGTAGAGACCGAGAGCACGAGCGGTACTCGCGATGCGGGCGACGATCTCTCCTCGGTTGGCGATGAACAGTCGGCCCAGGCTCACCGGCCCGCCCAATGTCATGCCTCGTCTTCCCGGGAGTCTTTGATCCGAGCCCACGGCGATGGCCTGCGATCGGCAAAGGCCGCCATGGCCTCCCTTGCCTCGGTGCCGCGCGCCGCCACTGCAAAGCGGCGGGCACCCTCGTCTAAAACCTCGGACCGATCGCGTCGGTCGATGCCGGACATCAGCGCCTTGACCGATGCCACCGCCTTCGGAGCCCCGAGCAGAATCTCACGTAAACAGGAATTCAGCGCTGTCTCCAGAGCTTCGGGCCCAGGATGGCATTCGTCGACGAGGCCCTGTCGCAGAGCCTCGACACCGCGGATCAAACGTGCCGTGACAGCCAGCGTGCGCGCCTTTGCCGGCCCCGCCCGCCGGGCCACGTACGGTGCGATCTGCGCGGGTATCAGCCCGAGACGTACCTCGGGCATGCCAAATATCGCATCGTCGGTGGACAGCACCAGATCGGCGACGCAGGCGAGGCCGAGACCTCCTCCCATCGCCGCACCTTCGACCGCTGCCACCACCACACATGGCAGAGCATCGAGACGCTCCAACAGCCGTCCGAACTCACGGCTCAGCTCGAATAGAGGATCTTCTGATCTGTCCCCTGGCGACCGATCTCCCTCCAGCGCCTTCTTCATTTCGACCACATCGCCACCGGCGCAGAAGGTGCCGCCGGCTCCGCGCAATACGACGACACGCACGCGCGACACCTCATCCATGCCCTCAGAGCTACCGTCCTCGACGGTCTGGCAAAGACCGTGCAACTCGCGCACCATCGCATCGTCGAGGGCATTGCGTACCTCGGGACGGTGCAGCACCGCCCACAGGACGCAGCCGTGCTGCTCCACCTGCAGGCACCGCACTTCGTGTGTCACGTCCCGAGGATCAATCGAGTGCGGCGTTCACTGCCTCGGCAAAAGCCACGTCCTTGTCGGACAGGCCGCCGACGTCGTGAGTGGTCAAGTCGATCACCACCCTGTTCCACACGTTGAACCACTCGGGATGATGTTGCTGCGCCTCGGCATAGAGTGCCAAGCGGGTCATGAAGGCGAACGCTTGCTGGAAGTGATCGAACTGTAGCTCTCGATGGAGCTTTCCGTCCTTCACGATCCAACCGTCGAGACGGGCGAGGTGATCTTCGAGTTGCGATGTCGTGAGCTTCTGAGCAGACATGGGTCTTCCTGGGGGTCGTGTCACGTAGGAACTATGACGTGACGCTAGCAGATGCACTGACGGCCCCGTCCGTAGAATCAACGAAGTCATGACGACCGTACGGCCCATACACCCGATTCTGCTCACCGCCGTCTGTGTTGCCGTCGTTTTCGCCGCCGCGTCGGCGACCGGGCAAGACGACGACCTACCGTTCCAATCGACGACCATCCGACTGGCCGAGGACACACCCAACGGCTTGTGGGTGGAGCTGACGCCTCTGTCCGCAGCCACTCTGAACTCCACCGAGCGCTCCGACCATCCTGCACGTCTGTCGCCCGAGCAGACCTCGCCAGCCTTGACCTGGCTGCCCGAGCGCGTCGCTGGACCCGCGATGCTCTGCCACGGAGTCGAGCCTGCTCCAGCTACCGATGAGGCAGAAACCGAGTCCGTTCTTTGGGCCGTACGCTGCGACCTGATCGCCGTGTGGCACGCCGACCCCGAATCGCTCCTGCCGCCACCCGACGATCCGGTGGTCGAGATCTCGGCAGTCACCGGCCCACCGGTCGTAGGACGATATCTTCTCGGTGACCTGCCGGTGGCCGACGCCGTCCTCTCGGTCGTGCCGGCGCGTCTCGAAGCGCCGGTTCCTTTCAGCCTGCCGCTGATCTGGACCGACGACGGTCCTACCCGCCGTCTCCATACCGGCGACGATGGCAGCTTTCGACTGCCGCGGTTGGCGCCTGGGGACTACGCGTTGCAATCACGGCTGCCCGGCGGGCGTCTCCACCGCTCGGAGTCCTTCACCGTGCCCGAGATCGAGGACCTCCAGACCAACTCGGGATCGCTGGACATCGAGGAGCTCGTGCACGACCTGGGCGATATCGACGTGCGGACCGGTGTGCGTCTCGAGGTCCGAGCCTCCGGGCCCGACGCGGGGCCAGTTCCGGGCATCGATGTGCAAGTACGCCAAGGCGCGACGCCGGCCGAGCTCGTGACGTTTCATGCTCGAACCGACCATGAGGGCGTCGCCCATCTGGACGGGTTGGCGGTGGACAAGCCCTCCGTACTGACCTGCTCTGCGCCCGGGCTGGCGACGGTACGACAGGAATGGGATCTCCTGCCGGTCGTCGTCGACTGCGACATGGAGCCCCTTGCGGCCGTGGCAGGAGAGGTCCTGGACCCCGACGGCCAACCCATCCCCGGCGCCGTGGTTCGTCTGCAACCCACCGATCAAGAAACTGCGGGCCAGGCGCGAACGACCGCGACGGGCGATGACGGTGCGTTCCTCTTCGCCGACTGCGGTGCTGGCCGCTGGAACGTGGAGGCTGCAGCGCCCGGATACCGTGTCCGGCAGGTAGAGCTCACGCTGGAGGCCGGCGAGCGCAGGCTCCTCGATCCACTGCATCTGCTACCCGGTCGCGAGGTGTTGGTGCGCGTCTCCGGGCCGGGCGGCGAACCGGTACCCGGCGCCGACATCACGGCCGCCGAGCCCGTCGGCTCAGTCTCCGCAAGAGCCGATGACGACGGCGAGGCACGCTTCGCTCATCCGGGACCGGAAACCGTCCTCGAGGTCAGCGGCCTGGAGTACGCCGCCGAACGCGTCCGGGTTCCGGCGGAGGCGGACGGAGAGGCGGCTCGCGGACCCTTCGACGTCACGCTGCGACCCGGTGGCTGGATCCGTGTGCTGGTCGAGCTCGGAGCAGCCACCGACAACGCCCCCACGGAAGTCGAAAACCCGCAGACGCCCTGCGCCGGCTGCGAGATCTGGATCCAGCCTGCACGACAAGGCTCCTCAGCCCGGCGACACCTGGTCACCGACGGACGGGGCGAGGCGCTGTCGCAACCCCTGGCGCCCGGCATCTACCGAGTGCAGCGATCACGCCTCTCCCATGTGGGTGACACCCTTGTCGAGGAACCTCGGGCGGAGGAGCGCACTGTGCGGGTGGTCGAGGGTGAGGTGACCACCGTGCGTTTCGTGTCGGGCGAGGGTCTCTTGACGGTTCGTTTCGCGCCGCCGCCAGATCCCGGGCTGGGCCCCTGGAGCCTCGTCGTGTCTCAAGGCAACTCGCGCAGAACCGTGCCACCGGAATCGGACGGCTCCTTCCGCATCGACAGGATTCGCGACGTCACCCAAGGTTTACCCATCACGATGGTGCTAGAGCGCTTCGACCCGAACAGCGCCGCCGTAGCCTGGATGAGGGTGGCGGAGCTGGCGACCTGGCCGGCGGACGAAGCGGAGCTGGAAGTCAGGCTGCCTGACGGCAGCGTCGAAGGCCGTGCCCTGCGCACCGATACCGCTGCGGCCAATACCCCGGCCAGCGGCGCACAGGTCCGCTTGATCGGATTTCACGACTTCGCCCCGATCGCGGAGCTGCGAACGGCGCCCGACGGCTCGTTCGTCGTGCCCTATCTCGCACCGGGTGTCTACAGCATACAGATCGACGACCTCATCTACACCTATGTCAGCCTTCGCCCCGGACAGACCCTGGAGGTGGGTCCGCTCCGCCTAGCACCCGGCGTGCCCTGAACCACGCTCGTGAGCATCAATCTACCCCGCCGGCCCAGCCTTCTTCGGGCCGCTTCGCTGCCCAGGCTCTACCTGCTGTGCGAGTGCCTCCTCGTCTTCGCAGCCTTCCCGATCGGCCTCGTCACCATCGCCAGGTCGTTCGCTCCATGGCTCATCGAGACCCTGGTCGTGACCGGCATCGCGTGTATTGCCGCGCTGCTTCTCGACCCGGACTTCGACCGGCGGCGGCTATGGAACGCAGACTGCCTCGTCCCGGGCCTACGACGCGTCCTGCTGCTGTTCCTGGCCGGCGCAGCGGTGGTCACGGTCCTCGTCCTATGGCAGCGTCCCGATCTCTTTCTCGCTTTCCCGCGTCAACGCACGACGCTTTGGCTGTTCGTGATGGTCTTCTATCCGCTCTTCTCCGTCTACCCGCAAGAGCTGATCTTTCGCACCTTCTTCTTCCATCGTTATAGCCGCGTCTTCCGTAGCGACACAGCCCTCATCACCGCATCCGCGATCGGCTTCGGGCTCGCCCACCTCTTCTTCGGCAACTGGCTGGCACCTGTCATGTCGACGATCGGCGGGATTCTCTTCGCCAGCACCTACGCACGTTCTCGATCCACGCTACAAAGCGCCATCGATCACAGCTTGTGGGGTGACTTCATCTTCACCGTCGGGCTGGGCTGGTACTTCTATACCGGCTCGGTGGGTGCCTGACCGATGCACCCAGGCCACAGAACGGAAGCCGAGTCGGCGCGGCGAGTTGAGCACCGTGCGCAGCCGACCGCACCCTCAGCGCAGGAGTCGGCCCAGATGAGCACGGAGCGCACTTGTGTGAGAACAGGACCGGTAGATTCCTAAACCACCATCGGCGCACGTGGACAGTGGGTCGAAGCTGCGAGGCCACAGCGAGTTGAGCACCGCGCGCAGAATGGGCCGACTACGCGCAGGTCTCGAGAGGCGACGGCGCTACTCGTCCAGGGTGTACTCGAACTCGTAGAAGTGCTGACCTTCCTCGATGACGATGTCCATGGAGCCCGACAGACCCTTGAGCTCGCCGGTGCCGGAATCCGGCACGACGGCCAGCGTCAGCCCCGGCTTGCCTCGGTTCATGACGCCGCTGTGCTGGAGAACGAAGGTACCGCTCTTGCCCTCGAGAGCGCCTTCCACCAGCTCCATGGCGACGTAGCCCGCGGAGCCTTCCACCGCTGAGTGAAAGGCCAGCATCTGGCCTTTGCCCGTGGCTTCCAGGGGGCCCTGGTACTGCTTGTCGAGCACCATACGGCCGATGGACTCAGGCTCGCCTTCACCGGGTGGTTGGGGGTTCATCTTCACCTCGAAGGTGCCGCGCACGTGCTGAGTCATAGCTGATTCCTCGGCGAGAGTCGGTGATGTCGGGAGGGCGACCGCGAGAGTCGCTGCGAGCAGGCAAACGGAGAATCGCATATCCGATCCTCTCTAGTGCAGCGCTGGACTGAACCGTCCTACTTGTTCTGGGGGAACTGACGGGCGCGCCGAGCTCGGCAGGCCAGGTCGGCCGATGTCACACCAGAGTCCGGAGTATGCAGGCTTCATGAAGTCGTACGTGCCAACCTGGACGAACGTGCACGGCTCGCTACTGTCGTTCTTGCCAGCCTCGCCGCCGGGAAAGTAGACCGCCCGGGCGAGCTAGTCCGTCCCGGGGAAGCCGTGTCAACGTCGAGCTTCAACGGTACCGAGACACCTACATGCGCGCGACGCCAAACGATACGGGCCGAGTCCGACGAGCATCGCCTTCGCGGCAAACTCGCAGGCAGTACGCGAGCAGGCGACGGCTGTCACGGGGATCGATCAGGCCGTCATCCCACAACCGTGCCGAGGCGAAGAATGCTGTCGATTCACGGTCGATCTGCTCGATCACACCACGGCGCAGTGCTTCGATCTTCTGCTCTGCCTCGTCTCTCCCGGGCGCGAACTCCGCGCTCGCGACATCGATCCCTGCGGCCTCGGCCTGGCGCAGCATCTTGCCGCGTTGGACCATGGCGAGCACGTCGGCCGCCTGCTCGCCACCCATGACAGCGATGCGCGCATTGGGCCACGAGAACAGGAAACGGGGATCGAAGGCGCGACCGCACATCCCATAGTTGCCGGCACCGAAGGATGCCCCGATCTGCAGCGTCAGCTGTGGCACGGTGGCATTCGATACCGCCTGGATCATCTTCGACCCGTGCTTCACCATGCCGGCACGCTCGGCCCTGGTACCCACCAGGTAACCCGTGGTGTTCTGCAGGTAGACGAGCGGAACACCCTGCTGCGAGCAGACCTGGATGAAGTGTGCAGCTTTGGTCGCGCCGTCCGGATCGATCGGCCCGTTGTTGGCCACGATCCCGACCTCCAGCCCATCGAGTCGAGATCGTCCGCAAACCGTGTGAATGCCGTAGCCCGCCTTGTACTCCAATAGCTCCGATCCATCCACAAGCCGGGCGATGACCTCCCGCGCATCGTAAGGCCGCCGGTAGTCGACAGGTACCACGCCACAGAGCTCGTCCGGATCGTAGAGAGGCGCTTGTCCCGAGCCGGGCGGATCCATCTCGCGATCCCAAGGAAGGCCCGCGACGACCTCGCGCAGCAGCTCGAGAGCGTGACCGTCGTCATCTGCCAAGAGCTCCGCAGTCCCGGTCACGGTGGCATGCATCTCCGCGCCCCCGAGCTCCTCCTCGTCGGCCTCCTCACCCAAGGCAGCCTTCACCAGAGGGCCCCCGGCCAGGAACACCTTCGCCCTCCCACGCACCATCACCACCACATCCGAGAGTCCAGGCAGGTAGGCGCCACCCGCAGTCGACGAGCCGTGGACCACGGTCAACACCGGGATGCCTCGAGCCGAAAGGCGGGCAAGGTTCGCGAAGATCCGGCCGCCCTCGACAAAGATCTCGCTCTGATAGTTGAGGTTCGCCCCGGCGCTCTCCACCAGATGGAGCAGCGGTAGCTTGTTCTCCAGCGCGATCTGTTGCAGACGCAGGTTCTTCTGCAGCCCCATGGGCGAGATGGCGCCACCCTTGATCGCACTGTCGCTGATCAGGATCGCACAGCGCACGCCCGACACCGAACCGATGCCGGCAATCGACGAACCACCCATGGCACCCGCGTCGCCGTCGTCGTCGTGCATCCCCAGACCCGCCAGGGTCGACAGCTCGACGAACGGCGATCCCGGATCCAGTAGCTCCGCCAAACGTCGGTGGGGCGGCAACTGCCCACGCCGAGCAAACTTCTCCGCTGCCCGCTCGCCATGAGCCCGAACATTGCCCTCGAGCCGCCGCAGCTCCGCCACCAACTCCAGCATCTGACGCCGGTTCTCGAGGTACCCGTCGGACGAGGTACGGACCTGGGATTGAATGGGTGGCATCGTCGGATGGTATCGCTAGCCACCCCCAAGTGACAGACGACGCCCGGTGCCCGTGACACACCATGCCCTGTGTCAGGTACCTGCTGGGACCGCCGGCATCCTGCCGGCTGACTTGATGTCCAGCAGAACTCTTCGGGGAGACCTTCAGCGGCCGCCTAAGCGGAGTCTTGAAGACTGGACGAACAGGTCCGCCCTTACAGCTCGCTCGACAAACGCACCCGTCGGAGTACGCTCGGACCTTGAAGAGTGTGTGGTATCAGAACACGAGCAGGTCCGTAGATCCGAAAGTTGATGATCGCGCTTTGATCGATATCGAGGACTCACCTTCGGCGGCCGCTGATCAGCTCCTGGTCGAATTCGACCGGGTACGTCCAGCCGCCCATCCATGGAAAGATACCACTACTAATCTTGGTATGACAGAAGCGATCCTTGATGTTCTTCTTCCAGCCCTCGTCGATGAGGTGTCTTGTCATCTCCAGATTACAACGGAAGAAGACCATCTTCGGGTCGCGCCTTGTTAGATCGGCATCGCGAAGCGCGGATTCGTACCAGTAGCTGTATCGTTTGTCGAGGCAAGTGATCATCAGACGAAAAGCGCTCCAACTCTCCACCATGTCATCGCTCGAGACAAACTGGTCGAACCAGTACCTTGCTGCCAATGCCTTCTCAGCAGACGCTAAAGACCTGAGGCGGACGTTCTCGATCCAACCAAACGTAGATCTGGTGGGCTGTCTAAGGAACCTGACTGCTCGCTGAGTATCGTGCGCGAAACCTGCTACTGTAAGAGCTCTTGCTTGAAACAACTCACGGCCAGAGTTCCCATCACTCTCGATCTTCTTCCATAACCAGGCATCCTCTCCGACCGGGAAGAGAAGTGCGAAATCTTGAAGCCTAGCGTCGTCGGTGATCGTATCTACCGCGCCTTCAAGACGCTCGGCTACTTCGGAAATTCCGCTATTTCTAGCCATAAGGCGAAGCACAGGCATGGAAGGCCTGAACGTTGTCGACCCGAGAAACCTGGATCCACGCTCGACACCGATTAGCCTGTCGAGCAAATCGAGGCCCCGTTCCCTAGGAGCCGACTGAAGGACAGTATTGCAAACGGCGACGTAGAGAAGATGGCTGTGCTCCAGAGGTGAGAACTCTTCACCTTCCTCGTTTTCAAGAAGATTCAGAAGCTCCTCCAGAATCGCGGGCTCAAGAGTCAATGCTCTCTCGATCGTCGAATACGAGAACTCCCATTGACCTTCCCCCGCAGAACTGGTCCGCTTCGTATGAGAGTCTTCAGGCCCATTT
>JALCBJ010000203.1 GCA_028066595.1 Thermoanaerobaculia bacterium
AGAGCGTAGAGCTTGGCCACCGGTCCCCAGTAGGCAGGAATGGAGTTCAATAGGGTGATCAAGTTAGACGGACCCACGATGTCGATTCCGCATGCGTAGAGCTCCGGAGTGAACGTGAGGCCTGCCAGGGTGGCATAGCCACCGTAGGAGCCGCCCATGATGCAAACGCGGTCCGGGTCGGCGATACCCTGGTCCACCAGATACTTCACGCCATCGCTGATGTCGTGCTGCATGGCGCGGCCCCATTCCTTGTTGCCGGCATTGAGGAACTTCTTGCCGAAGCCGAGCGAAGATCGGAAGTTGGGCGACAGGACCGCGTATCCCCGGTTGGCCAGGAATTGTGCGTCCTCGGAGTATCCCCAAGCATCGCGGATCCAGGGGCCGCCATGGGGAAGCACCACCGTGGCGAGGTTCTTCGCGGGAACACCTTTCGGCGTGGTCAGATACGCCGGAATGGTCAAACCATCACGCGCCGTGTAGCGAATGGCCCGCATGGGAGCAAGGTCCTCCGTAGGAAGCTCCGGACGGCTCTCGTAGAGCTTCTCGACAGTGCTCTCCTCCCAGTCGTAGAGGTAGACAGTTCCAGGGTCGACGTCGCGGGAGACGATCACCAGCACCAGCCGGTCGTCGTTGGTCTGGGGAGAGAAGCTGATCTCACCTTCCGGCAACTCACTTTTCAAGAATGCGAGGGCATCTTTCAGCCGCTGCGTCTTGGGATAGACGCGCATGCGATCGCCCAAATAGGCGGTGGCAATCAACTCTCCCGTTGCGTCGGAAAACATAGCGCCAGTCACGTCGACCTCGTTCTCCGGATCCGATTCCAGGAACTTGGTGTCGCCCGTTTCGGCGTCCATGAGGTAGAGGCGCGAGAGATCGACATCGTCGCCTTTGTTGCTGGCCAGGTAGACCTGCTTGCCGTCTTTGTGAAATCGGACCGGGTTGCACGTCTCTTGCCAGTTGCAGGAGTAGATGACGTCTCCCAGCTTGCCGTCTCGGACTCTCACCGTCTCGGTGCCGCCGTCCGGCGTCGGACGAACCGCCAGTCGGACGTTGCCCTCGAGATCGGTGAGCCAACGGGAGACGTTCGAGTCGTTCTCGATCAAGAGCTCGCGCTCACCGGTGGCCAGATCGAGCCGATAGACGTCGTGCAGGGCCGGGTCGCGATCGTTCAATCCGATGAGAATCTGGCCGGGCGTCGCCTCGGGCACGGAGTAGATGAAGGCACGGACGCCCTCGAGCGGCGTCAGGTCGCGTGCCGGAGGCACGCCTGTGGCTTCGTCGGGCCTGGACGAAGGATCGATCGCATAGATGTGGAAGTCTTCGTTACCGCCCTTGTCCTGCCCGTAGAGCAGCCACCGTGAGTCTTGGCTCCAAAAGTAGCCCGGCACGGGGCGTTCGCCAGCGGTCAACGGGCGCGCGGTTTCCCAGGGCTCATCGAGGGTCCTGATCCAGACGTTCTGCACGCCCTCGTAGGGCTTGACAAACGTCAGGTACTTGCCGTCCGGCGAGATCTGTGGACCCGTAATCTCGGGGTCGCCGAAGAACAGCTGCCGGTCTATGAGTTGGGGAAGGTGGTCGAGGTAGGAAAGGGGTTTCGCGGCTGAGGTATCAGCAGGCATTCCGTCAGCCGAAGCCGACGACGGAAGAAGTGCGAAGCACGAGAGGGCTGCTGTCAGAGCGGATATCAGGCGGACTGCCTGGAAGGTGTGTCCTGATCGGGGCTGGGTCGTAGAGCGCATCCAGGATTCTCCCGGTGTCGTGGGGGGAAAACGGTCAGATTGCGCAGACTACGAACCAAGGCGAGCGTGAATTCGGTGGTTGTGGCTATCTGTACATGGGCAAATGTACAAGATTGAGTTTCACCGGTTGCCTTTCGACGTCGTCGTTCTCCGGTCTCCGATCTTCGGCCACCGACGTGCTAGGGCTCCTCGTCCTTCCGAGCAGGATTCGCCTGCAGCGACGGGTAGTTCTGAGATCCCGCGCCGTTTGCGGGTGGGACATGCGAGCCCGGTCGGGCTCGAGGGAGGCTCACCGCCAGTAGGCGCGGATTCCGTAGATCAAGGCAAATACAGAGACAGCTCCGCACAACGTTCCCCAAAACCAATAGGGAAGCCACAGCGCCTGGGCGATGAGCGCGGTGTCGGACGGCATGCTTCCCGAGGCCGTAGTGGCCACGGGAGTGAACAGATAGTCGGCTCGAGAGAACACCGAAAGCGCGAGTTGCACGGACAAGAAGATCAGTACCAGCCGCGCCGTCTTGGCGTCGGCGCGTCGAGCGACGAGGGCACACAGAGCCGCGACGGTGGCGACGAAGAGCCAGGCAAAGAGACCGCGCACCAACAAGATGAGTGCAACGGCCAGGACGATCGCGACGGCACCGAGTGTCCTGCGTGCGAAACCGGGGCGGCGCCCGAGGTGGAACCCGAGGGCCGCCGCGAGGGCAGGACCCACCAGGCCCCCTGCAGCCACGGCAGCCAGCCGCAAGCGACTCGGTTCCGCGCTCCAGTGCGCGACACCAGAACCATCGGGCCATACCGTCAGCCGGTGAAAGCTGCCACCCACCAAGAGCGCCATGAGCCCGTGGCCGGCCTCGTGGGCCAACGTCGACAAGAGCATCAGCGGGTAGGCGATTCGGTCGCCGAAGGGTATGACGTAGAGCAGCAGAGTCGCCGTCACGGTACCCAGCAGTACCCAGCGAGCCTCTCGCGTGGCACGCGAAACGGGCCGGCACGTCGTCGAAGATCTATTTGACGGAGAGGTGGACACAGCAACGTTGCTGGAATCTCGGCGTCCGAGCCATCGTCGGCGGTCGAGTCGGCCCAGACGCCGATTCGGTCGGGTAACGTCCTGCTGGATACTTTCAATGTCGAAGGTTCCCGCCCGCCGCCGCGGACGGGAACCTGACAGTCAGGCGTCGTTACTCAGACGCGCCATCCGTGGAACCGGTGGTCAGCACGGTCTCGATCGGTCCGCCACCCATCTGGGGAGGCAGGGTGCCGCTCGATTTGACCAGCTTGCGCGGTGTCTCGACCGTGAACCAGGAGGTGACGTCACCTCCTTCGCCATCGAGAGCTTCCAGGGTCACACGGTACGTCTCGAAGGAACCCGCGGGAACCTCGATGGTCTCGGTGCCGTCGACCGAGAGGGCAAAGAAGCGCACCCTCTGCGTCATGCCGACCTCGGCATAGCGCAGATAGGTCCGATATCCCTCGGCAAGCGGCAGACCGGAGAGCACCACGTCGAGGGCAGCGTCGCTACCGAAGACGGGAGCCTCGAGATCGAGTTTCACTGGCATCTGCTGGGGCCCAGCCTGCATCTGGCCGGTGACCTCGCGATCGCCGTAGGAAAGCTCGATGGTTGCCGGACCCTGCTTGACGGTACGCCGGATCGGGCGCAGGCTCTGGCCGTCCAGGACGAAGTCATCGCTGGCGTCGCCCATGGGGGTCGACGCCTTGGTACCGAGACGAAGTACCGCCTGGCCATCTTCCTCTGCGGCCTCGAAGAGGCGGGTCCCTTCGATGGTCAGCTCCTGACCCTGCACCGAAAGCGTGGAGCTGTAGTAGTGCGTGCCGAGAGCGACGTCGCCGGCATTGACCTGCGGCAGCGGCGTCTTTTTCGCCAGGTCGAGTCCCGTGGCGATCTTTGGCTTCTCCACGCTCGCCACGTCGACGGTGATCTCGTCGAGCTTGGTCGCCACGTCGTCAGCCATGGATTCCTGATGACGTCCCCCCAAATGCTGCCCGAGGAACTGCTCGATGCGGGCGAACATCGCCAGGCGGTTCTCGCGGCCGCGGAAACCGTGACCTTCGTCCGGAGCGACGATGTATTCCACCGGCAGACCCTTTTCGCGCATGGCGATGACGATCTGGTCGGCTTCGGCTTTCTTGACCC
>JALCBJ010000204.1 GCA_028066595.1 Thermoanaerobaculia bacterium
AGGTGGCGCCATTACGGCGGCGACGGTTTGGCGCCTTATGGGTGATCATCGACATGTGTCGACCAGTTCGAGAACGACGCGCAGAATGTCAGTGGTGCGCCAACGGGTCAGCTTGCGCAGAGCCAGGCAGGCGCGGGACCCGTGGTCGAGTACCCCGAGGACGGGTCGGCTGCGTCCAGCCGGCGCCGGCAAGTACGTCAGATCGAGTGCCCAGATGAGATTCCGAGGTACCTTGCGTGGTACGCGGTTCTTGATTTCCTTGCGCAGCCGGACGACCGCCTCGCCTTCGGTCTTCAACAGGTTCGCAACGAAGGACTTGCTGACGGTCTCGCCACAGCGCTCGTAGAGGTAGCAGAAGGTGTCGGCGATCTTCCGGCATCCATTCTCCGGCATCAGCGCCTTGAGTCGCACGACTTCACGTCGGACCCAGGGCGGCTTGGGCCGAGAGCGACATCTCTTCGGCAAGGTGGCATCGTCGGATTCGTTTGTTCTCCTACTTCGTCGGCGCCCTGAGTCGCTGGTCGTGCGTCGGACCATCGATCGGATCCAGAGAAGGAAATACGAGAGAAACCAGCAGAAAATGGAGAACAGCGTCACGGGCCTGGGAATCGTGGTGGTTCGATGGCAAGTGGAGCGGCGAGGGTAGAGTAGAGCCATGGTCTGTGGCCAGAACCTGTATCGTTTCGACGGCCGTTTGATCGAACAAGTCGGAGTCGTGGGGGCGTTGTCCTATGCCTACGACGAGCTGGATCGTCTGACGTCGATGACGTACGCGGACCTGTCGGAAGAGACCTACGGTTACGACGAGAACGGTAACCGGACGTCAATGCTGGATGCCAAGGGTCAGGAGGTCACGTTCACGTTCGACGAGCTGAACCGGCAGACACGGATCGACTACACCTCGCCGACGGATGCAGTGAGCGAGGCGTTGGTGTCGATCGAAACGGACTACGACGCCAACAACAGTCCCGTCCTCCACCGGGAGAGCTACAGCGGCGCGACCGGTGTGCGCACGACGGCGAAGGGCTACGACGAGTTCGATCGCTTGCTGAGTGTCGTGGACCCACGCGGCGAGGCGATCACGTATACCTACGACGCGAACGGCAACCGCTCTACGGTGAGTGATCCGGACGGTTTGACGACGATCTACGCCTACGATGCGCTGAACCGTGTGATCTCGGTCACGGCACCGGGCGGGGTGACGGAATACGAGTGGTTCAAGGACAGCCGCCTGCAGAAGGTGACGTACCCGAACACGACCTCGGCACGCCATACCTACGACGCGGCGGGACGCACGGACACGATCGAGAATCGTCAAGGCGTTGCGGCGGTGGTGTCGTCCTATGGCTACTCCTACGATCAGAACGGCAACCGCACGGAGCAGATCGAGACGAACGGCGGAGCGGCAGAGACCACGACCTACGAGTACGACGAGGCGGACCGTCTGCTGTCGGTGGAGTATCCGGATCGAACGGTGACCTACACCTACGACGACGTAGGCAACCGGAGATCGGAAACCATCGTCGCCGGCTCGACCACGCTGAGCGACCGGACCTACGCCTACGACGAACGCAACCGCCTGGAGTCGATCACCGACAGCGCAGATCCAGCGTTCGACACGACGTTCGTCTACGACGCGAACGGCAACCAGGCCTCCAAGACCCGCGATGGCACCACGACGAGCTTCCTCTACGACACACGGGATCGCATCGTCGAGATCCAAGAAGACGCGACGACTCTGGAGACATATCTCTACGACTACCAGGGCCTGCGCGTGCGCAGGTCAGGCTCCGGTGGCACGGTACGGTACGTCTACGACGACCAGAGCGTGTTGGTGGAAACCACCGACGGTGGCACCACCGTCTCGAAGTACGAGTACGGCCCCGATCGTCTGCTATCCCTAGACAACAGCACCGAAGGCCGTCAGTACTACCTCCAAGACGCGCTGCGCTCCGTCGTCACCCTGACGCGTCCTGATGGAGGCATCCAGGCACGCTACAAATACGACGCCTGGGGCAACCTGCGCGACGAGGTCGGTAGCAGTGCCAACCGCTTCGGATTCACGGGTCACGAGCACGACGAAGAGACCGGACTGATCTATGCCAAGGCTCGGTACTACGACCCGGAAATCGGGCTGTTTCTGACCGAGGATCCGTTCCAGGGAACAAGGGATAATCCGCCCAGCCTACATCGATACCTCTATGGATTTCAGAATCCATCCGTCTTCGTTGATCCAACGGGACGAGACAGTGAGGAAGTCGTAGCGGACGACGAAAATGGGGCACGACCAGATCGTAAAAACATAAGGATAGTGCGCAGTGGTGACTCCGGTCTCAAGACGATTGACGCGGCAACAGGCGAGGAAGTCGAGTACGACCCCGAAAGTGGTGAGTATTACTACAAAGGTACAAAACCTCCTTCTGAGACCGCCGGTGAAGACACTGCATCGGAGCCAGAGAAGAGCTGGTGGGAAGCTGTTACGGAATGGTTTATGGAATCCGTTGAGGAGCTCGCGACCGATATCGCGGAGTCTAGCTTTATGTTTGACTCAGCGGTTGAGGACAAGAAGTCGGCAGCTGGAGCAACGCCCGAGGAAGATTTCGCAAGTCTGACAAACAAAGAGACTGGCATTCCTGAGCTTGGGAAGAAGGGAGAGGACCTACTCGAATCTAGCGTCGAAGTTGCGGACAAGGCGGGGGTTGTTACGGGTGCCTCGGCCGCCGGCGCAGGAATGGTTTGGGTTGTAAAGGAGGGTGTCGCAAAACTCGTGGAACGGCGCATGGCGAAAAAGCTAATGAAACACGGGTGGGATGAGCTGCCTGGGCTGGAGAAAGCAACTCGGCTGTCTCCTGCGGAGAGGGCGACAGGAGAGCGTCTACAGAATCAGCTCGGAATGACCCTTCGGGAGAGCCCGCATGTGGGCGCTGAGTACGTTGACGATCTCGGTAGAAGCTATGATGCAGTCGGGACCCCTAGGAGTTCTGGTTTCCTCAACCAAAAGGAATTTACCGAGTCCATCAGGGAGCACCTGGATAAAGATAATGATTTCACAGTTGTTGATGTCACAGGCTTTACGGAGGGTCAGATTCGAGCAGTGGGTGAGTACATCGATTCCCTTACTGTCGAGGAGCGTGCCAAGATTAGGAAAATAGGTTTTGAATGACTTGTGATCGTGCAGTGTGTCTGCTGTAGAAAGCAGACCCGTGGAGTGACAAGCCAAGCAGCGAGGGGGCAACGGAGATGAGTAGGACGAGTTTTATCAGATACGGTGAGGATGGGTTCTGGGCCTATGATGTTGCGCTTGGAATCCTCTTGAAACATCTGATCGACGTCGCTGAGCCTCTTTGCGCCGAAGACATTTGGTTGCGCGGGAGAGTCGATTTCTGGCGTGTCGTCGCGATACCGGAAACTGACTACCGCTTGGATCTGTCTGGCTGGTCAGATCGTGATCCAGGGATCCTCCGGAGACTGCTCGAGGTTTCGATCGTAGCGCTTGAGGAAAAGGGGAGTATATCTTCGGATGAAGCCTCGGCTTGGGACATTTTGGATGGAGAAGGAGTGTTTCTGCGTGGAGCATCTGAGTTCCCGGTCAAGCCTGTAATCGAACTAGCTCGAGCGATGATCGCTTTGTTAGACGGAGCCTTGGATCCATCGCCGATGGGCATGTGGTGGTTCTATGGTCTCGAAAGAGGTCGAGATACCATTCGACGACGAGTGAAAGATTAGTACAGAACCGTTGCTCTGCACACAGCGGTGCCCTGTCCGCAAGTGCCCTGTCCACACCGGTGTCCAGACCTCTCTGGTCCGTGATGGGCTGATTTC
>JALCBJ010000056.1 GCA_028066595.1 Thermoanaerobaculia bacterium
AGATCGGAAAGAAAGGCTGCCCAGTGAGCCGGGCCTCGAGGCCCTCGTCCCCCATCCGTAATGTGAAGACAGCTCCAGGCGCCAGGATGAAGGTCCCTTCGTACTCCACGAGCGCCTCACGGTCCAGCGAGATCTCCTGACGACTCGCGACGTCAGCCACGTCGGCCACCTTCTCTGCCCGCTGCACCCTACCTCCCTGAGCCAACTCCACGGCCACGATCTTGCTGCTCTCGGAAACGAAGTGCAGGCTTGCGTCGACCTCGCCGAGCGCGTACCAGCCGTCGGACACGGGATGCAGCTCGAAGCCGCTTTGTCCCGTCGCCTGGATCTTGAGAACGCCCTGATCCGCGAAGACGCCGAGACCGAATGCCGGTGTCATGCGGTACTGACCGAAAAGGCGCTCGTCGATCGGCCTAGCCTCCTCCTCCGAAGGGTTCGGCGCGCTGGAGTCGTAGCCGAGAAGCTTCAATCCGAAGGAGGTAACGTCGGCATCGCCTGCCACGAGGATCGCGACGCCCTCGCCCGTGTCGGGGCTGAAACCCAGGAAGCTACCATGGCCTGCCGTGCGTCCGTTGTGCCAAACGACGGGCCCGCGGCTCGTTTCGCAACGGTGCCAGACCCGGGTCACTGAGTAAGGCTCCGCTCTCTTCACGATCTCCAGATCCTTCGCAGAGGCGTGCCGAAGACCAGAGTCACCACCAAGGTAGATCTGCGCCACCTTCGCCAGGTCACCAGTGGTGCTCCACAGCGCGCCTGCACCAGCCAGCGAATCCCGAAACGTCCATGCGGGTACTTTCTGGCCGCCGGTGAAAGCCTCTGCGACATCACCCTGGGGTGCGGGACCCGTCGCCCCGAGACCTAACGGTTCGAGGACGCGAGCTCCCAGCGCCGCGAAGTATCCGCGGCCGTCGACCCGACCCAGCAGATGACCGAGCAGACCGGCACCGAAGTTCGAATAGGAATAGAAGTCGCCTAATGGCTGCTGGGCGCGCGTGATCTCGAGACCCGCCATCAGCTCACTGGCTCCATACTCCGCGTAGGGATCGTTTCCGGCCGGGTTCAAATTCGCCGGAAGCCGCGGTAGGCCGCTGGAGTGGGTCGCCAGTTGGAGCAACGTGATGCCACGCAATCCAGCATTCCCCGGCTGGAAATCGTCACCCAGGATCTCGCCGATCGTGGTTTCGTAGGTCACGTCACCCGAGGACACCATCTCTGCCAGCAACAGGTTCGTGAACGGCTTGGTGACCGAGCCGATCTGAAACTGGGTTGCCTCCTGGACGCCTTGACCCGCAATGACGAACTCGGTACCTCTCCGCAAGATCCAGACAGCCGACGCGGCCGACACCTCACCGGTGGCGACACGTTCGTCGAGCCAGCTGGCAATCTCTTTCTGGGACCCTCGAACGGGGGCGGATAGGAGCACGATGGGAATCAATACGAAGGCGAAGACGATCCAGGTCGATGTGTTGTGGCGCTTGCGTGGTCTCATGGCGCTTACCTTCCTATATGCCGTCATGGTCGTTGTTATTCAGACCTATATGCCGTCATGGTCGTTGTTATTCAGATCCCGCGGCTGGCCGTCCTCTAGCTGAGCGAGTTGCTCGTCGAGCTCTTTCATGGCTACGCGGTACTGCCTTCGTGCCGCCACCAAATTGGCCTTGCCGATGGCGAAGTAGAAAAGCGCCACGGTTACGGAATAGACGAGCGATAGCCACACGAAACCGCGAATCGAAACGAAGAGACCGATGACCCCCACGCCAATGGGTCCCAAATACCACGACCAGATGCTCTCTAGCAGCTCGGCTTGGGCACGCATCCCCTCGCGCTCCTTTCGCAGATACTCCATCACCGGGCGCTCAGGGTCGGACTTCGGAAGCTTGCGCCGCTCGCGCCACAGCCGCCACGGGACGTAGATCACCGTCGCCGTGAGAAACGCGCCAAATCCGAAGATCCACCATTCCTGCTTCTTCCAGGCCAACCAGCTGACCCAGACGAAGGCCGGAGCGATGAGGATGGCGACCACGGTCTCCAGGAGATCGCGAAAGACGATCTTCCGGCGCAGCATCTGCACCCGCGCCGGTGGCGAGGCCGCGACGGCCTCCGCCTCCGGGTCGTGGGCACTCTGCCATGAAGCCCGCAAGTCGGACCACTGCACTGCAGTTTTCCCATCATCGGGCTGTCGTTTCTCGTCCCGCGGGTTCGAAGTCGTCATCACCGGGACTCCACGTAGTCTTGATCGAATCGCTGCTTGAGTCGGGTCATACGCACGGCTACCGCGCCGGGGCTGAGACCCAACACTTCCCCGATCTCATGGCGGGTCAGGCCTTCCAGGTCCATCAGCAGCACGGCCCGGTTGACCGTCCCGAGGGAGCGCAGGAACGTCTCGAGGACACGGATCGGGTCCCGCGCCGAAGACGACGAGCACAATGTCTCCGGAACTTCAGTGCCAGTGATCTCCGGGCGTTTCTTCCGAACGTGAGACAGCGCGGTGTTGAGCGCCACCCGGTAGACCCACGTGTCGATACTCGCTCGGCCCTCGAAGCTGCCGCCGCTCTTCCACAGCGCTAGCCGGATCTCCTGTAGGAGGTCCTGCCAATCGCCACCACCGTACTGACGAGCGATGCGCGCCAGCCGTCCACGGTGATCTTGGAGGATGTTCTCGAGGTCCAAATCGGGCTCCTGGTTCTTCTGGTCGGCCGAGCTTCCCGTCTCCCTCTCTTGGTCGCACCGAGACGCCGAGATTTACATCGGCATCTCGATTCGATCCGCGACATCGCGTCGGACAGGCCGGGTCTGCGACAATAGCGGCGTGACCTACCCCAGCCTGACCCTCCAACTGCCACCCTGGATCCATGAAGTGATCCACGAGGTCGGCGGCGACATCCAGCGTTCCTTCGTCACCGACGAAGAGCGTATGGGACTCGCGGTGGCGCTGTCGGCGCGCAGCGTCGAGGAAGGCGGCGGACCCTTCGGCGCCTGCGTGTTCGACGATTCCGGTCATCTGGTCGCGCCGGGCGTCAATCTGGTAGTACCGGCAGGCACTTCCATAGCCCACGCCGAGATGGTGGCCCTGGCCCTGGCCCAGCAAGTCCTGGGCAGCTTCGACCTGGGCGCGGACGGCGTCGCCCGCCAGCTCGTCACCTCCACCGAGCCCTGTGCGCAATGCTTCGGGGCTGTGCCCTGGTCGGGTGTACGGCGGGTGGTATGCGGTGCGACCACCGAGGACGCGGAGGCCATCGGCTTCGACGAGGGGCCCAAGCCGGAACGCTGGATCGACGAGTTGCAGAGGCGAGGCATCGAGGTCCGCCTCGGTGTGCTTCGCGCCGAGGCCAACGCTGTGCTTCAGGACTACGCCACCCGCGGCGGCCCGATCTACAACGCCCAGACGGGCTAGGTCCGAGTCCCGCACGGCAGCGTTCCATCATGGGCCTTCGTCGCAAAGCAGCTGTCGTCGCTGTGAACCTGGCCTTGTTCCTGCTTCTGGCGGAGGTCGTGAGCTTGGGTGCCTACGCCTGGCAAACCGGTGCGCTCTACTACACCCACGAACCCGATCGATCCGTTCCGAAGTCCTCGGAACGCGTCGACGACTTCCGGCTGCACCCATACTTCGGATACGTCTGGCGACCATGGCTTCGGGTCCACCCGCAACGCAACAATCATGGGTTCGTCAGTCCTCATGATTACCCGTTGGCGACGAGTCGAACGGTGATCGGGATCTTCGGTGGCTCGCTGGCTGCCAATCTAGCGACGTACGACGCCGAGCACGACGTCTTGCGCCCGCGTCTCGCTCGCCGACTGGGCCGAGAACCGGACGAGCTCCAAGTCCTCAACTTCGCCCAAGCAGGTTACAAACAGCCACAGCAACTCCTCGTGGCCACGTACTTCCGAGCGTTGGGGCAACGGCTCGACCTGGCCATCAACCTCGACGGCTTCAACGAGGTGACCCTGGCCACCGCCAACGCCCTGGACGGCTGGCACCTCGCCATGCCGTCCCTGAGCCACATCGGCCCGCTACACAACGTCGTCGAGTTCACGGGATCGTCATCCGACGCCCTGTCCCGAATGGTGAAGATCCGAAAGGCGTGGGATGGGTTTCCCACCGGTACGAGCGCGCCTGGTCGCGCCGAGGCTGGGAGACAAGCACGGCAACGGGTTTTCTTTTCAACTGGATGCTGTGCAAGTACCACTTGCTGCGCTACCAACGTTCGTTCGACGAGCACACCGCTGCGCTAGAGAATGAGGGTGACTCCAGATCCTGGCTCTTTCTGGAGCAGGTCGAGAAGATCGAGGAGGATGACGACGAGGGTCACGCGGCGGCCCTCATCGAGGCGGTTGAGCTCTGGGTCCGGGCCAGCCGTGAGTTTCACGGCCTCCAGACCGCGGCAGGCGACGCCTATCTCCACGTGATCCAACCCAACCAGTATTTCCAAACCGACCGCGTATTTCCCCCCGAAGAGCGGCGTATCGCGTTCTCGGAAGCAGCCCCGTTCGCACCCTTCGTGCCTCCGGGCTACCCTCTTCTGGAAGCCTCTTTGGACGAGATGAGAAGCAAGGGATCCAGGTCTGGAGTGGCGCGCGGCTCTTCGATGACGTGGCCGAGCCCGTCTACCGCGACGATTGCTGCCACCTCAACGACCTGGGTCATCGAATCTTGGCGGAGAAACTGGCGGACCTCGCTGGCGAGGTACTCACAACGGGATCTGGCCCTAGCCTTGGCGCAGCTCCTCTACCGGCTCGACCCGCAGACCGCGACGAGCCGGGCCCAGGAGTGCCAGGAACGCGACGCCAGCGATGAATGCCGCCGTCGCTGGAACGATTCCAGGGAGCTCCCAGCCTCCGAGCTGCTGAATCGGGAGGTAGTGCCCGACCAGCACTGCGATCCAGGCTCCCACGAGAGCTCCGATCGCGACCTGCGCAAGGGCCCGCCGGAAGACGGCCGCGACGATGTGTCTCGGAGAGGCTCCGAGCGCGGCTCGGATGCCGATCTCCTTGCGCCGACGGCCGACGGTGAACGACATGAGGGAATAGATGCCGGCAGCGGAGAGGAGCAGCAGACTGAGGGTAGCGACCACGAGGGTCCCTGCTCCCACGTAGTTGCCGATGGCTTTCTGGCGGTAGATCTCGTCGAGACGACGAACCTCTCCGAGACGCAGAGCCGGATCGACAGACCAGGTGGCGGATCGAAGCACACCGGCGGCGTTGGTAGGGTCGGTGTGGACTCGGATCGACAGGTTGACGGCAGATCGAGGTTCGGCGCGAGCCGGGTGATAGACCGCCGGATTGGCTGAATGCTTGTGAATATCCGCAGCGACGCCGACAATCTCGAACCACTCCTCGGAGCCTGAATCGGCGACGTCCTGGGTGCGTGACGGGTAGGCGATGCGGCGACCGATGGGGTTGTCTTCTCCCAGCATGTCGAGAGCGAAGGCGCGATTTACGATCACCGCGCTACGGCCCTCGTGGTAGTCCGCGGGGTCGAACGACCTGCCCGCCAGGATGGGCACCTGGAACACGTCGAAGAACGCCTGATCCACGTGGTTGACCTGGGTAACTCGCCCAATTCGAATCGGGCTCCCGAGAAGGCCCTCCTCCTCCTGCGCCCCTTCTTTCAGGATGGAGAACCAATGGCCATCACCGGGGGCGTAGGAGGCCACCGTGACCGCAGCTATTTCGGGTCGGGCCTCCAACCTGCGCACCAGGTCGAGCTGTCGCTGTTCGAATCGCGCATGGACCATCTCCGGATCGCCCTCTGCCAACGTGCCAGGTTTGAGCTCTGCCGTCAGATACCGCTCGGCCGCAAAACCCGGACCGAGTAGGCCCGAGCGCACCGTGCCCCAGACCATCTCGGCCGAGGTCGGCAACAAGGCCGTGGAAACGGCAACCTGAACCACGATGAGCAGGGTCCAGACCACGCCGAGCTGCGCTTGTTGGGACTGACCGCCCAGGGATTTGAGGCCGGCCTGCATGCCGCGTCCCGTGGCTCGCAGGGCCGGCAGCACGCCGGCGATCAGCGCCGCGAAGACAGCGAGGATCACGACCACCAATATCGTTCTCGGCGACAGGCTCAGATCCATCCAGAACGGCAGCTCTCCGTGAGCCTTGCGATCCGCTACCAGCTGCCAAACGGCGACGCGAGCGACGCCGAGTGCGACCGCACCCGCACATCCCGCCAGGACCAAGATCTCCAGGAAGAGCTGGAAGACGATGTGGAAGCGGCTGGCACCCAGGACGTAGCGGGCAGCGAATTCCTCCTGGCGCGTGATGGTGCGCGCGTACACGAGGATCGCCACGTTGACGCACGGAGGCAGGAGCAACATCATGAAGACGAGGACTGCCAGATTGATCATCCAGCTGTCGATGTCGCTGAGAAACGCGCTGGCATAGGGAATGACCCGTAGGCCCGGCTCCGAAACAGCGGATTCGGCGGGCTCGTAGACCTCGGAGAGACCCACCCGGTTCAGCTCGGCGTGCGCTTGCTCGATCGCGACACCGTCTCCCAGGCGGGCAAAGACGAAGAGTCGTTCCGCACCGGCGTCGGGTGCATAGCTCTCGGGCCCGACATGGAGAGGAATCCAGTAGTGCTGCGCGATGGGAAAGCCGAACTCTTCCGGCATCACGCCTACGATGGTGTGAACTGTGCCGTCGAGCCGTACCTGCCGTCCGAGAACCTCGGGATCGGCCTGGAAATGCTGACGCCATGCCACGTGCCCGAGCACGAGAACCGGATCGGCCGAGGCGTGCTCGTCTTCCTTCAGTAGTGGCCGGCCGAGGGCCGGTTGAACTCGTGCCACCTGGAACCCCGAAGCTGAGATCTCAGCGACCTCGATGGCCTTTCCCGGCGTCGTGTTGCCCGGCTCATCGGTCTGGAGATTGCGCTCCACCAGCCGGAAAGCCCCGACCTGCTCGACGGTCCGCAGCGTGTCGCGCCAGCGCTCGAAGTCCTCGGGCAGAGTTCCCAATCCATCGCCCGTCTCCTGGTTCCAGCTCTGGACGGCGACCACCCGATCGCCCTCGTCGAGGGGAAGGTCCGTACCGGCCATGAGTCCCAAGATCTCGAAGGCCACCGCGGCGAGAGTGATCACCACCGTCATCGCGAGGCCAGCGACCAAGGTCAAGCCCCACGACTTGCGCAGCATGCGAAGTCCCAGCTTGACATCCAGCCAGGAGCTGCCGATCCTCGGCAACCCGCGTCTCTCCGACGCGGCTTCGCGAAGCTGTGTCAGATTGCCCAGCTCGATGCGCGCGCGGCGGCGCGCCTCCTTCGGCGACAAGCCCTGGCGGATCTTGCTCTCGACGGCCATGTCGAGGTGCGCTTGAAGCTCCTCGTCGAAGTCACCGTCGGCGTCGCCGGGTCTGAGGAATCCGCGGATCCTTGCCATCGCGACTCTCAGGAAAGTCGGCATCTCAGGCCTCGGCCTTCTGCAGCAGCACACGGTCCATCACACCAGTGATGCGCTGCCAGTTCTCGGCCTCCGCTACGAGCGCCCTCCGTCCCGTCTTGGTGAGGGAGTAGAATTTGGCCTTGCGGTTGTTATCGGAGCGGCCCCACTGCGCCTCGATCCAACCCTTCTGCACCAGCCGCACCAAGCAGAGGTAGATCGTGCCCTGATTGACGGTCAAAGCCTTCTGCCCCACCTGCTCGATGCGCTGGGCAATGCCGTAGCCGTGCAGCGGACCCAGTTGCTCTAGGGTCTTGAGCACCATCAGGTCGAGGGTGCCTTGGAGGATCGCGGACTGTTTGTCGGACATGCAGTGCTTCTCCTTTGAGCTCGTCCCCCAAGAGCCCGATCGGACTCCTCTGGGATGTTAAGAGAAGAGTACGGGAGACTCTCCTGTGGGTTTCATAGAGGAGAGCGCGCACCCATGAGAACGCTCACTCGAGCCCGTCCTCCACCATCTGTGCCCACTTCCTCAGGCAGACAAATGCACCGACCGGTGGACAGACTTGTCACCCAGAACGGACAGCTTCGAGACCCCTCGAAGCTGTCGTACCCTCAGTGGTTTCCAGCCGGGACAGCGGACTAAGAGGAAAGCTCGTGCTGCGATGCGCGGGGCCCGAACACTCTGGGGGATATCACTGCGAGTGGCAGACAACTTGCAACTGCGTAATGGAAAGTGACGAAGGTCCTGCGCACTGAACTAGAACGGTAGCTCGTTCGAGCCACTCGGCCGCTTTGGCGAGCATGGAGATCCTCATGCGTTCAAGCCCCCCTACGAGTAATTTCCGAAGAGATCAGATCATGAACGGCCGGATCCGCAGGTTCGTCAGGTGCCTGCTGCCCGTCGCCGGAATGATCACTTTTCTACCCGTCGAAACGGCGGCTAACACCGTGCAGGTCACACGCTACCGATTCGACCCGATTGCCGAGGGTCAACCGCTCTTGCCCGTGAACCTGACTGCCCGCGCAGCGACAGGACCGGCACTTCGACTGATACAGCTCGATGGCAAGCCAAGTGACGCCCGCATCGGTTCCCTGAAGGCCGTTGGCATCGAGCCACTCCAGTACTACCCACACAACACCTATCTGATCTGGTCGAACATGGCTCAGATGTCTGCGGCCGAAGAGCTCGAGTTCGTCCGCTGGCAAGGTCTTTTCCACCCGGCCTACAAGCTCAGCCCCGATCTCGACAACCGCCAGGGGCGAATCAACAACGTCAGTTTCTTTTTCTACAACGATGGCAACGTCGACGCGACTTTGGCCGAGATCCGGCGTCTAGGCGGTGAGATCCTCCTCCAGTATCCAGCCCAGCCCGATGGGGTCTTTCAGACAGCAATCACGCGGCTGGACGCCGAGGTCCTCGAGCAGGCGGCCCAGATTCCGACCGTCGTCTGGATCGGCTTTCGCAGTGCGGCGCTCGAGCCCGAAGACGAACTCACCGATCAGATCGTGGCTGCCAACCACCCCGATGGTGTACCGGAGTTGGGTTACCTCGCTCATCTCTCGACTCTGGGCGTCGATGGCACCGGCGTCAGTTGGGCCGTCATCGACTCCGGTATCGACTTCGACCATCCGGAGCTCGGCTCCCGGATCGTCCACGGATGGAGTGGCGTCGGCGGCTGCGAAACCCCTGGCGACGATTGCCCGAGCGGCGGGCACGGCACACATGTCGCAGGAATCTTGGGCGGAGACGGTTCGACGGGCGTCGCCGACCCTGACGGATTTCTCTGCGGGTTGGGGATGGCACCCAAGGTCAACTTCGTGACGCTCAGCATATTCAAAGGGCTCAATCCTCCGCTCGATCCTTTGCCCGAATACAGCAAACAAGCGGTGATCGGTGGCGCCACTGGCATCAACAACTCCTGGTCTACCGGCGAAGGTATCTGCCACGGTTACCAAGACTCGGAACGGGCCATGGACATCATGTCCAGGGACGGCAATTGGGACGTCGACGGCGCGGAGCCGCAGATCATCGTCTTTTCGGCCGGCAACCAAGGGCCTCACCCGTGCTCCCTGACTGCACCCAAGGAGGCCAAGAACGTGATCGTCTCGGGTGGCACTCACAGTCTTCGCCAAACCGACATCGATCTGTTGGCCGTCATGAGTAGTCGCGGCCCGACCGTCGATGGTCGGTTCGGTCCGACCGTGGTCGCGCCTAGTAGCCGGGTCTACTCGACCCGCAACGATGCCAGAGGCCTGTGCACCAATATCACGGCGTGTGGTAGCCCACTTCACTCAGTCTGTGGTGGGACCAGTATGGCTGCACCCCACGTTTCGGGCACCGCCGTACTGATGACCGAATGGTGGCGACGCTTCAACAGCGGCGCCGATCCCAGTCCGGCCATGACCAAAGCTCTGCTGGTCAACAGTGCCGTGAGCTTTGACAGCAGCGACCCGATTCCCAACAGGAACGTGGGCTGGGGTCGAGTGAACGTCACCGAACTCATCGGTTCTTCGCTGCCAAGGTTGTATAGCGATCAGCGCACCGTATTCGACGAAAGCGGTGAGGAGATCACCCTCCGTGTGGCAGTTCCCGATGGAGGGAGGCCAGTGAAAGTCACTCTGGCTTGGTCTGACGCGCCGGGAGCGGTGGGCGCCAATCCTGCCCTGGTCAACGATCTGAATCTAGAAGTAGAACACGACGGCACCGCCTACCTGGGTAACGTATTCGAAGGTGGATGGTCCGTTGCTGGCGGTAGCGCCGACACGCTGGAGACGTTGGAGAGCGTCTACCTTCGAAACCCGACCACGAACTCGATGACGGTCAGGATCAGGGCCTCTGCCATCAACGGCGATGGCGTCCCTTTCTCCGGCGACATCACCGACCAGGACTTCGCCCTCGTCTGCACCAACTGCGCTCTACTTCCTATCTTCAGCGACGGCTTCGAATCCGGGGACACTGATCATTGGTCGACGGCAATGCCGTGAGCCGTTCGCCGTCCACCACGGACGTCGAGGCTCAATCCGGAACGAGGGAGTCTGCCAGTGGTCGTGCCATGCGCGACGCCTTTTCGCCGCTGATCTTCATCTCGACGAAGGGATCGTAGGGATCGGCGAGGAGATCGCGGCGGACTTCGACACACAGGAGCCGTCCGGGATAGCGCTCGGCATAGACTCGCCCCATGGTGTCGGGTATCAGGCGGTAGGCACCGTTCTCCTCCACCCCGACACCGATCGCTTCGTACTCCTCTCGCACCCGCCGCAACCACGCCGCGTCTCCCAAGAGCAGCCCTTCGGGTGTCTCGGTGATCAGGTCGACTTCGGGTCGCAGCGGCCAACCCTCGAATGCGTCGGGCTCATAGGCTCGGCGCAATGCCGTGACGATGTCGTTCCCGATGACACCGAGCTGCACGGTGCGCGGCGCATAGGTGTGGAGATTGATACAGCGTCCGCCCCGTCCTACGATTTCTTCGTAGGCGGACGATGCAACTCGATGGTAGCGCCGGTGCAGATCACCGAGCCACGCGCGATCTTCTGGCGCCTGCACGTACCCGGGAATCGCCGGAGTCAGCCCGTCGTCGGTGCGAACGTCGGGCCCCACCGAGAGGTCGCGGTTGCAGTCCACAAAGGTACGTGGCACCAAACACCGCACGATCCGAGTGCCGAGTCCGCGCTCCGCTAGACGCTCGGCGACAGCTCGCGCCACCGCCGTCGTACCCACGTCCGTGTTGACGAAGAAGAACTCTTCCAGCCGATCCGGAAGCCGGCTGCGCAAGTGCGAGCGAACAGTCTGGAAATGGGCCATCGAATCCGCGGCGTGAGGAATCTCGACGAGGAGCTGCGGACGTGCCGGCCCGTGATCCTCGACCTCGACAACCTGGAGATCGTGTACAGGGAGGTCGTTGCTCATGGGATCGCATCCTCAGGGCTTCGACCTGCAAACTCCAATACGAGTCCAACCATTGGGGTCAGTCCGGCCAACTCAGGGTCTCCGTTTCCAACGTAAGCGCTTCTACATCCGCACGATGCCTCCACACCGGCCGCAACTCCTGGCGGGACATGAGCTCCAACTGGTCGCCTTTGTACGGGGAGCCCGGCTGGCTGTGATTGCCATACGAGAGAAGCGCACGGGCGCGCACCGGATCGGAGAACTCGACGATACTGACGAAGGAATCACCCACGACGGCGCGCTGTCTGCCATCGGCCTCTCCGCTCGGCGCGAATCCCAGAACGCGAAAGACGCCCAGGCTCCCCGGTCCGCCGGAGGCCGGATGATCGTGGTCTCCGACCTGAAGACGGTATACCTCACCCCAAGGCACATCGAGCCGTCCGTAGCTCGTTTCCACCTCCGAAGCCGCACTCGACAGCGCGTTCGCTGCGCCCACCGGGTCGGCCAGCCCGTCAGGAGTGAGAAGAGGGTCGTTCGCGTTCCAGGGCGTCGCGTGCATCTCGCCGCTCTCGCGCCCGAACTGGCGGACGAAGTGCTCGAAGAGCACCGCACCGCGGCTCTCGGCGTCTGCTCGGCGGTCCCATGCCGACAGTACGTCCATCGCCGCCCGCGCCTGCTCGTCTCCATGCGCCGCCACCGCGAGCTCAAGATCGTCCAGGATACGAACCGCCCACTCCATCTCCGTGGAGTGCTTGGCGTCCTCGAAATCCTCAAAATCGATCGTCCCGCCATCGGCCAGCGCGTCGGCCAGCAACTGGGCTGATTGCTGCGCCCGGAAGTGCATGAAGCGAGGAGCCATGTACCTGGGATGATCCGCCGGATCGATTGCCCGCGGAATCGTCGTGGTCCATGGAGGGTCGTTGGCATTCTGCAGCCAACCGGATTCCGGGTCGACCACCCTCGGTAGCTGCTCGTAGGGGTAGACCTCGGTCCATAGCGTTGCCGACGTATTGCCAGGGACGATGGCATCCCAAGGATAGTGCGTGTCCTGGGGGCGCACCGGGATCCGGCCCCCGAACAGGTGCATGACGTGACCCTTTCGATCGGCGTACATGATCGTGAACATGGGCATCTGTAAACGCGACACCGCTGCTTCGAACTCCTCGAGATCTTTCGCGCGGCACATGGCCATGTACTGATCTAGGATTCCGGGCTGATCGAGCCCCGCCACGCGCAGCGCCAGCGCGCCACCTCCGCGCACCCGGTCGTCCACGGCGAATACCGGTCCGTGGACGGAAGATCGAACCAGCAGCTCCTCCGTTCGCAAAGAGCCATCCGCGCTGCGGATCTGTAGCGTCACCGCCGACCTGTCGAACACTCGGACCTCGCCGTCGAACACGTACCCTGCGTCGACCCCGCCGTCGGCCAGCTCGAGCTCGAATATATCCGTGGCATCGAGGGTGTTGACAGTGTGAGTCCAGCCCAGATGATCGTTGAAAGCGATGCCCAGGAACGGCGACCCGACGAGCGAGGCGCCATAGGCGTCGATGGTCGGACCCGTGAGCTGGATCTCGAACCAGGTGAAGAGGTCGGTCCATGGCAGATGAGGATTGGCCAACAACATCGCGTGGCCGCTCGCCGAACGAGACGGTGACACGGCCCAAGCGTTGGAGCCTGCCAGTACCTCGGGCTCCTGCGCATCGGGGAACGATGCCCCCCTACCCGATCGTGCCGTCAGCCAGCGATCGGCAACGCTCTTCGCCAGCCTGGGATTGGCCATGAACGTGAAGTGGATCGACCGCTGGGTCTGCGCCAAGACATCCGTCGGTACCACCGGCAGCACCACCTCCACCTCATCGTCGATCCGCTCCGGATGGGCCTCCGCGTAGGCATTGAACCCTGCGACGAACGCATCCAACTGTCTCGTCGCCTCCTCCGACTGCGCCGCCCACCACTCCTGCGCCCGCCCCGGGATCCCCACCGTCCACACCCAACGATCCGACTCGACATGCTGCTCGCCCCAATACTCGGCCGCCCGTCCGCGGGACGTGCCATACAAACGCAATACCAGGTCTCCATGGGCCCGAGCCTGTGCCCAACCCGATGCATAGAACAGCGCCTCGTCGCTTCCCGCGAAGATGTGAGGTATCCCCCATTGGTCCCACAGAATGTCGGCAGTCCCGGGTCCTGGGGTGGTTGGCTGGTTCCGGTTCGGCTGGGGCGAAGGTGTACACGCGGCGGTGGTGAGGCTGAGTAGCGTGGCAGCGACGAGGATCAAGCGCATCGCGTCTCCCGTGTGGTCGATTCGGACGATCGTGGACGATACCAACACATCGGAATGGCTTCCCGGCAACCAACCTCGGGCACGATGGAAGGCAACCCTCCGCTTCGGGACGCGAAGCCCTGGAGCCATAACGACCGACAATGGACCCGGGCTCCCAAGTGGCCGTCTGCCTCATCGAACCAGATCGAACAACTCTCAACTACCCGTGAAGAGCCTCGCGCAACCAGGGAGCGAGCCAATCGCCATTTGCGGACAGCGGTGGTCCGTCCGATATCCAAGGCCTCCGCGGCATCTTCCACGCTCAGGCCGGTGAAATAGCGTAGCTCGATCAGCTTCGACGCCACGGGATCTACGGTCTCGAAGCGGACCAGACAGGCATCCAGGTCGAGCCAGTCCACGGGAGCTGGGTCGGTGCCGCTCGGCTCCTCGCCCAAAGGCGCGACTTCGAAGCCTGCTCCACGTTTGTCACGACGACTGTGGCGGGCGTGATCGACGACGACACGGCGGAGGACCGTCGACGCGACGGCGAAGAAATGGTTCCGGTTGACCCACTGCGTACGGGTCTGGCGTGCGAGCCGAAAGTAGGCCTCGTTGACGAGCTCGGTGGTCTGTAGTCGGGATCCGGGGCGAGCCTGTTTCAGCCGGCTGGTGGCGATCTGCCGAAGCACCGGATAGACGAGCTCCACCAACCTGTGAAAGGCGTCTTCGTCACCGCTGCGCCAGCGGTCGAGGAGCTCGGTGATAGGGGCGTCGGAGTCGGCCACGCTGTGCTCGGTCCTGCCGCGTCGGGCGGTTGTCGTGTGGGCCGAATTCTAGTCGTCTCCCGGCTGCATGGGTGCAGTACTTCTGGCAAAGACGAACAGCACTGGTCACGAATTCTCGGCGACGACGCGAAGGTCCTTGAAGGGAGCGATCGTCGCTCTCGAGCAGTGGGCCTGAAACAGCCGCGGTGGAGAAATTCGATGCGACGCGAAAAACGAACACACACATACGAACATGGGGCACAGTGCGACCCCATCGGCCGGCCGGCACCCCGCGGTTCCAGGATGGGTCCCGGAGTTTGGCGACGCCGAACAGCGCTGCTACAGCTGAGCCTTCTGACGCTCCTCGCCACCTCCGCCTCCGCCAGTCCCTTCACCGTGCCTTTCGAGACGTACTGGACGGGCTCGGAAATGACCAATAGCTTCCTAGACCGCCACCTCGAAGAGTTCCATACCGCGGCAGAAGCCATGTCCTGGACCAAGGCGATGGCAAAGAAAGAGCCCAGCGACAACGAAAAATGCGGCTACCGACCGGTCGGAGGTGTCGAGTCGCGCCACCTATTCGTCTCACACGGATTCAGGGTCCTGCGGTTTGGCGCTCACGCGGCGAACTACGACCCGGCGGAAGGTATCTGGTGCAGCGAGTGCCCATCGAACAAGTCGAGGATCAATGAGTTTGGGTGGAGTGCTTCCGTGGTCAAGCTTCCCAGCGAAAATCCCTCGGATTGCTATGGCGTGAGCGGAACCTGCTCGCCGGAGGCTTACCCTCACTGCGGTTTTCCGGAGACGGTCGAGATCCGCGAATACCCCTTATTGAACGTCTCAGGGCATCCCAATCCCCACGGGCTCTGCCTGGATGGGTTCATGAGTGACGGAACCCAGTGCGTCCTCGGGGGAGGAGCCAACGACTTCAACAAGGGTCCGGGTGGACCGACCTGCAACGGCACCAATCCGATTCACCTCGGCGTCGCCAGCAAATACCAGAAGGAGCTCGACTACGTCGGCGGTGGAGCTTTCCCACTACGTCTCGAACGCCACTACAACAGTCTCGATGGACAACAAAATCTGCCCTACGCTCGAAGAGGTTTTGTCGGACGAGGATGGCGTCACAGCTACGACCGGCAGATTGCGGCCTGGGATCACAAGGACCAGCACGCAGCGAAGGTCCGTCGGCCCGACGGGCGGGTGCTGTACTTCGTGCGCCAGGGCTCGAACTGAGTCACCACATCCAATGTCGTCGAGCAGTTGACCGAGCTGCCGGACGGTGCGGGATGGATCCTACAAACGGCCGACGACACTCGAGAGCACTATGACGGGAACGGGCGTCTACTGGAGATCGTCCTACGGGGCGGCCTGCGGCAGACATTGACGTACGATGAGAAATTCGAGCTCGTCTTGCGTTCGGTCACTGACTCCGCGAGCCGCACGCTCCACTTCGAATGGAACGAGCTCACCGGTGTCGAGGATCAGCTGCAGGCGGTCCTACTGCCGAACGGAACCCGCATCCGCTACGAATACGACGCCAGCGACAACCTGGTCTACGTGCGCTATCCGGACGCGACCCCCGACGTGCCCGACGACGGACCCTTTCGTACCTATCTCTACAAATACCCGTCTCTGCTCGAAGGGATCGTCGACGAGCGGGGAAGCCGTTCCCACACCTGGATCTACGATGCGTACAGCAGGGCGTACGCGAGCATCCACGGAGCTCCGTCGTCCAACGTCCATCGCCACACGGTGACCTACAACCCCGATGAATCGGTCAAGGTCACCGGGCCTCTCGGAGGCGAAACGACGTACACCTTCGAGGTGATCGAAGGACGATACGAGATCGCGACGCGCTCCGAAACTGTCAGTCCTGTGCGGGTGGCGCCGCGGAGCGGACATACGACGACAACGGCTTCCTGGCCTCCAAGGTAGATCACGAAGGCAACCTGACGGAGTACGAACGGGACGACCGGGGCCTGGCTTGGCTCAGGCGCGACGCTGCGGGAGAAGCGGAACAGCGGGAGGTACTCACCGACTGGCACCCGACGTGGCGACAGCCGAAGCGGATCACCCGTGTCGGTCAGGTTGAAGAATGGACCTACGACACCCTCGGCAACGTCGAGACGCGCACCTTGCGCGATCCCGCGACCGGCGACGAACGGGTCTGGACCTTCACCTTCGTGGCGGACGGGGCCGCCGGAGCTCATCAGATCGCATCGATCGATGGGCCTCTCACCGGCACAAACGACGTGACCACCTACAGCTACTACCAGACCGATGACCCATCCGGCCAGTACCGAGCCGGTGATCTCCAATCCGTCACCAACCCACTGGGTCACACGACCACGTTTACAAAGTACGACCCATCCGGGAGAGTCTCCGAGCTCGTCGACGCCAACGGTGTCATGACCAGGTTGACCTACAGCCTCCGAGGTTGGCTGGCGTACCGCGAGATAGCAGGAGCAGTCTGGAGCTACCAGTACGATGCAGTCGGCAACGTCGTGCGGAGCATCGATCCCACCGGCGTCGACGTCGAGTACGGCTACGATGACGCGAGCCGGCTTGAGTGGATCGCCGACTCCGTGGGCAATCGCATCGACTATGTCCTCGACGACGCGGGCAACCGCCGAGAAGAACAGGTTTCCAATGCCTCCGCCGAGCTGAAACGACGAGTGCGCCGCGTCTTCGACGCCTTCGGCGAGCTCGAGCGAACGATCGACAGCAGGGACCACGAAACGACCTTCGGCCTAGACGGCAACGGCAACCAGATAACCGTCGTCGACCCGATGGAGAATGGGAGCACGACCGACTACGATCCTCTCGAGCGGATCTCACGGATCCTCGACGCTCTGGACGGTGAAGTGTTCTACGCCTATAACGAGCGCGACAACCTGACCGCGGTGACCGACCAGCGTGGCTTGACCACGACGTATGAAGTCGACGGACTCGACAACCTGTGGCGACGCACGAGCCCCGACACCGGGGTCTCGACCTTCGACTATGACCCGGCCGGGAATCGGACCCAGGCAACCGATGCCCGCGGTGTCACGACCAGCTACACCATCGATGCGTTGGGTCGCCCCAAGTCGATCATCTATCCCGACACCGCGTTGAACGTCACTCTGACCTACGACCAGGGTCCGTTCGGCATCGGGCAGACGACCGGCATGGCCGGTTCGGGCGGTACGATCGATTTCGAGTACAACGCCCAGGGTGACGTGGTGTCGGAGACCCACACGAACGACGGTGTCACGTTGTCGGTCGCGTACGAATACGACGAAGTGGGCCGTCTGACGGGTGTGACCTACCCGAGCGGACGAACGATCCGGATCCAGCGCGACGCGCTCGGGCGAGAGGATGCAATCCACGAGGTGAGTGGGCAGGACCTCGAAGTGCTCGTCGAGAACATCGAGCACGAGCCTTTCGGACCGGCGTCCGGCTGGACCTACGGAAACGGAGTCGTCCACGTAAGGGACTTCGACCTCGACGGCAGGCCTGCGTCGATCCGCAACGACGGCCGGCTCGACCTCAACTTTGGCCACGACCCACGTGGCTTGATCGATTCGATCGACAACGATGGGGATCCCGCCGCGTCGCAGCAATTCGGCTACGACGAGCTCGCGCGTCTCGAGACGGCGGCGGGCGCTTACGGCACCCAGACCTTCGACTACGACGAGGTGGGAAACCGCTTGCTTTGGGGGCGCGACTCCGGCTCCGTGGTCACGCAACCCGAGGGTGCGAGCAACCGACTGGCCACGGTCGATGGGATAGCTCAGACCTATGACCCGGTGGGCAACCTGATCGGCGACGGCACCTTCCAATACGACTACGACGCACGCAATCGCCTCGTCGCGGTGCGCTCGAGCGGATCCGTCGTCGCTACCTACGAATACAACCCGAGAGGTGAGCGCGTCCGCAAGACCGTGGACGGCGTCACCACACGTTTCCTCTACGGACCCGAAGGTGAGCTATTGGGTGAATACGACGCTACCGGACAGCCACTGAAGGAGTACGTCTACCTGACGGGCCAGCCCGTTGCCATGCTCACCACGAGAGCGGAGCAGATCATCCTGGACGATCCGTCCGGGACGGTCGGGGCCGGTACCTGGAGCACCTTCAGCAATCCCCTCGCCCATGGCGGTACGTTCCGGCTCGCTTTTCCGATGATCATGCCCATGGGCGGTTCGTCCCGAGAGGTCGACGATGAGCCCTCGGCCAAAGGTCTCGGGGTCCCGAATTCGGCCCGGTTCGAATTCCATCTCTCGAGCCTGCCCCAGCTCTACGAAGTATCTGCCCGTTGGATGTCCTCATCGGGTGCCAACCCGTACGCTCGCTTCACGATCTCCAACGGGGAGAGCAGTAAGACCGTTCTGGTGGATCAAACGCAGAACGGCTGGACCTGGCAACGGCTCGGGACCTTCCACAACCCCCGGGTCATCCGTCTTCCTCCGCGGCTTCGGCGTGCTTACCCCGCCGCCAGAGAACAGCGTCTCGTCCAGCAGGATCGAACCGCCTGTCAGGCGGCTATGGGGCCGGAACGCGGGGAGAGGTCGTGAGCCAGCTGGACGTCGATCCGCTCTCGAAACCGTCCGTGAAGATCACCGACTCGATGAAGGCGGTATGTCCATAGTTCAGGCATGGAGAGTTCGATGCTGGCACCCCATCCGGGTCCAAGAGTGGATCGGTTTCCAGAGACCCTTGGCCGTGCCCGAACGTCTGCCAAGAGCTGAGATCGTGCATCTGCCCCATGTCACCCCACGAGCCGTCGGCACCGAAGTAGCTGATCTGCTGCGAGCCGACCGTGTCGAAAAAGCAATTGTCCTGGGAGCGAAGACCGACGCCGAGCAAGAATTGGCTGTCGGGACCGTAGTGCCAGATGCGATAGTCGGAGTCGACGATGATGTTGTGGTGGACGTTGGCGTCGAAGGTGCCGAGCTGCACACCGGGAATGTAGGTGTCGCTCCCGTCGCGAAGCAAGATCTCGCTGCCGATGATCGTGTTATAGGCGATCTCGTTGCCGAAAGTGAACGGAGCGGCCGTACCGTCCTCTCCGTGAATGTCGATGGAGGCGTCGACCACCAGATTACCTCGCATCTCGGTCCGGTTCTGGTTGATCCGAATGCCGCTACCCAAGGAGAGATCGTAGAAGCGGTTCGACAGGATACGTGTGAATCCGCCCGCTCCGGTCGTCGGCTCCCCGTGCTTGTAATAGATGCCGCCTCCTCGGCCGTGAAAGAGATTGTTGCGAACCGTTACATCGGTGGCGCGGAACAGTTTGAGGAAGTAGCCTTCGGCTCCCCCCGCTTCGTAGTCGTGGAAGTCGACGTCCTCGACAAGGACGTTGTCGTAGCTGCGGATCGTCAGAAATCCGGAGTTGTCGGTATAGCGCACCTGACTGATCTCCAGGTTGCGGAAACTGATGTTCTCCATGGGCAGGTCGAGCCCGAGACGGATTCCCTCACCTAGGCAATCCGTCACCGCAAAATCTTCGAAGCGATAGTTCGACCGCCGATCGATCGCCACACAGACCGACGTGAAATCACCCCGGATCAAGACGTCCGCGCCCGGATATCCTTTGATCGTGAGCGGCGCCTCCGGCGTTGGATAGGGTTCGGCGCGCGGAGCGAACTTGGCAAGGTTCATGACCGCCTGCACACCTCCGAACTCGAGGATCGTCGTGTACTCGCCACCCAGGAGATAGACGAAGTCGCCGGCAGCAGCCTGCGCCAGAACGGAGCCGAGCGAACCGGGATCAGAGAAGGTGCCTACGCCGGCACCACCCGGACTTGCGTAGCGACATTGGCCAGCGCCTTGTGCTTCGCAAACAGGTGGCCCGGCCCACAGCGCTGCTGCCGATACGAGTGAGATGGTCCACACGAGGCAAAATGCGCGCAGCGCAGAGAGCGAACGGAACGAAGTCATGACGTTTCCTCCGAGTTGGTTCGAGGTCAACAGGGATTCACCTCGAAAGGAGCTTCGTCGAATCAGAATGTGAAGGCTTAGCTTACCGTTTATCGGATTCCGGTGCCGAACGACGTGTCGCGCAGCGCTAAGTACTCTGGATCAAAGCCGTACTCGCAATCTGACGGTGACTCGATCTGACGAGGATGCCGCACTTCATCTTCGGGTTACTCACCGATCGACCTCTACACACCTCGGCTAGTCATCGATCGGTCGGAGACGGTCCTAGGGCAGACCGCCACTCTCAGGGAGACGATCGCCTCTGGAAGTGAGTCGCCCAGCGACTCCAGATCTCAGAGCAAAGATCTCAGCTTGCGAAACGGAGCCGTGACCATACGCCCGATGCGCAGACTAGGGCTCTTCTCGACCCTGGCCAACAGGTCCTCCAACTGCTCGGCACGGGCCCGGGCGGCTGTCACTTCCGAGACCAGAGCACGGAGGTCGGGTCCTAGTCCGCGGGCTTCCATGAGCGAAGCCAGAGCATCGGCCGGCGCTTCGGCGGGTACCGCCATTTCGAGCCAAAATCCCTCTACGGCCAGATCCGTGACACTGATCCCCATCTCGGTACAGACAGGCTCGAGCTTGGGGAGATACTCCTGCAGGTGGGCAGCGTGGCGATCCTTGACGATCCCGAAGTCCAGAATCAACAAACCGGTCTCGCGAACGGCGTCGAGCAGACCGTTCAAAGTCAGACGATTGAGGCCGATCTCCTGGAAGAAGCCATCGAGATCCGCCCGTCTCAGGGCGTGGTACTCCGGTAGTCCTCCTTCTGCCAGCAGCCGGTCCCGTAGGCGATCCGGATCTCCCCAGAGGTGCTCCCACGGCAAGTGATCCAGGTGAGATCCGGGGGACGAGTAGAACAGTGGCGACGAGAAGATTGCCACCCGGCCACTCCCGGGTCGCGTCAGCTTCCGGCAGACCCGGAGGGCCTCAGGAACATCGGACAGATGCTCGAAGACGTTGTTGGACAGAACCAGATCGAACGTCTGCCCCAGGGAACCGGCCTCCTCCACTCCCATTTCCAGGACGCGATAGTCCCCGGACACGGACCTCTGGACAAGCGCTTGTTCGAGAGCGTGATTCGACTGGGGCATGAGGTCGATGCCGGTCACCGACGCGGCCCCTCGTTCGAGGCACCAGAGGATCTCGGTGCCCGCCCCGGCACCGACCACCAAGACCGACTTGCCCTCGGGGTCTGCGATCGGCGACAGGTACCGCTCGAGATGCGCTTGATGGTCGAGAATGAACTTCAGGCGCTCGCGCTCGATCGCGTCGGAGACGTCTTGCTGCACAAAGGCTCCTTCGTACTCAGAGTTGGATCTCGTCGCTTCCCGAAGAGGCGCCGGGCGGGATCTGGCGGCCTGCGAGCAAGGTCGGGACGACCGGCCGAAGCATTCTCTAGATTCGCGGAGAAATGGCTATTCGTTCCGGCGCGCGGAGCCTAGCAGAACAGCTGCGGTCTCGGCGCCCGCGCCTCAGGGGGGCGCCCGCCTTACTCGGTCGACGAGGACCAGGCCGTGAGATCTCCCGTCTCGAAACCATCGGCAAAGAGCACACCCTGGTCCTCGAACGGCCCTAGATCTGGGGCGTTTCCGGAGATCCGCGGTGCTCCATCGAAGTCTTCGAAGACCGGCAAGGTCACACCGCGATCGACAGCCGGACTCGTAGCGAGCAGATGGAAGTCACCCGCTATCGGATCTACGAAGCCAGGATCGCTCACCTCGATGCTCGACATGTCGAGGCCATGCGTAGTCTGCCAGGAAGTCAGGTCGTAGGTCGTGCCTCCGACCCGTGCAACTGACTGCTCGCCACCGCTTTGAGGTTGAAATCCGAGTCGGTTTCGCTGACCACACCGGCATCTTGGAAGCGCAGACTGTAGTTCCAGTCGACCTGTTCCGTCTTGTGCACGATGTTGTTTCGCAGCCGCACCCGCTCGACTCTGGCACGGACGTCGAAGGCGGTGAATTCGCTGTAGTCGTTGACAGTATCCGTCCGCACCACGGCGTTGTGGTAGATGTCGATATCGGCGGTCGGCGATGTCAGGCTCGGGTATCGATCGAACGACAGCCGCATAGTAGCGGCTGCCATCGGTACCCACCATGAGATTGTTGCGCAAGGTGACCCGATGCGCTGAGAGGAGCACCGACACGGAGGTCGAGTCGCTCGTTTCGAACCGGTTGCGTTCGATGACGAGATCGCGAACCTCTTCATCCGACGAGGTGTTTTGCGGCCCAAACACGGCGACCCACGTGTCGCCTCGCAGCACGTTGTCCGAGATCATCGCCAGCTCGGCCGGATCACTCGACAAAGTCGACGTCGGTGTGGAACTTCAGCGCGTGGCGTCCGGAACCACTGACCATCGACGGGTCGAGGAGCTCGTTGCTCGAAATCACTCCCCTACGGACATACCAAACGCGCAGCACGTGGGAATCTTGATTCCTGCGATCCGGTTGCCCAGCACCGCAATCCGATGGCCGCCGAGGTATGCGCCGTTGAGAGATAGATCTTCCACCCGATTGTCGATCCAGAACAACCGGTCGCTCACCGTGCTCCAATCGTTCGTCAGTCCGATTCTGAAGCCTCGAACCTCGTTGTCGAGCACGAGGACATCGCTACGAGCAGCTCCGATCGACAGGCCGCTGCATTGGTAGGTACTGTCGAGTCGCGTGAGCTCCAAGCCGACGATCCGCCAGTCGGACGCATGGACGGAGAGGAAGCTGCAACTCGAGTTATTGCCGGTGGCGACGACGCGCGGCGCCGCACCTTCCCCATAGGCACCGAGGACAGCAGGTCCGTCGGTGGTCAGCTGCAGCAGCCCGGAAACCGACCAGCTGTCTCCGCGGCGCAGCAAGATTCGCCGGTTGGCGCCCTGCTCCGCCAAACCCCTGGTGAGGGTTGCAAATGGAGACGCAGGTGACAGACCATCGTTGCTGTCGCTACCGGACGTCGACACGTAGTAGGTGATCCATGGCGCCTCGCCGGGGTCGGACACCGAAACCTGCACGCTCCGCTGCGCCATCGCTCCGGCAGCATCACGGACCGTCACCGAAACGTCGTAGGTGCCCGGTGTTTCGAACACGTGGGCTGCCACAGCTCCCGTCGCCGAGTTCCGGCTCCGACCGTTGGTGGCCCAGGTTCCAGACGTGGGATCGTCGAAATCCCAGCGATAGCCGAGATCGTGAAAAGGACGGATGGCCCCGCTGGTGTGTGTGGTCCCGGACGCGTCGAAGAACACCGCCAACGGTGCGGCGCCGAACGTCCGCGACGCTTGAAGATCGATCTGAATCGGCTGCGCACCGGCGCTTGCCACACTGAGCAAACCCCATACGAAGCCGCACGAGAGCACAGGTCTATGCAACATAGATGGTCCTTCCTGCGAACCAGGTCGCGGATTGGGCCAATTTCAGGAAAGGAGCGGTCTACCACGGATCGACGAGGCACGCAACCATGAATCGGCGTCCGCGGAGGGGAAGCTCTTCTTCGCACCGACAGCCGTCCGCCGCTCCAGCGCGGCTGACAGCGGACGTCGATCTACTAGGGCTTCTTCTGTGGAAGGCCTATTGGGAATGTCCTTCCACTCTCTTTGTGGCGAAGCGTGGCCGACCAGTCGTAGCCGCCGAGATCTTCGACACCCTCGACGTCGAACTCTCGGAGGATCGTCACCAACGTTGGGTCCTGGTCGCCCCACTGACCCAGGATCTGCCGCAGATCTTCCACCGATCCGGGCCTTTCCAACGTGTTCTCCACGTGGTAGATCGCAACATCTTGCGCGTAGAGAACCAGTTGTCTGAGGCGAAGGAGCTGAGCCTGGCCGATCACATCGACGACGTGATCAGTGGCCAAGTGCAGCTCGTCGACCTCGCGAGCTACGAGAAGGTCGTCTGGATGCTGCCGGACAAACTCGTCGAGCTCGCTCATGGCTCCTCTCAGAGCTTCGATCTCCCCCTTCTCGGCATGGCGCTTTGCCTTCACTTGCTGCAGTTGGAGCTCTCGCACTGTCTCGATTTCCTGTCGCAGGTCGCCCTCCGGCAGCCCTTTCAGCGCTTGATCCAGGTGCCTTCGAGCGAGGTCATGATCGCCGCGGCCCATGGCCTGTCGCGCATCCGTCAGCAACTGCCTGGCGCTCTCCTCCTTGCCCGGGTCTACATCGGGAGGACGCCCATCGCGCGCGATCCACACGATCAGCACCGCCATCGCTACGACCGCTGCAATGACGGCGGAGCGACGTGAACGCGACATGGTGCTAGGACCCATCCAGGGAGACCGCTCGAACCTTGCCGCTTGTGCGGTGGGTAAACACCGCAACCCATCGACCCTCGCGCTGTTCATACGCTGTGAGGTCGATCTGGCGCATCATCTCAGCGATGCCTGGCTGATATTTCGCCGCTGTCTCCATCAATTCGAGCAGCTCCTCGCGATTGTTGGGAATCTCCGGCGCGTCGACGATGACGGACCGCAAGATCGGATCCAACATCGCCATCTCCCCACGAGCGGCCGTGGCGATGGAGAGTCCCAGGGCATCGACGACGTTACGGAGCTGGGCAACCTCTTCCGCTTCCAGGGCGCTGTCGGGATGATCGCGGACGAAGCTCTCGAGCTGATCGACGGCACGCTGCATGGTTTCGTGGTCCTTTACTCGCAACGCACGATGTGCCCGTTCGAGGGGAATCCGAAAGTCCCGTTGGTACAGCAGCTCCTGACGAATCGAAGGCTCCGGATTCGATTCCAGAGCCTTCCCACGATCGCTTCGACGTGGATCGCGCCGTTACCGCGCTTCTGCCGGTGCCGACGGCGGGCATGGTCGACGAGGATTCTTCGGATGTGCTGGGCTGCGACGGCAAAGAAGTGGGCTCGGCTCTTCCATCGGACCCGATCCTGTGCCACCAGCTTGACGTAGGCCTCGTGCACCAGCTCCGTCGTCTGAATTCGTTGCGGGTAGCTCTCCACTCGTAACCGAGCCGAGGCGATCCTGCTCAGCTGGGGATAGATCAGCTCGAAAACCTCGTCTCCGGCCCGATCGTCGCCCTCGATCCAATCCTGCAGGAGTTGAGTGATCTGTTGCACGCGATGGTTCCCGCCTCGGGCCAGCGGCTGACAAGCCGTGGCGAGTCTACAGGGGGTCCCATCGCTGGCGTCGCGAGGCCTCTGGGGATCCAAGCCGGAGCCCACACGTTCCGTCGGGATCCAGGTCTGGGACAACACAGTAGGAGCGGGCAGCATCACCCCTTGTCGCGCCGAAATCGCCCGGATCGGATCAACAAAGCTCCGAGACGACGAATGCTCCGCTACGGAGGAGCGATCCACGCAGCGACGCCAAGCACTGGCCGTCGAGAACGGGCTCGATGCCGAATGGGTGATCGTCGGTGCCGTCAGCTCCACCGACTCGATCGCAAGGAGCCGGACTGGGTCTCGACAATCCGCCGCTGTGTCTCTTCGAACTGACGATGGGAAACAGGTCCGACCCTAGAAAGCGCCCAGAACTCGGCAAAACCAGCCGCATCCGCCCGGCATCACCCTTGCTGGTCCGGGGTCGAAACCACGGACAGGAGCCCGGTGATCCGGGCTGTCGCCACGCGACGATCGGATGTTCTAACTCGACATGTTCATCATACATGCTTTTGTAGCATGTCTAGCTCTTGCACTCGAAAGGGGATCGCTCCATGTTCCGAAGACTGCAATCGTGTGTTCGATCGTCGAGACCTCTGCCACCCATTTGCCCCCAGGCCGGCCACCAGCGGATTCTCTCGTTCGCAGTGGTCCTCGTGCTCATCACGCTCTCGGGCTCCGAACTCCCTGCCGAGGACTGGACGAGGCTCGGGCTCGCCGGCGTTTCGCTTCAATCCGTTGCCGCACACCCGGCGGATCCGAACATGCTATTTGCCGGTGCTTGGCTCCCCCCGGGCTCGACCGGGTTGGGTTTCGTAGCTTCGACGGTGGACGAACCTGGCAACAGATCGACAAGGGAGGACTTCGCCGCGGGAGTTTGCGCGTTTCCTTGCCCGACCGGGGACTGTTTCGTTCCGAGGAACGGAGACGACCCGAGGTCCAAATTCGTGCAGATCAAGCAGGTGGTGGCCGACGCCGTCGCCTCCCACGATTTCCTCTACGGATTCGCCTCCTTCAACCAGGATCGGCTGTACGCGCGCTCGAAACACTGGCTCTATCGAGTCAGCTCCTACGACCCTTGGGGCGATCCCAATCCCCTGCCCCGGCTGCTGAGCGGGCGACCCTACCCCGAGCCCATGGCCGAAGAGGTGTTCGGCTGGGGCTACCGATGTGACGAAGGGTCCGGATTTGCCGAGGTCGGTTGCTATTCCGGGAGCCGAATCGCGCACATCGACGACCCCACAGAGCTCGCGAGAGTCCAGAGACTCCCCAAGCTCGGTAGCCGTACGCACATCTCCACGACCACCTACGTGCAGGACTTCGACGGCCAGCAATACAAGCTCGTCTATCGCGCAGTCCACACGCTTCCTGACGGAACGCCCAATCGCTACGGCAACGATGTATTCGCAGTGGATCTCGAAGTGCGACGGTGCGTCACCGGCGGCTCCCGCTGTCAGAGCGTCGCCGTCGATCGCCAAGTCATCCAGGTGTTCGCCGTCGGCTACGGGATCCAAAACTCTCAGGATCTGGAGAGCCTCGACTGTATGGCCGAGAACGGAGGAACGGACCAGGCGCTTCTGGCGCAGACTCAGGAGGAACTCTGGCAGACACTCTACGAACTCTTCGACAGCCTTTCGCCGCCCGGAATGTGAATCGCGGATCGACTGGAAACCAGCGCAAGCGGAGAATTGTGGAGGCCGGTGCCGGGATGGTGTACCGCGGCTGGGAGGGGTATGGCCGCCGTTAGCTCGCACCTCGGTCCGCGAGAGCCGCGAGGGTGCTCATTTCCTGCTGCAACAGGTGAAATACCTGCAAGTAGCGAGCCTCCATCTCCTTCCAGCGATCCAACCGATCGTTCTCCAGCGTCCAGCGCAGGGCGGGAAGCATCCAAGGCGCGTAGCCGGAGTCGGCGTCGGTCGCGGCGAAGAGGTTGCGGTACCAGGGGCGGTCCGGAATGCCCGCGTCGGTCAGCCAAAGCCGTTCCATGCCCAGGAGGATCTCGTTGGCGCGACGCATCTCTGCGGCGTCGAGGCGTCCTTCCTCGACGGCTCTGGCCAACGCCTCCAGGTCCTCTCTCGCCGCGGCCGAGAAGCCCTCGGCCGCGGATCTGAGGTTTTCGGTCCTCTCCTTCGCTTCGTCCGCGGGACGGTTTCGCCACATCGCGTCGAGATGCATGACGACGTCCTCGCCGTAGCGCGACGGATCGAGCGGCAGCAACTCGTAATCAGCGAGGCGGGCGGCCCAACGGACGACGTAGTGCGCGAGCATTTCGGCCGCGCGGTAGTCGTCGCCGACCATCTTCCAGTACCAGTCCAGGTTTCCATAGTTGGAATGGTAGGCAACTCCAGGCGTGCCCCTACCTGCTATGCCAGCGGACGGCACACCAGCATGACAGTAGAAGGCGACATGATCGGAGCCTCCGCCGAGGTCGCCGAACGGCGCTTCGCCGTCCCGATTCCAGTGATCCCAAATCGAGTCACCGTCCGGATGCTCCACCACCCGGGAGATCTCCTCCATCATCGTTTTGAGAGTTGGTGACGCCTGGGAGCCAAACCGCGTGCCGAGGGCTGCGCCATCGAGATTGAGGTAGGCGACAGCAGAGGCCTCGAGCTGCTGGCGCCGGCCCTCGACCCACTCCGTCGAGCCGATGATGCCGTACTCTTCGGCTCCCCAATGGGCAAAAAGTATGGAGCGTTTCGGCTTCCGTCCGCGCTGGGCCGCCTCGGCAAACGCCTTGGCCGCTTCCGTAACCAAGATGCTGCCGGCATTCGGGTCGCCGGCGCCGAAGGACCAGGCGTCATGGTGGCTGCCGATCAGGACCCATTGGTCAGACTGCTCGGTACCTCGGAGCATGCCGACGACGTTGGCCGTCTCGACCAGGCGGCGCTCCTGTTCCACCTGCAGCCGCAGTCGGAGGCCTTTTCCACCCAGGCGATAGTAGGTCGGAAGTCCACCCTGCCATGCATTCGGTGCGCCGTCACCGGTCATCCTGCGGACGATTTCCCATGCCGCCCCCCAGCCGATGGGCTGAACCGGAATCCGAGGTAGATCGACTTCTTCGGGATCGAGCCTTTCCGCATCCTCCGTCGCGTCAACGAAGGGGGTCAGAGGGTCGCCGGGGTAGTCGAGCGTGAGGACAGATCCGCGCTGGATGTACGTCTCGTTGGCATAGCCGCCGCGCGGCCAGACGTCGCCTCGCCGGAAGCCCGCATCGGCCGGGTCGGTGAAGATGACGAGGCCCACGGCGCCGGCCGCTTCGGCGAACTTGGCCTTGTAGCCCCGAAAGTTGCCACCGTAACGGGCCAAGACGATCTTGCCTTTCACGTCGACACCGAGCTTCTTCAACTCAGCGAAGTCTTCCTTCAGGCCGTAGTTCGCATAGACGACGTCCGCCGTGACGTCACCACTGGCGGCGTAGGCATTCCAACCGAAGCTCGTACGCTCGTCCGAAACGAAACGGTCACCCTCCACCGCCTTCTCGCGGATCGGCAACGCGAGCGGCAATGGTGAGGCTCCAACCGAGAATGGACCGCCACCGAGCTCCTCCGGCTCGGCGACGATCTCGAGCTTGGCCGAAACGGGACGTGGGAGGTAGGCGTGAAAGCGATGAACCTCGACCTCGAGACCGAGGGTCTCGAAATCTAGACGCAGCGTGTCGATCAACCTGGCGTCGCCCTCGTCACCCGCGACATGCACCTCTTCCGAATAACTCTCGTGCCACCGGGCCAGGCGTTGCCGGTCGACCGCGTCTACCAGAGCTGCCTCGTACTCGTCGCCGCTGGACGCCTGCGCCAAGTCCGTCCACAGGGTCAGCTGCGCTGAGAGCACGAGAAGGAAACAAGAAAGCGAACGTGTCATGAATCATGGACCTCGGCGTCGGTTACGAGACGTTCCTTGCGGGTCTCGAGGGTAGGGCCTCCGACTTGGCGGACGGCGTGAGGGACAGCCGCAAAGACGGCATCGAGACATTCGGCGATGGCTTTGGGGGAGCCCGGCAGGTTGATCACCACACAGGCTCCACGAACGATGGCGGTCTGGCGCGACAAGATCGCCGTGGGCACCTTGCGAAGCGATGCGCCGCGCATGGCCTCGCCGAAGCCTGGTAGCTCCCTCTCCGCCACCGCGCGGGTCGCTTCCGGCGTGACGTCGCGTGGCGCGGGCCCTGTACCGCCGGTGGTCAACACGAGACAGCAACCCTCCTCGTCCACCAGCCGGCGTAGCACGTCCTCGATCACAGCCCGCTCGTCGGGAACGAGACGTTCTATCGACCGCCAGTTGCTCGACAGCACATCGCGCAGATACTCGCGCACCGCGGGCCCACCTCTATCCTCGTAGGTTCCGGCGTGGGCGCGATCAGAGATCGTGACGATGCCGATCGCCGGCGCAGGCGTTTCCGGCATCAAGACGGCACCGTCAGCAGCTCGCGACGGCGGCAAAGCACGCGGAGGTAGTCGAAGCCGAAGATGCCGGCATTGCAGCCCGGGGTGAAGTCGATGTGGATGGCGTAGTTGCCCACCGGAGCCAACTCGATGGACCGTACGGGCCGATCCGGCTCGAGATAGACGATCTCACCGCCATCGTGACCACGGCATGCGGCACACGGACAGAACCCTTGGAGAACATCGTAGGACACGGTGGCTCGGGCACCGTCCGACCATTCGAGGTAGAGACGCCGGCTGTCGGGCTCTCGCCGCGCCGCCACCAGGGTATGGCGTCGATCGGCGGGGTCTGGATTACGCAGATCGTCGGACATGATCGTCTAGACGATGATCGTATCCTCGTCCGACGCGTCGCGACGCCAAGACTCGTCGAAAACGCGGAATGAACGCACCGCCGCACGAATGGTGGCCTGGGTGTCTTCAGACAAGTCGTGCCCGAAGCGGTAGTGAAACACGTACAGGGCCCGATACGACTGCACCACGATCAGGTCGAGGTGCTCACCACGCTCGCGGCCGGAGCGGGAGAGCAACCGGAAACGCAGGTGGCGCGACGGTAGCTCGTCGATCTCGAATACCTCGTCGTGCAAGAGCTCCGCGCGCCCGGGTGGACGAAGCGCCTCGTCCAGATGACGCAGACGGCGGGCGGTGCAAAGTATGGTGAGATCGCCGACTCGAAACGCGAAGACGGCCGACGGCTTGCCCGAAGTCTTCAGCGCATCGACGCCCTGGGGCAGGATGATCATCACCCCGTGACGTTCGTTGAGCACTTGATGTCGCGTCTGGGTCGACGTCAGAGCTACCGAGATACGCGATTCGGGCTCGCCCGGCTCGGGCCGCTCACCCGGACCCATCACCAGCTCCTTGCCCTTGCGCCACATGCCCGCGACCTGGCCCAACGGCCGCATCCACAGCAGAGTTCGGCGGGCGCCTTTGCGGATCCGCTCCATTTCCGCCGCCAGCTCCGGAGGCAGCTCGACGTCTGGGCTGGGCAACCAGCCCGGATCCACCGGCAACTTGTGCAGATCCATCTCGCTGCTGGCCGCGGTGGCCGCCTCATAGTGAAAATAGACGACCTGTTCCTTGTCCCAACCTTCGAGGACATCGGAGACTCGACCCGTCTCCAACTCGTCGTACGACGAAGCGGCCGGCTGGGCGTCCAGCTGGCGGCACAGCTCCAGACATGCGTCTTCGGCGAAGGGCGAGCGGTGGTGCTGAGCGTTCGCTACCGCGGCAACCTGCTCGTCTTCGAGACCGAGAAGCTCGCACAGACGCGCGGGATCTGCAGAGGGTCGCTGCTCTGTCACGTGGTCGAAACTCACGTGAGTATGCGGGTCCGAGGAGAACGAGCCGGCGAAGGTGGAACCTTCGAATAGATCCCAGCCCCAAACATCCGAGTCCCAGACCCACAGGTAGAGAAGCGGCGATTGCTCCCGCAATTCGTGAATCAACCTGCGTTCCTCGTCGAAGTGACTGTAGAAGACGAGCGTCCAGCGATCGTTCGAGACGAGAAATGCCGATCGCTCGCTCACCGAATCCAGGTCGAACAGGACGGGCTCCATCGACTCCTGATAGCCACGCGCCGACAACCAACGTCCCAACGCCGAATGCACCTGGTCTACTTTGCGTCCGGGTACGCAGATGCAGTTGAAGAAAACGCCCATTCGCTGCTGGTTCCCTGCCGGAAGAGAGTCTCGAAGTACGACGGTTCGGGTCGAACATTTTAGCTGAATCGTCCGAGTATCCGCCCGCGCATCGTCCGCAATCCTCGATTCGGTCGAGACATCGAGGCTGGAACGACCTAAGCATCATCGTCTATGCATCGACCGCTGTTCTCCTCTGGAGAGCGGCTCCCACTCCGTCTCACGACTTGGAGATCGATCATGACCTCGACTTCCTCGACCAGCTCGGCCACGCGAACTGTACGATCCGTCACCGAATCGCGGGTTCCCCGGGGCTTGTCCGTCGGTGTGAGATTCCTATCTCTTTCGCTCGCACTTCTTCTTGGAGTCGGTTGCGCCGCCTACCGCGGCCCCTACACCACCCAGCGTGACAATACCGCCTGGGGTGCCGGCATCGGCGCCGGTGTAGGGGCTGTGGCCGCCGTACTCGACGGCAAGGAGGAAGCCGACGAGATTCTCGCGGGAGCCGCTATCGGCGCGGCCTTGGGCGCCGGAGTCGGCGCCTACATGGATGCTCAAGAAGAGAAACTGGCGCGCATTCCGGGCACCACGGTAGAGCGCGTCGGCCCGAAAACGCTGCTGGTCCACTTCCAGAGCGACGTCCTATTCGATGTCGATTCCGCGGCATTGGGTGGCGGTGCTCGCGGCTCCCTTTCCCAGGCCGCGGCGGTAATGAACGAGTTTCGCAAGACGGCGATCGTCGTCCAGGGACACACCGATTCCACTGGCTCGGAAAACCACAATCAGGGTTTGTCGGAACGCCGCGCCCGTTCCGTGGAGGGCTACCTGATCCACCAGGGGGTCGACCCCGGACGGATCACTTCTATCGGCGATGGCGAAGGTATGCCCATCGCCAGCAACGGCAACGAGTCGGGACGTCGCCTCAATCGACGCGTGGACATCATGTTGCGTGCCAAAGCGCGCTGATCGCCACCCCAGATCGTCCTCTCGAGAGGACAGAATCTAGACAGCCCCGCCAACGCGGGGCTGTTCTCGTGTGGGGCACGGAGCCCTACCAACGAGGTCCACCACTCAGTCGAGAGGCACCACGTCGCTCCAAACGCCGACAAGGCCGTCTTCGAAACCGTCCTTGAACAGGACCTGGCTGCGCACGAGCACAGCAGCACCTGCCGCGCCGAAGCCTGCGACTTCGCGCCCTGGCACCCCGACAGCGAGATGTTCGGCCGAGGATGAATCGAAGCGCCCCGCCGCGAGGGAAAAGCCGAATTCGTCGCCGATCTCGAGGCCACCGAAGAACAACATGTCGAAAACCTGAAAGTCGGCAAACGACAGACCGAAGGGAGAACCGCCGTAGAGAACAGTGACCTCGCCCGAGTTGGCCACGCCGAGAGAGTTGTCGAGGGGCGCGCCGATCGCCAGATCGTCCCACCCGTCGTCGTCGAAGTCCCCACTCGCCAGCGCTTCGCCGAATCGATCAAACGGATCGAATGCGGGATCGATGACACTCTCGACGAAGAACTGATTGCCGAAGGCCTCCAGGCCGATCGGACCACCATAGAGAATCTGGACTGCTCCCGTCTGGTTACCACCGAGCTCCGTCTCACCGGGTACGCCGATCGCCAGATCCGTATAGCCGTCGCTGTCGAAATCGCCGTCGGCGAGAGCGAAACCGAATGCATCTCCATCTCCCGCCGTGCCGAGAACGTCGTCGACATTCTGTCGCCAAACGATCTCCTCAAGCACCGGATCCAGACCGCCGTCCGCCCCGGGAAACACCATCACGGCGCCAGCGGCGATAGCGCCGGTCTCCAACTCGCCTGGAATGCCGACTGCCAGATCGGCGATCTGGCTCCCCAGATACTGCCCAATCGAGAGTGAGAACCCGAACTGCTCGTCAGCGTTGGCGTTGAGGACCACGTTACCTGTTTCCTCGTTCAATAGATGATTGCCATCATTGTCGAGCCCACCACCGTCGCTACCGTAGACGATATTCACCGCACCGGCGTCGGAGGCGACGCCCAGAAGCGTGTTGACGTCTTCTCCGGGCACCCCGATCGCCAGGTCGTCGATCCCGTCTCCAGACAGATCTCCGGTCGCCAGACTGCTACCGAAGAGATCGCCCGCCTCGACCGCGCCCGCCAGGGGCGCCTGGGAGAACACCGTGGTCGTGACGACGATGAGGCCGCGCGTCGACGTCTCGACCTCGACGAGGCGATCGGCCGCGGGAACCCGCTGCAAAGCCTTCAGCGTCGGAAAGCCCACCACCATCACCTCGCCCGCGTTGTCGTCGCCATTGACGACCTTTCCGGGAATACCGATCGCCAGCTCTCGGAATCCATTGCCCCGGAAATCGGCAATGGCCAGAGCCGCTCCATAACGATCCCCGGGCTCCGCGTCGATCGACAGGTTGACGAAGTGCTGGAGCCCGTCCGCTCCGCCAAGGTAGATCGCCACCAGCCCGCCATCGGCCTCGTCCGGCGCGCCGACGGCCAGGTCGTCGAGGCCATCGCCATCGAGGTCCCCTGCGGCTACAGCCCATCCCGAGTGATTCCCTGCCCCCAAGGCAGAGACCGAACCCTCGACGAGCTCATACCCGGCAACTCCTAGCTGGGCGGAGGCTGTCGCGCCCCCAAACCACCACGTCGATGCCGACACAGCGGCCCACACCAGACGGGTCATTCGAAATCGGGACGGTCTACCCGACGATTCTTCATAGCACCGTTCGTCTGCTCTCACGCTATTCGGTCGCATATCTTGTCTCCTTGAGACCGCGACCTCACGGAGGCCGCGACGTTCTCAAAGGACATCGCAAGTCGGGTCGGGGAAACGCCAACACCGCGTCTGCCGGGGCATGTAGAAGCCCCGAGAACCGGTCTGCTCCAATCTGACGGTTCGCCGCGGCGCGGTCGTCGTCCTGCGCTTCGTACTGTTGCCGACGGATTCGAGTCGGATGGCGCGGGCGTCTGGAGCTCAACGGTCGACCAGTGTGTCGGCTAGCCCCCTGCAGGCCACAACTGTTCTCGGGCCTCCTGCAATCGCCGGCGCACCGGATGATCTTCGGACAGCCTCTTCTCGAGCGGAGGCGTCGCAGCTCTGAGAAGCTCGCGCGCCTCCCCTCTCCGATCCGCTTGGTCGAGGAGCAAGGCCAGGTCGAGCCGTAGCTCGGCCAGCCTCGGGGCCTCGGGAAACCCCCAGGTTCGCACGCCAGCGATGGCTGTCCGAAGCTCCTCTTCGGCTTCTTCGAGCGCCCCTTCGGCCCAGGCAAGTCGCGCGCTCGTTTGGTGCAACTCCGGCCGGAGGACGGGATCGACGGAATGCTCCTCTGACCATGCCGTACGAGCCTCGGAAAGTTGGTCCTGTGCCTCGTCCAGTCGTTGTAACCCGAGCAGAACCCTTGTTCGATCGAGCCGAGCGGCTGTGACGAACGACTTCTCGCGACCCGAGTAGTCCGCGTAGAGCTCCAACATCCGAGCCAGAAGGATTTCCGCCTCCTCGAGACTGCCCCGCTTCCAGTGGAGCCGGCCGGTCAGATACAACGTCTCGGTGTGGCTCGGCACGTAGCTCGGCTCGAGGCGATCGAGCTCGAGGGCTTCCTGTAGGAGCGCCTCCGCGCGAAGGAATCCACCACGCCGAGTCTCCAGGTCGGCCACTCGTCGCAGGGTTCGGGCCAGCAGTAGATGGGGGAACCGTCCGGGAAAGATCACCTCGAGCCCCGGTTCCGTGGAACCTTGACGAGACCGCAGTCGCTCTACGTACTCCGCGGAGCGATGTCGACGAGTCGTCAAGGCCTCGTCCAAGGACCTGTCGGCAAGCTCGTACTCGCCGACGATCGTCGCCAAGCCGCCCCGCGATTGCTGCACGTACCCGAGGCGCGCTTCCATCTCAGGCCCGCCCTCCCGCAGGATCCGAGTGACGAGCTCGTAGTGCTCCAGGGCCTGCTTCATCTGACCCAGGGACTCCAGAGCTTGTGCCAGGCTGACGCGACTCTCCAGCGCTTCCACGCTGTCGCTGCCCAACAGATCGAACCGTAAGGCCAGCGACTCTTCCAAGAGAGGCCGGGCCTGCTCCACCCGCCCGAAACCGAGATTCAGGTTTCCCAGGGTCAAAGCCATCTCCGCCTTGACTTCCGGACGGTGGTCGAGGCCGTCGATCCGCCCGGCCGCCACGTCCAGGAGCTCAGGGTCCGCGTGGGCGGCGATTACCTGGGACAGGAAGTCCTTGACCGCGAAGGCGCGGTCGACCTGGCTCTCGGCTCGGTCCCTCTGCCTGCCGATCTCCCGCGATTGAACCGTGGCCAGCGTGCCATATCCGGCGAGTAGCAGCACGACGGCCAACGCCAACGCCACGGCCAACCAGTTCCGCCGCACGAAGCGCCGTGTCCGATAGGTCAGGTCGTTGTGCCGGGCGCGGAGGGGTCGGTTGGCCCGGTGGCGACGCAGATCGTCGAGCATCCGGTCGACGGATGGATAGCGCGCATCCGGCTCTTTTCGAAGAGCGGTCATCACGATCGTGTCGAGGTCGCCCCTCAACCGACGACGGAGAGCGGCCACCGGCAGACGGCGGGCACGGCTCGCGATCTGCCACTGGTCCGGACTTCCTGCTGCGCTCGGCCGCTCGGGAACCCGCTGGCAGACCGCCTCTTCGACATCGGCAAGGGAGCTGCCTTCGAGTCCGTGGGCACGGCACCCACACAGTAACTCGTAGAGCAGCAAGCCGAGTTGATAGACGTCGGACACCGTGCTGATGTCCGACCCTCGCACCTGTTCTGGACTCGCGTATTCGGGAGTCATCAGCCGGGCGGCAAGGACCGTGCTAGGAACGGGCGCACCCGGTATCTCTCCATCGAGAAGCTTGGCGATGCCGAAATCCACCAGCTTGACGGCCCCTTCGCGGGTCACCAAGAGATTGGAGGGCTTGAGGTCACGGTGGACGACCAGGTTGCGGTGGGCGTAGGCGACGGCCTGTGCCGCCTCCTCGAACAGGAGCAGTCGTTCCTCGATCGGAAGCCGCAGCCGGTCGCAATGCTCTTGGATCGACCGGCCGTCGACGTATTCCATCGCCAGGAAGGGTCGCCCATCCTGCATCACGCCGCCGTCCAGGAATCGCGCGATCGAAGGGTGGGAAAGGCGAGCCAGAATCGCCAGCTCGCGTTCGAAGCGCGCACGCGAGGCCTCGTCCCCGATACCGGCGTGCAAGACCTTCACCGCCACCTCCTGGGGGATCGCCGGATCGATGTGCTCGGCCAAAAAAACCACCGACATCCCACCCCGCCCGACCTCCCGAAGCAGCCGATAGCGACCAGCAATGCTTCCCTCGAGGGGCATGGGCGGCTGGAGCACCTTGCCTCCCAAGAGCTCCCTCCACAGGATTCCGCGGCCGGCTCCGGGTTCGAGGGAAAAGCCTGGCTCTTCCTCTGCCGTCAGGAGCTCGGCAAGCTCCGCAGCCAGCTGTGGATCACTCTTGCCGAGCTCTCCTAGCCGAGCGGCGCGCCGAGTCGGCTCGGACTCTTGAAGCTCGTCGTACAGAGCCGCCAGCCGACTCCAGCCGGAGTCGCTCACGACAGGCGTCCGAGGGTTCCGATCTGTCGTTTGAGCTTGGCCCGCGCGAGACTCCAATCACGCTGGACGGTACGGAGAGAGATGTCGAGGACCGCTGCCGTTTCGGCTTCGGACAGCCCGGCGAAATAGCGACACTCGACCACGTGGACGAGACGCGGGCTCTGTTCGGCCAGCTCGGCGAGCGCAGCATCGAGGGTCAGAAGCGTCTCGATCTCCGCCTCCACGCCGGCCTCCCTCGCTTCGTCGAGCTGCGTTTCCAGTGTACCATCCCCTCGCTTTCGCGCCGAGCGCTTGCGCGCATAGTCGACGAGGACGAAGCGCATGGCGCGAGAAGCGATGGCCAGAAAGTGTCGCCGATCAGTAAGAGGTAGACGCTGGCCCGTGGCGAGGCGCACATAGGCCTCGTGGATCACCTCGGTGGTGTCGAACAACGGTGGACCCTTGCGCAGCTGAGCTCGTGCGAGGGACCTGAGCTCCGAATAGACCCGTTCGAACACCTGGTCGAACGCCTCCGGATCGATGCCGATCCGGACGGCGAGTTGGTCGGTATCGACCCGTGTGGACACTAGTGTCCTGGGCGGAGAGGTCGTTGGAGCCCTGGATGAGGATCTCGCCGGCCTGCCAAGGCGCTACAACGAGGAATAGCAGAGCTATCTCGAGGAGGAGCAACGCCGATTGGGCGACGAAGAACCAGCTCAGGGGTCAACGAACTTTGCAAGCACGACACTAGGTATCTCCCCGAAACGGTACTTCGTGAGAGCTGCGCCGATCCCGGTTGCCGACACATCGGCCAAGGCAGTCGAGAACGCGACTACGCAGGCAGCCAGGCACGAATCCTACTTGTTCGCTGGAACAGTTGCACACTGTCGGCCCTGGTCCGACGAGCCAATCGTCCTCCACAGAGGACGATCTATGGGAACTTCCCTAGGCTCGGTGGCCATTCTCACGCTCGAAGACGCGATTTCACGGTGTGGGCCGGTCGAGACCTCAGCGCACCACTTCAGCGCACGCTTCTTGCAGAGGTACTTGGCATGGGTCGAAATGCTGTCCAAGCAACGACTCGAGATCATCAAGCTCTATCTCCTTCACCACAGGAGCTTCGCCATGAATACTTCTCGTTTTCGTCAGTTCCTTCTCCATGCCGGTGCCCTTGGTCTCGGCTTCGTCCTCGTGACCTCCGCCGCGACACCCGCCAACGGCCAGAGCGGTCATTGGTACGACGACGACCAGCACTACCACGACGATGGTTCGGTCTGCGAGCACCATCCCGGATACCACGATCGCGACTCTCGGGATCACCGCCCCGACCACAGGCGGTGGGACGACGATCGCTGGAACGACGGACATGCGGGCGATCTGCGTCGCGGCGAAGGTGTCGTGATCTTCTCGGAAGATCGGTTCGAGGGGCGCGCGACGCTCTTCACGACCAACGTCCGCGATATGAACGGAACCTACGTCGGTAACGACACGGCATCATCGATCCTGGTGGCGCCGGGCTGCAAGGTTACGCTCTACGAGCATGCCAACTATCGCGGCCGATCGGTGGAGCTGACCTATGATCTCGCCGATCTCGGTGACACGCGTCTGCGCGACGACCGCTTGACCAGCCTCCGTCTGAACTGCAGGGGCGGCTGGAACGACGATTGGGGCCACGGTCATGGTCACGGATATGGGCATGACTACGGGTACGGCGACGGATACGGACACGGCTACGGGCACGACGACGGTCGGCGCGGCCGTCGTGGTCACGGCAACCACAGGGCCTTGGTGCTCTTCGAGCATCAACACTTCCGGGGGCGTTCGCGGGTCATCACCGGCAACGTTACGGATCTCAATCCGTTCTACATGAACGATCTCGTGTCGTCGATCCAGGTTCCCCGAGGGTGCGAGGTGTATTTGTACGAGCACCAGAACTATCGCGGCAAGTCCTACCGCCTCGGCCGCGACATCACCGATCTCAACCGCGTGCACATGAACGACCTGGTGTCGTCACTACGACTGGAGTGCCGACGCCGCTGAGGATCACACGAGCAAAGGACGGATCTGCCGCAGGCGATGCCTGCGGCTGACCTCCACCGGTGTCCCGTCGTCCAGTATCGCGTGAGAGGTGGCGCTTCGCGTCGACTCGATACGGGCCAGTCGATGTGTGTTGACGATCGCCGAGCGATGCAGTCGCCAGAAATGGGAGGGAAGCCGTTCCTCCAGTTGCGCCAGCGAGATTCGCTTCCAATAGATCTGGTCCGAGGTGTGAATTCGCGCAGTGTTGCGACTGGACTCGATCCAGAGTACGTCGTCGAGTGGGATGAAGATCAGCTTGTCGCCGCTATTGCAGACCAAGGAGCCTGCCGTGTCGGAGTGGCCCACCTGATCCAGCAGGTCGCGCAACAATACCTCCAGTTGGCCGGTTGCATCCGTAAGTCGATCCACCGCGCGTTCGACGGCAACCTCGATCCGTCCGACACCGGCCGGTAGATGTAAGAAGTCGACGGCTCCGAGCTGGAACGCAAGGAGAGCTCTTCGGTGCTCCTCACTGGCGACGATCAGAGCCGCAGTCTCGTCGCGTGCCACGCCGTCGATCTGCTGCTCGTCAGGCGTTCGCGGAGAGAGATAGAGAACTTCGAGACGGGGCACGGAGGACCCGGTACTCCGAGCCTCCGCGCCCCGCACCCGGACCTGTCCGACCTGCGGGCAAGAGCGAATCCCATCGAGTAGCTCCTGCGGCGGAGATGGCTCAACGGGAGTGAGAACTTCCACCTGAATGCGCATGGCCGGACCCTCCTTCGTTCGGTGTCGCGATCCGCCCGGTATCGCCACGGACCGCCGAGCGACAAGGATTGTCGCCGCTCTATCCAGGACACGAAGAAAGTGCTGTCAGACTGTCAGGCCGTAGATCGCTACAGGCCGTGATCGTGTGGCCGGAGATTTGTCGTTTCTCCTGATGTATGACCTCAGGAGACAAACATGACTGCAAGAGACCTGCGTCTGAGCGCACGTTCCCTCGCTCGGCGGCCGCTGTTTTCCCTCAGCGTGGTCACCCTTCTGGCTGTGGCTATCGGGACAGTCACCGCCGTCTACACCGTGAGCCACGAAGTACTGCTTCGACCGATGGATTTCGGCGAGCCCGACCAGTTGGTGGCACTGTGGGCACGGACCCCGGGCGACCTCGAGCGACGGCCTCTGACCAGTTGGGATCTGGTCCAGCTGCGAGACCACGTCGGCGCCTTGTCCGGCGTCGCGGGCTACTACCAGCGTTCCACTCTCGTCCGCTCCGGCGACACAGCTCAAAGGGTCCTGGTCGCCCGTACGACGGCCAATCTCTTCGAAACCCTCGGCATCTCACCCTTCGCCGGTCGTTTCTTCGACGGGCGACCGGGTCTGCAAGAGGTGGTGATCAGTCACCGGCTCTTCCAGCAGCACTTCGCTGGTCGGCACGGCAACCTAGCCGACGGCGAGCTGGAGCTCGAGATCTTTGACGGTCTGCACCAGGTCGTCGGAGTTCTGCCACCGTCCTCTGATCCGCTCCCCAGCCCCGGCCGCTCGCCAGATCCAGTCGACGCCTTCATCCCGTTCTTTCTCGATCTGGAAGCTCCAGATCGCAAAACAGGCTGGCTCCGCTCGGTCGCCCGCCTGGCGGATGGTGCCAATCGCCAGCAGCTCGAGCAGGAACTCGATCAGCTCTCCGTCCGCACGGCGGAGATCATTCCCGAACGGATCGACAGCGGGTATGCCTACTATCATCTGCCACTACTCGACGACATCGCCGGACCGGCGCGCCCTGCCCTCGCCGCTCTGTTGTTTTCCGCTCTGGCGATGTTCGCCATCGCCTGCACCAACATCGTCGGCCTTCTGCTCGCCCGGGGGAGGGAGCGGGTCGGCGAGGTCGCGATACGTCGGGCCCTGGGCTGCCCGCCCATCCGCATACTCACTACGACCACCAGCGAAGCGGTACTCCTGGTCTTGGCAGCGGGCGGCATCGGTCCCTATTTTGCCCATCAGCTACTGGCGCTGGCGCGTGCCGGGCACCTTCTCGATCTGCCACGTGCGGCCGCTGTATCGATCGGGCCGGCCGCCCTGACGATCGCCGGTGGCTTGACAGCCGTGGCCCTCGCGATCTTTCTCCTCGCCGTTTCACGGCAGATCGGGGGGAACGGGTCATTGCGGCCGTGCCCGCAGACGGCACGGGTCTCTCACCGCGCAGGGCGTTGGCTGCTGACTGTGGAGAGCGGATTGGCGATGGTTCTCCTCGTTTTCGCCGGGCTACTGGTGCGAAGCGTCCAGCACTTGCGCCAGGTCGATCCAGGATCGATCCCCGAGGTGTCGTCACCTTCGACCTCTCGCTACCCACCGACCTGGAACGAGGCGAGGAGAGCTGGCAGTGGCTGCGCTCCTTCGAAGACGAGATACGGGCTCTGCTCGGTGTGGACGATGTGGGCCTGGTCAACCGCCTGCCATTGGCCGGTGGAATCCGCACCGGAGGCTTCCGCACGGAAGACATGGCATCTCACGAGCTCGACGACGAAAGTCCGCAGATCGACTATCGCATCGTGTCGCCGGGCTTTCCGCGTGCCCTCGGCCTCCGCTTCGTTTCGGGGCGCACGTTCTCCTATCGAGACCGCAACGTGGTTCTGGTAGACGAGCGGGCAGCTCAACGTATCTGGCCCGATCGTTCAGCGCTCGGTCGGCGCGTCCAGGCGGCACCCTTCTGGGGCGGCGAAGACTGGACCGAGGAGTGGTTCGAGGTCGTCGGTATCGTCCGCACGCTCCGCCACGAATCTCTGGTCGCGGAAGGCCGCGGCACGATCTTCTTCCCCGCCTATGGCGACTTGGCGGGCGCTTCCCACGCGGTTGCGGTCCGCAGCGAGGGAGATCATCGCGACATCGCGGATCAGATCCGAGCCCTGCTGGCGCGGATCGCCCCAGATGTTCCGATGACTGGGACACGCCCGTTGACCGACTATGTCGACGGCCATGGCGCCGACCCGCACTCCTTCGATCCTCATCGGTGCACTGGCGCTCCTCGGGCTCGGTATCGCTGTCGTCGGACTCTATTCGCTGACCGCTCTCCAGGTCTCGACATCGACGCGCGAGATCGGCATCCGAATGGCACTGGGAGCGGCCCCGGAGGCCGTCGTCCGCGCTCTGGCCCGGCGAGCGCTGGGCGTCGCGACGCTCGGGAGTGCAGCCGGTCTCGTGGTCGCGGTGGCGTGCCTGCCGCGGCTTCGATCCATCCTCCACGGCGTGTCATCGGAAGACTTCTGGACTTCCGCCGCTGTGATCGCAGGACTGTTTCTCGTCGCGGCATCCGCCGGTTCCTTTCTTCCGGCACGCCGGGCTGCCCGCATCGACCCCGTGCGTTCCTTGCGCGGCGAATGAACCGCGGAAACGCGGAGGCCAGCCCAGCGATTCAACCTGCTGGACTTCCATCCGGAACTCTGAATCAGCGGTTGTGGACATGGCGAGTCGCCATTTTTGCCCGTCCCTGTTCCCTGCCGGTACCGAGCTCTCCGATCCGCTCCATCGGTCCCGGAAGCGACCTGTCCCAAGCCAGGAAAATCAACGCTTCTCGGCACTTTCGTTGCACTTCGGACGCTGCAGAAAAACGCCCAGTAGGGCGAACTCAACACTCCAAGGAGGAGTCGAAATGCAGCGTAGATCAACCATCCCGAAACGAATCCTGTGGTCGCTGGCGGCACTGTGCCTCTCGATAGTCGCGGCGGCACCTGCCTGGGGCCAGGCACAGTCCGGAAACCTCTTGGGCGTCGCCAAAGACAACCACGGCGACGCGCTTCCGGGCGCGACCGTCACGGTCTTGGGCCCGTCCCAACACGCACAGGTCACCGACGAGCAAGGAGAGTTTCGCTTCGTCGGCCTGTCGCCGGGTAGCTATTCCTTGAACGCCGAGCTGGACGGCTTCTCGACCGTCCGATTCCCCAACGTCCAAATCAGCGTCGGGCACAACACTTCCATCGAGGTCACACTGACCGCAGCCGTAGAAGAGACGATCACGGTGACGTCGGAGAGCCCGCTCCTCGACCATCGCAAGATCACCACCGGCGCGACCGTCAGTGCACTCGAGCTGGAGAAGATCCCGACCTCTCGCGATCCATGGGCCATTTTGCAAACGGTTCCGGGTGTGCGGGTGGACCGCATCAACGTCGGCGGCAACGAGAGTGGTCAACAATCCCAATTCACGGGCCCCGGCGCCACTCGGTTCGAGGCCGTGTGGTCGGTGGACGGGGTCGTCATCACCGACATGGGCGCCATCGGCGCATCACCGACGTACTACAACTTCGACGCCTTTCAAGAGATGCAGGCATCGACCGGCGGCTCGGACGCAACCCAGGCCACCAGCGGCGTGACGCTCAACATGGTGACCAAGCGCGGCGGCAACGAGTGGAAGGGATCGGGCCGGTTGGTCCGCGCGGACGATTCCTGGCAGTCTGATCTCGACTTCGATGCCAACGAGCTAGGTCGTGTTAACTCTAATTAGCAT
>JALCBJ010000057.1 GCA_028066595.1 Thermoanaerobaculia bacterium
CTGCGGGGACGTGGGGCCCACGGCGACAGCCCGTGCGCCTGGCGAACTACTACTAGCCCAGCTGACGAGCCAACCAATCCCTTACGTGGACTACGGCTTCGGCCACCTTCTCCGGGCTCTTGCCACCGCCCTGCGCCAGATCGGGTCTGCCGCCACCGCCGCCGCCGACGATCTTGCCCGCCTCTCGGAGTATGGACTTGGCGTCGAGACCCCGCGCGACCAAGTCTTCCGTCAGTCCGGCAAGTAGCGTCACCTTGTCGCCACCCGACGGGGCGAACAGCATGACCGCGCCGGAGCCTGACTTCTGACGCAGCCAATCCACGGCTTCACGTAGCTTCTCCGGCGGCGCTGGAGGTACCTCTCCGACGATGATCCGGCTGTCGCCGATCGCTCGGGCCTCGTCCAGGAGCCGAGCGGCCCGATCACGCACTTCCTCGCCCCGCTCGTCAGCTTGGGCCTTCTCGTGCTCGCGTACCGCGTCGCGCAGCTCCGAGGTTCGGCCCAAGATCGCTGATCGCTCTCGCAACGGGACGACGGATTCGGCGAGTTGCTGGTCGACCGACGCGAGCTCAGCGGCCAAAGCCGTGGGCTCCAGACCATCGAGCTGATCGAGGCGCCGGTGGAGCACACGAGCCGTTTCCTGAGCCGAGCGGGCCGCATCGCCGGTGATGCCGATCACTCGGCGGACTCCCTTGGCAACACCCTCTTCGCTCGTCAGTACGAAACGACCGATCTCCTCGGTGGAGGCTACATGGGTACCACCGCACAACTCGATCGAGGCGTCGTACCATTCGGCCCTTTCTGGGGTCGAGAGAAGCTCGCCGATCGCGGGCCCGATGGAGACGACGCGCACCTGATCAGGGTACTTCTCGCCGAATACGGCGCGCAGGCTCTGGATCCCCTTGGCCGTCTCCAACTCCACGACACCGTCGTGTACGGTCAGAGTGTCGGTCACGAGTCGCTCCACGTGCTCTTCGATGCGTCCGATTTCTTCAGCGGCCACAGGTCCCGTGTGGGAGAAGTCGAAGCGGGTCTTCTCTTCGTCGACCAGAGAGCCCCGTTGCATCACATGCTCGCCCAGCACGCCGCGCAGACCATGGTTCAGGAGATGGGTGGCGGTATGGTTCGCCATCACGGCCTGTCGTCGTTCTCTGTCCAGCTCCGCGCGTACTGCGTTTCTTGGGCGCATCTCGCCGCGCATAAGGCGTCCCACGTGCAGGACCGCGTCCTGAATCCGACGGGTGTCGAGCACCTCGAAGACCGAGCCGTCCTCGGTGGTCAGACGACCGGAGTCGCCCACCTGGCCACCTTGCTCGGCATAGAAACAGGTCTGAGCCAATACGACGGCCGCCTCTCGCTCGCCGGCGAGAGAATCGTTCCGATGTAGGACGCCCTGGCGATCGAACCATCCGACCAGTTCGGTCTCGAGCTCGAAACTCGAGAACTTCGGCATGTCGTCGGTGGCCAGATCCTGGAATACCTCGACGGCGTTTCGCGCCGCGGTGTCGGTTACCAAGGCCGTAGCAAAGTCATGTTCGGTCGACTTGCCGGCACGGCGAGCATGTTCTCGGGCCTCTTCCATACGCAGCTCATAGCCACGCTCGTCGAGCTCCAGACCCTGTTCTGCCGCGAGAATCTTTGTCAGATCGACAGGGAAACCATAGGTGTCGTGAAGCTTGAACGCCACGTCGCCGGGAAGTACGGGCTTCTGGCCGTCTTCCGCTCCGGCTCGATCGGCTGCCGAACGAAAGAGCTTCAGACCTGTGTCGAGCGTGCGTGCGAAACCTTCTTCTTCCTCTCGAATGATCTCCGCCACACGATCCGCCTGCTCTCCGATCTCAGGAAACGCCTCCGACATCTGTTGAGTCAGCGCCGGCACGAGGCGGTGGAGAAAGGGTCCTCGTGCACCGAGGTACTGGCGTCCATAGCGGTAACCGCGCCGCAAGATGCGTCGCAGAACGTAGCCGCGACCGTCTTTGTCGGGCATGGCGCCATCGGCGATGGCAAAGCTCAAACAGCGTAGGTGGTCAGCTACCACCCGGTACGAGATGTCGCGCATCTCGTCCTGTGAGGGCTGGACACCCGGCACGGAAACCGTACCGCCATATGCCGGGGCGCCGGTAGTCTGTCGGATGGCTTCCAGAAGCGGCGTAAAGACGTCGGTGTCGTAGTTCGATGACTTGCCCTGGAGGACCGTCACCAACCGTTCGAAGCCCATGCCAGTGTCTACGTGCTGTGCCGGCAGGGTCGATAGTCGGTTTCCCCCGTCGCGGTTGAACTGGATGAAGACGAGATTCCAGACTTCGAAGACCCGCGCATCGTCAGCGTTGACCAGGGGGCCACCCGAGAGATCGGGTGTCAGGTCGACGTGAATCTCTGTGCACGGTCCGCAGGGTCCGATCTCCGCCATCTCCCAGAAGTTGTCCTTCTTGCCGAATGGATGAACGCGTGACTCATCGATGCCGGTGACATCGAGCCAGAGCTGACGCGCTTCCTCGTCGGCGTCGAGGCCATCGGCTTGGTCGCCGGCAAAGTAGGTCGCATGGAGGCGCTCGGGTGGTATGCCGAAGACATCTGTCAGGAGCTCCCAAGCCCAGCGGATCGCGTCTTCCTTGAAATAGTCGCCAAACGACCAGGAACCGAGCATCTCGAAGAACGTGTGATGGTACGTATCGTGCCCCACGTCGTCGAGATCATTGTGCTTGCCGCCAGCTCGGATGCACTTCTGGGAATTCACCGCCCGCTGGTAGTCGCGGGTGGCCGTGCCCAAGAACACGTCTTTGAACTGATTCATGCCGGCATTGGTGAAAAGCAACGTCGGATCGTCCAAGGGCACTACGGGCGAGGACGGAACGAACGTATGCCGCCGTTCTTCGAAGAAGCGGACAAATGTCTGGCGAATGCCTCGGGAGGTCAGATCTTGCGTGGTCATGGCTCGAGGAAGCGGATTCTTCGTCGGATTGGATGGAGGCTCGATGTGCCGCAGCGCGGCGGGAGCGAGACTCTACCAAAGCAGTCCTGCTAGATAGACTTCACACAATGGAGCTCCAGGGCAGGACGATCGGACAGATCCGCATCGACGAATTGGTCGGCGAAGGGGGGATGGGTGCCGTCTATCGGGCTTCCGACCTCCGCCTGGAGCGTCCGGTTGCGGTGAAGACGCTGCATGAGAGGTATCTGGATGACCCTGTAGGCCGCGCCCGATTCCTGCGCGAGGCCCAGATTCTCTCGCGCCTGGACCATCCCGGAATTTGTAAGGTCTACGGCATCGTCCGGCACGACGACGCAGATCTGTTGGTTCTCGAGTGGCTGGAGGGCGCTTCCCTCGGCAAGGTGATCCGGGGGGCCTCGTTCGAACGTCTCTTGGACCTGGCGATCGACATGGCCGCCGCGCTGGCCGCCGCTCACCGCCAGCAGATCGTCCATCGAGACCTGAAACCCGAGAACGTGATGGTGACCGCGAACGGTACGGTCAAGATTCTCGATTTCGGTATCGCTCGGTCCGTGGGGCCGGAGACGAATCCACCCTTCCGGTCCAGAGGTGACGACTCGTTTTTCTATGACCACGCGGACGCGGAATCGACGTGGGTGGGGGGCGTATATCGACCGTCGCTGAAAGAGGGGTCGGATGTTGCCCAACAGACGAGCGACGACTCGGTTTCGCGCCGGCCGGCGCTGACGACGGATGGCGATACCTTGGGCACGATCGCCTATATGAGTCCAGAGCAGGTCGGTGGGTTGCCCCTCGGTGTTGCGAGTGACGCCTACTCTTTCGGCATCTTGTTGCAGGAGATGTTCACCGGACGCCGTGCCTACGACCCGGTAGCACCCATCCAATTGATGAGCCTCGTGGTCGTTGGCAAGACGCGTCCGCTGGGGGATCTGGATCCCCACTTGGCGGAAGTGATTCGCTCGCTCCAGGCGCTCGATGAGTCGGAACGACCTTCCCTGCGGGAAGTGGCCGACGCACTGCGAAGACTGAAGCGGGCTCCGGAGGTTCGGCGGCGTCGTTTGTTACGCCGGGCAGCGCTTGCCACTGTCGTTGCGAGTGTGCTCCTCGGCATTGCGGCGGTGGTCCACGGGCGCTTGGAAGCTGTCCGTTCTGCCGCCGAAGCCAGGGAAATGACCCGGATCGCCACCGAGGCCGAATGGTTGATGCGGGCCGAGCATCTGGCGCCGCCACATGACCTGGGCCCGGCGCGTGACGAAGTTCGCAGGCGGATGAACGAGCTCCAGGAAGGTTTCGAAGATCTCGACGATGGGGGTAGAGCGGCAGGTCGTCTGGCACTCGGCCGCGCGGCTTTGGCGCTGGACGAGGTCGACGAAGCGGTAGAACACCTTCGACTTGCATGGCGAGGTGGGTTGCAGGACCCGAGCGTGGCGGCGTCGTATGGCTTGGCGCTAGCCGAGCAGGTACGCCGGCGTCTGGCGTTGGCAGACCGCCAGAGCAGCTCGAACGAACGGGATCGTTTGCGGGCGGAAGCTTCCGCCGCTCGTCAGGAGGCGCAGGATCTGCTGCTATTGGCTGGCGAAGGTCGCGAGGTCGATCCGGTGATGGCACAGCTCGCGAGGGCGCACCTCGGTGCACTCGGTGGAGATTGGGACGAGTCGACCCGGCTGGCCACCGACGCTTCGCTGCAGAATGCTTGGTTCTACGAAGGCCAGCTGTTGGCAGCGAAGAATCTGCACCAGCGCATGATGCTGAGCCACCATGGAGACGGCGACGGGGAAGCTGCGGGTCAGTACCTGCAGGCTGCCCTGGACCATCTCGACCGTGCACAAGTCGTTGGCAGGAGCGACCCGGAGGTTCATCTGGAGCGGTGCGCTCTGATCTATGACGCCTTCGCCATACTCCTCCAGTCACCTACCTCCGGTTGGACCGTGAACTACGAGGATGGAATCGAGGCTTGCGCTGCAGCTTTGGAGCTCGATACCGACAATGCACGTGGTCATCTCTTCCAGGCCCTGCTCACCGCGAGAAGGGCCGAGCTGGTCGATGACGAAACGGCACGCGAGCAGTTGCTGCAGGACAGCACCGCTTCAGCGCGTCGCGCTGTGGACCTGGCACCGGGCAGCGCCGAAGCCTGGCGCGCCCTGGCGATGGGCAACATGGTGCGTGCCGACTACCGCGCCGCCCGCGGGAAGGATCCAGGGGACTCGCTCGAAGCGGTGATCGACGCCTGCGGCCGCGGGCTCGAGGTCGCGCCGCGTGACCTGTATCTCCTCAATCTCCTCGGTAACGCTGAGGGAGTGAAGGCGGAGCTCGCTTGGGCGCGGGGAGACGATCCCCGGGAAGCGACCGAGCGGGCGAGTGAGGCATACCGCCGAGCCATCGAGTTGGGGAAGTCCACTCCTCATCTCGTGGCGTCCTTTCCGCAGACCAACCTGGCACTGCAGACCGAGGTCTCGGTGCGATGGCTCTCTACGCGTAGCGACCTGGATCCGAGGCCCGTGGCCCGCGAAGGTTTGCAACAAGCCCGGACGGCGCTGGAGAGTGATGCAAAAAACGGGTACGCCTGGATGGCGATCGCGGGAATCACAGCTCACGTCGCTCATTGGCATCTAGACCGAGGGGAGATCGAGGCCGCCGGCGAGTGGACTGGTCAAGCGGTCGAGGCCGCCGAGAGCGCCATGGAATGGCGCGGCGAGACCTATGCGATGGAGGCGAGAATCAGAGCACGGATCGAAGCCGCTCGCCTGGCATCGGCCCGTGGCGACCCGGTGGCCTCCCGAGGACACCTGGACGTCGCCCTCTCGACGTCGGAAGACTTGATCGACTTCGATCCTGAATTCGTCGCTGGTTGGATCCAGCGCACGCGGGCACTCGTCTGGGCCTCGGAGCTCGCACAAGAGCCCGAACAGGCGTCCCGTCTCGCCAATGCAGCGGTGGAATCTGGAAGACGCGCGCTCGACGTCGATCCCGAGCATGTACCGGCGCGCCGGGTGCTGGAACATGCACGAGATCTCATCGACTCGCCACGTTGACTGCCCCTCGCTGCCATGATCAAGGCGAGCGCGTGAAGTCTTCGTTCCGGATCCGTTGAGCGCGACCTTTCGGAGGATCGATGCCTCGGACGATCTGGGCCAGGAGCTCCGCACCCTCGATGACGCGTGGCGCGGGTCGGGCGAAGTAGGAGTTTGCGTCGCAGGCCCACAGCTGCCCGTCCGCGATCGCTCGGAGTTCGGGGTGTTCTCGCCGAAGACGGAGCGCGAACTCGATGTTCTCCGCGAGGCCATAGCCGCAGGCGGCTACGATCAAAATATCCGGATCAGCGGAAACGATGCGCTCCCAGGCACATCGTTTCGAGCGACTTCCCGCTGGGTTCAGCAGATGCACTCCGCCAGCCGCCTCGACCATCTCAGGGACCCAGTGTCCGCCCAGGAACGCAGGGTCGGTCCACTCCAGCACGATCACGCGCAGCGTTGTGCCGGGGCGTGGCCTGCGACGGAGCGCTTCCCAACGAGCGCGCCAGTATCCGGCGCGCTGACTTGTAGCAGCAGGAATTCCCGCCGCTGCGCCGACCCGCTGCAGGTCGCGGAGGATGCCGTCGACGGTGGTAGCAGCAAGGGTGACGACCTTCGTCTCGCGTAGGGCAGGCTCCATGTCGAGATCGAGGCTCTTGGCCACCGTTTCTCCGCTGACGGCGCAGACATCGCACAGACCTTGGGTCACGATCAGTTGCGGTTCGATCTCGTTGAGCAGATCAGTGTCAACGCCGTAAAGAGGCTCTCCTTGGCTCACTGCTCGGCTGACCGCTTCGTCGATCTCGGCCGGCGTCATCGCCTTCGGATCGATGGCGCTCGAAGTGAGAACCGGCAGACCTGCAACGGACTCGGGATAGTCACATTCGTGGCTGATCCCACAGAGCTGGCTGTCGAGCCCGAGATCACAGACGATCTCGGTGGCGCTGGGTAGGAGGCTGACGATCCGCACGGGTCAACAGTGTAGCGTGGTCGGGAGCCGGATCGGCTGGCGCTCGGCCGCGAGGAATCCAGCGGAGGAACTGCGATCCCGTGGGCAGATGTGCCGCTGCCGGACCCGGGTGCGCCACCAAGGTGTCGAACGAGCGGCTTCCAACGACGACTGATTCTCGCTGCCGTCCTGCGGCATGAGCTTCGCATCGCGCTACGGTATGGTTGCATGCCGGACGCCCGACATGTGTTGGCATCCAACACATTTGACGACCTGTCGTGATTGACACGCTGCGGCATTGGTCCTACCATCGAAAGACGGTGTGAGCGTTCCGCCGGGCCGATGGGCGCTGCACCTACTGCAATCTTCGGGTCCGAAGGTTACCAACCGTCCTACTGGAGGTCGTCCATGAGTGAAGTGTCTCCCGAATCCACCCCCGACACGTCTTCCACCCCGGTTCCGAACCAGGCGCCAGGTCGGGTGGAGATCGAAGACGGCGTGGCGTGGATCCACTTGGACGATCCGACGAAGAACGTGAACACGCTTTCGACGCGCTACTTTCGTTGGTTCGAGGAGCAGATCGACGAGCTGGCGAACCAACCCCTGCGGGGTATGGTCTTCCTCTCCGACAAGCCGGGCTACTTCATCGTCGGCGCCGACATCGAGGAGCTGGAAGCGTTTCAGGACAAGCAGGAGGTACTCGATCTGATCCGCCGCGGGCACCGGCTGGTGATGCGCTTCGCCGATCTGCCCTATCCGGTCGTCGCCGCCATCGACGGAGCCTGCATGGGTGGTGGTCTCGAGCTGTCGTTGGCGTGCGACTATCGTCTCTGCACGAACGCATCGCACACCAAGCTGGGTCTGCCGGAAGTCAAGCTGGGGCTCTACCCGGGTCTCGGAGGCACTCAACGCCTGCCTCGTTTGATCGGCGTCACCGCTGCGCTCGATTTGATCCTCACCGGCAAGGACGTCGGCCACTACAAGGCGAAGAAGATCGGCCTCGTCGACGAGACGTGCCATCCCGAGGTGCTGAAGCAGGCGGCGTTGGAACTGGTCACCCGCGGCAAGCCAAAGCGTGATCTCCGGGGCAAGATGAAGCTGACCGGTCATGGCGGCGGCTTCGTCGGCTTTGCAACGGATCTGCTTTCGCGTGCCCCCGGAACGAAGAACTTGATTTTCGACAAGGCCCGCGATCAGGTGCTGAAGCGGAGTGGCGGTCACTATCCCGCACCGCTCAAAGCCATCGAGGTCGTGAAAGAAGGCATCGCGGTCGACCTGGACCAGGCGCTGGAAATGGAGGCGCGCGGCTTTGCCGATCTGGTGGTGACCGACGTTGCGAAGGGTTTGATCTCGATCTTCTTCACCAAGAACGAGGTGGAAGGACGTTCTAAGGACATGGCTGCAACGGCGCGCAACGTCGATCGTGTGGCCGTCGTGGGAGCTGGGTTCATGGGGGCGGGGATCGCCCAGGGTCTGTCGTACAGAAACTACGAGGTCGTCCTGAAGGACCGCGACCATGTCGCCCTCGCGCGAGGCCTTCGGCAGTGCAACGACCTCTTCGGCAATCTGGCCAAGCGCCGCAAGATCACGAAGGTAGATCAGAAGATCGCCATGAGCAGAATCTTGCCCACGGTCGACTATGCGGGCTTCGAGAAGATTCCGTTCGTGGTGGAGGCGGTTTTCGAAGACGTCGATATCAAGCATGCCGTCATCCGTCAGGTCGAGGAATGCGGTCCGCCAGACCTCATCTTTGCTTCGAACACGTCGACGATCCCTATCGCCAGGCTGGCGGAAGCGTCCCAGCGTCCGGAGAACTTCGTCGGCATGCACTTCTTCAGCCCGGTCCACAAGATGCCGCTGCTCGAGATCATTCGGACCGATCAAACTTCCGACGAGACTCTGGCGACGACGATCGATATCGGTCGCAAGATGGGCAAGACGATCATCGTCGTGAACGACGGACCGGGGTTCTTTACCTCCCGCGTTCTCGGACCCTTCGTCAACGAAGCTCTCTATCTATTGCATCAAGGCGCGCGAATCGAGCAGATCGACAAGGTAGTGGCCGGCTGGGGCTGGCCGGTCGGACCGATCGCGCTCCTAGACGAAGTGGGCCTCGATGTTGCGCACCATGCCGGTCGAGTGATGCTGGAATACGCAGGTGATCGAGCCCAGCCGTCGCCTGTCTTCGATCAGATGATCGATGCCGGGCGGACGGGTCGCAAGGGCGGTCGAGGCTTCTACGACTACTCGAAGAAGCCAAAGGAAGTAGATGAATCGGTGTACGACCTCATCGGTTGGGAAGAATCACCGGTGAGCGATCAGGAGATCATCGAGCGTACTTGGATGCAGATGCTCAACGAGACCGCGCGCTGTATCGAAGACGGCGTGATCTCGAATCCAAATGACATCGACATCGGAGTCATCTTCGGCTTCGGCTTCCCGCCGTTCCGCGGAGGAATCCTGCGCGAGGCCGACCGGCAGGGTCTCGAATACGTCGTGGATCGTCTCGAGACGTACGCCGAGAAGTATGGCGAACGCCTTGCGCCGGCCCAGCTACTGGTGGACATGGCCAAGCGCGGTGAGTCCTTTCACCAAGACTGACTCGGTAGCCTTCGCGGCGGCTCAGTCCTCGGGGTCAGATTCGACCTGATCGGGCTCCACTTTTACGAAGAGATCCCATCCCGGCATGTCGGGGTGGGTCGTCATATGTCGATATTCGGGTAGATATCCCAGGATGCTGTAGTCGCGAGCCCTGGGCCGGATGAAAACGTATCGAAGGTCGGGCGGCAGGTACGCTCGGAAATGCTCGTCGGATAGGGGATGCCCCGCCGCGTGCCGAGCGTGCACGTGAAAGTCGAAGTGATCGAGGCGCCCCTCGGCGAGGACGGTCGACAAAGGCTGCCATGGGAAGTAGGCCTGACCCGGATGGGCCTTGGCGAATTCGTACGCTTGCTCTTGGGGGTTGTCTAGAGGGGCGAGGACGGGACGCCAGTCGAGACGCCAAGGCGCCCAGAGCACGGCTCCGATGGCCGCTGCCACGACCACCCATCGAGCCCGATCTGGCTTGGTCGGAAACAGGTCTCCGCGGGCCAAGATCAAGGCCGCGGTCGCCAGCAGGAAGTAGATCGCATGGTAGGAGTTGTGTCTGCCACCAGCGATCAATCGGGCAAAGAGCGATGTCGGCAGCAGTGTGACGGCGATGAGCGCGGGCAACAGCCACGCACGGTCGCGCCAGGCCATCGTGCGGTTCGCGCGGATGGCCAGGAGCAAGACGAGGAATCCAAAGGAGCAGCCCACGGCGAGCTCCAGGGCCCCGAAGAATAGTGTCTCCGGATCGATGTGTTTCGGATGGTCGCGAGGCAGCACGATGATGTTCAGCCACATGCCGTCCCAACCGAACAGTGCGACGAACGCGCCGAGCATGCCGAAACCCCACGCTGCCAGCCGCAGTACGTAGCGACCAGCGGTTGTAGCTCCGTGAAGCCACAGGAGATAGACGAGTTGCCCTAGCGGCAGCAGGATCTGCACTTGCTTGGTCCACACCGAGAGGGCTGCGAGGGCAGCCGCAACCGTGAGTCTCCTCCCGGAAAGGCTCCGCGACATCAAGACGACGCAGGAGGCCAGAGCAAAACCGACGGCTGGCGCATCGACGTGGATATTGCCGGTCATGTCCCGCGTCGACTGAGCGACCAGCAATCCGCCGAGCGCAAAGAGAGAGGCGAAGACGGCTCGCTCGGTGGAGCCGGCACTGCTCTCCAGGCCGCGCCCGCGACACCAGATCAACAGCAGTATGGGCAAAGCGATGCTGGTGATGGTGATGGCGCCCGCGATCCAGATCGCATAGGACGGGCGGCTGGCCAGCGACGCGGGTAGCAGCAGCAGATCCTTGACCGGGCCGTACATGGTGGTTTGTACAGGTCCGTCGTCCAAGCCGGAGTACAGTGGATATCCGTGGACCCAACCCACGGAGAGCACGACCCGCGCGGAGTTCCAGTCCCACAGTGGCATCTGCATCAGCAGGGCGAAGAAGCAGGCTGCCATGACCAAGCTCAGGATGACCACGAGTGCCAGGGACGTTCGGGGGAGGCTCGCCATCGTCACTGGTCCCGAAGCATGCTGAGGATCTGTTCGGCAACCTGAGGTGCGCCGTTCGACAGACCGCCGCGGCGGGGCCGGCGGAGAAGATCGTCGACATGGCGAGTCAGGACGGAGAGCCAGCTCGGAGATTCCAGATCTTCTGGTTCGATGCGCTGGGCCGTCAGGTGGGTTCGCGTCCAGGCCTCCAATCGCTCACTCTCCGGGAAGAGTGGTCTCGGGACGTAGGCGAAGCGCGTCCCTGCGGTGGCCACTTCGGCCACCGTGGAGTAGCCGAGTTTGCCGACCACCAGATCGGTCGCTCCGACCAGGTCTGGATGAAAGAAAGGCGATCGATGGGGCAGCAGCACGTGGCGGCCGCGGCGTTCCGGTGTCGGCTCGGTCGTGCCGCCCGCGATGAGCCACACCCGGTCCGCCTCGGAGCTAAGGCCTTCCAGATTCTCGTACGACCAGGTAATGCCGCCCATGGTCATCATCACCAGAGCCTCCTCGTCGCCGACGCCGAGGGCTGCTCTGAGATCCCTACGAGTGGTACGTGCTGTGCGGCTGACCACAGACGTGACGCAATCGGCCGTCGGATCGGTGCGACACACGGGCTCGGTCTGGACGTGGCGCGTCGCTGCGGAAAAGGCGCGATGCATGGGCTCCACGAAGTCTCGAAGCTGCGGATAGCCGGCGTAGATCCAGTCCCAGGTGAAGTTCTCCACCAGCAATGAGGGCAGGCCCAGGCGTTCCGCGGCGGTGATTCCCCACGGCGAGATGTCACAGGCAACACAGCGAGAATCGCTGGCCGAGATCGCATCGGTGAGGGCTGGGCAGCCCCGATCGACGGGCGGGCGTTCACGAAGCAGACGAGCGGTGGCGCTCGCGTCCTCCCGTAGCGCCGAAGTCTGGACGAGGCCGACGTCGGTGTCTGCCGGAACCACTTCGTAGGAACCCGGATCGCCCGGCGGGCCAAGGCTCTGGTGGAAGAACCACTCCGGTGTGCGACCGAAGATCGTGACGTGAACCTCGCGACCCGAGTTCGTGTTCCACAGAGCCTCGATCACCGCGCACGCGCGAGCGGCATGACCGAAGCCGTGAGACGAGACGACATACGCCAGCCGCGTCACGCCGAGTCGTAAGACGCGCGCAGCGCCGCTGCACCGGTCACGTCTCCGTCATCCGCGGCTTCCCGAATCGCCATAGCCCAAGCGAGTAGGAGGACGAGACTGATCCACAAGGCGTCGGCCAACGCGAGGTGAACGAGCTGCATCCAGACCGGCACCAGCAGCACCATGTTGAGCGCCCCGGCAGCGAGTTGGACGATGACCAGGAGATTGACAGCGGTAGCCCAGCGACGTACCGGCTGCGGCCGTTTTGCACGGCGGATCTCCGCGACCAGGTGCAACACGACAAGACCTCCGACGATGGCGAGCACCGGATGCCACACGCGCAACTTGATCAACACATGAGACGTGGGGGAGAGATCCTGCTGTAGGCCATGGAGCAGGCTCTCGGCAGGGTAGAGCGTGTCACCGAGCGCAGCCACGGCTCCGCTGATTCCCACCAGCATGATGGCTCCCACCGCGGCGCCGGCCCATTTAGCGAGCGGGTCTCCTCGCCAGCGAAAGGCGGGGGCGCCGCCGAACCAATGGCAGGTCAGAGTGATGGCGGCGAGCAGCAAGAAGGTATTGCCCAGATGGGTACCCATGAAGAGAGCCCGAGCCATCGACTCGTTGTCGGCCACCAGCTCGAAGAGCACCAGGCCGGCTCCGATCCCCGCTTCGGTGAATATCAGGATCGTCGACGCGACGGCCGCACTGCGGGCGCGGTGTCCCTTCGGGAATCTTCGATAGGCGAGGAACAACAGTCCCAGCACGCCGAGCAGCGCCAGCCCGGACGTGATCCTGTGGGAGAACTCCACGAGGGTCTCGAGACTGGGCTGTCGGGGAATGATCTCGCCGTTGCAAGTAGGCCAGTGGCTTCCACATCCGGCTCCCGAGCCGGTAGCGCGGACATAGGCACCCCAAAGAATGACCAGGATGTTGTAAGCCAGGACCGCCCAGGCGAAACGCTGGATCCGGGGGCTGGCAGAGCGATCGGGCGTGGATGCGGCGTCTCTCACGGCGCAGACTCTAGCAGCCACAGGCCTGCTCCGAAGATCTCGGAAACCTCCACCGGATGGGTTAGCATGAAAGTCTCGCGATCTGTAGGGAGATCGCCCCCGAGCCCATGGGAATCAACGGAGTCCTCGAAGATCTACCGCTAGCCGACGTGCTGCAGTTCGTCCATCTGGGTGGTCGAACCGGCACGTTGTATCTCTGGCGTGACGACAATCGCCGCGCCGAGATCGGGTTCCATTTCGGCAGGATCGTCACTGCGTGGGCGGAAGGTCAGCCGAAGCTGGGCGAGAAGCTGGTCGAAGAGGGTCTGCTGTCGCCGATCACCCTCGAAGACGCGGCCACCGACCGGCGTAGAGAGGGGGTCGGCACGACGCTCGCCGAATACCTCCTACGCCACGAGCTGATCGCGCGCGGTGGACTGCGACGCACGATCGCCGAGCACGTGCAGACGACCATCTCGCATCTGGTGACTTGGCGACACGGCAGCTTCCATTTCGAAGTCGACGAGTTGCAGCCAGCCGATGATTTCTCCATGGCGCCAGGCCAATTGCTGGCCGACATGGACTTGAACACGCAAATGCTGCTGCTCGAGGCTACGCGAATCCATGACGAGGAGGAGCATGCCACCGACGACGACACAGACCAATCGGTCAGTGAGCTGGACCGTAGGCTGCGCCGCGCAGGACTTTCCAGAGGCGCCGAAGGCGAACGGCGGGATGGGGCGCGCGAGCGTTCCCATCACGTTCAGCTGGAGTCGCTGCGGTGTCAGGTGATGACGGAGGAACAGGCCCTCCTCGGAGCTTTGCGCGACCAGCTCGGAGGCCGGGACGCTGCGTCGGGAGACGAACATTCCGAAGCGCGGTCTTCGTCGCCCATCCGTGTCGTACCCATCAAGCTTCGAGAGGCTGGGACACGCATGCCCGGCGAGTCCATCGCACCGATCGTCGTCCTCGATCTGCGCCACGATCAGGTCGAGCTGGACGATGTGGCGAGCTTGGCGCGAACTCGGCCTGGTGCGCCTCTGGTGGTCTTGACCGATGATCCCACCGATGCCCGGAAGGCCCGCGGGTCAGGTGCCGTGGCAGTGTTGTCGCCAAGCGATCCGACCTTGGTGCCGACCGTCAGGAATCTGGCCCGGGTAGCCAGCCATCAACGTGGACATACGGCCCTGCTGGGCGCGGCACGCGGTGGATTCAGTCGGTTCCGACGTGTGGTATTCGATGTCCAATCGGGACTGTTGTCGGCGACGATGGCACTGAACCTCATGCACTTGATTTCGGAGTCGGTCGAGCGGGCGGTCCTCTTTCTCGTCCAGGACGAGGGACTGGAGGCTGTCGGAGCGTTCGGCTTCTCGGCCAACAGTGTGCCGCTCGCCGAAGAAACCCGCCAGCTGCATCTCGAGGTTCCCAGCGCCGGCTGCTTGTGGATGGCTCTCGATGAAGGCAAACCGATCTCGGTCGACTTCGAGTCAGCGGGCCTGCCGCCCAGTCTTGCCCGTCTGGTGGGACGGCCGGCTTCCGGTCAGGTGGTGGTCTTTCCCGTTCTCGGCGCGGAGCGCCCGATCGCCCTGCTCTACACCGACAACGGTGCTCAGGAGTTCGAGATCGAGGATATCCGCATCCTCGAGCTGGCCACATCGCAGGTGGGCGTGGCGTTCGAAAACGAGCTGCTTCGTCGCCGGTTGGGGGATCTGGATCTCGGAGTCGAAGATCAACCGGCAGTGCAGAAAGCCTGAAGCGGCCTCACTTCGACCCGAACCGTAGACTGCCGAGAGGGTGTGTGTGCGGGATAGCATGGAGGCATGCCGACGTCCCCGCCAACCACTGGGCGAACACCTTCGTCTTCGTCGGCTTCACGATCGGTGGACGTGGGAGAGCTGGTCGATGGCTTGCGCAGTGGTGACCGAGCGACCCTAGGCCGTGCCATCACTTTGGTCGAGTCGTCCCGTGCAGATCATCGAGAGGTAGCACAGCAGCTACTGGCGGAGGTCCTTCCGGAGACTGGGGGAGCGATCCGCGTCGGCATCACCGGCGTGCCGGGTGTGGGGAAGAGCACCTTTCTCGATGCTCTGGGAACGATGCTGCTGGCTCGAGGCTCGCGCCTCGCCGTCTTGGCGGTCGATCCATCGAGCGCCGTGTCGGGAGGCTCGATCCTGGGCGACAAGACGAGGATGGCGAATCTCGCTTCCCACGAACGTTCCTTCGTTCGACCGTCGCCCTCCGGTGGCTCCTTGGGTGGCGTCGCGCGCAAGACCCGAGAATCGATGTTGCTTTGCGAAGCTGCCGGCTTCGACACGGTTCTGGTGGAGACGGTAGGCGTCGGACAATCGGAGACCGTGGTCGCAGAGATGGTCGATTCGGTTCTGTTGCTACTCCTGCCGGGCGGCGGAGATGAGCTCCAAGGCATCAAGCGTGGCATCTTGGAGCTGATCGACGTGGTCGCGGTCAACAAGGCCGACGGTGAGGCGGTGCGGGCTGCGCAGGAAGCGCGGATCGAGTACGAATCCGGCTTGCGGCTGATCCGGCCCAGTGACTCGGGCTGGACTCCTCCTGTTTTGACCTGCAGCGCGAAGACGGGAGACGGCCTCGATGCGGTCTGGCAAGCGATACAACGTCATCGGCTCTACCTAGAGGAAGGTGGCCTGGAAGCCAAGCGGCAGGCGCAGCAGCTACGCTGGATGTGGTCGCAAGTAGAAGAGCTGTTGCTGGCGTCGTTCCGCGACAAGCCGAAAGTGGCTTCCGTTCTGGCTGAGGTAGAGGAATCGGTGCGCCGCGGAAGAAAGCCAGCCATACAGGCGGCGCAAGAGCTGCTGAAGCACTTCTCGAGCTGAGACTGTTTTCTGAGCTGGTCTCGGGCCCCTAGCGGTACCCGCTCCGGGCCCTCGATATTGGACTCGCGACGCGCGTTCCGAACGTGGCCTATTCGTGCCGGTAAGTCGGTTCCCAGGCGCCGGTCACGGTTGGTAGCATGCGGCACCAGCCAGGCGATCCCCCCGCTACGTTCCTCCCCGGATCGCAGGGCCCGTGCGCAGGCTCGCCCGCGCGCATCGACATCGAACCCTACGAGTTTGGAAAGTTCCTGTGCCGAATCGCCCGGGCACCGCCAAGCTCGATCAGTCTCCAAGGAGTCCCTGCATGGCCAACGGAATCTTCAACGCGCCCGTTCCGGTCAACGAACCGGTTCGCGCCTACGCGCCCGGATCGCCGGAGAAAGCGTCGCTCAAGAGCCGACTGTCCCAGATGCTTGGTGAGCGCGTCGAGGTGCCTCTGATCCTCGGTGGCGAGGAAGTGCGGACCGGAAATACAGCCGACATCGTTTGCCCCCACGATCACGGACACGTTCTCGGAACGTTCCATCAAGCGGGTGAAGCGGAGGTGCAGCGCGCGATCGAGGCGAGCCGGCGCGCCTGGATCACATGGTCGGAGATGGTGTGGGAGGACCGCGCAGCCATCTTCCTGAAGGCGGCCGACCTGCTCGCCGGACCCTGGCGCGACACCATCAACGCGGCGACGATGCTCAACCAATCGAAGACGGTCTTCCAGGCGGAGATCGACTCGGCCTGTGAGCTCATCGACTTCTTTCGCTTCAACGTCCACTACATGCGGCAGATGTACACCGAGCAGCCGCTATCCGTCGACGGCATCTGGAACCGGGTCGAATACCGGCCTCTCGAGGGGTACGTCTTTGCCGTGACGCCCTTCAACTTCACATCCATTGGCGGCAATCTACCCACAGCTCCAGCGATGATGGGCAATGTCGCGCTGTGGAAGCCGGCGTCGACTGCCGTCCTGTCGGCCTACTACATCATGAAGATGTTGGAAGAAGCCGGACTGCCGCCCGGAGTCATCAACCTGGTTCCTGGCCGCGGTGCTGCGGTGGGCGACCCGGCCCTGGCCAGCGAGCACTTCGCCGGTTTGCACTTCACCGGGTCCACCGCGACCTTCCAGGGTATGTGGAAGACCATCGGCGAGAACATCCAGAACTACCGCAGCTACCCACGCATCGTGGGCGAGACCGGTGGCAAGGACTTTGTCTTCGCCCACCCGTCGGCCGACCCGGACGCCTTGGTGACGGCGTTGGTACGCGGTGCTTTCGAGTACCAAGGGCAGAAGTGCTCGGCGGCGTCACGCGCATACGTGCCGTCGTCGCTATGGAGCGAAGTCCGAGAGAAGCTGACGTCTCAGATCGGTACGATTGCGATGGGACCGCCCACCGACTTTCGTAACTTCATGGCCGCGGTGATCGATGCCAAGGCCTTCCGCACTCACAAGGACGCGATCGAGCGCGCCCGGGCGTCGAGTGACGCGGAGATCCTCTGTGGCGGAGCATGCGACGACAGTGTCGGCTACTACGTGGAACCCACGGTGATCGTCGCCTCCGATCCTGCGTACGAGACCATGAAGGTGGAGCTGTTCGGCCCGATCCTGACGATCTACGTCTACGACGACGCCGCGTTGGAAGCCACCCTCGATCTGTGCGATACCACCAGCGACTACGCTCTCACAGGGGGCATCTTCGCCCGGGACCGTGGCGTGATCGCGCATTTGGCGCAGCGCTTGCGTCACACCGCCGGGAACTTCTACATCAACGACAAACCCACCGGTGCCGTCGTCGGTCAGCAGCCCTTCGGTGGTGCGCGGGCGTCGGGAACCAACGACAAGGCCGGCTCGATCTTCAATCTCCTTCGCTGGGTGAACCAGCGGGCGATGAAAGAGACGTTTGTTCCACCTACGGACTACAGGTATCCGTTCATGGGTGAAGAGTAGGCGTGACCGGTTCCGAGCCCGTCGCGGTCCAAACCCACACGGCCATCGCACGTGACCTCTCGGGGACGCCGGTGGCCGTGTCGGATGGCTGGGCGAGGTTGCGTCTCGTGACGACACAGGTCATGGCGGCCGACGGGCGAGGTCTGGTTCATGGGGGCTTCGTGTTTTCGCTCGCCGATCACGCTGCCATGGTTGCCGTCAACCACCCCCTGGTGGTGCTCGGCTCGGCCGACGTCAAGTTCCTGCGGCCGGTACGTGTGGGCCAGGAGCTGTTCGCCGAAGCGAGAACCAAAGAGGTGGTGGGTAAGAAGTACGTCGTGTCCGTGACGGTAGTTGCAGAGACGGCGGCGGAGCCGCCGGTCTTCGAAGGCGAGTTCGTCTGCTTCGTCCCGGACCGCCCCGTTTTCGATAGGAGTACGTGATGGCGAAACCCACCGGCGGCGATCTGGTGGCCGAGGTCTTGAAAGCACAGGGAACCGAAGAACTTTTCACCCTCTGCGGCGGCCATATCTCGCCGATCCTCGTCAGCTCGCAGCAGCGTGGTATCCGAGTCGTCGATGTGCGTCACGAGGTGACCGCGGCCTTCGCCGCCGATGCCGTCTCGCGCCTGACGGGCCGACCTGGCGTCGTAGCGGTGACCGCGGGACCGGGCGTGACCAACACCGTCACCGCGGTCAAGAACGCGCAGATGGCTCAGTCACCCTTGGTTCTGCTCGGCGGCGCCACGGGTACGATTCTCGAAGGGCGCGGTTCGCTGCAAGACATCGATCAGATGGCGCTCCTCGAACCCCATGTGAAGTGGCTGGCAGGCGCCAAGCGGGTGAAGGATCTCGTTCCGGTGGTGGAGATGGCCTTCGAAGAGGCGCGGATCGGCGTTCCCGGTCCGGCGTTCGCCGAGTGCCCCGTGGACTTGCTGTACGCGGAAGAGCTGGTGCGCAAGCTCTACGGCGTCGGTCCGGAAGCCAAACCACCGAAGAGCCTGGGCGAGACGTTGCTGCGAAAGTACTTGGAGCTGCACCTCTGGCGTCTGTTTCGGGGCTCCGATTCCAGGACGCCGAGGACGCCGCCCGAGCTGCCGATTCCCAGAGCCACCGGCAGGGAAGTACGGAAGGTGGTCAAGGCTCTACGGACGGCCAGCAAGCCGGTGATGCTCGTCGGTTCGCAGGCGACCTTGCGGGTTGATCGCATCGAGGAAGTCGCGGCCGCGGTCGATGGATTGGGCATCCCGGTATACCTCTCGGGAATGGCTCGAGGACTGCTGGGCAGCGATGCCGAGCGCAAGATGCGACACAAGCGAAGTCGTGCCCTCCGCGATGCCGATCTGGTGATTCTCGCGGGCGTGCCGTGTGACTTCCGCCTCGACTACGGACGCCACATTCCTCGGCGAGCGGTCTTCGTCTCCGTCAACTTGTCGGAAGTAGACCTCATGAAGAATCGTCGACCCGCCGTTCCCGTGCTCGCCGATCCCGGACTCTTCTTGGTCGATCTGGCGGCTGCCCTCGGGGAACCGGTGGGCCGTGCCGATTGGGTCGCTGAGTTGCGGCGGCGCGACCAGGCACGGGATGATGAGATCGCCGCCCAGGGCGAGGAGGAGACGGAGTACGTGAATCCGATCCACCTCTTTCGGGAGATGGACAAGGTCCTCGACGACGACAGCATCCTGGTGGCCGATGGCGGCGACTTCGTCGCGACGGCGTCCTACATCCTCCGTCCCCGTGGTCCGCTGCGCTGGCTCGATCCCGGAGCCTTCGGCACGCTCGGCGTGGGTGGCGGCTTCGCTCTGGGAGCGAAGTGTGTTCGCCCCGATTCGGAGGTGTGGCTCATCTGGGGCGACGGATCCGCCGCCTACAGCATCGCGGAGTTCGATACGTTCGCGCGCCACGGTCTACCCATCATCGCGGTCGTCGGCAATGACGGCTCTTGGGCACAGATCGCGCGCGAGCAGGTCGAGATATTGGGTGATGCCACCGGCACGGTCCTGGAGCGCAACGACTACCACGTCGTCGCCGAGGGCTGGGGCGGCAAAGGGTTCCTGCTGGAACGTCCAGGGGATGTCTCGAGCGTACTGCAGGAGGCGAAAGAGGTCGCCAGGGCGGGGACACCGGTTCTGATCAACTGCAAGATCGGAGCGACCGACTTCCGCAAGGGGTCGATCTCGATGTAGAGCGGTCAGGCTCGGTACATTTCCCGTTCTCGGACCTTGCCAGGGCGCACGATATCGTCGCGACCTTCCCATTCTTTCGGACGATCGGTGCCTCCCACATCGGAGGTGCAGTAGCGGTCACGACGTTCGGTGAGGTCCTGGATCACACGCCGGCGGAAGGCGTTGTCGTCTGCTGGGTCGAGGCCGGACTTGAGCTGGTTGCGGTAGGTGGCGATGTCCAGTTCCTCGAAACGGCAGCGAACGGTCTTGAACAACTTCGCCGGACCTTCGTCGGGAATCTGGATGTGATGCAATCCTTGGCTGTAGCACAGGAGTAGCTTCCCTTCCGGAAAGCAGTTCAAGAGATCTGCGATACCGCCGCGAACGCGCATCTTGCGGCCATGCTTGTCGAGTCCACCGCCGCGTTTCATGCGGCCTTCGGGCAGGATGATCACCATCGAGTCCGGATCGTCGACACTCGATAGCACTTCCTCCCACGTGTGATCTCGCTCGCGCGAGACCGACACCACGTTGCCGGCTACAGACTTCCAAAACCAACCGATGACCGGCCGATTGATGGTGATGTCGGCGATCGGAACCGTGGCGTGCTTGGCCATGCGCCGAAGGAATCGTTTGGGCGCTTGGCCGGCCAGCAGAGCCTCCATGAGGCTGGTGTGATTCAGGATCGCTACGAGACGATAGGGCTGCCAACGCTCTCCACCGTCCGGCGGAGGATCGCCGACCCAGTGGTACTCGTGTCGGTAGAAAAACCTCGAAACCAGCTGCAAGGCGCGCAGAATGGCATAGGGCAGGAGGGAACGCATGCCGTCTCGGAAAGGTCGTCTGTGGACGGGTAGGGAAAGGGCGAAGACTCGATCGCCGTCGAGAGTCTAGCAGTGGGGCCGGGCATGCCTCGGGGGCTCGCTATCCGCGATCAGCTGCCAATCGTCGGTCGAGCTTCCGTGAAGTCAGATGCCGCCGTCAGCCGCCGCCGGATCGGAGCGCTCCTGGTTTTCGGCCACCTGCGCGTCGCCGTTCAGCTCCTGTCGACTGCTCAGCTGAGCCTCTGCCTCGTCGAAGAGCTCCAGAGCTTCCTGGATCTGGAGATCGCCGTCGGCCATCACCCGGTTGGCTTCCTGGGTGCCAAAGGCCGAGTTGAAGATGTCGGCGTGAATCTGGCGGACCGTGAACTCCCGGGCTTCTTCGTCTTCCAGCATCTCTGCCAGATCCTCTTCCGCGACGATCTCCTCGGCGAGCACCCAGTTGCGGAAACGGTCGAGCAGGTCCGCCGGGGGAGTCCAGTCGGTGGAATCGATACCCTGGCGAGCGTTGTAGTCGACTGCGAAATCGAAGAACGCGTTGCGCGAGAAAAGGGCGGTCAGAATCGAAGGGCCGTCCGGCAGCTCGATCTCGACGTCGGGTTGGATGCCACCTCCGCCGTACACCTCCCGTCCGAGGTCGGTATAGAAGATCTCGTTTTCGGGGGCGACCTGGATCTCCGGCGGTGCGTCGCCCGGCGCCAGGATGACGGCGGGGCTTCCTTCGTCCGAGGGCTCGTCGCTATTCCCGTCGTCCGTTTCCGGTTCACCGAAGTGCGTGTAGTAGTCGTAGTACGAGGAATAGTCACGCTGGATCAAGCGACCCGAGGGCGTGTAGTACTTGGCGGTGGTCAATGCCACGCCGGAGCCGTAGGAGAGGTTGTAGACGGTCTGGACCAGACCCTTGCCCCAGGTCGAAGTTCCTGCGACTACACCCATGTCGTGATCCTGAATCGCGCCGGCGAGGATCTCCGCGGCGGACGCGGTACCGTTGTTCACCAACACCACGAGCGGCATCTCGAGCGGTTCGAAGCCGTCTTCGGCGTAGAAGGTCTGGTACGACTCCGGTAGCCGGCCACGGGTCTCGACGATGCGGGCGTTGGGCGGCACGAAGAGACCCGAGACGAGCACGGTCTGATCGAGAAGACCGCCGCCGTTGGAGCGCAGGTCCAGGAGTAGCCGCTCCATTCCCTGCCCCTTGAGATCGTCCAGCGCCTGTTTCATCTCGCGAGCGGTGGAGCGGGTGAAGTCGGTGAGACGGATATAGCCTGTCCCGGGCTCCATCATGTAGGCATAGCGGACGCTGTTCTGCGGAATCTCGGCACGCGTGATGTCCATATCGAGTGGCTCTTCGAGCCCACGCCGCCGGATCGTGACGTTGACCTGCGTCCCCTTCGGACCCTTCAGCTTGTCCACTGCCTCGTCGAGGGTCATGGTGTCGGTGGGCTCGCCTTCGATGTTCGAAATCACGTCGCCTGCTCGAAGGCCCATCCGCCATGCCGGCGTTCCCTCGATCGGGCTGATCACCGTCAGATCGCCGTCACGCACGCTGACCAGAATACCGAGCCCGAAGAAACTCTCCTGCTGGCGCTCACGCATCTCGGCGTAGTCGTCCGGCGTCAGAAAGCTGGTGTGCGGATCGAGGGTCCGCAGCATGCCGTGGATCGAGGCGTAGACGAGGTCCTTGTAGGTGACCTCCGCACCGTAGTTCTCGTGGGCCTTCTCGAGTAGCTCCGTATAGAGCCGAAGCTGGGCTTGGGTGTCTTTGCCCGAGACCGCGAGCAGTTGATCACCGGCCATCCCGCCGAAGAGAACGGCTCCGAGAAAAAGGATGATCGCGAAGTTGCGCCAAGGTTTCGTCATGGGTGGGATCCTAGCATCGGAGTCTGCAGAGCTGAGGTCATGATGGGACGGGCCGGCGTACTGTCGGGCCGCGCTGAGTGACACGCGACGACGGTGCGCTGTTGCAAGTCTTACGGGCGTCGTCCGCTCAGGGTTCGTGTCGCTGCCGAGTCCGTCTCTTGACATCGGACCGAGCGCCCCGGAAGATGGCGCCCATCATGTTCGGCTCCCTCGGTGCACCGGAACTGCTCTTCATCTTGGGACTGGCCTTGCTCATCTTCGGACCTTCGAAGCTACCGGAGCTGGGCCGTACCCTGGGTAAGGCCATGGGGGAGTTCCGCAAGGCGGCGACGGACTTCAAGCGCACGCTGAATGCCGAGGCCTTGGAGCGAGAGATGCGCGAAGCCGATCCCCGGCGTGCGGTCAGCGATACGTTGAAGAAGGCCAAGACGGAGCTCGACGACGCCCTGCGGCTCGACGAATCGGGGAGTGAGCCGGATCCCGAGCCGACGGGGGAGAGCGTCGCCGCGGGTACGGTAGCCCGCGGGACGGACGTCGAGGACGAGGGTAGCCAGGCCGAACCATCCGATTCACCAAAGCCAGGTGCATCGTGAGTGGAATCGACCGCCAATGAGCCCGACCCACTCGCTGTCGGACGAAGATGCTCAGCCACCGAGTAATGACGGCCAGGAGGAGCTCGTCACCATGGGGCTCCTGGAGCACCTGGAGGAGCTGCGCGACCGCCTCCTGATCGCTGTCGCGGCATTCGCCGTGGCGTTCTTCGCTAGCTGGGCATTCTCGGGACCGATCTACGACTTCCTTGCGCAGCCGATCTATCGCTACTTGCCCGAAGGCGAGAAACTGGCCTTCCTTGGGATCACGGATCCCTTCGTCATCTATGTCAAGGTGGCCGCCCTCGCGGCGGTCTTCGCCGCGTCGCCGATCATTCTCTGGCAGCTCTGGGCTTTCGTTTCGCCCGGGCTCTACCGCCGCGAGCGGCTGCTGGCTGGGCCTTTCGTCCTGTTTGGCTCGCTCCTCTTCCTGGCTGGTGGTGCCTTCGCGTATTACGTAGCGTTCCCGTTCGCGGTGGAGTTCCTGTTGGGGATGGGAGAGCGTTTCCAGGCCACCATCACGGTCGACAGGTATCTCTCGTTCCTCATGACCGTGATCCTCGGACTGGGACTGATGTTCGAGCTTCCGACGGTGATCTTCTTCTTGGCGCGGCTCGGCGTGGTGACCCCGAGGTTCTTGCTGCGGCACTTCCGTTGGGCTGTCCTGTTGATCTTCGTCGCCGCCGCGATCATCACGCCGACACCGGACGTGATCAATCTGCTGGTCTTCGCGTTGCCTACGATCGGCCTGTATCTGGTCGGAGTGGGTGTCGCCGCTCTGTTCGGACGACCCCGGGAGCCGTCACCTCGATCGTCAGAGGCGAATCGTTAGCACTCTCAGCGTGTTGACGCTCGGGTGACGATCCCGTAGCCTGCCCCGCGATGTTGTGCCAGCTATGTGGTGTCCGCAACGAGGACGACGCGGTGAAATGTCGGACCTGCGGTCATAAGTTGCTGGTGTTGTCGGGTGGCGGCCAAGAGCGAGACGATCTGGAGCGAGGATTCGAACCGGATCCGGAAGCGCAGCTCCCTTTCGACGAGCACCTGCTGGAGCGCGTCTCGATTCTCGAGGAGGTCGTCAAGCGCACCGCGCAGGCCATGCGCAAAGGCCTGGAGACCCTGCACTCCCTGGAACAGAAGATCCTCCTGAATCACTCGGGACTGTTGTCGCTCCGTCAAGTGCTCGATGAGTCGGCGTTGGTGGAACGGACTCGCTGGACCGAACTGTGGGAGAGCCGGCTCGATCGGCAGCTGTTGGCTCTGGAGAAGCGGGAGCGTTTCGTGCAGGCTCGGGAGCGGATCACCGACCTGTACGAAGGAGACGATCCCGGCGCATTCCGAGGCCTGCTCGACGACGCCGAGTCCAGCTTCGTGGCTTACAAGCTAGAGCGCGCGGTAGCGGTTCTGGAAGAAGCACGGCGACACGACGATCAGAACTACGAGCTGGAGTTCTTCCTCGCCGAGGTGCACTTCAACGAAGGGCACCGGGACGAGGCTCTAGAGCGTTTCCTCCGGGTGCTGGAGCTTCGCTCCGGACATCTCGAAAGCTTGATCTACGCCGGCGTGCTCCTGCATCAGGACGGCGACAACGAGGCAGCCGAGACGCTGCTGCGAGATGCAGCAGAACGCTATCCCGACGCCTTCCTGCCCCGGTTTGCCTTGGGTGCGTTGCAGTTCTACTCGGGCCGACACGAGCCAGCCGCGGATTGGATGGAGACCGCGGTACGCCTGGACGGCGTGGTACCCCAGGCCTGGTATCTGCTCGGCTGCGCTCAACTCGAGTGCGGTAGGGCCCAGCCTGCGCTGGAGGCCTTGCAGGTCGCTGCGGAGATGGAGCCGGACTCGGCGGAAGTGCGCCTGGCATTGGCCGTGGCCTATCTCGACCGCGGTTGGCGAAAGAAGGCCGAGAACGCTGCTCGGACCGCCTGCGCGCTCCGTCCCCACTGCATGGAGTATCGCGAGCTGGTGGAGCTGCTACGCCCGGAAGGAAAACGGCTGGAGAAGAGCGCCGTAGAAGCCCTGCTGCGAGCCGAAGAGGCCATCTTTGCCGGCGATGTGGCCGGCGCCGTCACCGCCTACCGTGACGCGCTGCACCACGAGCCCGACAACGCCTTGCTGCACATCGCCTACGCCATGGCATGCATCGAGCTCGATCGGCTGAGCGAGGTAGAGCCCGCTGTGTCACATGCGCTCAGGATGCAACCGGGGGACGATCTCGAGACAGCGGCCATCGCGACCCTGGTGGAATCTCTACGAGCCCAGCGGTGTGACGACGATGCGGTACGGCTGGCGCGCCACGCTCTGGGCAGTGCCGGCTCGGACTACGCAAAGGGGCTGATGTCCTTCGAGCTCGGAGTGAGCCTCGCCTGTCTCGCGAGCTCAGGCCGCAGGGATGTACGCCCGAAAGATGTTCGGGCGGAAGCCGAGGAGTTACTCCGAACCTCGCAGAGGTTGCTATCCGCCGGTCTGGAACGCTTCCCGCTGGCGGCGCGAGGCTGGCTCGCGACGTCTTCGCGGACTGGGTCTGATCCTGCGGAAGCGGTCCGTTGCCTGCGGCAGGCGAACGAGCTAGGCTCCTCCCCGCGGATTCTCATGCAGCTGGCCGTGGCCGCCCTATCCGCACGTCTGAAATCTGCCGAGAACCTGGACATCGCCCGCGCGGCGTTGGTCGGTGCACGCCGCGAGCGGGAACGTGGTGGTCTGCCGGAGCGACTCCTCGGCGCCCTCCGCGACGCACCGCGTCGCGAGTGATCTCCACATTCCGTTCCGACCCGTACCCAATCGCCGGAGAAGCCCATGCGCTGGAGCCAGTTCTACCTTTTCACGACTCGCGAAGTACCCAGAGACGCCGAGGTCATCAGCCATCAGCTGATGGTGCGCAGCGGCATGCTCAAGAAGCTTGCTGCCGGCATCTACACCATGATGCCGATGGGGCAGCGCTCCATGGCCAAGCTGGAAGCCATCGTTCGTCGGGAGCTCGATCGATCCGGAGCGCTCGAGGTCACCATGCCTACGATCCAACCGGCCGAGCTCTGGCAAGAGTCCGATCGCTGGAGCGTCTACGGTAAGGAGTTGCTACGCATTCAAGATCGGCATGGGCGAGACTTCTGCTATGCACCGACAGCCGAAGAGGTCATCACCGATGCGGTGCGCCACGATATTCGCTCGTACAAACAGCTGCCGGTGAGCCTCTACCAGATCCAGACAAAGTTCCGCGACGAGATCCGCCCACGCTTCGGCCTCATGCGTGGCCGCGAGTTCCTGATGAAGGATGCGTACTCGTTCCATGCCGACGCCGACTCACTGGATCAGACGTACCGCGCCATGCACGATGCCTACTGCGCGATCTTAGAAGCGTGCGGTCTGGAGTACAAAGTGGTCGATGCCGATACCGGCAACATCGGAGGTAAGGACTCGAACGAGTTCATGGTCTTGGCCGAAACCGGTGAGTCCGAGATCGTCAGCTGCGAGTGCGGCTATGCGGCGAATACAGAGAAAGCGGTGACCGGTGAGCTGCCATCGGCGCCTCCTCTGGCCGCCGAAGAGGTGGCGATCGAGAAGGTGGAGACTCCGGACCTCAAGGCCGTGCCGGAGGTGGCGGACTTCCTCGACATCGAACCGTCGCAGATGCTCAAGCTGATGATCTATACCTCCGAGACAGAGGAGCCCGTGGCCGTGGCGGTCCGCGGCGACCGTGAGATCAACGAGATCAAACTGGCGCGACTTCTCGGCGTCGACCACCCGGTGCTGGCCGACGATGCTCTGGTGGAGAGAGTAACCGGCGCGCCGACAGGCTTTGCCGGCCCTGTAGGCCTATCCGGAGTTCGCTTCCTCGTCGACCGCAGCGCCGCGGCCCTGATGTCCTTCGCCTGCGGTGCCAACGAAGTGGACGCGCATTTCCGATTCGCTCGGTGGGGCCGCGACGCCGATCCCGGCGAGGTCGTCGACGTCCTGTTGGCGGACGCCGGGGATCCGTGTCCAGAGTGCGACGGCACCCTGCAGAAGACCCGCGGGATCGAGACAGGTCACATCTTCAAGTTGGGTACCAAGTACTCGGAAAACATGTCGTGCAACTTCCTCGACGCGGAAGGCAACGATCAGCCCATGATCATGGGCTGTTACGGCCTGGGGATCGGCCGCACCGTCGCCGCGGCCATCGAGCAGAATCACGATGACAGCGGCATCGTCTGGCCAGGGCCACTGGCACCCTTCAGCGTCCTCCTGATCTCGCTGAATCCACAGGACGAAGAGGTGGTGGCCGCGACCGACGAGTTGTATGGCCAGCTCCGCAATACTGGACTGGAAGTACTGTACGACGACCGTGCCGAGCGTGCCGGCGTCAAGTTCAACGACGCCGACCTGATCGGAATCCCGGTGCGGGTCGTGGTGGGGAAGCGCGGCCTCAAGGAAGGAAAGATCGAGCTCTCGCGACGCATCGACCGCGAGAAGCACCTCGTCGACCGCGCCGACGTGGTCGAGAAAGTGGTGGAACTGTCCTCCTGAATCAGTGCAACCCACTGCGCTCCGAAGTCGTCTGGCTCGAAGCGCGTCTCCGAGCGGTTGGAACGGTTCTGGCTCCGACTCTCCCGTCGCTACGACCAAACGCGGAAGCCGAGGATTTTCAGGGCTTTACGAGCCGTTCGAACCCAGCTTTCGTGGTTGACACCTCTGTAGGGCGCTCCTATACTCCGGAGTCCCGAGTCCTCAGGCTCCCTGCCAGCTCTGCGCCCATTCCGCGCGCTCGGGCCATCTCGACCGCAGCACGAAACCGCACAGCTCGCCACGCCGCCTGAGCGGCGCACGACGACATTGCGCCCGAGGACTCAAGACCCGCTTCGCGGGGAGCATTCGTCAGCGACAGGCGATCGTCGCCTGATCCCAATAACAGGAGATAAACCTAGCCATGACTAACTCAACCAACCCGACGGCCGGTGAACTGCCGGCAATGGAGGAGCTCGACTACGAAGAGCTGGTAGCCCTCTATGACGACAGCATGCGACACCTCGAAGAAGGTGAAATCGTCACGGGCTACATCGTAGAAGTTACTGACAGCGACGTGGTCGTCGATGTCGGTTACAAAAGTGAGGGCCTGATCGCTCTCAACGAGTTCACCAACCGCGACGGTGAGGTCACCGTCAAGGAAGGCGATGAGGTCGAAGTTCTTCTCGAGAAGACCGAAGATCTCGAAGGCCACATTCTGCTCTCTAAGCAAAAAGCCGAGCGCATGCGCGTTTGGCAGCAGATCGAACAGGCCTACAAAGAAGGAAGCATCATCTACGGAACCGTGGTCGACCGCATCAAGGGCGGACTCACGGTCGACGTCGGGCTTCGCGCCTTCCTCCCGGGTTCTTTGGTTGACATCAAGCCGGTCAAGAACCTCGAGTCGTTGCGCAATCAAGAGCTGGAATTCAAGGTCATCAGCCTCGATCGCCGGCGCAACAACATCGTGTTGTCCCGCAAGGCGGTGCTGGAGAAGGAATTCGCCAAGCGCAAGGCCGAGACCTTGGAGAAGCTGGAAGAAGGCGCAGTGCTTGCCGGTGTGGTCAAGAACATCACCGACTACGGCGTGTTCGTCGATCTAGGTGGTATCGACGGTCTGCTTCACATCACCGACATCTCCTGGGGGCGGGTCAATCACCCCTCGGAGCATTTCTCGGTCGGCGACGACATCGAGGTCGTCGTGCTCAAGTTCGATCCGGAGACAGAGCGGGTCTCCCTCGGCTACAAGCAGCGTAGCGAAGATCCCTGGACTTTGGTCGACAAGAAGTACCCCATCGGTTCCCGCGTGCACGGCCGCGTCGTGAGCCTCGTGGACTATGGGGCCTTCGTCGAGATCGAGGAGGGCGTCGAAGGCCTGATCCACGTCAGCGAAATGTCGTGGACCAAGAAGGTGGTCAATCCTTCGAAGCTTCTGGCGGTCGGTGACGAGGTGGAAGCCATCGTGTCCGAGCTCGACATGGAGAGTCGCCGGATCAGCCTGTCCTTGCGCCAGACCGAGCGCAACCCGTGGGAGGAGCTGGCGGATTCGTACCCCGTGGGCTCGATCATCGAGGGCAAGGTGCGCAACCTCACCGATTTCGGTGCCTTCGTCGAGATCACCGACGAGATCGACGGCCTCATTCACGTCTCCGACATGAGCTGGACGAAGCGGGTCAAGCACCCGAGCGAGGTCTTGCAGAAGGGAGACGTCGTCAAGGCACGGATCACCAACATCGATGTCTCGAATCAGCGAGTCTCTCTCTCGATCAAGGAGTTTCTCCCCAACGAATGGGACAACTTCGTCTCCGAACATCAGGTGGGCGCCACGGTCGACGGCAAGGTGGTCAACGTCACGGACTTCGGCCTGTTCATCGATATCTACGAGGGCCTAGAAGGCCTCGCCCACATCAGTGAGATCGAGATCGGCGGCGGTCGCCTGGAGGACTACTACCAGGTCGGCGATTGGGTCAGCGCCCGCATCCTTCGCATCGAAGAGGCCGAGAAGAAAGTCGGTCTGACGATGCGGGGTGTACCTCAGCCCGACGAGAACGAGATCGCCGAACTGGAAGCCAAGTATCGCGAGTCCCGCCGTGGCCGCTTTGGCGACGATGAGGATGCGGAGGAGTCGGAGGATGCCGAGGTCACGGACGAGACGGAGGCTGAGAACGTCGATACCGAGGCCGAGACGGCCGACGAATCGGACGCCGCTGCTGACTCCGGAGAAGATACTGTGGAGTCCGTAGACGAAGAATCCGCCGAGGCGGAGAGCAGCGACGAAGAATCCGTCGACGCGGAGAGCAGCGACGAAGAATCCGCCGAGGCGGGTAGTGATGCTGTAGCCGAAGACGGTGACGCGGCAGCGGACGACGAGGTAAACTCTGAGGAGGAATGATCCTCAGCTTCTTCAAGAATCCGGCCCGACGTGTTCGGGCCGGTGGCCCTGGCCTCGAGTGACCTCGAGGAATAGTGCTGAAACGCCCACGCCGGAGTACTCCGGCGCCATCTTCCACCCGACCCGAGAGGACGTGACGTGCCGAGATCGGATGCCATGACGAAGGCCGAACTGGTGAACGAGGTCGCCGACCAGACCCAGCTCACCAAGAAGCACGCCGAGATCATCGTCAACACGGTTTTCGGTAGCATCGTCGATTCCTTGCGGATCGGCTCGAAGATCGAACTCCGCGGCTTCGGTAGTTTTCGGGTCCGCAGCCGCAACGCCCGCGTCGGTCGCAATCCGAAGACGGGTGAGAAAGTACCGGTTCCGGCCAAGAAGGTTCCCTACTTCAAGCCCGGCAAAGAGCTGAAGGAACTGCTCAACGACTGACGTCGCGGCCTCACCCGGCCGAGAGGTTCTGCACCGGCTGACCGGTCCGCCGGAGCCCTCGACATCGGATGAGCCGCCTGCGCCACGAGGAACGACGAACCTTGTCTTCCACGCTTCCTCAGCCTAGCGGCATCTCCGACGAGGTCCAGCTGCCGCTGGCTTTCCCCACGAGACTGCTGATCCTCGGCTGGTTGATTCCGGGATTGGGACATGTATTGCTCGGACGCCGGGCAAGGGGTATCGCGTTCTCCGTTCTGGTGTTGGGCAGCTTACTCTTCGGCGCCTGGCTCGATGGGCGTATGCCTTGGATCTTCAGCGGGTCGCCGCTGTTCATCCTGATGACTTTCGGAGCGATGGGCTCCGGGGCCGCGTACTTTCTGCTGCGGATGTCCGGATTCACCGGTGATCCCACAGCCTGGGGATATGACTACGGCGGAGCCTTCATCGTTACTGCCGGGCTGATGAACTTGTTGTTGCTGCTGGACGTTCACGACATCTGCTGGGGCAAGGAGCTCGTGGATCCCGAGGTAGCGGATGGCCTGCGTGCCGAGCCCATTTCCTCGGAAGATGAAGTTTCGGCCGGAGAACCCTCGTCCGAAGAACGAGTCGAGCAAGGGAAGACGGCCTGATGCATATTCTCCTGATGGCCCTCTATGCGTTCATGGTGTCGAGCTTCTTCGCGCTATTGGCTCGGCGCACTCCAAAGGCCCGCCTTCGGTTGGCAATGATGCTCTTCGCAGGGTTGATGCTGGGCAGCCTGGCCCTCGCGTGGCTGATGGCACCTTTCCCTACGGAGCCACCGGCACCCATCCCCTGAAGCCATGGCGGGAGACGACCTCCTGATCGTGGCTGGTGAGGCCTCTGGCGATCTCCACGGAGCTCGTCTCCTGACGGCTCTACGTCAGCGGGTACCCTCCATTCGAGCGTTTGGGCTCGCCGGGGACGAGCTACGCGAGGCGGGAACGGAGGCCGTCGCGGATGCGTCGGAGATCGCAGTGGTGGGAATCGCCGAGGTGTTGAAGATCCTGCCGCGCGCGCGGGAGATCTTCGCCCAGCTGCTCGAGGAGGCTGAGGCTCGAGGCGCCAAGGCCGCCGTACTCATCGACTCGCCGGAGTTCAACTTGCGCATGGCCCGCGAGCTGAGCGAGCGCGGCGTGCGGGTGCTTTACTACGTGAGCCCGCAGGTCTGGGCCTGGCGTAAAGGACGCATCCGACAGATCGTCCGGTACATCGACACGATGCTGGTGCTCTTTCCGTTCGAAGAGCCGTTCTACCGGAGTCATGGCGTCGAGGTGGTGCATGTCGGCCATCCCCTCGTCGACGAAGTGCCCGAGCTGGAGCACGCCTGGGATCACCGGCCGCCCAGCTCCGAAGTACCGGTTCGCGTGGTCCTGTTGCCGGGTTCGCGCAACAGCGAGGTGCGAGCGCTGCTGCCGCGTATGCGCGGCGCGGTCGAAGAGCTGGCGGACAAGCTGGCTCGGGACGAGGAGGCTTCTGCACGTGCGCTCGAGGTCCGGCTGATCCAGGCACCTGGAGTCGCACCGGAGACGTTCGATGCATTGCTCGACGGTTGCCGAGTCGACATCGAGAGAGTCCCGAAGGGCAGGCGGTACGAGGTGATCGCCGATAGTCATCTGGCGTTGTGCGCTTCCGGCACGGCCACCGTCGAAGTAGGGCTCTTGGGTACGCCCATGCTGGTCCTCTATCGCCTCAAATGGTCGAGCTACTGGCTCGGCAAGCTGCTCATCGACTTACCCCACGTTTGCATGGTCAACCTCGTTTTGGAGAAGCGGGTGGTGCCCGAGATGATCCAGCGACAGGCCGAGCCAGGTCCGGTGTCCGACGAAGCGATGGCCCTGCTCCGGGATCCGGATCGCATCGACGAGATGCGACGGGACTTGCAGGGTTTGCGCGGTGCGCTGGGTTCCTCGGGTGCCAGCGAACGAGCCGCCGAAGCCATCGCGCGCCGCCTAGCGGATCTGGGAGTCGGATGATGGCCGGTAGCGACCTTTTCGAAGACGAAACCGTGCGGGGCGCCGCCCTGGTGGAGGCTTCCGGCGACCGCATAGGCACTGCGCGCTTTCTCCTTCGCTACTTCAAGAGATACCTTCCTGCTGGTGCTCTCGCGGTGGTGGGCGCCATCTCGTACGCGGTCTTCTCTATCTTCATCTTTGTCGTCTTCCAAGCCATTCTGTCGGATGTACTGATGACCGACGAGGGCGTGGATGTGTTGATGAGTGGAGGGTTGGGGGCACCAGTCGAAGCGCCAGTCGAAGATACGTCGAACGGACCGGAGGTGGGGCCTGGCGACCACGAACCGGAGACCACAGGCCTCGGCGGCCGCCTCGAGGAGTGGCTAGGCATTGATTTGAATCTCAAGCAGCTCCTGGCTCAAACGTACGAGTGGATGAAGCAGCGCGCCGGAATAGACGAGAGCGAGGTCGTGGGCTTCGTGGCTGTGCTGCTGGTCGTCGTCCTGGCAGGGCGCTCTCTGTCACAGTTCGCCAACGGGTATTTCTTCCAGGTCATCGGCTTGGGTGGGACCAACGAGCTACGCAATGATCTCTACCAGCGGATCCTCCACCAATCGAGCACGTTCTATGCAGAGCATCCCTCGGGCGAGCTGGTGAGCCGCATAGGTGGTGACATCGCGGTGATACAGAACGCCATCTCGAACCGTTTGGTGGATCTCTTCCAGCAAGCGCCGGTCCTGGTGGTCCTGATCTGGTACCTCTTCTCGTTCGATGGCAAGCTGACCCTGTTCTGCCTCGTGGTGCTGCCAGCCGTGGCCTTCGTGGTCGCCCGTTTCGGAAAAGGAATGCGCCGCACCAGCCACCAGAGTCAGGAGCGCCTGGCCGATCTGTCGAACCTGGTGGCGGAGGCGGTCCGAGGACACCGGGTGGTCAAGGCATTCGGCATGGAAGACTTCGAGCTGTCCCGTTTCCGCGAGGCGACAGCGCGACATCTACGCGTCCGTCTGCGCGCTCAGCTCCTGTCCTACGCCTCGTCGCCGGTAGTCGAAATCTTGGTCGGCGTCGGCGTCGGCGCCATCGTCATCTACGCAGGTCAGGCGGTTCGAGAAGGGCGCTACGAACCTTCGGATTTGGTGCTTTACATCGGTGCGTTGCTCGCGCTCTACGACCCTCTGCGCAAGCTCAACAAAGTCAATCTCATCGTGCAGGAAGGGTTGGCGGCCGCAGCGCGCGTGAAGAGCGTGATGGAGGCCCCCCGCGACGTCGAAGACTCGGGTACGAGAGAGCTGCCGGTGATCTCCGATGCGATTCACTACGACGGGGTGTCCTTCGGCTACAAAGAAGACCGGGCGGTTCTTCGGGGCATCGATCTTAGTATCCCGCGGGGTCAGCTGGTGGCCTTCGTCGGACCATCGGGCGCCGGCAAGTCGACTCTGGTCAACCTTCTTCCGCGTTTCTTTGACCCTTCCAAAGGCGCGGTACGCATCGATGGTCGCGACGTGCGCGAGGTCTCGCTCAAGAGCCTGCGGGCCCAGATCGGCATCGTCACGCAAGAAACGATGCTGTTCAACGACTCGATCCGCGCCAACATCGCCTATGGCCGCGCCGACCTGCCGCTCGAACGAGTCCGGGAAGCCGCGCGGGCCGCCCATGCCGATGACTTCATCATGGAGGAAGGTGGGTACGAGATGGTGATCGGCGAGAGCGGCGTCAAGCTGTCTGGGGGCCAGCGGCAGCGTCTGGCCATTGCGCGTGCTTTGCTCAAAGACCCTCCGATCCTGATCCTCGACGAGGCGACATCACATCTCGACAGCGAAAGCGAAGCGCTCGTGCAGGATGCCCTCGAACGTCTGATGCAGGGTCGTACCGCCTTGGTGATCGCACACAGGCTCTCGACGATTCAGCGTGCCGACCGTATCCTCGTGATGGATGAAGGTAAGGTGGTCGAGGAAGGCACCCACACGGAACTGCTCCAGCGCGGTGGCGTCTACCAACGCCTTCACGATCACCAATTCCATGCGACGGAGTCCGCTCGGAGCGACCAGAGGAGCGCGTCATGAGAAGCATGACCGGGTTTGGCCAGGCCGTTGGAGAGCAGGACGGGCTGCGGATCTCGGTCACCGTGCGTTCCGTGAACCACCGTTACCTCGATCTTGCCCTGAGACTGCGCGACGATCGTCCGGAGATAGAGCGCAAGGTACGCGAGCTGGTCGCCACACGCGTCGAGAGAGGTCGATTGGACCTCTCGGTGGAAGTTGAGACCTCGGGAATCGGTGCGGCGCGAGCCAGGGTAGACGCAGGGTTGATGGACTCGGTGGAGGCGCTGGTCGAAGAACTGTCGGATCGTGGTCTGATCAATGGAGGCGTGCGACTCGGTGATCTGCTACGAATTCCGGAACTGGTGAAGTTCGAGCGCGGTGCCGACTGGACCGAAGAGGCCGAGATCCTACTGCTCGACGTGATCGGCGAAGCACTCGACGGGCTGGTCACCACGCGATCGGAGGAGGGACTGAAGCTGACCCGCATGCTCCTGGAACGCGTCGAAGGTCTGGAGGCCGTTCGACGCGAAATGCAGGAACTGGCGGCCGAGTTGCCATCCCGCCAGGCGGTGGCACTTCGACAGCGACTCGATCAACTGCTGGGTGAAAATGTGGAGCCGTTGGACGAACAAAGAGTCGCGCAAGAAGCTGCCATTCTCGCCGATCGCTCCGACGTCGCCGAGGAGCTCGATCGCCTAGGTGCTCACCTAGAGCAATTCCGTGTCGTGTGCGATCAGCAGGGAAGCGCGGGAAAGCGGCTCGATTTCTTGGCGCAGGAGATCTTCCGCGAGCTCAACACGATCGGATCGAAGTGTCGTGACTCGGATCTCAAGCGTTGTGTGGTCGACGGCAAAGTCCTTTGCGAGCAACTACGAGAGCAAGTCCAGAATGTCGAGTGACTCGTCGCCGGAGCACCGCGGTGGGTGCTACGTCGTAACGGCGGCGTCCGGTACCGGGAAGTCGACCGTATTGAGGGAGCTGTTCGAAAACCATCGGGAAGCGATGGCCGACGTGACGTTTTCGATCAGTCATACCAGCCGGCCACCTCGTGAGGGCGAGGTCGAGGGACGCCACTACTACTTCATCTCGGAAGATGAGTTCCGCCGCTTGGCGGACGGCGGAGCATTCCTCGAATGGGCCCTGGTTCATGGCCAGTACAAGGGGACGAGCCTCGCCGAAGTCGAGCGACTGCGGAGCTCTGGCCGGGACGTGTTGCTGGAGATCGACGTCCAGGGCACCGCTCAGGTGAGACACAAGATTCCCGAGGCCGTCAGCATCTTTCTGCTTCCTCCGAGCTACCCTGAGCTCGAACGCCGACTGCGGGATCGGAATCTCGATTCGCAGCAGCAGATCGAGCGCAGACTCGCCGATGCTGCAGCCGAGCTACCACGAGTCCAAGAGTTCGACTATGTTATCGTCAACGACGATGTCGGCCGCGCAGCCCACGCCTTGGCCGCCGTCCTTCTCGCCGGCCGCCATCGCCGCGATCGCATGCGGCCGGTAACCGAACGCATCCTGGCCAGCCTGCCCACACCGCCTCCGGGGCGAGCGTGAGGATAGGTTTGCCGGTCAATGAATAGATCCGGAGCAGCAGAGACGTGACCACTCTCCCAGAGAAGATCGACAGTAAGTTCCGCTACGTGCTTCTCGCAGCGCGCCGCGCCGAGGACATGATGCGGGGTGCTACACCGAAGGTATCCTCACCGTCCAAATTCACCAGCGCCGCCATGCGGGAGATCGGTGAAGATCTCGTGCAGTGGGAATACGGTGTGGCCGAGCCCGAGGCGGACGACGAAGAAGAATGAGCCTGAGGGAAGCCCTGACCTACCTAGATGGTTTGGGCTTCGATCATCTCTACCGTAGGTCGATGCCTCCAGAGCCTGCGGCGCAGGACTCCGCGTCCTCGGAGTCGGAGCCTGCAGCCCAGGCTACCGAGGCAGGGGCGGGTAGCCTCTCGATTCCCGAAGATCCGAGGTCGCTTTTCCCACCGGCAGAGCCGGAAGCTGCTCTGTCGCCAGAGGTCCGCCTGCAACGGCTCGACGAGGTCCGACGGCTCTCCCAAGGTTGTCGAGTTTGCGGGCTCTGCGAGCGACGTCAAAACGTCGTGTTCGGAAGCGGAAATCCCGATGCTGACCTGATGTTCGTCGGCGAGGGACCGGGTGCCGAGGAGGATCGTCAGGGTCTACCGTTCGTCGGTGCCGCCGGTGAGCTGCTGACCAAGATCATCGGCGCCATCGATCTGCGGCGGGACCAGGTCTACATCGCCAACATGGTGAAGTGCAGGCCACCGAACAATCGTGATCCGCAGCCCGACGAGATCGCGGCCTGTAGGCCGTATCTCGACCATCAGATCGACCTGGTGAAACCGAAGGTCATCGTCGCCCTCGGACGGGTAGCGGCACAGGCACTACTGCAGTCGAACCTGAGTCTCGGAAGACTCCGCGGCACCTGGCACGAGTACCGAGGTAGCGAGGTCCGAGCGACTTATCACCCGGCAGCCCTCTTGCGATACGAAAAGTACAAACGGCCGACCTGGGAAGACATGAAAGTGGTGCGAGACCGGATCGCGGCCGTACGCGGCTGAGGCGAGCCCTCGTCCGTCACCGAGGGCCGCAGGACAGTCGAGCCGTGGGATCTTCGTCTAACGGATCGATTTTGGTTTCACCGAGCGAATCATCGGCCGCGGAGCGCTAGCTCGGAGGCAGAAACATCAGGCCGTGGAAAACACCAAGGACCGTGATGCCCTCGGTCTCGGGCCGATACGCGATACGAAACTGACCGTAATCGCTGGTCCGAACACCTTCGGCATACGGATATTGCTTTCCCAAATGAGGCGCGTCGGACAGCGAGTCGAGTCGATGAAGAAGACTCTCTAGGGTACGACGCGCAGTCGCCGGCCGTGATTCCGCCATGGCCCGGTAGATCTGCGCCAGGGTCGTCTCTGCATGCGCGGTCCACCTCAGCCGAGCCATCGCCTCAGCTTCCGTCGGAACGTCTCCTGGCTCATGAGACGCCCAGCTGCGGCGTCGGCCAAGCCTCGCTCGATGACGCGATGGAATCCTAGAGCCCGAAGGATATCGTCTAGACTCGCATCCGCCGGCTGACTGCGAATGATGTTCACCGCCATCGAGTGGGCATCGTCCGCACCCGGTTGGCTATCGGGCGACAGGGAATCTACGACCGCCGGAGACTTCGTCATGGGGATTCCGCCGCGACGGCAGGCTGCTGTCCGCCCAGCCTCGTCCTCGCCTTAGCCGACGATTCGTACTCGTTTGACACCATTGCCGAGTCGGGTGTTCGGCCCTACGTAGCCGATGGCCCCGGCATCGCCGGACACATGCGTGACCATCTCAGAATCTGATTTGACCTCCTTGGGCGGTACGCCTCGGCCCGAGAAGATCTGTCGCTGCCAATAGTTCTTGATGCTCGCCACGGTTCGACCATGAACCGCCTCCGAAAGAGCGGCCCGTACGTCGGAGCTGCTCTCCAAGTCCGCGGGCTCTACCGAAACGCCGTTGTCCCACTTGGTCTTCTTCTTGAGTAGATAGCCGGAGAGTTCGGACTTCGAGATCTCGGTGATGGGATTGTCCGCATGCACGATGACCACGAAGTCGTTGGCGACCTGAGCCTTGATCGACCAACCGGCGATCAACAGCGTCAAGATAGCTGCCAAGAGTACGGTGCGCTTCATATGTAACCTCCACCCGGGTCACCGGGAGTCGACGGTCTCTGGACCGTCGAGGCGAAAACGTAGAGCGAGAAGAGCAGGGAATGGGGGCGGAGAAGGGCCTTGAGCGTACCCGCGAAGACGAACTATGGCGAGTGAAGTCGAACCTAACCAGCACCCTGCGAACCCACTATATCAGCGCCCGACCCCGACACCACACAAGATGTCGTTGGTTGGGGTAGACTTTTCGTATGAACCCAATCTGCACCAGATTCTTGGTGCACTCATTTTTGCGCCCGCCAGCTATCCATCCGTCTCAACGAATACCGGAGTTCGACGTTGCTCACCCAGCTAGAATCCTTCCCGAAATCTTCCTCTTCCAGCGCCCCCATCTCCTTTTTGGCCCTGGCTCTTCTCACTCTTTGCTCCATGCCGGCATGGGCTGGCGGAGACTGGGTCAACTTCACTGACGAGACCTCGACTCGGATCGTGGCAGCGCCCGAGTTGGCGGTCACCGACACCGAAGAGAAGGACTTCGCCATTGGCGATCTGGATCGCGACGGCGACATCGATCTGGTCGTCGTGCGGAAGCTGCCGTTCACCAACGTAGGTCCACGCCGCAACGTCCTCTTCATGAATGAAGGTGGCGTGATGACCGACCGCACCAACACCCTGGCGCCCGACATGCTCGACGCCACCGACGATCGCGATGTGGCGCTGGTCGACGTGGACGGAGACGGTTGGCTCGACATGGTCACCGTGACGACCCTGGGCGAGCAGCCCAGGCTCTATATGAACCTGGGGGCTCCCGGCGGAAACTGGGCTGGTCTCGATTGGGATCCGATGGATGTACGCCTGCCCACGTTCGTGCCGGCGCCACAGTTCTGCGCCTTGGCCGTCGGTGACGTGAGCGGCGACGATGTTCCCGATCTCTACTTCGCCGACTACGAGAACGATCTCGAGGACCGTTTGCTGATCAACAACGGCAGCGGTGTCTTCACCGACGAGACGGATACGCGACTGGCCGCTGGTTTTGCCGACTCTGTCTTTGGCACCGACGCCGAGATCTTCGACATGAACGGCGACGGCTTCAACGACATCGTAAAGAACAACTCCAGCGGGGACGAGCCTCCTCCCGGTACGGTCTCGGCCACGTCGATTCTGTACAACGATGGTACGGGCAACTTCACGGTCATAGATGAGATCTATGCGGTTGCGCCGTACATGGTCGAGGTGGCTGACTTCAACCAGGACGGTCGCTATGACGTCTTCATCGTGGACGACGGTCAAGATCGCATGCTGACGAACACCGGGAACAATGCACAGAATCGTGCGGAGTTCGACACGGTACAGGTCACGACGAGCCCAGATACGGCATTTTTCGGCGGCAACACGTTCGCGGCGGACGTCGATCTTGACGGCATTCTGGATATCGTGGTCTCGGACGTCGACACGGACATCAAGGGTTGCGACCGTGAGCTGACGATCCTACGAGGTACCGGGACTCCCCCGAACGTCACCTACGGAGATCCGCTGTCCGGCGCCGGGCGGACGTGGCGTACGCAGGGAACCTTCGACGCCGTGGTCTTCGACATCAACGGCGACGGAGCGCCCGACATGTGGGCGGGCACCTGCACGGGTACCAAGGTCTTCATGGGTGATCCGAAGATCGTCCCCGAGATCTTTCTCGATGGATTCGAGTCGGGCAACACGAGCGCCTGGAGCGCAACCTCACCCTGAACCCTCCGGTAGAGGAAGCTACAAAGGATCCCGCGGCGCTGGAGTCGCGGGATCCTTTTTCTTGCGTCCTTCTGGGCCTCGGATACGGAGGGACGAGCTGGAATGCATCCAGAAGTGACTACGCAGTGACCATGATGGCCATCACGCCGGTCTGCGTGCGGCCTCCGAAACTCGCCCGAGTATTGTCCTGATCACCCGTTCCTCGTTCACCCTGGCATACGAAGGCTTGGGCGGTTCCTCAGCTCAGACAGCCTGGGCAGCACAGACGGCCTCGGCGGTGCCCGTGATGCGTCGGTCTTCTCGAAGACCGTGTTTCTCGATGCGAAGGACTAGGGCGTTCCGGTCCAGAATACCGTCGTTCCCGACTCGAAGCCGTTCTGGAAGATGCCGTCCAGACTGCCGGCGGAAAAGAGCTTGAAGGCGAACGGTTTGGATACGGCTTCGGGGATGTTCGAGCCGGGGCTCACGACATACCAGCGACCGAAGTAGGCCTTGCCTTCGAGTCCCGGAGCAGAAGGTAAAGAGATTGCGACCGAGGCGTGGCGGGTACCGACTCCGTCGGGTGAAAGGAACACCGTCTCGTGAGCCAGGCTTCCAGCTGTCGGCAGGAGATCGGTTCCCGGATCCTCGTCGTCGATCACGAGGAGTCCTTCCGTAGAGCCGTCGGCCCGATAGACACCGACCGTGAAGTTGGGATTGCCGAGCAGCGGTGGTTCGAGCGCCGCCACGCGTGGAAGAATTCCCTGTGAGCTGTTGACTCCGGAACCGTAGACGACGGGCAGTCCCCAGGACTCGGTGTAGAGCCTGGGACGGTCGAAGGGTTCCTGCTCTTCCGCCAGGCGAGAGTCCGTCAAAGGCCGGGTGAGGAATGCGAGCAGATCGGCCTTCTCTTGCTCCGTGAGCATGAGCTCACGAATGAACGCATCTTTGTTCGGGCCGTCGAAGTCGCCGCCTCGATTGTAGAACTCGATGACGTCTTCGAGAGTCGCAAACCGGCCGTTGCGCATGTAGGGCGCCCGTAGCTCGACGTTCCGCAGCGAAGGTGTGCGCATCCTGGCACGATCGTCTTCCAGCTCCGTAACGTCGAACCGTCCCGCATCGTCCGCATGGGGACGAACTCCGGTGTAGTGGAAATCATGGTCGGTGAACGCCACGCCTGAATGACAGCGGTCGCACGAGGAGTCGAGAAAGACGTCGCGGCCTGCAAGCTCTTGAACGGTGAGTCCGGTGCTGGTGATGAGCCAGTCGTCGAACGGAGTCTGGTCGGTGAACTGTGTCCGCTCGTAGCTGGCGATGGCCATGCCGATACGTGGAGCCGTGATCCCTGGCGAGCCGAAGGCCTCTTCGAAAAGAGCCGCGTAGTCCCGGCCCGCGATCCAGTTCTCCAGATCGGCAGGAACGTCACCAGCCAGCGCGAGGGGCTCGATGGCCGCAACCCGGTCGAGGACCTCGGTCCAAGTGCGACCGACATGCGCCATCTCCACGTCGCTCAAGAGTGGTCCCAGCGCCTGACTCTCCAGAGCAGCGCCGCTTGCCAGGACGACGGTCTCCGTAACCGGATCGACAAACTCCTCGCCGGCCCTGCCATCCCAGAACAGCGAGGAAGAGTAGCCTGCGTTGACGGACGAGATCGTACGTCGTCCGGTCACCTGCGGCAGCAGGGCGAACGACGGGCTGTAGTCGTAGGTGCCATCGGCCGCGGAGAGTGGCACTCCCGGTGATCCGAACACGTCGTCCGCACCGCCGAAGACTCCATCAGGACCGGGATGGATCGCCAGTGGATCGTTTGCCGACCTGGGGTCGTCACCGCCGTCCTTGGGAATGTGGCAGGTGCCGCAGGCGACGGTCCGCGTCGACGAGAGCTGTTCGTCCCAGAAGAGCGCTTTGCCGAGACGAGCTTTGTCCTCTGTCAGGGGGTTACCGACTGGTTCCGGCGGCGGCCCTAGCTGGGCCTCGGTGGAGTCGAACGCCGAAAGAGCTAGGAGGAGCGAAAGCAGCTCCACGAACGCCGGGGGGCTATAGGGGGACTTGGATCTGAATGTGTGCATGATTGTCTATATCTTAGCGCAAATTCGGAGTTCGATCAGGGCTCTGACCGGTGCCATTCGATGCTTCCACCACCCAGACATTCCTCGTCTCGATAGAGCACGGCAACCTGACCTGGCGCCAGGCCCGGGTCGGGTTCCTCCAGCTCGATTTCCAGGCCGTCGAGCGCCCGCAGCAGGCGGGCACCGAGCAGTTTAGGGCCGTGTCGAACCCGTACTGACAAGTTGCCGGGCTCGGGCTCCCCGACGATCCAATGAGGTGCGCCGAGCCGGAAACGGTTGCGCGCGTGATCGGCCAGCTCCTCCGCATGGCAGATCCAGATCACATCATCTCGGTCGGGGGCTCGAAGAGCCTTCCCCACGACGTACCAGGGTCCGCCGTGCAGACCCAGCCCCTTGCGCTGACCCACCGTGTGGAACCAGTGCCCGCGATGTTCTCCCAGCATCGTGCCGTCCTTCACATGGCGGATCGGACCTGGGTGTTCTCCGAGGTGTGCCTCGACGAAGCGAGCGAACTGGATCTTGCCGAGGAAGCAAAGTCCCTGGCTGTCTTTGCGGGTGCGGTTCGGCAATCGTAGGCGCTCCGCCTCCCGTCGTACTTCGTGCTTGTGCAGATCCCCGATCGGGAACAGTACCCGCTGGAGCTGCGCTTGACGCAGCTGAAACAGAAAGTACGTCTGGTCCTTCACCAGATCGACGCCCCGCAATAGGTGCGTCGTTCCGTTTGCTTCGCGACAGAGGCGGGCGTAGTGTCCCGACGCCACGAAGTCGTACCTGCCGTCCTCGTCGGGGGAGGGGCCCGAAGATCGATCGTCCAGCAGGTCGAGGAACGCACCGAACTTGACGACTCGGTTGCACAACACGTCCGGGCTGGGGGTCCGGCCCGCCCGCAGCTCATCTAGCGCCCAAGTGACCACGCGCTCGCGATAGGCACGCTGGAGCGGCACCACACGAAGTTCGATCCCAGCCTCGTCACAGACTTGGCGAGCGAAGGCCAAGTCGTCCTCCCAGGGACACTCTCCGAGGTACGAAAGCTCATCCTCCAGCCAGATTTTGAGGTAGAAGGCGGTCACGTCATGGCCGTCGGCCAGAAGCCGATGCAACGCGACGGAGCTATCGACACCGCCGGAGAGGAGAAGTGCTGTACGGTTCATCGCATGGCGCTCGAGGGATGTGGCGGCGGCCAGCCAAGTCGGACGAGAAGAGTACGCCAATCCACCGACATGAGGGGAAACGACCCGATTCCCATTGATCTGGACGCGGTCCGGTGCCGTTGACAGATCACCGCGGCTCGCCTACAATCCACCGCCCGCGGCGGTAGTAATCGCCGTCAGATCTCGACAGCCAGCGACCATGCGAAAGTGGCGGAATTGGTAGACGCGCAAGATTCAGGATCTTGTGTCCGCAAG
>JALCBJ010000058.1:0-35350 GCA_028066595.1 Thermoanaerobaculia bacterium
CGAAGCAAACACCGCCTGCTCGAAAGTGCGAAAGATTCTTGACACTACCCCGAGCGCAGTACCGCGAAGGTCGTCATGCGTTGTGACAAGTGCCAAACCGCATGGCTTCGCCCCGATCTCGAGAAGTCTGCAGGGAGCTAGCGGATCAGAAGGGAACGTCTAGCGCGTCGCACAGAAAGCGCATGAGGGGTGCGCCGTCGCGACACCGGCTGGCGTAGAGGTCGAGGAAGTCTGGCTTCGTCACCGCGTCGGCGGGAAACTCTGTGACGCCGATGAAGTCCTTACGTCGCAAGTCTTCGATCAGCTCATGCTCGGCATCGAAACCTCGGGGGACCGTCTTGAGACTCTCGCCGCGTAGAAAGAAGGACTTCTGGAACGGTTTGGCGTCTCGCGCAGCAGTCCAGTCACCTGGCTTTGCCACGATGTGCTCGCGGATCATCTTCAATGCAGGCGACGGTGGGTGCCAGATGCCGACTCCGGCGAAACACCCGGAGGGTTCCAGGTGGAGATAGAAGCCCGGAGCGTGGGCGTCCTTGGCCTGTTCGTGGCGGAAGTGGATGCCGACGTGGGTCTTGTACGGGGTCTTGTTCTTCGAGAAACGCGTGTCGCGATAGATGCGAAACAGCGAACCACCGACGGCTTTGGGAATCGCGCGGAACCTGGGACTGATCTCTCGCAAATGCGGGCCGAAATCGCTGATGAAGCCGAATGCAGCTTCCTTGACGTGGAGCTCGTAGCGCTTCTTGTTGGCGTCGAACCAATCGCGCCGATTGTTGTCCGCTAGCTCCGTGAGGAAGTCGAAGAGGTCGGATTGGAAATAGGCCTTCGCCATGGCTTCTTGGATCTCCTACGTGCGCCGTGCCGTTACGGACAGGTGGCGAAGGCGTCCGTGTCGGTGACGGCCTGTGCCAGATTGCCCACCGGATTCTCGTAGACCTTGGTCTGGTCGGTTTCCGTGTCGGTCACCGTGAGGGTGTATCCCACGTTGGTGGTCGCGGCGAAGAACACCCAGTAGCGGTTGAATGGTTCGGCACAGGCGTCCAGTACTTTGACCAGGACCTCCCAATTCCTTTCGCCGAAGAACCAGAAAAGTCCCGAGTCGTCGGTCCGTGCGTCGACGGTGCGTCCTACTCCGGTGTTGTCGTCGAAGTCGCGCCAGTCAACTGTCACGCGGAAACGACCTCGATTCAAACAAAGAGTCGTGGCGTCGTTGGTACAGACCGCACCGCTTCCCGCCTCTCGTCCGTCGAGGAACTGGGCACCGGAATCGATCGGATCGAGGAACGGCCGGGCGCCGTTCTGGAGAGCCAGGTGGATGCGGCCGTAGTAGTCCGCGAAGTCGTTGCCGCAGGCTGCGAATCCACCGTGGAGTTGCCCGACGGCGCGGCCGGTGGAGTGGTCGATGAGCGGCGAGCCGGAGGATCCTCTTTCGGTCGTCCCGAGATCCCAGTCGTTGACCCGTAGATGACTGCCGTCACCGGGAGAGGATGCGCCGAGGTAGGAGGAGCGTTCGCTAGGGTCGTCCTCGAAGGAGATTCTCTTCTCTTCCGTGTTCGGATGGTGCACGCCCACGGTCCTCGCTGGTGTGATGTCTCGACCGTCCCAACCCAGGAAGAACGTGTCGAACGGAGCCGGAGAGTCGTCGAGCTCCACGAGCACGAAGTCGGAGCTCGCGTCGGACGCCAAGAACGTCGAGCCGATCTGGAACTGATCTAGGGTGCCGTCACCCGGTCCGCCGGCACCCGGACCTGTACGGCAGGTGGAATTCTCGTAGTTCCAGTAGACACGCAGCGACTGGTCGTTGCTCGGACTGATACCGCAGTGATTGGCCGACATGAAGAGGGGTCGATCGTCCTCAGCCGTGTTGTTGATGAGGAAACCCGTGCAAATGAACGTATTGCCGATGGAGATGACTCCCACGGAACGGATCTGATTTCCCCACCCGTCGCCTTCGGGACAGACGACATCGAAGTTGCATGAACCGGACTCCTTGTCAGGACCTTCGGGGTTCCAGATGTCTCGATAGGCTTGGCCCACTTGCCGCAGTCGCACCTCGCTGGCGTCGCGTGCCGCCAGGCTGGGCGCGAAGAGCTCGATGACCATGTGGTCACTTCGAACACTCGGCGCCCACAGCTCACCATGAGGTTTGTTGTCGGCCTTCGAGAAGGGGCGGATGCGGTGAGAGCCGTCGGCAGCGTAGAGGTGCAGCAATGCACCCTCTGCCAAGCGGAATCGATCGAAGACGGGGCCGATTCCCTTCGCTCCCTCGGCCCGCACCTGGAGCCGCCAGAGCCAGGCCCCATCCGGCAGAGCTTCCCAGCTGCCGCCCTTCGTCGCGTCCATCGCGGCAGGCTGTAGAACCGCGTATCGGAGAGGCAGGCCGGCCGATCGGCGGACCTCGTCGTCCGCTTTCAACTGCTCGGAGTCGAGAGCCGGCAAAGCGATCTCGGCGACGGCGGCAAGAGGCTGCTGCGGACCGGCGGATAGACCGATCGGGGCGGGCGTTTCCGATCCGACTGGCTGGGCCGAACCAGGTACGGCAAGGCAGGTCGCCAGTAGAACGAATCCTATGATCTGCGTACGGGACAGGTAGGGATGGTTGCGGTTCATCGGCCTTTCTCGGCTCGGAGTCAGTACAGGATCACGGACAGGTGGAGAACGCTTCGATGTCAGTCACCGCACTGGCGATCATGCCGAGCGGATTGTCGTAGATCTTGACCTTGCCGGTCTGGCTGTCGATCACCGTCAAGGTGTACTCCACGTTGGTCGCGCCGCCGGCGAAGAACCAGAAACGGTCGTTGTAGCTACAGGAATCGAGCACCTTGACGACCAGCTCCAGGTTCCCAGGAGTGAAGAACCAGAACATGCCCGAATCTCCGTGTGACGTGGGTACGGCGCGACCGTCGTTGGCGTTGCCCAGGAAGTCCATCCAGGAAGCCTTGACCTGGAAACGACCTCCTTGGAGGCAGAGCGTGGTGGCGTCTTCGACGCAGGTGAAGGGTTCCACGTCGTCGGGATCGGGGTCAGGATCCGGATCGGGGTCGGGATCTGGCGTCGAGTCGCCGAAGTTTCGCCCGTCGAGGAATGCAGTGCCACTGCCGGTCGGATCGAGGACGTCCGCCAGACCGAGCTCGAAGGAACGCCACATGGCGCCGTACCAGTCCGGTAGGTCGTTGCCGCAGGCCGCGAGTCCACCGTGTAGCTGGCCGACCACCCGGCGGCTGGTCTCGTCGAACAGCGGCGATCCGGAGGATCCTCCTTCGGTGGTTCCCTCATCCCAGTCAGGCACTTGAATATGTGAGTCGGTGTCGGGCGGTACAGCGGGGTCCGGGTAGACGTCGAACAGCGTCGCACCCGTCTCACGGCTGATGCGCTTCTCTTCCCCTCGCGGATGATGAATGGAGACCGCCGACGCAGGCGCGATCCTGCGTGCATCCCAGCCCAAGAAAAAGACGTCGAACGGCTCCGGTGATTCCGCCAGTTCCACGATGGTGAAGTCGGAACGATCGTCTGCCGCCAGCAACGACATGCCAGTCGTGAACTCGTCGAGCACTCCGTCGCCGTTGCCGCCCGATTCGGCGGAATCCGGCGCGCGACAGGTGGTGTTCTCGAAATTCCAGAAGGCTAGGACGTTCTGGTCGTTGCCGGCGGTCACGCCACAGTGGTTGGCGGTCATCAGCAATGGGCGATCGTCCTCTGCCGTATTGTTGACGAGAAAACCCGTGCAGACGAAGAAGCCGATCTGAAGGTGGGCCACACCTCGCACTTCGTCAGCCCACTGCTGCCCCAGATCGCATGCGACGTCGATGTTGCAGGCACCGGACTTCTCGCCCAGATCAGCTGTCGTACGTCCCCGCAAGTCGCGGTAGGCGTGGCCGACCTCCGAGATATGGAGCTCTGCTCGATCGCGAGCGCCCTGGGGCAGGACCAACTCGATGACGAGGCGGTCGCCGGTCACCATCGGAGCCCACAGCTCCCGATGCCTTCGATTGTCCGCCGCCGTGTACGGTCGCACGCGCAGACTGCCGTCGGCAGCGTAGAGATGGAGCTCCGCGCCGGGCGGCAGATAGAACCGGTCGAAGACGGGGGCGATGCCGGTGGCGCCTTCCGCTTCGAGAACGAGCCGCCAGACGTGTCGCCCGTCCGGAAGTGTCTCCCACAGACCTCCCTTGTTCAGGCCGCGAAAGACCGGCTGAGGCACCGCGAATCGAAGCGGCTGATCCTTCATGGCCGCGATGCGATCCTGCTCCATCAGTTTGGCGACGTCGAGACGGGGAAGAGATACCTTCTCGACGCGGTCAGCAGATACGAGGTATGTGTTGGTGAGACCCAACGGTCGCGAGTACTTGGCGTCGCCCCGTTCGTCTCCGACTCCCGGTGCCGCGGCCATGGCAAGACACAGCAGAAAAAGTGCAGGACACAGCACCGGGAAGAGCGCAGTGCGTCGTCGAAGGTGGATCGGCAAGCTCTTCCCGAACGCGGACTCTGCTGGAAGGTTCATCTCTCGGCTCCTCATCCGATTCTCGGCTCCTCATCCGATGTGTCTATGCTGACACGCCATGAGGGCGATTCTAGCCCATCCGCCGTCCGTCTAGCGTGGGCCTTCGAGCCGCTGCCGGCCCCGCGTCAGTCGATACGACAGAGCGGCGACGATGACGGTGGCTGTCAGCCAGAGACCACGCGGGATCCGGGTTTCGAGCCGAGATCGGAGGACCGGGCTGAGGTAGATCCCTGGCATCGCTGGATGCTCCGCGTAAAAGCGGTCGCGATATGAGTCGTTCCAGCGATGCCGACCGGATCCTCGGAACGACTCGAGATCGAGAAACGGCTCGTAGTACGTCTCGAGCAACCGATTGGCCTGTACTGCCATCCAGAGGTCGCCGCTTTCGATGCTGGCATTCCGATGGTTTGCATGCCATGCGGCTTCGGTGAGGTAGTAGTCCTCAGGGTGCCAAGGGTTCAGAGTCGGCGGATCCGTCGCCCAGCGGGAGCCGCGCTCGTTTTGCAGACGAAGTAGTTCCTCTTCCTCGAACCACGAGACGAAGCGCCCGACCTCGGGGTGATGAATCTCGTGCCCGAGGTGTGCTTCCGAGAAGAAGAGACCCAGCGCCAGAACGGTGGTGGCGACGAGCCACCCGAGTCCTCGGCGAGGCGATTCGAGCCGTCGCCACGAAGTGGGCGGCGACACGGTGAGTGTCAAAACCAGACCCGTCAGGCCTGCCAGCGCGTTGAGCGCTACGTCGCGGATGTCACCCGTGCGGAGCTGAAAGAAGCCTTGAACCGATTCGTCGACGATGCCCGCCAGCGCTGCACCGAAGAGCGGAACGAGGACGATGCCCGCATCGCCCGGTGAACCCCGAGAGATACCCAGAAAACGCGGTGCCCGACGGGCGCCCCGATACAGAAGGAAGGCCAAGAGGCCGTACTCCACGATATGTACCTTCTCCGCAACATCGGAGGCCGGGATACCGATCCGGAAACCCTGGACTTGAAACCAAAGGAGGGCCAGAGCTACACCGAGCCCGAGCCATCGCCACCCGCTGCGTCGGAGGGTACTCCGACGCACTTCGCGCAGGATCCACCCCACGGCGAACGCCAACACCAGCACCAGCAATCCTCCCAGAACGATCGCGAGGAGTCGGACGGCATCCTGGGAGAAGCGTTCGAAGAGCGCGTCTCGCGCCAAGCCCAGGATGGGTGCCGTGCTCCAGATCGCGACCGAGAGGGTGAGGGCCGGGCCGTAGCGACGGAGCGAATGAACCTGTTGGGTCACCGTGTCACGCTACCAAGGGACGAGGCGTAGAGCGCGAGTGACGTGAGGCTTTCGGGGGACGGAGCGGTGCAGATCCGGAGCAGAGCTCTTCTACCGCCCCGAACAGGCTGGCAAACAGTTCTCCGAACCACGACGGTTCAGCGCTGACAACCGGGACAGTAGTAGGTGCTCCGATTCGATTGCACGATGCGTCGAACCCTGCCCTCGCAGCGACGGCAGGGTTCGCCTTCGCGATCATAGACATCGAGGGAAACCTGGAAATAGCCCGCGTTGCCTTCGCCGTCAGTGAAGTCGTTCAACGTAGTGCCTCCTTCTGCGATGGCGTCGTTCAGCACGCCGCGGATCGCCTCGGCTAGGCGATTCCAGGTGCGGATCGATACACGCGCTACCGATCGCTTAGGATGCACGCGAGCTCTCCAGAGCGCCTCGGAGGCGTAGATATTGCCGACACCGACCACCACCCGGGCGTCCATCAGAAACGCCTTCATCGGGCCACGTCGACCCTCCGCCTGAGATTCAAGGTAGCTGCCGCCGAACGGTTCGGATACCAGATCCCCGACTGGCTCGACGCCGAGATGAGCAAAGTGCCGGTCGCTCTGCCAGGTGGCCGCATCGAGGACGAAGGCTTGGCCGAAGCGGCGGGGATCTACGAGCCGTAGTCTGCCCCGACGATGGCCGTCTGCGTCTCGTAGGTGGATCGCCAGGTGCTCGTGCCGAGCATAGGGCTCATCCTTTGGAACGACCGTGAAGCGACCACTCATACCTAGATGAATCGCGAGGATGTTGCAGGATTCGCGTCGCGACGAGGTCACGCGGATCAGAAGATACTTCGCCCGACGCTCGAGCGACTCCACTCGGCAGCCCTGGAGAGCTTCGAGGGCTGCTCGGTCGAGGGGTTCGCGCAAAGCAGGGGCGCGAACCTCGACTCGATCGAACACACAATCCGTGAGACGTCGTTCCAGGCTACGACGGACGATTTCGACCTCTGGCAGTTCAGGCACGCCCGGATGATACGCGCCGACTCGGAGTGGCCGAAAACGTCATCTTGACGCGAGGCGGAAAAGGGGCGTAAGATAGGCGAAAGAAAGGCGTTAGTCGCATGCCACCTGCATCGACTCGAAGCTCTATCGAGATCATCAACGGACGGACTCAACCATGCCCACCACATCACTTCGATCCGCTCAGTCGACAGTCTGGATGGAAAACGGCGGCTTTTCCTGTGGAGTCGCCATGCCGGCACCTTCTAGACCGGCAGGCATCACGAATTCTCGCGGACGTTGGCGTCGGCTACGCGACTTCGTCCTTCCTCCGAAAGAACGCGCAGTACGAGCTGCCCGTCGAGGTCGTCCAGTGGTCCTCGGCACCGCCGCAGAGCCGTGGGAGAGCTTGCCCGAGAGGCGTCGCCTCCTTGCATGCCTCGACGGTTTTCTGGGGTTGCGTCTTCGACTCACCTGCCGAACCGACAAGGTAGTGGAGGACGTAGAGGTCTTGCATTGGCTGGACCGCGATCACGCGGTGCGTGTGGAGTTCCGGCTCGATGCTGCCCGTCTCCGCCGCTTGGGTTTCGATTCACCCTACGTGCAGCGGCTGTGCAAGGCGGTACGCATTCTGGCTGCGTACGGCCTGGAGACTCGTCTGGTGGTCGAGTCGAATTCGGAGATGCCGGACGGCGCACTGCGACGAGATCTACGACGTCTGGCCGAAGATTTGGCCAGCTCGGGGGCAACGGACTTGTTACTGACGGACGACGCGTCGGTCGGCTGGAAGCAGGCCGTCGGGCCGCTGCGCTTGGCGTACGGATTCGCAGCTGCAGGTCCGGTCGGGGATTAGTACCCAGTAGCTAGAGTTCGTCGATCCTAGGGGCGGTTCTTCGTCGCCCAGGGTAGCTTCTCCTCCGAGTAGCTCAACTATTCCTCGCCATCGCGTCTTGTATGCCGTCGGAGTCCAAGGCTCCGAAGAGCTCTCCGCGCTGGACACCAATAGCTTTGGCGGGCTGCCGTGGCTGAGCTTGTGCACGGCGAATCGAGCATCCGCGGGAGCTCTCCGATATCCTGCTCGATGGGCATGTGTCGGGAACTGGCCGGTCGAGGAGAGTCGATGCGAATCACGGAAGAGCACCGGTTGCTGCGGGAGAGTCTGTTGCAACTGATCGGAGACGAGATCAACCCGCACGTCGAGGAATGGGAGGAGGCTGGGATCTTCCCGTCTCACGAGGTCTTCAAGAAGCTCGGCGATGCGGGCTTCCTCGGAATCACCAAGGACGAAGAATACGGGGGTGCTGGTCTCGACTGGACCTATGAGGTCCTCGCAGCCGAGTGCCTGGGACACATCCGATGCGGTGGCGTTCCCATGGCCATTGGCGTCCAGGCGGCGATGTGTACGCCAGCTCTCGAACGCTATGCTTCCGAAGAGCTCAAGCGTGACTTTCTAGCGCCCACCATCGCGGGTGACCTGGTGGGCTGCATCGGCATCTCCGAGTCGGGTGCTGGGTCCGACGTGGCGTCGGTCCGGACCACCGCACGCCGCGTCGGTGGCGACTATGTGATCCGTGGCGAGAAGATGTGGATCACCAATGGTTGGCAGGCCGACTGGATGTGCGCTTTGGTGAACACAGGCGAGGGCGCACCCCATCGCAACAAGAGCTTGCTCGTGGTCCCCCTCGATACTCACGGCGTCGAACGCTCGCGCAAGCTCGACAAGCTGGGCATGTGGTCGTCCGACACAGCGCAGCTTTTCTTCGACGACGTGCGAGTACCGGCCCGTTGTCTGATCGGCGAGGAAGGGATGGGATTCGCCTATCAGATGGAGCAGTTTCAAGAAGAGCGTTTGTGGGCGGCGGCCAATTCCCTGGCGGGAATGGAGGACGTCATCGATGCGACGATCGAGCATACCCGTGAGCGGAAGGCCTTCGGGCGTTCCATCCTCGACAACCAGGTCGTCTACTTCCGCATCGGCGAGCTCAAGACCGAGGTGGAAGCGCTACGTTCTCTCGTCTACCGGGCCACCGAGCAGATGGTGGCCGGGGATGACGTGACACGCCTCGCCTCGATGGCCAAGCTGAAGGCTGGGCGGCTGGCGCGTGAGGTTTCGGACGCCTGCCTCCAGTACTGGGGTGGTCAGGGCTATATGTGGGAAAGCCTGGTCGCGCGGTCGTTCCGCGACAGCCGCCTGTTGTCTATCGGCGGAGGTGCGGACGAGATCATGCTCGAGATCATCGCCAAGTACGAGGGCATCCTTCCGCGCGCTGAGGCGTAGGGCGCAGGCTTCGTCCGATCCTCACCAACGAAACGGGCGGCCCGAAGGCCGCCCGCGAGAGCTTCCTAGATTCTGATCGTCGGGATCAGAAATCGACCTGCCAGCGCACGAGGAAATACTGGGCGTCGCCCTTGTTGTCCACGTCGGCGTCGACGTAGTCGATCATCAGGCGGGTCACCGGGTTGAGGTACCAGTTCACGCCCACCGAGATGTTGTCCTCTTCGCCGCCGGAGATGGTGCCGTCGTTGAGGTCGATGGTCGAGTAGCGGAACTTGAGCTCCCAAGCACCGGAGCCTTCGCCGAAGTTGGCGGCGGGCTTGATGCGGTTGAAGGCGCCGGACGATGTCTTGAAGGCACGGCTCTCGCCGGTGAGGAACCAGCCGGCCTGCACGTAGGCACCGTCGAAGGACGGATCGCCGTTGGCAGAGGAGTCGACGTCCGCACTGAAGTACTCGGCGGAAGCCCAGAACGGGCCAGCGACGGTGGCGAGCTCGAAGTTGAAGATGTCGGCGCCGGAAGCGGAGAAGGACTTGGTGTCCACCAGGCGGCCGCCGATGTGGTTTTCCGGACGAGCCCGGAAGCGGATGGACGACGCGCGGTCCTTGAAGGTGGCGCCGAGGCCGATGTGGAAGAGGTTGCCGTCCTCGTAGTAGGGACGGAAGGCGATGCGACCGGTCAGGTTGGTGTTGTCTTCGTCGGTGGAGACGCCGAACCCGTCGGCATCGTAGTACCAGCCGACACCCCAGTTGAACTTGTCGCCGTTCTTGCCTTCGAAGCCGACACCGGAGTTACGGCTCGGCGAGAACGCCTGCACTGGGAGGGAGCGCTCGAGGAAGGTGAGGTACTTCGAGCTGGTCAGCTCCTCGAGGGAGAAGTGCTCCTTGAAGTGCCCGAACTTGATCTTGCCCCAGTCATTCTTGATGCCCAGCCAGACGTCCTTGAAGTCGGCGTCTCCGCCGGCGAAGTCGTACTGAGCCTTGAACTCGATACGGTTGTAGACCGTGCCCGAGAAGAAAAGCCGGGCGCGGCGGAATTCGAAGCCGTCTTCGACGTCGAACTCGTCGGAGTCAGCGAACTGGTAGTCGGCCTGGATCCGACCGCCGAACTTCAGCTTGTGGCCTTTGTCTGAGTTTTCGATCTTGTGGCCGTTGCTCCACTTGGCGACCCAATCGTCGGCTAGTGCGACGGGAGCCAGCAGCAGAGCAGCGAGCCCGACTACGAAGAGCGCGGACATACGATGCTGCTTGAAAGTCATGTTCCTCTTTTCCTCTCTGGTTTGGGGGCCGTGGCGGACCCAGAACAGGCGGATTCGTGAGACGAGGTCCGCCGGCGGACCCGCTGCGGCGGCCGGCGACAGAGTGAAGTCCGTCTGTGAAGATGCCAGGAAGAGGCGATGAAATTCACTCCGCTCTTACCGGAGTCCGCAGGAAGCGGAGCATGCTGGATGGCATGCTACCGTGCCAGTCATGGACTGTCGGACCTGCCCGCTCTTCGCTGGCGTCGAAGTCGGGTTCCGTTGGGCGCTCCTCTTCCTCGCTGTCGCCATGGTTGGTTGCGATGGGACGAGGGATCCAGGGGAACAGGAGGCGGTGACTCCGGCGGGTCTCGAGTCGGCCGAGTCGCCCGGACGAGAGATGCGCGGCGACATCGTCGATGCTCTACGTGCCGATCTTCAGGCGGAACGGCACCCGGCCGACGGTGGGGGCCGGGCTTGGATCGAACCTACTCAGAACCGCGGCGAGATCGTGCAGGCGTCAGATCTCGCGCGTTGGACCGTGCACTTCGAGGCGGGGCGACACGGCGTGGCCCAAGGGGGGACTGTGTTCCTCCAGATTTCTCCGTTCTGGGGGTGGTCTACACCGCAGGCCGAGTCACCAGCGGCGCCTGGATATACCGAGGTGCGAGGGCCGGAAGGTGTGGAGCTCGATGTACGGACCTTGGACCAACAGCTCCTGGGCGTCACGCTGCGATCCGGGCGTCTCGACGAGGGTGATCGCCTGATATTTCGCTACGGCGCGGGTGTAGCCGGTGCTCGCGCCGATCGGTTCGCCGAGCGAGGCGAGCGTTTCTGGATCGCGGTCGATGGGGATGGTGACGGCGTGCGGGACCTTCTGCGCGATGTGCCGAGGATCGACGTCGCTCCGGGGCCGCCGGCACGCCTGGTAGCAGTTCTACCGTCGACCCGTCGTCCCGGGCAGACGGCTCGATTGACGCTGGCGGTGCTCGATGCGCGCGGTAGTGCGTGGACGGACTTCACGGGCACGCTCACTCTGGCTGCAGAACCTCCTGGCCTCCTGGATGTACCCTCGGAGGTGCTGTTTCAAGGAGGAGATCGGGGAGTTCGGCAGCTGAGCTTGGCGACCAGGGATACTGGTGTCGTCAGGATCCGGGTCCAGGGAAGAATCGGTGCGACGACCCTCGACCAGCTCACCAATCCGTTGCAAGTAGCCGAGGGCGCCTTGCCGATTCTCTGGGGCGATCTGCAGAATCACTCTAACGTCTCCGACGGGACCGGGCTGCCGGAGGATCTGTTGCGCTACGCGAGAGATGTGGCGGCGTTGGACGTCGTGTCGATCACGGACCACGACCACTGGGGTCTGCGCTTCTTGGACCAGGACGAAAGTACCTGGCATCAAATTCTCCAAGTCACGGAGGAATACCACGAACCCGGGCGATTCGTGACCCTGCCCGGTTTCGAATGGACGAACTGGTTGCACGGACACCGGCACGTCCTCTTCTTCGACGTTGCCGACGCTCGGCTGCTATCTTCGATCGAGGAGGAGTACGACCACCCGGAAGAGTTGTGGGCGGCGCTGGATGGTCTCGACGCGATGACCATCGCGCACCACACCGCCGGGGGGCCCATTGCCCAAGATTGGTCCATTCGACCGAATCCTGTGCTCGAGCCGGTGACGGAGATCGTGTCGGTCCACGGCGCGAGCGAGGCGGCCGATGCGCCGCACCCGATCCACCGCCCGGTGGCGGGCAACTTTGTCCGCGATGCGCTGGCCCGCGGGTATCGCTTCGGGTTCCTGGGCAGCTCCGATGGCCACGACGGCCATCCGGGTCTGGGTCACCTCGCGTCACCGTCGGGTGGCTTGGCCGCGATTCACGCCAGCGCCCATAGCCGCTCGGCGGTGGCTGATGCACTGCGGCGGCGTAGTGTCTACGCCACCAATGGGCCGCGGATCGTGCTGCGGGCGGTCTATGGCGGCTGGCGCATGGGCTCGGAGGTTCCGGTGCGCGATGTCGGTTCGGCCGGTCGTGAGACCTCGTCGGCGCAGGACGCCGCCGACCGTGTTCCGGGTATCGGTGCCGGGGATCTCCTGGTACAAGCGTTGACGTCGTCGCCCCTGGAGCGGATCGACATCGTGCGTGGCTCTGTCGGGGTCTCGGAGGACTCGGCAGGAGGTGTCGCCATGGTAGTGGCCTGCGACGATCGGCTCGAGTGCAGCTTTGTCGTCGATCCGGGCCCGGTCGTTGCTGGGGAGTGGCTCTATGTCCGGGTCGTTCAGCGCGATGGCGGCGCCGCTTGGTCCAGTCCGTTCTACTTCGTGGAATAGCAAGCGTCCTTCGGTGGTTAGGTAACGAAGAACAGCTGCAGCCCGAGACCGTCGACTGAGATCCTTCTGCCATGCCGACCACCCTCGAAGTGAAGTTTCCCCCTCACCTCCGCGAACGTCTCGACGAGGCTGTGAGCCGGCTCAGGGCCAAGGTGGACGCGGTATATGTCGAAGCCACCGAAGCCGAGAAGATGGCGGATCTGCACTATTTCGTCCACGAGTTGGTGGACCATGAGCTGTCGGAGTTATCCGACGGTGACACGGCTCTAGAGCACGGCGCACTACTCGACCTACGTGAGCGGGTGGCTCGTCACGTACATCGTCTCATCGAGTCGACTCGGAGAACTGGAGACTGAACGACGAAGCGGTCCGGGATCTCCGGACTGCTCGGTCTACATCGTTCACTGCTAGTGACGGTAGCCCGGTCGGGATCTGTGTCGAGGGGCACCGATCTGCAGCTGTCACCTGCCATGAAGCCGCTCGACGGCCTCCTCGAGCGCGTTGTCCTCGCCTCCGATGTAGTAGATCGGCACCGGCTCGACCTCGACGTCCGGGGGTACGCCGTTCCCGTCGAAGAGCTTGCCATTCGATTGGAAGGACGCCATCGAGCCAATGCGTAGGCGGAATGGTGTTGCGCCGAGGCCGACTCGTTGCGACAAGGCGCTACCGCCACCGCTGGAAGTTCCGAGGAGCGTCACGTTCTCCATCCCCTTCAATCCAGCGAGGAAGATATCGGTCGCGCTGAAGCACTTGGCGTTCATCAGCACCACGACAGGTCTCGGGTAGTGGTAGATGCGGGGGTCAGCGAGACGACTCAGAACCATGTAGTGCCAGTCGCTGAACTGATCCTCGGGGAGATCCCACTCCGGTCGGAAAGTTCTTGCGAACCGCGCTACGGCTCGGCGCTCGCTCTCCGTCCATTCCTTGGAGTCGACGGAATACATGAACCGCTGAGCTAGGTGGTCGTCCTGGTGTTCTTCGTGTAGACGGTAGGCTGCGGCAGTGAATGCGCGTGGTGGGTCGTCCGGAGAAGCCAGGTACGAATAAAGCCATCGCAGAGCTTCGCGTGACCCGCCACCGTTGTCGCGAACGTCTACGACCAAGCCGACCGTGTCACGAAACTTCGGCATCCATTCTCGAATCTCTTCGACCGCGTTTTCATCCATCGCGGAAAGTCTGAGGTAGCCGATCTTTCCGTCGAGATGGCGGGAGTCTCCGCGTGGCCATTTGCCGTAGGTTGGAGAGCGCTTCGCGACGGGCAGCATGAGCGTCTTGCGGTTTGCATGTTCCTCGGCAGCTAGCTCGACCTCGACGACATCCTCTGTTGGCAGGCTCATCAGGCCTCGGACGAAGTCAAGAGCTCGCAGGTTGCGCAGGCAATGGCGCCGGACAAATTGGGGGGAGCCCTTCGGCTCGAGAGAGGACGCGACCTCACACCAGTCGGAAACTTCTTTGCCGTCGATCTTCGTCAGGTAAGGGAATCCGTCGACCAGGAATCCGCTCCGATCGGGTTTGAAGGCAACGAACCGATCTCCGACAGGCTCGACGAGGAACGGCAGGTAGCCTTCGGACGGCAGATCGATGCCGGAAACACCGGCGTGGCCATCGATGCCGAGCGAGACGATCTTTTGTAGCTCGATTCCGAACTCGTTGATCGAGATGCCCGAGTCGACCTTCTGGTGCAAGTCGGAAAAGGCAGTGACGAAATCTGCGCGGTTGGCGTGTCGGTAGGACCATCGACCGTCGAGGGCGGCTCGGAAGTCGTCGAGGGCGCGCCGCAGATCCTGGGGTTGGGCAGTCGAGATGGCAGCTGGTTTGGACTCTTCGGTGCGCCTCGAGTCCAGGATCGAGCGACGGTTCTTGGCGGTCAAGGCCACATCATCGAACGTCTCCTCCTGCCCAGTCCCCCAGTCGTAGACGACGAGCCGAACCGTCTCGCCTGGGGCACGTCCCATCTCGGTGAGTACTTGAACGAGATCCTCGCTGATCCGCTTTTCCCAACGGGGGCCGTACTGTCGCTTGGCGAATGCGACCATTTCGACCACGGGCAGCTCGTCGATCGAGCGCAGGATGTACCAGGTACCGTCGATCTGTACCTCTGGGTTCCAGCGAATTTCCTCGTATGGGGCGAGCTTCGGATATTTCTGGGCGGAAGCGGATTGTGCACAGATGCCGAGCATCAGGGCGGCAAGAAGAAGAGAACTCAGCCTTCGAAAGGTCATGACCTGATCACTCCATTCCATGTGTAGACGAAGAGTCGTCTGAGCCGATCGGCCTCCCAAGGACGACGGAGACCGAACCAGGGTCGGGTGCTGTGGTGTATCTGATGGCGACAGGTTATTGCAGTGGCGGAGTCGGCCAGTGGGCGCAAGTCGGCCTCGCATCTGTCGCGAGGGCCACCAACGGGGCAGGTGCTCGGATTGTTACTGGTCTCGCGTCGTCGGCGCAGCAAGCTCGTCGAAGAAGATTGCGACGAGATAGCCGACGCCGAAGGGATGCTCATAGGACAGCACCTGGTGCCCATCGCTGCGATATTCAGCAGCTGCGCAGGCCATGATCGACGTGTCCGCGGCATCTTCGGCTGCGAGCTCACGCAGCTCGTGATCGATGGTGGCGATCTCCCGCAACCTACCGTCGCGTACCAGCTCGGTCAGCTCGTGGTCGAACTCGACTGCGCGGTGATGAAAACCGGCGGGAGCACCTGGCAACACCCGGTGACTCATGTCGCCGCTGGCGACGAAGGCGGCGCGACCGTCGAGCTCCTGAGCTGCCCGTGCGCAGACGCCACCGAACCGCTCATAGACGGCGGCATCCCTCAGCACCGGCAGACTGACCAAGGTCGTAGGGCCCCGCCATCCAGCCTCGCAGAGAAACCACAAGGGCACGCAAGCGCCGTGATCGAGCGGCTCGTCGGCGGGCAGATCCCAAGTCTGCAAACCACGGCGTGCCGCCTCGCGCCGAATCCGTTTGGCCATCTCGGGGTCGGCCGGCAGATCGATCCCAGCATCTGGTGCGCCAAACCGGCGTAGGTCGCCCGCGATCCGTGCCGCGGATGAGAGACCGAAGGCAGTGTGTCTCCTCGGAGAGTGGGGAGACGGCAGGATCAGCCGGCCAGGAGATCTCGACACCACGCGGCGCGCCAACTCACGGCATGCGTCGTGTGTTGCACGGCAGCCGTCCACCCGCGATCCGCCCACCGCCGGAACGACGATCGGTGGGTGAGGCAGCAATCCACTGATAACGAAGGCAGTGGAGGATGAACCCTCCGAGTCGCCATGCCGCCGAATCGAGTTTTCCACGACTCGATCCTACGGCAGGAAGCGTCATCGACGCCGCGCCCGAGATCCGTGGCATCGCATCGGGCAAGGTCGCGCGCAGGACCCGGACTGCGGCGTCCGACGGCGTACGAGAAACGACGCGATCTGTCCCTCGCGAGAAAAACAGGCCGAGGGGGTTGACAGACTGCGATGTTCAGGCTACGATCTCGGGCGTCCGCTATCTTGTCCTCTTCGACGCGTGCCATTGACCCGCGGACCTTCATCGGGAACTCGTTATCGGGGTGAGCTTCCGCAGAAGGTAAGAGTTTCACCGTTCGATGCTTTGATTCGAAGCCGCGGTGGGAAACTCGGGTCGACGACACGCCTTTTGGCGTTTCGGGCACGGAGCGAGAACTTCGCATCTCGCGGTTGGAGATCGGGCGAGGCCTAGTGGAGACTGCAAACCCCAAAGTCCTCAGGAGGCAATCGTGACCAAAGCCCACTCCCTTCGAACCCTTTTCGTATTCCTGTCCTGCCTGTTCCTCGCCAGTGGCGCCTTCGCGGCCTCGATGTTCGGCCATGGCGACGGCGCCACCTGGAGCCTCGACAAAGCCGCTCATGGCGGCACGTTGACGATCGGCGGTCCGGCCGGTTTCCATTCGCAGAAAGCCTTCGGTAGCGGCGAAGCTCCGTCCTTCTCGATCTGGGACAAGGCAGGCTACGCCCTGCCCGATGGCCAGTACAAGTGGGAGATTCGCCTCAACGCTGCAAAGCGTGACCGCAGCGAAGCCGCAGGCGAGAAAGCTGCCAGCTTCTTCGGTAGCTTCCGCATCGAGGGCGGCAGCGTCGTCGTTCCCCAGGCTTCTGCGGGTGCCGGAGATTTCGACGATCTCGAGAAAGCTCAAGTAATCGCCAACGACCTGGTCGTCCAGGGCAGCGGCTGCTTCGGCTTCGACTGCGTCAACGGTGAGAGCTTCGGATTCGATACCCTCCGTCTCAAAGAGAACAACCTGCGGATTCACTTCAACGATACGTCGAATTCCGCTTCCTTCCCGCAGAACGATTGGCGTCTGATTGCGAACGACTCAGGCAACGGCGGTGCCAACTACCTCGGTATCGAAGACTCGACCGCGGGCCGGATCCCGTTCCGTGTGGAAGCGGGCGCGCCGGTCAACACCCTCTATGTAGAGGCGGACGGTGACGTCGGCGTCAAGACTGCCAACCCGGTGGTCGACATTCATATCGTGGAAGGCAACAGCCCGACCCTGCGCCTCGAGCAGGACGGTTCCGATGGCTTCACGCCACAGACCTACGATATCGCTGCGAACGAGGCCAACTTCTTCATTCGCGACGTCACCAACGGCTCCAAGCTCTTCTTCCGCTCCAAGCCGGGTGCGCCGGAGGATTCGATTTTCATCGCTGCAGATGGTGATATCGGTCTGGGTACAGATGCTCCTTCGCAGGATCTTCACATCCGTGACACCGGAGCCAACTCGGCGAACTTCCTGGTAGAAGGTGGTGCCTCTGCAGCGATGATCCTCCAGGATGCTGGCGCGGGAGCAAATGAACAGGCCGCACAGTTTCTCGTGAACGACGGAGCCCTTCGGATGCGTGGGCTGACGAGCGCGTTCGGTAGCGCGGCGGACGGTATCGCGATGAACATCGCAGGTACCGGTGTGGGCGTCAACTGCACGGGCGGTGCCGATCAGGACTTCGTAGTCGCCGGTGGCGGCAACGTTTCTTGTGCCTCGACACCCCGCTCTTGGATCAACGCTGGAGACGCCAACTGGAGCACCACGTCGTCCCGTACATACAAAGAGAATCTCGAGCCGATCGCGGTCGACAACATTCTGGACCGCATTGCCGCTATCGATGTCTATCAGTATGACTTCATCGATGGGCCCGAGAACAAGCTCGGTCTCATGGCTGAGGATTTCCACTCTGTCTTCGGTCGTGGCTCTGACAAAGAGCTCAACAGCCAGGAAGTACAGATGGCCTTGTGGCTCGCTATCAAGGAGCTCGCTGCACAGAACCGCGAGCTGCTGGAGAAGGTGAGCACCATGGAGCAGGACAGCCAGCAGTAGGATCTGGCTTTCTCGCGAACGCGATCGAGAACCGATCCGTTCGAATCTTGAACGGGCGCCGCTTGCGGCGCCCGTTTGTGTTGGGAGTACCAGCCAGCTTTGGCATGACACCTGGCGGCGAGGGGTCCGATCCAGGACGGACCTGGCAGCGATGTCCGCGTATGTATCTCACGACTGAGCGGGGCAGGAGCGGGGGTGCGAACGGAGCGTTGAACCCGTGGCATGTCCATGGCGGTGCTATCAGACGTGACCCCTGCCGTCCGTCACTCACCTTCGAACTGAAGGATTCTTCTTTTTGAGTGGCGGGTTTTCTCTCCGTTTGTCGTAGTACCAGATGTGACCAGTGAAACGCGCAGCTGGTTGATCGGTTTCGAGGGGCTCTAGATCGATAGATAGCCATCGATTAGACTATGAACATATCTTCTAGCTTGACGCGTGTCACATCACAATCGGATCTAACGGCATCGGGGTGCCGGCAAAGGGCTTCAGGACTTCCTGCTGCAATCGACGTGTGCAGAGGAGCACGATCTTGGAGTCGAAACTGACTCAGGAGGCCACGTACATGTATTCGAAATCCTTCCGACTCGCGCTCGGCGTAGCTCTCGCTGCGCTGCTGCTTTTACCGGTCACGGCGTTTGGTGAAAAAGAACCCGTTTTGGTCAAGAACTACGGCAATGCGCTGGCGTTCTTCCCGCAGGTGGAGGCGGCGGACATGACGTTGACCATCACCGGACCCTGCAACTATAAGGTTCGCCGCTCTCTCAAAGAAGATGGCGAGCTGTACTTCAAGCTAGACGAGACCACGATCGACGGTATGTACCGCTTCGAGGTCACTGTGATCCCCGAGATCGACAACTCGGTCATAGAGGTTTTGCAGATCGCCCGCAAGACCGGTGACAATTCTGAAGTGGATCAGTTGTGCAGGGACGGCAAGCTGCCCACCGATCCGCAGACTCAGAACTCCGGTTTCACCGTCTTCCGTAGTGAGATCATCTACGATCCGAACCAGCAAGAAGAGGGCTCAGGACCCAAGCTCGCCGAGGGTGGCTTGGCCGCCGGCGTGAGCGGGTTGGTCACCAGTCAAAGTGCTGTCGTGGATCAGGACGTTCCCAGCCTCAACAAGGACTTCGTGATCAACGACGATCTGATCGTCGACGGTAGCGCCTGCATCGGTTTCGACTGCGTCAACGGCGAGTCGTTCAGCTTCGACACCATTCGCTTGAAAGAGAACAACCTGCGCATCAAATTCGACGACACTTCGGTGGCGGCCGGCTTCCCGCGCACCGATTGGCAGCTGACCGCCAACGCCTCGGCCAACGGCGGTGCGTCGAAGTTCTCCATCGACGACATCAGCGGTAGCCGCACACCGTTCACGGTAGAGGCCAATGCCCGCAGTCACTCGCTCTACGTGGACGACGGCGGCCGTATCGGTAACCGTACCTCGACGCCTTCGACGGAGATCCACACCATCGACGGCGACACTCCGACACTGCGGCTGCAGCAGGACGGCTCTTCCGGCTTCGCGCCCCAGACCTGGGATGTCGCCGGCAACGAGACGAACTTCTTCATCCGTGACGTCACCAACGGCTCGACTCTGCCGTTCCGCATCCGGCCGGGCGCACCGACGAGCTCGATCTTCGTCGATGTAAATGGCAATGTCGGTCTCGGTACAGCGTCGCCATCGTTCGATCTCGACATCGTCGACACGTCAGCGGCCGCAAACTTCGTCGTGCAGGGCACCAGTGGTTCGATGGTCTTGGTGGACACCGACGCGACTTCCGACGAGCAAGCTGCGCAGCAGTTGAACTCTTCGGGTATTTTCAAGCTCCGGTTCCTCGACGACGCGTTGGCCAATCAGACCCGGCGCGGCTATGCACTCGATATGGGCACCGGTCACATGGGAATCGCCTGCGATTCCAACATCGATTCAGATCTGGTCGTGGGTTCGCAGGGCAGCTGCAACTCGGGTACGCGGTCGGAACTGAATGCAGGCGATACGCAGTTCACGGCCTCTTCGTCGAGAACTCTCAAAGAGAACCTGAGTCGAGTGGAGATCTCGAACATCCTGGATCGGGTCTCCGACGTTCCGGTTTATCGCTACGACTTCATCGAGGGGCCCAAGGACCGGCTCGGACTCGTTGCTGAGGACTTCCACGAGGTCTTTTCGCGTGGCTCTGAGAAAGTACTGAGCGGCCAGGAAGTGCAGATGGCGCTTTGGCTCGCCGTACAGGAGCTGACCGCCAAGGTCGAGATGCTCGAAGCCGAGTTGGCTGGGCAGGACGAAGTCGGCGATTCCTCGAACTGACCTGTAGCGTCTACTCGGGTCTCAGGTCCTTCGTGGGCCAAAGGCCCGGGCAACGAACGGACACTTGTCCGAGGCCGCATCGGGCTCTGCCCGATGCGGCTTTGTTGTATCGGTCGCCTGCAACGGGCCAGTGTAGACTTGCCGCTCGCCGTCGCCTTGCCCCGGCCCGGCCCTCGCCCCCAAGGTATGGTGGGCGTCAGAACCGCGCTCCTCTATGCACCTCACGTTCGTGTTTCCCCGTCTCAAGACGTTCAGCGGGGCTGAGAATCTTCTGCTACAACTCTCCCGCTATGCGGTGGAGCAAGGGCATGAAGTTGTCGTCGTTACGCGTGGTGTCGATTCCGCCTGTGTCGGGCTCTTCCACCCTCGAGTTCAAGTACGGGTCCCAAGTCGCCCATTCCGTTGGCTCACCGGGGTCCACCTGATCGACAGCTTTTTCGACACTGCGTTCGCACCGGCGCTGACTTCTCGCCTACCACGGCAGACCGATGTTCTCTGTTTCTTCTGCCCGCCGGTCCTGCCGGCGATGGCCTTCGCCTATCGAAGGGCCCATGCGCCAGTGGCGTACTACTGTCTACAGCCGCCCCGATTCGCCTACGACCTACAAGAGGAAACCATCGAAGCACACGGGCTGCTGGGTCGGTTGGTTCCCATCCTGGCGCCGCTGTATCGACATATGGATCGCAGGCTGGCGCCGCGATGTGATCGGCTCTTCGCGATTTCGAAGGACTATGCAAAGTGGTGCAAAGAACTCTATGGTCTTGCCGATGTAGCTCTCGTACCCCCAGGTGTCGATGAATATGATGCCTCTCAGTGCGATCCAAGGGCGCTTCGGAAAGAGCTAGGGATCGGAGAGTCCACACCTCTCGTCACGACGATCAACAAGCTCATTCCGCGAAAGAACGTGGATGTCTTTCTACACGCGATGGTCCATGTGATCGATCGCGTTCCCGATGCCCACGGTGTGGTGGTTGGGGACGGGCCATCGCGACCCTCGCTTCTGCGCTTGAGAGACAGCTTGGGACTCGCCGACCGCGTTCACTTCACAGGCTTCTTGCCGAACTACTCGGCGGTCATGAGCTTTTATGCGGCATCCGATGTCCATGTGTTTCTGGAAAAGAACGTGCCCTTCGGGCTGACGGTCTTGGAGGCCGGCTGGTGCAGTTGCCCAGTCGTGGCGGTTCGTGGAGGCGGTACAGGCGACACCGTGGTAGAGGGTCAAACAGGCCTCTTGGTAGACGCCGACCCACTCGACTCGAGAAAGGTAGCGGAGCAGATCGAGAGTCTTCTTCTGGATCGGGGTCTGCGAAACCGAATGGGGCAGTTGGGTAGACAGAATGCGACCCGGTTCTCGCACGAGAGAGCCTCCGAACGTTTCCTCCGAGCTCTGGCTTCTACGGCAGAGGATCGTCGACGTGTCGATTCGGAACGCAAGGCGTGAGACTACGCCGAGCGCTTCATGCGATTCGAATCCTCTTCACGCTGGGCGTCCTGGCTGCCGGCGGCCTATATTTCTATCGGCATGGTGCCGAGTTTCAGGTATTGACCCAGGTGAAGCCTCTCGATTTCTTGGCTGTCGTCGCTGGGCTGGCCCTGGTGTTCCTGGCGACGGGCCTCACGTTCTATCTCCTGGTACGGACCATCGGTGTTGATCTCGATCTGGGGGAGTGGGTCGGTCTGACCTTCGTGTCGAACGCGCTGAACTATCTCGTCCCGATAAGACCTGGGGTCGTCGCCAAAGCGACGTATCTCAAACGCAAGGCCGGGACTCGATATTCGAGATTCTCGTCTGTGCTGGCGGCCAAGGCGGTCCTGTTCGTGGGTACGACTGCGGTGTTGGGACTCCTGGTATTGGTCGTTGTTCGACCCTCGTCCAGGTATGCCTCGCTGATGGCAGCGGTTTGCGTATCGCTGACCTTGGCCGCACTGGTCCCTCTCTATGTTCCACTCTATCGATTTCGTAGGAGCGGACGGTTGTTCGAGATCCTGAACAACGCGGTCAACGGATTCGCAGAGATCCGAGCGCAGCGCGGCAGAACACTGTGGATCGCCGCGTCCATCTTGCTACAACATTGGGTTTCCGGGCTGGTTTGCATCGTAGCGTACAGGGCGCTCGACTTCGAGATCAGTCTACCGATCGCGTTGGTCGTGGTGACCTTCGCCTCGATCGCCAACGTACTGGCGATAACACCGAACAACATTGGGATCCAAGAACTCGTCATGGCCTATACCTACATGATTGCGGGGCTTGACTTTCAGCAAGGCCTTCTCGGAGCCGCCCTAATTCGGGCTGGTCATGTCGCGTTGACCTTTCTGGTCTCTCCCTGGTTTGTCTACTGGCTCATGAGTGCGCGAAAACTCAGACTGGTAAATGTTCTCACAGATGATCGGCAGCTGATGTAATGAGGTATTTGCTCAGATCCATCGCCTCCTTGACCTACGGCGTTTCGGTGGTCGCCGTACTGGCTATTCTTCTGGTCGGCTGTGTGGCCGAGTCGGCCGAACGACCGAACGTAATTTTGATCGTGATCGATACGCTGCGTGCCGATCACCTCGGAGCCTACGACAACCAGCGCTCAGTCTCGCCGAACCTGGATGCCTTTGCCGAACAGGCGACTTTGTTCGAAGCCGCGTCGTCGCAAGCGCCCCATACGATCCCATCGGTCCTGCAGCTCATGTCATCGCGATATAAGCAAGGCCGGGCGCTGTCTCCCGATACACCGACCTTGGCCGAGTTGTTGTCTGATGCCGGCTACCGAACCGGTGCCATCGTCGAGAATGCAAACTTCGAGTTCGAGAAGGAAGCGTGCGGGCTCCCGCGGGGGTTTGACCAGTTCTTCCGCAACGGTCTGATCGACAGAGAGCACGTATTCGAGCAGCACTGGAAGTCTCCTACTCCAGCCGATGTCATTACAGCACAGGCGCGTCGCTGGCTTTCTGGTCTGAATCCAGATCAGCCATTCTTCCTCTGGCTTCACTATTTCGATCCTCACGACCCATATCTCCCTCCCTACTCGGCAGATATGGAAGAGCTGAGCTGGGAAGCTGATAGCAGTATGACGGGGGACATCCGGGCGACGCGACTGTTCCCCAAGACGGGGGTGGATCCCGGGGTGGTGAAGGAGGAGGATCGTCGCCATCTCATCAGGCTGTACGATGCCGAGATTCGGTATTTAGATCAGTCTCTCGGAGAGCTCTTTTCGTTTCTCAGAGAACAACGTCTCTTCGAAGACGCGCTGATCATCGTCACGGCCGATCACGGGGAGAGCTTCGGCGAGCACGGCCAGTGGACACACGGGACAGCACTCTACGAGCAGCAGATCGGCATACCCTTGATCGTCAAGTATCCGGACCAGACTCTCGGTCGTCGAATGGAAGAACCGGTCGAGCTCCTGGACGTCACGCCGACGGTACTCGACGTGACCGAGGTGAAGACCGAAGCCCGGTTCGATGGTCGGTCTCTCGTGAATCCCGGCCGCAGAGCCGCTTTCGCATTCTGGAAAGACGAGTGGTACGTTCGGACTCGAGAATGGAAGCTCCTTCATCGCTCGGGCACGACGCAGCTGTTCCACATCTCGAAGGATGCTTCAGAACAGTTCGATGTGGCGAATGACCATCCCGATGTCGTGGAGAAGCTCGCGGGCATGCGGCGCGCGCGGCTGCGTCAGATCGAGGCATCCGACGATGAGCTCGAAGCAGTATCCCGGGAGGCCGTGGAGCAGATGAAGAGCCTTGGATATTTCCAGTAGACGGAAAGGAGGGCTGCGACGCCTATCCTCTCCGTTGGAGGAGCACGTTGAAGGAGAGGTGACGATCGGAACTGCGTTCAGCAGCGACTCTCCGGATGTCTTCTAGATTGTGGACTTCGATGCCTTCCGTGCACGACAGAATTCGGCAAGTCCACGTCAGGTCCATAAGCGCCTGCATCAGGTGGTCGCAGGATGGGCCACCTTCTTCGAGACGGTACGGCCAGATTTCGATCAGCAGGCTTTCGATCTGCTGCTCTGTCAGGGTTCTCTGCATGCCGCGAATCACCGCGAGTTCGTGGCCCTGAACGTCGATTTTCACCAGCCGGATCGGTCGGGAGTCTCCTGTTCGTTTCCAAAACGAATCGAAGGAGAGAGTCTCGATGTCGATCGAATCGCGTTCCTCGAGAGCGACGAGAGTGTGATCGCCGGGATTGTCTGGATTCAGATAGAGCGGCACCTGTTCACCCTTGTCCGAGAGCGCCAGCTGATAACAACGAAGCTGCGGCATGCCGTTGAGCGCGGCATTTCTCCTCAATGCCGCTGCATGGCACGGCTCCGGCTCGAAGGCGTAGATTGCACCGGCTTCACCGACTCGGCGCGCCATGAGGCAACTCATGTAGCCGACGTTGGCCCCAACATCGATTGCGACGTCACCTGGACGCAGCAGCGACTGCATCGCGCGGGTTTCCTCAGGCTCGTATTCTCCTTCGAGGAGAAGCGACACGACGATAGGAGATCGATCCTCTGCAGGGACGTAGAGATCGAAGCCATGCTTGGTGGTGAGAACCTCCGGTCGTCTATGCGAGGCCCAAGCCGATAACACATGACCGACGAGAGGGTTCCGGGACGGATGCCAGCCGGGTGCGACCCTGGCTAGTAGACGTTTGGCGAGCCGCAACAGGGCGGAGAGCATCACGGCGAAACTCAGCCGTGTCAGACGCGCCGGGATAGGCGGGCAAGCCTTGCGACCGCCGGCTTCCCGAGAGGGTAGGTGCGGTTCGCCGGTCCGCCGACCCACTCCTTGCAGGTAGCGCAAGTGTCCAGAAACCTGGCGTTCAAATGATCCTGACGAACCCTGCGAAACTTTTCGCTATGCCAGATCTCTTCGAGTGTGTTGTCCCTCACGTTGCCCATCACCATCCGGGCATCATAGTCGACGCAGCAAGGGATGACTTCGCCGTTTGCTGTCACCACCACGTTGCGCCATAGGTAGGCACAAGGATGGCGAATGGGACTGGTTGTGTGCTCTGGCTCGTAGCGATGCTCGGCATCTGCTAGGTCGCTGATGCCTTCGACCTGCTCACCCCATGTGGAGAATAGCTTGATGTGCACCTTGTCGGCGAGATGCGTCCAGCGTCTGCGGAAATCCGGAACCTGGGCCTCGGTCTCCCGCATGTAGATGAGCTGCACGATGGTCTGGGGAGTACGATGTCCTCCCTGTTTCTTGCGCTCCAAGAAGCGTTCGATGTTGCTTGTGACCTTTTCGAACTTCGCACCGACGCGCATCTTCTCGTAGGTCTCTTTGGTGATTCCGTCCATACAGAGGATAATCTTGTCGAGTCCAGAGGCAAAGATCCGATCCGCCCGCTTGTCATTGAGTAGCGTCGCGTTGGTCGACATGCCGCACGGCAAGCCAGCCTTCTTGACGTAGCGCACCAGATCGTCGAAGCGTGGATGTGCCAAGGGCTCCCCCAGATTGTGGAGCCAGAGCATCCCGTTGTAGTCCTTCACTTCGTCGACCACCTTGTGAAACAGCTCGGGCTCCATCATCTGGTGAGGGCGTGTCATGTCGGGGTAGGGGCACATGACACAGGCCAGATTGCAGTAGCTCGTCGTCTCGATGCTGAAGACAAACGGTTTGTTCGGAAGATCGATGCGCCGTTGGTAGTAGCTTTGTTCCGACTGGAAATAGTTCCAGAGGTATCGCAGGTGATTCATGACGAAGACTGACGCTGCTGCGCTGCTGCGTTGGCGACGCAAGCAGATGGAAGAAGGTCAGGGCCAGTGTTTGAGATCAGTGTCTCGTGCTGAAAGTTCTGTGGGGGTTCGGCCGTGGGATTCGACGTACTACCAAGGCGCGCCGACGAGAAATAGCAGAGCTCTTTCGAGGAGAAGCAAGCCGGTGGTTCGTCAGAAAGCCGGATCAAACACCACAGAACTTCCAAGCGGGACACTAGGTGCCGTCGGCAGCTGCTACCGTGTCTGCCACTGTCTTCGGCGTCTTGGCGAAGAGCCTTCGGCTCCAGATCGCGCGAGCCCGTTGTCGGGTGGCGACGAGTCCGGAGCGGTAGAGCGAGTAGGCTAGAGCACCCGGATAGTTGATGAAGCCCATGAAGCGGAAGTGATGCCAGGACCTCCTGAGGGTCCAGAGAGTGCGAAGAATCTTGTGCGACAGTGGATACTCTGGCTGCGGTAGGTGGCTTGGCTTCGCGCGCTCGAGAATCCGCTTCATCATCCAACGAGGTGGTTTCACGAGGCATAGTAGATAGAGGGTGGCGTTGGCAAGGGTTGGTGCCAGCCGCCGGTAACTCTGAATCGCGTCCTTCAAACCAACAGCGAGGTCATCGAACTGACATTCCAGCTCGGTGTTGGGCATGATGGTCAGCGAGAAAAGATTCAGGTGGAAGGGGCGCGGCAGGTCATAGATCAGTTGCAAGGTGTCTCGTACGTCTTCTTCGGTCTCGATCGGATTGTCCGCGATGATGTCGTAGTCCGGCGGCATCATGTGCGGCTGGAAACGATGAATGACCTCTGCCGCTTCCATCACTTTCTTGCGAGGCGAGGGCCGTTTGTAGAAGTCTAGGATCCGGTCGCTGCCTGACTGTATCCCCATACGAATGCGAACCAATCCTGCACGGACGAGCAGGTCGAGTTTGCGTTGTTGGACATAATTCGGGATGACGCCGGTCACAGTGAACGGAATACCGATCTCTTCTCTGTAGGCTTCGCAAAATTCTTCGATGACCTCTGTCTTGAGGGCCATGAAGCTGTCGTCTTCGAAGATCATCGATCGTACGTGAGGATGACGCGTCACGACGTTGCGCAACTCGCGCATCAGCGTGTCCACCTCGGAATGGCGGATCTTCCGGTATCCCGGGTCGTTGGCGATGAACTTCGTGTTGCCGCAATAGGTGCAATGAAATGGGCAACCGATGGACCAGATGGTTCGGTAGGACAGGCCGTTGTAGCGCAGGTAGTGGCGCCGTCTCATCGGTACGAAGCCGGAGTTCGTCTCGAAGATCGCCTCGTCGGGATCAGCGTATTCTGGAGGCGGGAGATCGTTCAGCTCAGCACTGGAGAGTAGTGGGTCGAACGAGTTCTTGACCACGCTTTCGCCTCGGCGCAGCCAAAAATTGGGCGCGTGGAAATGGTCCCTTCCGTCACGTAGGGATTCGAGCAGGATCTGGAATGGCCTTTCGCCCTCGCCGGTGCACACGGCGTCGGCATGTTCTATGGCCGCTTCCGGTGCCATGATACCGTGCGATCCGCCCCAGACGATGTAAGTCTCCGGGCTCTTGGCCCGCAGCCGCGCGATGATCGCTTCGACCGTCGGAGCCCTCATCGTGACCGACGAGAAGCCGACCAGGTCCCATCCGGACAACGATTCGGCGACCTGGTCGGCGAAGTCGGTACGAGAACGAGACGGCCCCGACGGAAACGCCCGTTCCCACAGTGCGTTCTGATCTGGAATCACGTAACAGGAAGTCGTCTCGGGATGATACGACTTGACATGAGATGCCATTCTGCGGAATCCGTTGGACGCGATGCCGTCCTCGACGTTGACTAGCGCAACCCTCATGCGGTTCCTTTCTCGGCGCGTCCTCCGAACATGCTGGCTCTCTCCGGGCTCTCCGCGCGCGAGTATAGCTGTCGCGCCGCAGCGCGCGGAGCCTGGAGCTTATTCATGCGCATTCTGATCGACATCACGCATCCTGCTCATGCCCACTTCTTCCGTCACGCCCTCGATACGTGGCGCCAACGGGGCCATGACGTCGTGGTCACCGGGCGTAGGAAAGACATCACCTACGAGCTGCTCGATCGGCTGGGAATCGAATATCACGATCTAGGTGCTGCCCGCAGTGGTCTACTAGGGCTCGCGGTCGAGCTACCAGCGCGCACGGCCCGCCTGGCGCGACAGGTCCACAAGTTCAAACCCGACGTGATGGCGGCGATCGGGGGCACGTTCATAGCCCAGGCTGGCTGGATCTGCCGCGTTCCGACGGTGGTTTTCTACGATACGGAGAATGCAACCGTATCGAACTTGCTCACCTATCCGGTGTGCACAGTAGTGAGCACTCCAAGGTGCTACGAAGGCTGGGTGCCGCGCCGGAAGCACGATACCTACGCTGGCTACCACGAGTTGGCTTATACACATCCGTCGCGTTTCACACCCGATCCAGAGGTGCTGGGGACCTTTGATCTGGAACCTGGCGAACCGTTCGTCTTCATGCGACTGGTCTCTTGGGGCGCGTCCCACGACGTCACCGACCACGGCTTGACTCGTCTCGAGGAGGCCGTACGACAGTTGGAGCCTTTCGGCAGGGTATTGATCAGCTCGGAACGCGAGTTGCCCTCCGCCCTAGAGGGCAACCGACTGGTTGCTGCCCCGCACCAGGTGCATCATCTCTTGTACTACGCGCGACTGTTCATCGGTGAGAGTGCGACCATGGCCAGCGAGAGCGCGACACTCGGAACACCAGCTGTGTTCGTGTCGACGTCCGTTCGCGGCTACACCAACGAGCAGGAATCGCGCTATGGGTTGACGTTCACGTTCAGCGATCCCGAGACAGGGCAACGAGACGGTCTCGCCAAGGCGGTCGAAATTCTGAACGACGGCGCGTCGAAATCGATCTGGGAAGAGAAGAGGAACCGCATGCTCGCCGACACCGTGGACGTGACAGATCACATCGTCGACCTGGTCGAGTCTTTCGGCTCGAACTAAGCACGGGCTCAATCTCCCGAAACCAGTGGGCTGGTTCAAGGGGCACAGGTTGTGTGACTCGCGGTTTCTGAACGGAGTGCGTTTCCCGTTGTTTCCCCGTTCCCTGGCGCACCGTTTCTCCGATGTGCGGCACCGCTCCCGGTGTCTCCGAGCAATCGATCAAGCACCAGCAGTCCGGCCATACTCGATGGGGTCACCGAGTCCGACGCCGCTCCAGGCTGGCTGCCGCGGCAATGTCCGGCGGATCGTAGAGCAGATCCCCGCCCGCACCTCGTGACAACTCCGCGGCGTTGGCCTCGTCGGTATCGATGTGCATCTCCAGGACGTAGCTGTCTTTGACGCGCACCAGGACGTCGCCGAAGGTCAGGTCACGCTCACCGCCTTGGATCGCGACTTCGACTTCGTCGCCGTTCTCGACGCCATAAGCCTCGGCGTCCTTGGGATGCATGTGGATATGACGCCAGGCGCAGATGAGGCCCTCGTTCAGGTGCAGTGTGCCCGCCGGTCCCACCAGCGTGACGGGAGCAGAACCCTGGGTCTTGCCCGAGGCGCGGATCGGGGCGTCGACCCCCAAAGCAAACTCGTCCGTGCGTGAGATCTCGATCTGGGGCGACTTGCGCAAGGGTCCGAGGACTCGAACTCCTTCGATCTGACCTCTTGGTCCTACCAGCGTGAGGGTTTCGCGGGCGGCGTACTGGCCGGGCTGGGAGAGGTTCTTGTAGACCGTGAGCTCGCTCCCCTCGCCAAAGAGGGCATCCATCGACGCTCGGTCGAGGTGGACGTGGCGCCCGCTGATCGCGATCGGTACCGGACCGGGCGAGCGGACCTCGGTATCGCCGCGGGCGACGCGAGCGGTCTGAAGCGCGGTCATCAGCTCTTCGTTGGTCTTCACTACGAGTGTTCGGACCGAGGCCCGATCGGTGCTGACATCCACCACTGGCACCTCGGCGCTGACGCGGGCGTCGTGGTTGCGATCCTCGTCGAGCCGGACACCGAAGAAGTCGAGTTGCTGCAGGATGCGTCGACGCATCTGGGCGCTGTTCTCGCCGATGCCGCCGGTGAGGACGATGGCGTCGACGCCGCCCATGGCTGCGGCGTAAGCGCCGATATAACGTCGGACGGCGTGGGCGTAGACCGTGATGGCCAGGCGCGCCCGGTCGTTGCCGGCGGCCGCCTGCTCTTCAATGTCGCGAAGATCGTTGCCGAGGCCGCTGAGACCCGCCAGCCCGCTCTCGCGATTGAGGACGCGATCGGTCTCGTCGACACCGAGTTCGCGAACCAGTTGCAGCACCGCACCCGGATCGAGGTCGCCGCAGCGCGTTCCCATCACCAGGCCTTCGAGAGGCGTCAGACCCATGGACGTCTCGACCGATGCTCCCAACTCGATGGCGCAGGCGCTGGCGCCGTTGCCCAGGTGTAGCGTGATCAAGCGCAAGTCCTCGAGATCGCGCTCCAGGTACTCGGCGGCACGGCGGGCGACGTAGGAGTGGGAGGGGCCATGGAAACCGTAGCGGCGGATGCCCAGTCGTTGCGCCAGGTCGAGATCGAGAGCGTAGTGAATGGCGCGACGCGGCAGGCGACGGTGGAAGGCGGTGTCGAAGATCGCGACGTGGGGAAGCGAAGGGAGAGCCTCGCGAGCCAGGCGGATGCCGGCGAGGTTGGCAGGATTGTGCAGCGGAGCCAGCGGTACGCATTCTTCGATGGCTGCCACCACCTGATCGTCGATCAACGTGGCGTCGTGAAACCGCTCGCCTCCGTGGACCACTCGATGGCCGACCGCTTCTATCTCCGTCAGGTCGACTCTTTCCAGAATCTCGCTGACTGCTGCCCGATGCGACGTGCCGCCGTCGCCGATCCGTTCGACGACGCCGACGCTCAGCGCCATACGGGTTTCAGTATCGATCAGCCGATACTTGACGCTCGATGAGCCGCAGTTGATGACCAGCACTTTCATGGACGGCATTGTCTCCGATGGGAGACGAGGGTGCCAACCTCTATTGCGACGAGGGACAGGGTTTGGCGTCCGAACCTGATCGCGATTCCCGCTCGATTTCGGCTCTGCTAGGGTGCCGGCTGACGTGCCCCGCCCGGTGGAAGGCCTTCCTGGGCGGATCGAGGATCGAACCGAGCCATACTTTCGTTTGGAGGTCCAATCGTGCGCCGAGGTTCTCCGTCCTTCCTGCAGAGGATGATCCTTCCGACCCTCGTGCTCTCAATGACTTGGGCGTCGTTGCCTGTCGCTGGCGCCGTCATCGACGTAGGTGTGGGCCCGGGCTGTGAAGCTTCGACGCTGGCCGCAGCCCTCGACCTCGCCGACGATACGACGGCGGCAGACGAGATTCGCTTGCAGGACGGAGTGACCTACTCCGTTGGCGGAACACTACAGCTCACGAACTGGAGCAGCACCTCCAAGGGGCCGCTGACCATCAGCGGTGGCTATTCGGACTGCCTCGACACCACCCGCGAACCCACAGGCTTCGCCGAGATCGAGAATCCCGGCAGTGGTCCGACGATCCTGATCGACACGACGGGAGGGAATACGTCGCTCGTGACGTTGGAAACCATCGAGGTGGTCTTCGCAGACGGTCGCGGCATTGCGGTGGAGGGTAACAGCACGGTGTCTGTCGTCGACAGCGTGGTGCTCCTCAGCTCGGCTGGCGTCGCAGTGAGCGGCGGTGCCTCCTTCACGATGTCGAACACGACGTTGCAGGGCAACGGCCCGACGACGTCCGGTGGTGGCGTTTTCTGCACCGACCCGGGGAGCGAAGTGTTTTTGCAAGGCGTGATCAGGAGCAACGAGGCTACCAACGGCGGCGGGATCGCGATCGTCAATGGTTGCGAAGCGGTGCTCCAGCCCACGGTTGATTTCCGGAGCAATGAAGCGCTGACCGGAGGTGCCATCTTTGCCGACTCGGGGTCTGTCGTCAGCGGAATCGAAGGTGGAGTCGAGTTCTTCGTGAACGACGCGACGCTCAACGGTGGAACGATCGCCGCGGACGGCATGGGTACGCAAGTCTTGTTGGCTGGGGCGGATATCGATGCCAGCACAGCCGGATTCCGTGGCGGGGCGATTCACGCAAGCAATTCGGCGTTCGTCGCCTTGAGCGCGCACGATGAGCCCTGCCAACTGCCCGGACAGCCCACGTACGTCCACTGCCCCAGCATCCTCGAGCGGAGCGATCTCGGGTCGGGCGCTGAGGACGGAAGCGTCGTCGCGGTGATGAGTGGGGCCGAGGTGCGTTTGCTGCAGACCCTGGTGACGCGAAGCAGCTTGCCGTTTCCGGATACCGGCACCATGCTCTATGCCGCAGGTAGCGGCTCGGTGATCCGGACAGAGAGCGTGCAAGTCTCTCGGGGAATCGACCACATCGCAGCCTTCCATGCAGAGGATGGTGCCGAGATCTACATCGCGATGACCACGGTCACCGAGAACTACTTCGACTTCAACGGGAATGTCTTCTCGGAAGGTGTCCGCCTCGAAGGACCGGGGACACGAGCAGAGATCCACTCCAGCATCTTTCATCCGGTGTCGTCGTACGTCGCCACCGGTGGCGCCACCTTTGCCGAAGTCGACTGCTTGATCACCTCGACGACCAACGGGCTGGTCGGAACGACGTCGAACGTTGTTGTGGCGGATCCGCTCTTCGTCAGCCCTCCATCCGACTTCGAACTACAGCGAGGATCGCCGGCCATCGACTTCTGCGACGACGGCCTCTTCTTGCCGACTGGACCCGGGCTCAACGGCCTGGCGCGTGGAATGGACGATCCGGAAGATCCCCAGGGCAACCCGGGCGTGTCCAATGCGTTCGCGACGTTCGACCTGGGTGCCTATCCGCTGGCGGCCATCTTCGCGGATGGGTTCGAGTCGGGTAATACCACGGCGTGGGATGCGTCGGTGCCGTAGCGAGCCAGCTGAGGTATCGGTCGTCTGAACTTCTGAACGGTGTGTGGCACCGTTTCCGTTCTGTGGAACCCAGTATTCCAGTCCCAGAGAGGGCGCGAGAGAGCCCTAGTCTTAGCACGCTGAGGCGTCTCCGGGAGGTCAGGTCAGACTACGCCGAAGTACATCGCCGTGAACGACATGACGTGGTTTGCGGCATGGGCGACGATCACCACCCAGAGGTTGCGCCTGCAGATCAGAAACGCCAGTCCGTACAGGAAACCTGACAGTCCGGTCACTACGACGCCGGAGACGCCCTGGTAGAAGTGGATCAGGCCGAAGTGCACGGAGGACAAAGCCAGAGCGATGCCCCAGGCCAGGCGACCGCCTCCGGCGAGCTTGGCGAGCCGGGTCAGGAGGAAGCCGCGCCAGATCACTTCTTCGGGAAACGCGCTTGTCAGCCAGACCGTCAGCACCGTACCCACCAAGACCCCGAGGTTGCCGCGGGTCCCGTCGAATCGGCTGACATCGGGCATATCACCGCTCAAAGGTGCGATGACGTAGGTCAGGATGGGGAGGATTGCAGCGTTGGTCACGACCGCTACTAGAATCCCCAGGCCGAAGGTTTTCGGCCAGCTCCGTGGGCGTCGCAGACCGATCTCTGGCCAGCCGAGCCGAAGCCAGCGCTGGGTCACCCAGACCACTACCAGGCAGAGGACGATACCGCCCACGGCGGCCAGGCTTCCTGCGAGGGTTTCCGTTCCCATCCGCCGGCTGAGCAGGGAGAAAACGAAAGTGATTGCAAGGATCGCCACGATGGCCGCTGCAGAGACGGAACGACTCTTGTCGACGTCTTGTTCAGATTCCATATGGCGCCCTACGGGAGCGCAGCGATCTTTGTTCCTCTGTCGTCGCTTGTTAGTGCTAAAGGTCGACGGCTATCTTCAAGGAGCCAGGTAGCAGACGGTGCCACGGTTCGGATTGGCTGTCTGAGCGTTATCTTTTTTGGGTTTCGTCTTGTACCTCATGGCAAGAAAACCAAGACATCTACCTCGACCGGGCTGCGTGGTCGAAGTGACCGTTCGCACAGCCCACAGTCGCTACTTGCTCCGACCGAGTCGCGAGCTGAACAGGATCTTCGCCGGCTGCCTGGGCCGAGCCCTGGAGCTTCGTCCGGTCCGCCTCCACGCGGTGGTCGTCATGAGTACCCATTTCCATCTGCTGCTGTCACCGGAAGACAGCCAGCAGTTGGCCGAGTTCATGAGGCACCTGAATGGGAACCTGTCGAAGAAGGTCGGCAGACTCCATAACTGGTCTGGCTCGATGTTCGAGCGCAGATACCAGTGCATTCCGGTGTCCGACGAACCTGCTGCCCAGCAGGCGCGCTTGCGTTATCTTCTGCGCCACGGCTGCAAAGAAGGGCTCGTTCTCAGTCCACGCGATTGGCCTGGAGTCCACAGCGCCGCAGCTCTGTGCGACGGCGCGGCCATCAAAGGTACATGGATCGACCGGACTGAGTATGGGAAGGCTATCCGAGGTGGTGACGACGTGGTCGAGAATCAGTTCGGGACCGACTACGAGATTCACCTCGAGGCGCTCCCATGCTGGAAGCATCTCGACGCCAGTGTTTGGCGGAAATTCGTGCGCGAGATGGTGGAGGAGATCGAACGGGAGACGTTGGAAGAGCACCAGCGAAACGAGACGGTACCGGCGGGAGCCACGACCGTCTGTCAACGATCGCCTCACTTCCGTCCCGGTCACCGGAAGAAGTCGCCGGCACCGCTATTCCATGCTGCGACGAAAGCCGTTCGGGTGGCGATGAGAGATGCATTCAGCGCGTTTCTGACGAGCTACCGTGACGCCGCCGAGCGAGTGAAGAGCGGGGAAGGGAGCGTCTTCTTTCCGCCCGATTGCTTTCCTTCGCGCCTTCCGTACGTGTCGCCTGCCTGATCGGCTGTCGCTGAGTCCTCACATAGGAGGAGTTCGAGTCGAAGTAGGGGAGGGGTGTATCTGTTGGTTGAGATTTCGGGTCTAGGAGCTGGCTGGGCATCAATACGGTCATCCGTTAGGGCCTCCACGGTGCGATCGAGCCTGACTTGGAGCGCTCAGGCGCCTTGTCGGAGCCGGAATGAAGGCGCTGAGACGTCGGTCTTCTGAACGGTGTGTGGCACCGTTTCCGCCGTTTCCGCCGGATCTGGCGGCACCACGTTCGGCCATAGAGGCCTTGCAGTGCGATCGAGTCCGAGTTGGTTTGCTCAGACTACCTTGCCGGACCCGGAGGGAGGGCTTGATGCCTCATTTCCTGAACGGTGTATGACACCATTTCCCAGCGGCACCGTTTCCGGCACCGTTCAGCCCAGCCCGGAGGCAGCGGTCCTCTGTCCTCTGAACGGTGTGTGGCACCGTTTCCCGGATCCAGAGCGAGGGCTTGATGCCTCATCTTCTGAACTGTGTGTGGCACTCCTTGAACGGGTTGAGATCTCGGGCATTCGGAGCTGATCTGGCGGCACCACCTTCGGCCATAGGGGCCTTGAAGTGCGAT
>JALCBJ010000058.1:35450-43458 GCA_028066595.1 Thermoanaerobaculia bacterium
ATTCGGAGCTGATCTGGCGGCACCACCTTCGGCCATAGGGGCCTTGAAGTGCGATCGAGTCCGAGTTGGTGTGCTCAGACGGCCTCGACGGACCCGGAGGGAGGGCTTGATGCCTCATTTTCCAAACGGTGTGTGGCACCTTTCCGCCGCCGGATTCCTCGTTTCTGAACGGTGTGTGGCACCGTTCCCGTTTCTGAACGGTGTGTGGCACCGTTCCCGTTCGACTCATCCCATCTGGGACCGTGACGACCGTGACGACCGCCGAACTCTGAACGGTGTGTTGGCACCGTGACCGTGACGACCGACCAAGCGGTGTGTGTCGCCGTGACGACCAGCCGAGGCGTTCACCGAGTGCTACCCTCTTGGAATGCACCCAGCCCGGCTTTGAGTTCAGGGTACTGGTCGGCTAGGCTACGGAGATGTTCTTCGAACTCCTTGGCCTTGTTCTCTGATTCTCGGAGAAGAAGCACTAGGTATTCCACGGTGTCCAGCGCCTTGCCTATTGTCCTTGGATCCGTATCCATATACCCCCACCGGCGAATCCGGACTAGAATCGCGTGTAGCGCCGCCAATGCTCGTGCCATTTCGTCGCCTTCAAGCATACCTAACCATCTCCAAGGGGATCGAGTTGTACGTCGCGAATAGGAATTCCCCTATCGCCCGGAGTGACTTCGATTGGGGGCGGTTCCGAACCCAATTTCGCAGGCTCCAAGTTGTTGTTAAAGAAGCGGTCCGCTTGCTGGTTCGTGCTGATGTCAATCTTATCTTTCGGTGACAAAAGTGAATTCACAGGAACCTCTCTAACTCCCTGGGATGCTCCTTCTGAATCAAAGACCTTAGCTGGTATTGTGTCTCGTCCAACCAGATCGGCGGATTTTGATCTCCGAACGCCATCAAGGATCTCAAATGTCTCTGTAGTCGCTTCAACTACATCGTCACTGTGTGCCGCACCTCGAACTCCTGCACCTAGTCCTGTTGCGAAAGGCACCACAGCACCAACGATGTCAGCTCCCAACGCAGCAAGTTGTGTTCCGCTTACTCCTTCGCCCGCTACCAAAGAAACGACAATATCCCCGATGTCGTATGCAATAAAGCCTGCATCCGCGATGATGTCGAGGGCGAGGCCATCTGGGTCGATATTTCCAATCGGATTGTTCGCCACATACGCATACAAGTTCCACCCATCCCGAGCCGGGTCCACCGACGCAAACCGTTGAGGGTACAGCAGGTAGTGCCGCCCCAACATATAGTCCGCTTCTTTATGCAGCTCGCGCTGGTGGCCGGTGTACTTCACCGACGGCTCGTCGAAGAGGGTGTCGGGGTCGACTCCGTCCGCGAAGGCTTCTCTGCCGAACGGGTAGTAGTGGTGCTCGCTGACGTAGTCGCCTTGTCCGCTCGTGAACAGGCGTGCCGTTCCCAGGTGATCGGAATGAAAGTACCGGATCGCGCCACCTTGCCCACGGGAGAGCAGCACGCCCTCGGCTCCATGAACGTAGTCTTTTTCGTGTGACCAGACGTCCATGTCGCCGGTGATCTGAAACTCCCTCAGGATCTTTCCGTTCGGTCCGCGGGAGGTCCAGTGCTTGATGCCCGTATCGACCTCTTCGACCCAGGCCCGGTAATCGCCCGGTCCGTAGACAGAGATGTACTCGTCTTGACCTTCCTTGAATCGGGTCTGCATGTTCAGCGAGTCCCAGGCCATCGAGAAGGCGCCACCCGCGATGGACTGCACGTTTCCTGCAGCGTCGTAGATGAAGTTCACAGGTTGAGCGAGGAGCTGAGTGAAGTCGTCCGTCGCAACCACCGCCACGTTCTGTATACGATTGGTTGCGGGGTCCATGACGAATACCCGTTTGCCGCCAACGGTATCGTCTAGAAGGTCGTTCTGAATCGACGTGAGATTTTCGAGGGTGTCGTACTCGTAGCGTTCGTAGCGGTCCGCTCCCGCCTTCTTCACGGTGGCGAAGAGCAGGCGACTCGCTCCGTCGTACCGATAGAGGTCCGCTCCGATCGACTTGATGTTGCCCGCGCCGTCGTACGTATATTGACCGGTATCGAAAAGGGTTCCGCCATTCTTCGTGAAATGGCGACGTGTGGGCCGAACCATGCCGTTGGTACCTTGGTCGTAGGTGCCGAGGATACCGTTGTTGAAGGTGGCAGATGCTAGTTGGAGGTTGGGATGATAGGTATACGTCGCACCCATCAGGGTGCTTCCGGTCTCGACCTTGGTCATGAAGCCGTTCGAATAGGTATAAATGGCGGCGCCTGCGGGGATCAAGGAATCGTCACCATCTTGACAAGGTAGGATATCGGCTTCGTTCTGGACACACTGTGGGTAGCTGAGTGACGAAGTATTACCCAGCTTGTCGTAGGTGAAGCCAGTACTCAAGGTAGCGCCCCACCGACTGTCTCCGGATCGATTGGGCCAGTAGATCTGCCGTTTCACCTGGCTCGGCCCCGCGGTACCTTGCCGGTACTCGTAGTCCTCGAAGATTGCTACCGGCTCTCGACCTGGTGGGTAGTTGTAGCGGGTGGCGCGGGTCAGGCGACCCTGTTGGATGTTGTTCCCGTCATTCGAGCTGCCGTAGTCCCATGTTTTCCAGAGATTTCCACCCGTGCCCGCGTCTCGGACCGAAGTCAGCCGCCCATTGCCATCGTAGTCGTACAAGAGATCACGACCACCACCGGTCACCTGTCTCGGCAGCCCAAGAGCGTCCGGCTTGTAGGTGAGGGTCCCCGTGACCTCGGGTAGTACTTCCGAAAGCAGGTATCCCCTCGCATCGTAGCCGTAGATACGCTCCTGGGCCCCGGCTTCATTGGCACGGGTGGCCTTGGTGACGTTCCCGTTGGGATCGACTTCGTAGTCGGTCTGATAGGAGCCTTGGAATCTGACGCGGATCGTGCGGCCCCACGCGTCTCGAATGGTCTCCTTCTGACGCCGTTTCGGTCCGATTTCCGTTGTTCCGGAATCCGTTTCGATTTCCGTTTCGACCTCGTAGTCTATTTCGTGACGGCGGACGCCTTCGTAGGTGTGGTATGTGACCTGCCCGTCTGGGGCAAAGGTTTGCCCGACGCGCCCGAACGCGTCGAAGTTCTTGTGTCGCCAGGACCTCACCAGATTCATCGAGCTCTCGATTTGCCGCGTGGTCTCCGTGACTACGTTGCCGGATCCGTCATACCTGGTATGCCGGTCCGTCGTATTCCCGCCCGGGTCTCGGATCTCGTGCTCGATCTGCCGGCCCAGATGATCGTAGACCGTTCGTTCTCGGCTCAAGAGTGTGCTGCCGTCCTTCCGATCCACGGTCATGCTGGGAGAACCGTTGGAAGGATTCAAATAGGTATACACCGTGGTCGCTTCGTTCCGACTATTCGCCGGGGTGATGCTGGTCAGTCGGCCGAGGAGATCGAAAGCCAAGGCCTCCTCTTCGCCGGCCGCGTTGTACACCTTCGAAGGAAGCCCCGTACTCTGGTTGATGTCGGCGCGGTAGCGGTAAGGAAAATTGCCGATGCGAGTGCTCTTGAGCTGCAGGTCGGCGTATTGGTGCGTGAAGGTATAGAGACGACCGTTTGCCGATGTGCTGTCGAGGCTGCAGACTGATCCCGTGGGGAGATTGCCGAACTCGCCGCCGCTGACCTCCTCCTTCGTCGGCAGGCCGGCGTCGATCCCGACGCTAGTGCCCAGCGTAAGTTTCACCACGAGGTCCTGTGGACCTAGGATTCCGGCGTTCTTCCGAGCCCGGCTACACGTCAGCACACCGTTGTTGAATTTGGTGTCGGTCGTGTAGGTCGTGCCATCGACCTTCTTCACCTGGCTATATGGCGTCAGGATCCAGGTCGCTGGCAGATAGTTTTTGGGCGTTCCTGGGTCAATGTAGCCGGTGGGCAGGGAGATCGGTCGGGTCTGTCCATTCGTGGCGCTGTACTCAGTCCTCACGCGACGCGTCGTTTCGCTTCCCGAGAGATCGTCCTTCGTCGTCTTCACGCGGAAGTGGCCTGCGCCGTCATAGGAGCTACCCCGCGTTTCGATGTACTTGCTCCTACCATCATCTTCATAGGTATCATCGTGGTATAAGGTACGTTCAGCCAACTGGATCGGGTTGACTTGGTAGCAACCTGCACTGTCGAACTTGGAGCAGGGACGAAACTCCGACACGTAGCGCCGATAGGTGGTTCGCACGGGCGCTCCACAGGCGGCTCCGTTGCAGAGATAGGTCTGACTGGAGAGAAAAAGCTTGTCCAGACCATCTCCTCCTATCGAGGTCCCCTTGGTGTAGGGCAAGCCCCGGTCCGTCACCTGCCAACCTATACCGGATTCGTTTCCCGACGGCTGCTCCGGCCCGCCCCAGACGCTGTAGTAGCTGACGGTGCGAGTGTGTTTGCCATCGGTGTTGGTGGGCCCGTCGACGGTTGTTTTGCGATACTTTGCCCGTTGGCATGAGGTCCCGGAGGCGTCGGATGCCGCGATAGTGGGGAATATGTCCGAAGAGTAGATCCACCTGCTCTCGATGGTGTTGTCAGGTTTGAGGACCCTCCGTTCCTTGACTCCCCTCGCGACGTAGGTGGTAGTGGTCGGAGGGGGCAGGGGCAGATAGGAGCAGCGTGTCGGGAACTCCCAGTCTCCATAGAAGTACTTGATCTTGGCCCGGGTCGGCAGGGTTACTTCAGTCACCTTGCCACGATTGTCCCCACCGCATCCTGTCTCGGAGCCCGTATCGGTGACGAACTTCCAGGGCGGCGCGAGGGACACGCCAGGTGACGACTCGGGCATGGAGATCTGTGTCAGAACGCGAGTCTTGATGTCTTGGTCCTCTGAAAAGTGAGGAACACCTTGAGGATTGTTCGGTGGGCAGCTACGACCGATCGTCTCGGTGACGTAGCTGAAGTCGTAGACTGCGGTTCCAGCGAACGCAGCCAGCTCCACCTTGTCCACCACGCGGCGAAGGTCACCCCACTCGTCGTTGTCGTGCTGTGTCACGTAGGTGGCGGTTCCGTCTCCACCCGCGGTTCCGGAGTCCGAGACATCAAACCGAATGACGTGTTGTCTTCCAGTGCTGTCCCTGACGACCCAAGATTCGAGTTCATGTGTAGCACTGTACACGTAACTGACCGTCATCTCGTTGCCAAACGGATCACGCGTAGCAGCAAGTCGCCAGCAGCCGTTGATCCCATTGCCGCAGAAGTCGGTCCCCAGTTCGCTATTGGTCCTCTTGAACTCCGAGTATCGACCATCCGGGAACTCGACCCGCGCGGTGTTCGCATCGATCTGGTTCAGGCGGAGGAAGGAGCCATCCTTGGAATATCGCCACGGACGACTCGCAGTGCCCTCGTCGCGACCCGGAAGGTTGTAGAGAAAGTGCTTCGCTCCGCTCGGTGCCACGTAGAGCCACAGATCGTTGAGGTCCTCGGGGTCAGCGTTCTTTGTCGGCCAGCGGTCGCGGTTGAGGTGGTTGAGGCCCGCGGGCGGCGTGGGTCCGAAAAGCTTGCCGAAGTGGAGCTCCCAGCCCAGGCCAGCGTTGGAGCCCGCGTTCGGCATGGCGAACATCGCTCGATCCGAGGTGATGCACTCGGCTTCATCCACGCACGGAATCGGAATGTAGTCCCAAGCGTTCGAATTGTTCACCACGGTGAACTGGTAGCGGATCAACGGGCCGACCTCATAGACCTGGCCGAGCGGAACGCCGATCGTAACGTTCCCCGAGGCGGTGTCGACCGCATCGATCTCACCGAATTGGTAGGGCTGATTGGGGCGGAACCCCCGCGGCGTCGCGACGGGTGTGTAGGCCTCCTGAAAGGACTGAGCGACGAACGGGACCGACTGCGTCGTGCTGCCCGCGACGCCGGAGTAGCTCACATCGAATTCGAGAGAGCCCGAGATCATGCCGGGCGTCGAGCCCACGTCGAGAGTGACGTGGTGCGTGAAGAAGTCCGCCGTGTTCTGGAGCGTGCGGGGTTCGTCCGACAGGAAGCTGATCGTCGCGGAGCCTGAATGCACGAGAGACAAGGGTGTGACGGTAACCGGACCCGTGCCTGGGTTCGTTGTGGTCAGCTGGCGGGTCGCCGATCTGAAGATTGGGATCAGGCCGAAGTCCACTGGTGCAGGAGTGATCTCGATCGGACCGAGGTCCACGACTTCGCCCGAATAGGAGAGGGTTTCGGCCTTCGTTCCGGTGACACCCGCAAGAACCAGCTCGAAGTCGACATCTCCTGAGAACGTCCCGCCGGTCGATGTCGCCAGACGGGTGAGATCAAACGTTGCATCATCGCCCGGCTGGCCCGCGGGAGCCAGGGTCACCTGGGTCGGTGAGATCTCCATGTCCGAGGGGAGCGGCAGTTGTGGCGTGATCGTGACGGACCACGAGCTGGGATTCGTCACCGTCACCGTCTCTGTCAGCTCGTTGTCGACCAGGATCTGGCCGAAATCAATGCTCTCCGCCACCGCATCGGCAATATCGACGACGGTCGCCGAGAGAGAGAATCCCTCCGCTCTGGCAACTGTGACTCCATCGTGCCGCACCTGGAACGAGATCGTCTCCGAAACGGGGCCAATCGCCGTCGCGTCGAAGGTGACCTGGAGCGCGCCCGCATCTCCTGACTCCCCTGCCGGAGCCAAAGACAACTGCGTCGGGTTGACTGTCACTCCGGAAGGCAGCTCTCCCACGGTCACGGTCAATGCCTCTTCCGAGACGTTCGACACCGAGACCGAGCCGGAGCTGGAGTTTCCCACCAGGATCTCACCCAGGTCGAGGCTGCCGGTCTGTAGATGATCGTCACCTTTCACACCGAAGACGACACCGTCGTCGCCGGGCAACATCACGATCTCGTGTGCAGTCGCAGGAGCCGCGAGGGAGAAGAGTAGGCATGCCAGGCAGGCAGCTAGTGACAAGCTTCGACGAAGGGTGATGCGAATCATTTCTCAGGACCTCGTGCGATGGGCGAGTTTCGACCGGCGAGTCGCGAGCAGTCGTCGACTACCAGCACCTGCGATCCGGCGTTCGCCTGGGGTCGGCTAGGGTTCTCTCGGCCACTCCCTTGAATGGGCGCGCTTGACGTGTCGGGCAGAAAATGAGGTACGGGTCAGAGACCCGCTTCTCTAGGCGTCTGGATAGAGCGCGCGAATATACGCGAGCCTGCAGCTCCCGCTAGGGGTTCCGTCAAGAGATTGCATCCGAATCCCGACCTCACCTCCCGACAGCTTGGACAGATACAGTTGTTCCAGAAGGGCCTTGTCACCTCCTTCGGCCCGAATCTCGATGAACTGGCCGTCCTCCAGGGAGCATTCCGTTCCAGCGCTGATCGCCTGGTTCACGAAATCGGTGACCCATGCGATGACCCTTCCGTCGCGTCGCGTGAAGAAGTGATCGATCAATTCAGAAAACGTCCCTGTGCAGTAGTAGCCGGTCGGGTTACACCAAGGGCCCGTCTTCTCGTTGTTGGGATGCAGTTCCTCTGCCTCGAGTCCGTCGAAGCTCTGTGATAGTTCGTCCCCGAAAGAGGTTGGCACAATGGCAAGGCTTGCGACGAGGGCTGCCATGAAGACTAGCCAGGTGAAGCCTTGGCGAGACGTAGCCTTCAGTTGACGGTCCGCGGATGTTCCGTACACAGTCGAATTGAACGTCATCTTTATCTCCTGATCCAGGTGCAGGTGTTTAGTGCTGAATCCCAGCTGAGAAGAGAGCGCTAGTGATCAGCGATGATTGCCTACGCAACTGCGTGTTTATCGCAGACTAGTTATGAACTCTGGGGGGAAGACGTTGTTGCTTCCGGTTGCCAGAACTTTAGACAGGCTTGTAGACAATGTCAATAGCCTAGTCGTTCAGGCTAGGTATCTGGGTGCGGTGAGTGTCTCGCGAATCCGCTGCTACTAGTCCCAGTCGGCAGAAGGTTCCCAAGCGATGTCACGTCTCAGCCGTTAGTTACCCCGAGTCTGTGCCCGAGGAACGAAGAACGGCGGAGCGTCACTGAACTAGCTCGTATACCCGTGCTGTCCCGAATTCGAATACCAATCTTG
>JALCBJ010000205.1 GCA_028066595.1 Thermoanaerobaculia bacterium
TGGGCCTGAAGACTCTCATACGAAGCGGACCAGTTCTGCGGGGGAAGGTCAGCTTTACATCGGACGCTTCTAACTTCCCGAAGCGCTTTCGCCAGGTGTAGATCGTCTGCTCGCTGACCGCATTCTGCTTCGCCGCTTCGGCGACCGAACTCCGATCTGCCTCTCGAAGAATCCTGACCATCTGTTCTTCGCTGAATCTGCTCTTCTTCACGTGACCTCCTTGCTGAGGCCATTCTCTCAAGTCATAGGTGGTCCGAAATTCTCAGAGCAGGCCCGACGCTTCTAACTTCCCGAAGCGCTTTCGCCAGGTGTAGATCGTCTGCTCGCTGACCGCATTCTGCTTCGCCGCTTCGGCGACCGAACTCCGATCTGCCTCTCGAAGAATCCTGACCATCTGTTCTTCGCTGAATCTGCTCTTCTTCACGTGACCTCCTTGCTGAGGCCATTCTCTCAAGTCATAGGTGGTCCGAAATTCTCAGAGCAGGCCCGTCCAGCTCGAACCTCGTAATCGCCGCCAGAGGCAGGTTCTCAGCGGCCAGCAGGTTGCGCTCGTCGTACTCGAACCCCGTTACATGGCCATTCGCGTCAGTTACGAAACGACGGTTTCCGGCAGCGTCATACTCGATACTGCTGAGAACGAGGTCGGCTCGTTTCACCTCGATCAAACGGCTCTCGCCGTCGTACGACCGCTCGGTCACGATGCCCCGCCGGTCGGTCTCGGTCAGCTGGTTACCAAACGCGTCGTAGCTATATGTCGTGGTGTGTACCACAGGCGGTAGGCCCAGCCGCTCCACTTCAGGTTCGTTGATCTTCGTCAAGCGGTCAAGATCGTCGTACTCGAAGATCCGCTCTTGTCCTCGGCGATCTGTGTGTGTCACCTGGTTGCCTGGACATTCCTAATGATCCGGGAAGACGGTGATTGCATTCCACTGGTCAGTTGCGAGGTCTAGAGTGCAGCGGGATGCCACCCCTTAAGATAGGACGGGATAACAACTACACCTCCAGATCGCCATTGGACAGCTTGACGACGAACTCCTCGAAAGACTCTGCCACTCTTTTGCCGTCGACTCCCGGGGCGTAAGCGACTACAGGGCTGCGTTCGCGGTCTCTTACATCAAGATAGTAGGTGACACTTGCCCCATCGCTTGAAATGGGAAGAAGAGTTGAAGCAATGTTCGATCCTGTCACACGGCGTATCTGGTTGGTGGCTCCAACGATGTCACGCCACATCGGCGGCTCATCATCGTTCAACGCAAAGACTCCTGCGATTTCGTACCCCGCCCCCATTGCTGCACCGTATCGTTCCAAGAATTTCCGATACCCTGCCGGAAAAACGATTCCAAGGGCCTGTTCCGCTTTGGTGATCTCCTCTGCAGACGCCCCTCCCGACGTGTCTATAGACACTAATACGTTCCTGCACTGCTCTTCGATCAAACTCATCTTCGGGCTACCTATCCAGTTGACGCAGCAAGTCATCTGATACTTGGCCGGAACTGATGAAGTTCTCAAACCGCTGCTGCCAGTATGACTGTGCTAGTCCCGATTGTCGAACCGGGCCGCCTGGGCCGGGTATGTGAAGTGGGCCGCCGGTTGCTGGATTGTAGGTGTTGTGACTGGAGAAGACCTCGATCATCTTTCCGTCTTGACGACCAATGTGATGGAGGTTCAAAGTCTCCCACTCTCCAGCAGCATTTTTAACGAACGGACTGTTGCCCGATTGCATCCTTCGGAGATTCTGGATACTGAGCGGAATATCCGATCTTTGGATCACTATGTTACCGCGATGCCGCGTAGCACTCGTGAACACCGAGTCACCGCTGAAGGACGAGCGGACATTGTTCAGGAAACTGCGCTCCGCATCAGTCGCCCCGGTGACTCCGCCGAAGCTCCCTGTCCCCCTTGAGACTCCAGCTTCTGCTGCGTCGTCTGCAACATCGTCCCGTTTCCCACTGGTGGCCTTCTTCAGGCCCTTCTTGCGGACACCTCCTGCCGCAGCCGTACCGAGACCCGCCTTCTCAACTGTGTCAAGCGCCTGACGCGCGACCTGACCTGCCTGATTGACAACCGCCCCTGCCTTCTCAGAGGATTCTTGTACCTCTTCGTAGCCTTTACCTTGCCCTAGTCTCGAGTTGTTTCCATGGCTCTGGATCGAGACAGTACGGTCGCGCTGTAGCCCCTTGTCGGTCGTATTGCCGAGCCTCATCACATCGGCCGATAGCTCTGCAGCCTCCTCTCCTGTCTTGGCCGCACTTTTTCCCACATTGAGTTGTTCTTTGACCGCGTCGGTTGCCTTCTGTACGACATCCCTGTCGTCCCCATCCTCACCAGGGACCACGCGCCGATAGGCGATGCGGAAGCCATTCTTGACCTCGACGATTTGATATCCCTCCGGAAGCGGATCGTCGGGTCCGAGTAGAACGGAATCTTCGGCATCAAGAACCCCATCGACTTCTTCGTTGCCTTGGCCCGTCGGATCGCGCCATATCGTCGGGTTCTGGAATGCGTAGAGGTACCGGTGCAGACTCGGCGGAGTTAGCGGCTCACCCTGGAACGGATCCTCGGTCAGAAACAGCCCGATTTCCGGGTCGTAGTACCGAGCCTTGGCGTAGATCAGCCCGGTCTCTTCGTCGTGCTCGTGACCCGTGAAGCCAAAGCGGTTGGCACTGCTCCCAACTTCGTCGCGCAGGTTGCCCCAGGCGTCGTATTTGTAGCGCGCCTGGATTCCTCCATCGGGACGCGTCAGCGTGACGACGGAACGCAGCGCGTCTTGGAGGTAGTACTGACGGCCTTCGGTGCTGTTGTCTAGGGATAGGAGACGATCGGGGCCGTATTCGTACTTCGAGACGGTGGTGCCACCGTCGGTGGTTTCTACCAACACGCTCTGGTCGTCGTAGACGTAGCGCACGATGCCACCGGAGCCTGACTTGCGCACGCGCAGGCCCTGGTAGTCGTAGAGGTAGGTCTCCAGGGTCGTCGCGTCTTCTTGGATCTCGACGATGCGGTCCCGTGTGTCGTAGAGGAAGCTCGTCGTCGTGCCGTCGCGGGTCTTGGAGGCCTGGTTGCCGTTGGGGTCGTAGACGAAGGTCGTGTCGAACGCTGGATCTGCGCTGTCGGTGATCGACTCCAGGCGGTTGCGTTCGTCGTAGGCGTAGGTCCGGTCGCTCAGCGTGGTCGAGCCGGCGACGATGGTTTCCGATCTCCGGTTGCCTACGTCGTCGTAGGTGTAGGTCACCGTTCGATCCGGATACTCCACCGACAGCAGACGGTCCGCCTCGTCGTACTCGTAGGTCGTGGTCTCTGCCGCTCCGCCGTTCGTCTCGATCTGCTCCGTACGGTTGCCGTTCTGGTCGTAGGAGTAGCCATAGGACGACACCACCGCGGCCACGCCTTGACGATTCTCGATCGTGTCCGTGCGACCCGCCGCGTCGTAGGTATGGCGTGCCGAAGTCGTGTTCGGGTACGTCACCTTCTGCAGCCGGCTGTCCTTGAACCACTCGTATTCCGTCACCCCGCCCGGTGCCGTGACCGAGATCACACGGTTCAGCGCATCGTAGGCGTAGATCGTCGTCAAACCGTCCGGATCACTCACCGTAGAGCGGTTGCCGTTTGTCGATGATCACCCATAAGGCGCCAAACCGTCGCCGCCGTAATGGCGCCACCT
>JALCBJ010000206.1 GCA_028066595.1 Thermoanaerobaculia bacterium
TGCTGAGGGCCAAGACTCTCAATGGATTCCCGGATTTTTCAGCGACCACCTAGCGTTCGCAACATACGCCGCGGCGGAGCCTCCCTCGGCCATCGCCAAAGCACTGGGACACGTACGGCTCCACCAGAAGATCAGCCAGACCTCCGGGGGATTCACCGGCAACCTCGCCTTGGGCGACGGCCTGGGTTCTTCCATCGTCTCCTTGGGCGACCTCGATGGCGACGGTGTAGCCGACCTGGCCGCCGGCGCGCCGTTCGACGACGACGGTGGCCTGGACCATGGCGCCGTGTGGATTCTCTTCCTCGAGGCCAACAGCCGCGTCAAAACGCAACAGAAGATCAGCGATATCGAGGGAGGATTTGCAGGAATTCTCGATGCCGACCATCTATTCGGCCTGAATCTGGCTCCGTTGGGCGACCTCGATGGCGATGGCACGCCAGATCTCGCTGTCAGTGCGTCGAGGGACAACGACGGCGGTTTTCGACGCGGTGCTGTATGGATTCTCTTTCTCCATCCCAATGGAACCGTCAAGGCACACCAGAAGATCAGCGCCACGGAAGGCGCGTTCACAGGCCTCCTCGAAGACGACGATCGATTCGGTCGTGGCTTGGCCTCGCTTGGCGATCTCGATGGCGATGGCAACGTGGATCTGGCGGTCGGTGCGTCGCGCGATGACGATGGTGGCCCGGATCGCGGGGCCGTCAGGATTCTGTATCTCCACTCCAACGGAACCGTCAAAGCGCATCAGAAGATCAGTGCCACCGCTGGCGGCTTCACGGGCACCCTCGAAGACGAGGACTTTTTCGGATACGAGATCGCATCATTGGGCGACCTCGACCGCGACGGGGTCAAGGATCTTGCGGTCGCGTCCATCGACGACGACGGGGGCATGAATCGGGGTGCTGTGTGGATCCTCTTTCTCGATCCCATCGGAACCGTCAAGTCTCATCAGAAGATCAGTGCCACCGAGGGTGATTTCACCGGTACTCTCGACGACTTCGATCGGTTCGGTACGGGCCTGGGCTCCATTGGAGACCTCGACTGCGACGGAATCATCGAGCTCGCGATCGGGGCGGAAGCCGACGACGACGGCAGCATCGACCGCGGAGCGGTCTGGATCCCTTTCCTGTCCCAACAGGGCAGAGTGCGGCTCCATACCAAGATCAGCGACACGAGCGGCGGCTTCAGTGGCCATCTCGACAATGGTGATCAGTTCGGAGCCTCCGTGCTGCCCCTGGGCGACCTCGACGGAGACGGCCACTTCGATCTCGCGGTGGGAGCATCCGGAGACGATGACGGCGGAGTGGATAGTGGTGCGATCTGGATCCTTTTCCTCGACGGCACCGACTGTCCGGACACGCTTCTTTTTCGAGATGGTTTCGAATCCGGCACCACCACTGCCTGGAGCCAGGCGATGCCTTGAGAGTCATCCTCTCGTTCCAGTGCCACCGGATGACGTCGATGACGTCCGTTCGACGCAGGCAGGAGCAAGGACAGCCTACAGAAGCTGCACAAAGTACGACTGGAACCGTCAGAAAGGAATCAAGACATGACACGTACGACAGACAAGAGCCTTCGGTTGAGATGTATCGCCATCCTGGTATTGGCGACCGGTGCCCTGCTGCCGGGCTCGATACGAGCCGATGACTCGGAGGCATGGTTGCAGTATCAAGATTTTCTAGGTGCTTGCGAGACCGCGACGTCGGTCGAAGAGCTACTGCCCTTTCTCGCCGAGTGGCGGCTTGAACGGTACGAAGCATTGGATGAAGCAGGCCGGAAGGAGATGCTCACCAGGCTATGCCGAGATACAGAAACCATCGATGACATCTCCTTCGACAGTGAAGAGATCGAGGGAGACGCCACGACTCTCCATCTGAAGGCAACCTGGAATGGTCTTCCAATGAAAGGAAGGGTCATCGTGGTGCGTGAAGACGACGGTCTGAAGGTCGACGAATGGTCTTGGGCCACCGGGGAATGAAAACACCCGCGATCGTCCTCCTCGGCATCGCGGCTTTGTGGATCGGCGCATGTGGCGGCGGAAGCGAAGAGACGGCGGAGCCCCCGCCACCGGCGCTCGAGCTTCCCGACGCCTCGTCGGTCACACGGGTAGCTTCGTCGGACAACGAGCGCAGCCTATCGACGATCACGAGCCCGGAGGGGATCGCCAAGTTGCTGGAAATGATTGGGGAACTGGAGGACGGCTGGGAGCCGACGACGGACCCACTTCCGGAGATTCGCTACTTCAATTCGCTGAGTAACGAAGACAACAACGTGCTGCTGGTCTTCTGGATCGGCGACGATTGGCTCGCCGCCAACAGCATGCAGCAGAAGCCGAACGTACGGCAGCACCTTGCTGACCCTGAGCGCGCGCAGCTTCTGCGGCTGCTCGACATCGACCTGCCCTCTGAGACCGAAGCGTCCTCCGAGATCGAAGCGGCAGGTGCCTCGTGACCTGAAACGCTCTAATTGGAAGCCCCCATCCTCGGGGAAAGCAGCTCACCTCGGGCTCTTGCTGTCGGGGGCTTCCTTGGTTCCTCCGGACTGCGAAACCTCGGGCCGCTGATCTCCTGCTGGTATCGGAAGCCTCGGCTCAGACCTGGCCGAGCGCGACGATCGTTCGGCGAAATCGTCGGAACCTTCATGGTCTGCTATGCGGCGCATTCGTCAGCGCGGTGTACGGGCCGGGGACCGTAAGAAGGTGGCCTTGGCAGACGACCTCGAGGCCCTAGATGCGCAACAGGTTCGTCTTGTCGAAGCTCGGTTCTTCGGAGGCTTGTCGGTGGAAGAGACCGCGGAGTATCTAGATTTCTCCCCGACGTCGGTCAGGCGCCATTGGCGGCGAGCCAGAGCGTGGCTCTATTCCAAGCTGAGTCCGGCGAGGAACTGACCAGAAGCTGATGATGACGAGTTTCAGCCACCGCTCCGACGGTCCCGCCAAGACTCGATGAAGGTCGGTTCGTAGCAACCCGTCGCGCCGGCCCCGCCCTTGCCCTCGAGTGGAAACGGAGTGCCCTCGAAGTGTCGCGCCGGAGCTGAAGTCCGACCAGACAATCGGAACGATCCCGCGATGCGAAGTGCCTCCACCTCGGCGAGCTCGTCCTTGGTCGGCGGGTTCTGCGACGCCAACCGCGTGGATCGCTACCGCGATTTCCATATCGACAGCCCTAGCGCCAGAATGAGGAGTAGGGCGCAAGTAACGAGGAATATCCCGAAGGAATCGAGGCTTGCAAGCCAGTCGAACATGATCTGTCTCCTCTGGTCCATGCCCTCTAGAAGCGATCTAGAACTGCCGACGAATGGATCGGCTTCTAAGCGCCGCTCCGACGATCGCGCCAAGACTCGGCGAAGGTCGGTTCGTGACATCCAGTCGAGCCCGCCGATCCGTTGCCTTCGAGCGGAAACGCCGTACCCTCGTAATGTCGCGCCGGTGCCGATGTCCGACCAGACAATCGGAACGATCCCGGCACGCGAAGCGCTTCCACCTCGGCGAGTTCGTCTTCGGTCGGTGGGTTCTGCCGCTTCAGACGTCGGGATCGGTGCCACCACGTCCCCGTTGGCACCACGATCGTCAGAACGAACAGAAGGACACTAGCTAGATCGCATCCAGAAACGCCGCCATTTGCCAGGTGACGCTTCGCCTT
>JALCBJ010000059.1:0-33946 GCA_028066595.1 Thermoanaerobaculia bacterium
GGGGATCCACGCCCGCAGCGAGGTTCGGGCCGGCCCCTTCGTTCCCCTGAATTGTGCCGCGGTTCCCGAATCGCTTTTGGAAAGCGAGCTGTTCGGCCACCGGAAAGGCGCCTTCACCGGTGCCGACCGAGACCGCTCCGGCCGATTTCGGGAGGCCCACGGCGGCACCCTGTTCCTCGACGAGATCGGCGACATGCCTGCCGCAGCCCAGGCCAAACTGCTGAGGGTGCTCCAAGAGCAGACAATCGAGCCCCTGGGCGGGGGCGAGGCGGTGAAAGTCGACGTGCGGATGGTCGCCGCGACCCACAAAGATCTCGCACTCCTGTGTCGACAAGGAAAGTTTCGCGAAGACCTCTACTACCGCCTGCGCGTCGTAGAAGTGACCGTGCCACCGCTTCGCGAACGTGGGCAGGACGTACTCCTGCTGGCCCGAGCGTTCTTGGATCGCGTGGGCAAGCCTGGGATAGAGCTCACGTCGGCCGTCGAGAGCAAGCTTCTGGCACACACCTGGCCCGGAAACGTGCGTGAGCTGAAGAACGCGATGGAGCGAGCCGCGATCTTCTGTTCGGGAAATCAGGTCCAAGTCGAGGACCTCCCGGCGGAGCTCAGATCGGACTCCTCCCCCTTGCCGTCAGCCCACGGAAGCATCACCTCCGCCGAGCCCAGCACCCGACCGGAGCGCGATTCCTCCGAAGACCATGTCACCGAGCCCAGCTTCACCGCCGCACGAGAACGAGTCGTCGAGCAGTTCGAAACGAGGTACTTCACCGACCTCCTCAGGCTCCACAGAGGGAATGTCTCCCGGGTCGCAAGGGAGGCCGGCCTTCACCGCCAGAGTTTGCAGAAGATGCTTCGACGCCTGGAGATCGAACCTCAAAGCTACCGCTCCCCGAGTACCTGACGACAAGACGAGGTTTGCATCCTGCGCTCCGGGCGGGCTGACGTTGACCGAACGAGATCGGTGGTGCAATCCAACGGGCCGATCGGCCTTGTGCTGCTCGAAAAGGCACCTCCCAGCTGATCGATCAAACGCCAAAGTCGCCTCCGAGCGACAAGCGATCAGAGCCAACCCGCTGGTTCCGCTACACCCCGATACAGAGGCTTCTCGAACACCTGGTAAGAAATACGGCCAAGGTGTTTTTGGCGCGAATATCTGGTACGATCGCCTTGGCTTTGATCCGATCACTCTCTCGTTCTGAATGAACCCATTTCCTGGGAGGTAGATGTCATGCGTAGATCCGTAGGCTTCGCCGTTCTCGCCCTTCTCCTGACCGTAGATACCGCGGCCGCCCAGAACTCGTTCTACTTCTGGGGAGTAGAAAACGAGTACATCAGTGCCGGCACGGAGCATGCCGGGACCGATGCTCACGGAGTGTTTGAGGGGGGCGGTAGCGCCGAACTCGGAAGCGCCGAGGTGCACTTCGACTCGACAGTAGATGCGGCCTGGTGGGACTTCAGGTTCCAGAGTTCAGATCGGGAGCCGCTGGTTCCTGGGTCTTATTTGAACGCGGTCCGATACCCGTTCAACGAGATCGGCCAGCATGGATTGAGCATATCCGGGTCAGGTAGAGGCTGTAACCGGCTTTTTGGCCACTTCACGATCCTTCGCATTTCGTACCAACCGGATGGATCACTTCAAAGCCTCGCTGCAGAGTTCGAGCAGGACTGCGAAGAGAACGGTCTGTGGCTGCACGGCTGGGTTCGCTTCAACTCCAACCTCGCTCCTGACTACGACAACATCGTCGAGAACGGCGGCTTCGAAGAAGGGGTGATCACAAAGAGCTGGTCTTCAGATACATGGACGATTTGGGATGGAGACTCCCATTTCGGCATGAAGTCGGCCGTGACCAAAACCGGGGGCGCCTTGACTGTGGAGATCGACGCGGTGCCCGTGGAGTTCGTTCAACGGGTCTCGTTTTGGCTAAAGCAGGTACCGGAAGTACTCATCGCGGTCGACCTGATGTATGACGACGGTACCTATGATCAGATTCCCGTCTTCGAAACCTACATCCGCTGGACGTTCTACGACCTCGTGGAACACGTGCGTCCGAAAGGGGCGCTCGTCGGTCTCAGATTCATCGGAGCCACCAGTAGTTCTGACCAGGTCACGACCATGCTGGATGACGTCTACGTGAAGACTCCCTATGTTCTGGGAGACGATTTCGAGTCTGGCGACCTGACGTCGTGGAGTGTGACAGTCGGCGTTCCGTAGCGTCGTCGGCCGGCGGGCCGTCAGCCCGAGCCAGAGCGGAGCTTCAACCCAGGCCGACGCAGTCAAGGTGGGTTCGCAACGCCCCAAGCTGTGAGATCACCGGACTCGAAATTGTCCGTCAAGATCGACCGGCTGCGGACCACCACCGCGCGTCCGGACGGGTCCTCCCATGCCACTCGTAGCGGCACACCGACGACCAGGTCTTCAGCCTGATGGATGGGGAAGAATCCCTCGATCTGCGGTCGAAAAAAGCGGCCCACGGACAGTGAAAATCCGAACTGGTCTCCGATCTCCAGGGTGTCGAAGAAGATCATGTCGAGAACCTGGAAGCCATCAATCGAAATCCCGTCCTGCCCGCCGTAGAGCACCGTCACTTCGCCTGAGTTGACCACACCGAGGGAGTTGTCGAGGGGCGCACCGATCGCCAGGTCGTCCTCGCCGTCAGCGTTGAAGTCTCCAACAGCCAGAGCCTCGCCAAAACGATCGAAGGGCGAGACGTCGACATCGAGCACACTCTCGACCAGGAATTGATTCCCTTCGACGCCCAAACCCGTGGACCTGCCGTAGAACACCTGCACGGCTCCGGATTCGGTCGTGCCGAGCTCGCTCTCCCCCGGAACTCCGACGGCGAGGTCCATGTTGCCACCGGCGTTGAAAAATCCGACCGCCAACGAGTACCCGAATTCGTCGCCGTCCTGATGGGTCCCGTGAACACCATCTGTCGCCTGGCTGAGAACCGTCTCATCGGAGTTCGGAGGGTCGATGCCGCCCTGCGCTCCAGGAAGGATGATGGCAGCTCCATGGTGCCCTGGACCTGATACCACCTCGCCAGGTGCTCCGACCACGAGGTCCATGGGCTGGTTGCCGTCGAAATGGCCGATCGCCAACGAGAAACCGAAGCGTTCGTCCGTGTTCGCGTTGAGGTCAATTCCGGGTGTGTCCTGATGCAGCAACTGATCCCCTTCGGTCGTCAGACCGAGCCCGGCGGAGCCGTACACAATGTTCACCGCACCGGCGTCCTGTTGTAGTGCGAGATCTCCCTGGATGTCTTCACCCGGTATCCCGATGGCGAGATCGTCGACGAAGTCTCGCGACAGATCGCCGACCGCGAGGGAAAAACCGAACTGGTCACCGGCCTCGGGTGCACCCGGCAAGGGAACCTGGCTCAGGAACTGGCCGCTATCGAAATCGAGACCCTGGTCGTCTGAGTAGACGACGACGATCTGGCCAGCATTGTCTTCCCCGTTGATGATCTTTCCCGGGATACCGATCACGAGGTCGTCGAAACCGTTGTCGTCGAAGTCCCCCGTCGCCAGTGCGGCTCCGAAGAGGGCGCCCGACTCGTCGTCGCCGCCGACGAGCGTGGCCGTAACGTTCCCAATCTGCGAGAGGAGATCGTAGCCGCCATGGAAAACCATCACGGCACCGACGTCGGCGGTTTCGGCCGTGTCGGCTGTCGGCATCCCGATCGCCAGATCTTGATATCCATCTCCGTTGAAGTCACCCACGGCGCTGGAATAGCCGAGTTGGGATTCGGTGCCGCCGACCATCTGAATCGCATCCGAGATTCCGAGCTGAGCCCCCGATGGCGAGATCGCCACGAGGGCAAGGAAGAGAGTTGTGAGGATCGTGGTGCGGGTCTGGACGGAAGAAGTATTGGAAGATCCGGGAAACCTGGGTCTCCTCGAGATCACTGGCAGTACGCGCATCTGAAGTCTCCGTAGTCAGTGGTTTCTTACTCGAGATGAACGGTTTCTCACTCGAGACGAACCTGCGGAAGTCAGATCGCGAGTCTTCTAAAGCCGCGAGCCCATGCCCTGATGGGAGCAAAAGGAACAGCTAAGGTTGGGCTAAGAGTGCGGGAGTCAAGGGCCCCGAGGCTTGGGAAGGCAGCATGTTGCGGAGCATCCGAGGCTGACACCGTCTCGAATCATCGGCTGCTCCTGGCTATAAAGCGCCGACTTCGACAACCTGCTGCGGTTGCCCGCGCAGAAAAGTCTCGGCACCGACGAGACCACGCCAGAACGGCACATGGTCGAGGCCGCAGGCTTCCCTACACGGACCGGGCGCCTTGCTGATGCCTACTCAGGAAACCACGAGGCGCACTGGAGCGGGTGATTTAGCCGGTGCGCGAGCTGGACCTATACGGTCCCGCCTCCAGACCGACCGAATCAGTCAGGTGCACCCGGAACGGCTCGTGGAGGCCACGGATCCGGGCGCACCTTCTACCGCGTCAACGTCCGGCCGAGTCTTCGCCGGCCGTGTCTTTCTCGAGCTGCAATGGCTCCGAGTCCGGCCCGAGCTCTCGTTGCCAGAACTCGAATCGTGTCTTGTCTCGATGAAGCCGGGCCTCGTCGTCGCGGAAGCCGTGCTTGCGCATGGGGTAAACCCCGAGGTCGAAGACGATCCCAGACTCGATCAGCTCGTCTACGAGCTGCCAGGTGTTCTGGGGGTGTACGTTGTCGTCGTAGGTTCCGTGCAGGAGCAATAGACGGCCGTGTAGGTTGCCGACGGTCTCCACCAGATCGTTCTTCTCATAGCCCTCGGCATTGTCGTCCGGGTGCTTCATATAGCGCTCGGTGTAGATCGTGTCGTACAGGAACCAGTTGTAGACCCCAGCACCGGCGATACCAGCGCGGAACTCCTTCGTGCGCGACATGGCCGCCACCGTGGTCGTACCGCCACCCGACCAGCCGGTGATGCCGACCCGATCTGCATCCACGTAGTCCAGGGTCTTCAGCCAGCGAACTCCCGCGACGATGTCGTTGGTCTCGCGATCGCTGTAGAAGTCTCGGAGCAGCAGGCGTGTGGTGGGCTTGCCCATCGCAGTGGACGTGCGGGGATCGACGTAGAACAAGAGGAAGCCCTCCGCCGTCAGCAGATGGTCGTAGAGCGAGCCATACCAGCGGTTTCTCACGACCGGCGATGCAGGGCCGCCATAGATGTTGACCACAGCTGGATAGACCTGCTGCGGATCGAAGTCATGAGGCTTCAGAACGATGGCAGGCAGCTCGAAACCATCCTCAGCCTGGACGGTGATCAACTCGGGCTTGCTGAAACCGAAGTGGTCGGCGATCTCGCGGGACGGCTCGATGAGCGTGCGTACCAAAGCGCCGTCCGCGCGGCGAAGATCGGTGGACGAGGGCCGTTCGAGGCCGGAGTGAGCATCCAGAAAGTACTTTCCATCGTGACTCCACCTCGTCGAGTGTGAACCGGCCGCCTCTGTGACCTGCTCGAGCCCCGTGCCGTCGAGGCCCACCCGATAGAGGTGTGTCTCCAGGTGAGACTTCTTCTTGCCCATGAAGTAAAGGGCACCTCGCTCCTCGTCGACGACTGCGATCGTTCCGCCAAGGCCGCTGGCGCGCCGGGCACCACCACTGACCGACCAGTCCCCTTGGGTCAGTGCTCGGACCAATCGTGCACCTTCGCCGGTCAACTCGTAGAGAAAGAGGTGGCTATGACCTTCTCGGTCCGACGCCCAGACAAACCGCTTTCCGTCGTCGAGGAAAATGAGATCGTCGTGGACGTCGATCCAGGCAGGATCGGTCTCGCGAAAGAGATGGCGTGCCTTGCCGGACCCAGCCTCGACGAGAAACAAGTCGAGATTCTCCTGGGACCGATCGAGGGTCTGGGCGACCAATCGTTCTCCATCGGGCAGCCAGACCAGCCTTGCTAGATATTCGTAGGGATAGGTCCCCAGGTCGATCCAGGTCGTCTTGCCGTCTTTGACGTCGACGACACCAGCACGGACCCGCGGGTTGGTCGTTCCCGCTTTCGGGTAACGCTGTCGAATGACACGCGTGGCAGCGGGGTCAGGATCCACGTAGGTCATCACGTCCACCGGCGACTCGTCGAACTGGAAGTAAGCGATCTGCGCGCCGTCTGGAGAGAAGAGGTATCCGCGGTCGCGGCGTCCGAACAGCTCCTCCCAATAGACCCACGACAAGGTCCCATTGAGTGTCGTCTCGCTGCCGTCCTTGGTGAGCCGCTTCTCTTTCTTGGTCTCGAGCGAGACGACGTAGAGGTCGTTGTCGCGCACGAAGGCTAGCCGGGCCCCGTCGGGGGAGAAGCGAGCAGCCTCCTCACGACCATCGGTTTCAGTCAGCCGTTCAAAAGTCGACGTGGCGAAATCGAGCAGGAAAAGGTCGCCTTTCTTGCCATAGAGGCCGTGGGTTCCACCGGGGCTGATCGCCGAAGGTAGACCCAGCTCTTCCGCTTCTTCTTCCTCTTGCTTGGCGTCTCCTGCTTTCTCGCCCTCGGCCTCCTCGTCACCGCCGCCGAGCAGCTCGTCCAGACTTGCCAGCGCCTTCACCGGGTCGACCTTGGTCAGGACCCGTCCGGTCTCCGGATCGAGGATCTCGATCGTTCGCTCTTCCTCGGGCAGGCGGTCGTCGTAGCGCAGAAGCCCACCGCCGTCGACGAAACGATAGCTAGCAGTCGCGGTGATGTCGCTGACCTCTTCGCCATGGATCCACTCCAGGCTCAATCGTTCCGGCAGCTCCGAGGCGGACGCCAAGGGGACTAACACCGAGGCAAGAACGAGACAGACGGGGTACAAAAGCCGAGTTCGGCGAACCATAGGAACCTCCTGACGACCGGGATAAGCGGAATGCGGAGCCCGACTTTACCCGGGAATGAGGAGAAAGCGAAGATCTGGACGAAGTGCCGATTCTCGGTTGCGGCCCGCCATTCTGGATATCAGATGGCTAGCCGTCATCTGCCGTCTTGCCATCTGCAGTGACAGCTGCCTAAACTCTCAGTCTGGAGGTCAGCGATGCAGCCACAACTTTCCGTCCGAAGCGCCAAAGCCCGGGATCTCGCACATCGGCTCGCTCGTGCCGAGGGCAGGACGATTGCCAGCGTGGTAGAGCGCGCCCTCGAGGCCTATGCGCGTCGCCACGGCGAGCCCGCAGAGGGCTTTTACCAACGTCTTTCACGTCTCGATGGCGGAGATCAGGACGGGCCCGATCTCGCCGAGCTGATCGAGACGAACCGTAGATCCCATCCGGGTCTCGACCTTTGAGCCTGTGATTCTCCTCGACACCAACGTCATTTCAGAGCCCCTGCGCCCGCGGCCCTCCCAGAAGGTCCTCGCTTGGCTTGTCGAGCACGATGCAGAACTCGCCCTGTCTTCCGTCGCGATCGCCGAGGTGGCGTATGGGATCGAGAAAATCCGCCCCGAGCAGAGGGCGGCGCGCCTGGCCGAGGGCCTCGACGAATGGCGAGCACGCTTCACCGATCGCATCTTCTCCTTCACTGAAGACGCGGCCCTGGCATACGGCGAGTTGATGGGGCGCGCGGCGCGAGCAGGCCGCACGCGGACGGTTCAGGACGGAATGATTGCGGCGATCGCCAGAGTCAAAGGAGTCGCCATCGCGACAAGGAACATCGCGGACTTCGAAGGCCTCGGCATCGATCTCGTCGATCCCTGGAACAACTGACCGAGCAGATCGGGCTCGGCGGTAGCCCGTCCCTTCCTATCTGGTGTCCTGTCCGCGCGACGGTGCACTCCGTGAGCACCTACGCCCACGATCTGCGCAGGCGTCCGACGCCAACGCACGATACCCGAACGAGCAGAAGGCAATCCGGCCGCCAGCGAGCGGCATGGAGCTTGCTCTATTCCCAATGCCTGAGCCTCTTCGCCCAGCGAAGTGAGCGAGATACCGCAATCCGACATCACATTCACAGGGCCTCGAGACCATGATTCCAGAGACGTCCAAACTCCGAAGTTCCCGGTGGGCGACCCACCTACTCCTGGCCACCGTCTCCACAGCTCTCGCGTTCGCCGTTGTCGAAGGCGTGATCCGCAGCCTCGACCTCTTTCGAGCCCAACGAGTCGCGGTGGGAGAGGCAGCCGAGCAAGCGGCCCGAGCGCTGGAAGAGGACACTGATGAGTCAACTTCATCGTCCCGGTGGATCGTCCACCCCTTCCGCGGAATCTCTCCCAGACCCGGTGGTGAACAGGAGGATCAGCCGAGGAGGTTCAACGTCTTGGGGATCGACTCGAGAGTGGACGATCCCAGGTCCCTTCCCGAAGAGGATCTGGTCATCGGTATCTTCGGAGGCTCGGTGGCCCGAGAAACGGCCATTAGTGGCGGCCGTTTCTTTCAACGAGCCGTAGAGGAACGACTGAACGACGAGCGAAGTGTTCGCGTCGTGAACTTCGCCATCAGCGGCTACAAGCAGCCACAGCAGGTGAACCTGCTCTCGGAGCTGCTGCTTCTCGACGTACCCATCGACGTGGTCGTCAACCTGGATGGTTTCAACGAGCTCGTACTCGCGCGATCCAATGCCGAGGTGCCTTACCATCCCATGTATCCCCACTACCATTTCTGGGTTTCCGGATTGGCCTCCAACACCGGCGCGCTCTCGCGCCGCCAGGTCCAACTCCAGGCCCGGATCTCGAGCGGACTCGAGCGTGCCTACCGGATCGGCACCGAGACCGAGGCGTCCTGGGTCGGTCGTTCCGCCATTGTGCAAGCCTTCGCGGGCGAGAGAGTTCTCCGGGCCCGAGCCGACGCGAGAGTCGCCGAGCAGGAGCTGCGCCTGCTTCCGGTGCGAAAGCTGGAGGACGATCTATGGCACCTCGACGATCCTTGCCTGGAGGCAAGTGGACACTGCCGCGACCTGATCGTCGATCTCTGGCGCGATGCCTCGATCATGATGCAAGGGATCGCGGAATCCCACGGCATGCCCTACTTCCACGTTCTGCAGCCCAATCAATACGTCGCCGGTTCCAAGGCTCAGCTGCATGCCGAGGAAAGAGACCGAGCGTGGGCACCCGATCACCCATGGAGCCGATGGGCCGCCGAAGGGTATTCAGCTCTGGTCGAAGAAGGAGAGGTCTTGTCGGGCCTGGGCGTTCGCTTCCTCGACACGACCCAGATCTTCCGGAACAGCGGAGATGCCGACTATTCCGACACATGCTGCCATCTGACCTTCGGGGGACGGAGGAAACTCGCCGAGGAAATGGGGCACTGGATCGGTGAGAGCCTGGCGGCAGACCGACGTACGAGGTGAGATAGCCGCCACCGAACACCAGCCAGGGTCTACGACCTTCCGAGTCTGGCCTTCCCCAAGAGCGCTCAGCCGGTGACGTCCTGTCGGTACAACCGGGCGATGCCCCTCAGCACCCGAGCCCATCTGTGTCCGCGGGCCAGGTTGCGATATCCGCCCTCGTGCCGCTCGATCCACCCCGTCGCGACCAGAGCATCCAAGCGGCGGGCGAGGATGTCTGCCAGAGGATAGCGGCGCGACAGCTCGGCCATGTCCAGATGTCGGCACTGTGTCGATGCCAACTCGCTCAAAATGCGCACCGACAGCGACCGGGCGAGACCACTGTAGAAGTGCAGGTAGAGCATGGCCAACAGCAGGTAGAGCGACGCGGCGGGCAGCGCGTGACGATCCCAGGCGTCCAGCCCGAAGAGGTGCCAGAGCACGGGTGCCAGGACCGCCCCAACGATCAGTAGACCGAACAACCAGCCGTAGGCCAGACCACGACGGAGAGGCGTCCTCCAGACCAACAGGTGCAGCAGGAAGAAGCCTACGAAGCCCAGACACGCCAGGGCCACGGGCTGCCAAAGCTCGTGGACCACCGCCATCATCCCGTGTCCTCCAGCGCCAGGACTCGCTTCGAGATGACCGCCAACAGACCGAGGACGAAGCCACTTCGGGTTGCGGTGAGGCCGGACTCACTGCGACGGATCAGGTCGAGGCGAGTCAGTCCGGAGAGCCGCTTCTCCTGCAGCCAGTCGAAACCGCGCTCTCCGGCATAGTCTCGGAACAAATCTTCCCGGGTCGCACCTGGGTGGGTTTGCAGCTCGACGAGCAGACGAAGGGAAATACTCCGCGTCAACATGGAGAACACCTGGAGGTACCCCAGGCAAAGCGTCAGCCACAAGCTGAACACGATCAGCGCAGTGCGAGGGGTAGCGGCACCGAAGGTCCAGAGAAGAACGACGCAGAGCAGGCCATGGAGTCCGGACGCCCAGCGCAATGCCGCGATGTTTCGGGACCACCGCAGCAGCGTAAGGTGCAGTGCCGGCAGCAGGGGCGCGACAACCATCATTCCCAAGATCACCCAGGATTCATCCGGCATGTCGGGCCCGTCGGTGGTCACGGCGATCTAGACTCCCATTCACGACGAACTCTCGAGGCGGCTATGGCGACTTGCCACATCCTGGGCGCCAGCGGATCGATCGGCCGAGCCATCGCAGACCGCCTGGAGCAAAGAATGCCTTTGTCTACCCATCGATGGGTGGTTCGACGCTGGGACTCGTCGTCCTGCGATCTGCTCGATCCGGATGCGGTACGGGCTGCTTTCGCCGGTCGGCCGGGCGGTGATCGCTATGTCTTCTGCGCCGCCAAGGTTCCCAGCCGGGGCGACTCCGCGGACGCTGGCGCCGACAATCAGCGCATGCTCGACCATCTACTGCACGCTCTCGCCGGCAGCTGCGCCCATTTCGTATTCCTCAGCTCGGTCGACGTCTACGGCCCGCCGCTCGACGGCGCCGTGCTCGATGAATCGAGTCCCTTGGCACCCGACGGTCCCTACGCGGAGTCGAAGGTTTGGAGTGAAAAACGTCTCCGGGCGGTCGACATCAGATTTCCCGTCACCACCTTTCGACTGCCCGGCGTCTACGGACCGAGCGACGGGTTGCGCAGCACCGCCGGATTGCTGGCTCGAAAGATCCTGGAGGGCGACACGATCACGCTGCCCCCGCAGACGGTGCTCCGGGACTTCGTGACCGCAGCGGACGTGGCGGCGCTGACCGAGTCTGCACTCGCCACGGGAACGGTCGGCACCTACGTCGCGGCTAGCGGGTACAGCCTGTCGCTGCGCCGGATCGTCGCTCTGCTGGAACGTGGACTCGAGCTCCCTGCTTCGGTCGCCACCCGTACCGAGCCGTCGCAGCGTGACGCCGACCTGCGTTTCGACACGCGCAGGCTGCACGAAGCCTTCGGGGACGTCGAGATGACACCGATGACCACCGGCTTGGTGCGCTACGGCGAGTGGGTCCGTCACGGCATGAACCAGTAGTAGTCGCCGGTGTAGCCCGCGTTGGCGAAGAGATCCCTCCAGCCATCGACGTGCAGAACGGTCAACGCCGTCAGATTCCAATCTTCCATGCGTCGCCGCTGCGCGTCGTCACGGAAGGCGTCGACGGTGACGAACGCGGGACCGCGGCTGACCCGCTGGACTTCGGACAGGCTCCGTTCGCAGTCGCTGCGCGGCAGGTTGTGTAGCGTCGTGAGGGAGATCACCAGGTCGAATCCGTCGTCCTCGAACGGCAGGTCCCTGGCGTCGGCCACGGTCAGCTTGGACCGTACTTCGGGCATGGACTGGTCGATGGCATAGGTGGAGATGTCGATGCCCCAGACGTCCAGTCCCGGCACGGCACGAGCCAGCTCGTAGAGCAGGAAACCCTTGGCGCAGCCGACATCGAGCACACGCATACCGGCTCGCAGGCCGTATCGTTCGACGAAAGCAGGAACGACGGGCTGCCAGAAGCGGGGGTGGTAGCTGTAGCCGCCATAGCCATGTCGGCGGTCGCCGTCGAAAAAGTCGACATCGAAACGGCGCGCGATCTCTCGATCTTCGTCGGTCTTGGCGGCTACCCGCCCGGACACGTCGCGGCGGCTCCGCGGATAGGCGGCCAGAAGGTCGATCTCATCTCCCACCGGGTGTCTCCCACTGCCTCCAGTCTACAATCCGGTCATGGCGAAGTTCGACCGTGACCTGGCTTGGCGAGGCTATCGCGCCCTAGTCCGTATTCGCGAAGTAGAGCTGGCGATCGCGGCCCGCTACCCCGACCAAGAGATGCGCTGTCCGGTACATCTGAGCGTCGGCCAGGAAGGCGTCGCGGTCGGAGCCTGTCTGCCGTTGAGCGCCGACGACCTCGTACTGGCAGGCCATCGCAGTCACGCCCAGTACCTGGCGAAAGGCGGCGATTTGACGGCCATGCTGGCGGAGATTCATGGCCGCGAGACGGGCTGCTGTGGCGGCCGAGGCGGCTCCATGCACCTTCTCGATGTCGAGGCAGGGCTGTTGGCGAGCATCCCCATCGTCGGCAGCCACCTGCCACTGGCCGTAGGTGTCGCGCTGGCGCGCCGTCAGAGACGGGAGCCGGGCGTCGCGGTGGCGTTCCTGGGCGACGGCGCGGTCGAAACCGGCGCCTTCCACGAAACCCTGAACTTCGCGGCGCTTCACCGCCTGCCCGTCGTCTTCGTACTGGAAGACAACGGGTACTCCGTCTACACACCGCTGGCCGAGCGCCAACCGCCGCGGCCACTGACCGACGTCGGTCTGTCGCACGGCGTCGAAGGCCAGTCGGTATCCGGCGACGACTTCCTGGAGGTCCATGCCGCCATGGAGACCGCTCTCGTCGCGGCACGCAGCGGTGCCGGCCCTCAGCTGCTGGTGGCGTCGACCTCCCGCTGGCTGGAGCACTGCGGGCCTTACGACGACGACCACCTGGGCTATCGGCCGCAGGGTGAGCTGGAGCGCGCCAAGCAGCGCTGCCCGATCCGCAGACTGGGTGACCAGCTTCGAAAGTCGGGTGAGCTCGACGACCGTCGCGAGAAGGCACTCTATGCCGACGTCCGGTCCGAGATCGACGCGGCCTTTGCCGCCGCGTTCGCTGCGCCGCAGCCGTCGGCTGCCACGGCCGCCGAGCACGTTTATGGCTGACTCGCTCCAAGCCGCTCGCTTGCTGAGCGTTGCCGAGGCGATCCGCGAGGGACTCGAACGCGCGCTCGACGAGATACCGGAGGCCTTCGTCATGGGCGAGGGCGTCACCGATCCAAAGGGCATCTTCGGCACGACGACGGGTCTCATGGACCGTTTCGGCAAGGAACGGGTGATCGAGACGCCGATCTCGGAGAATGCTTTCACCGGCATCGCCGTTGGTGCCTGCCTCCTGGGCCAACGTCCGATCATCGTGCATCAGAGGGTCGAATTCATGCTGCTGGCCATGGAGCAGCTGATCAACAACGCCGCCAAACTTCGCTATCTCACCCGTGGACGCCAAAGCGTGCCGATGGTGATCCGACTGGTGATCGGTCGGGGTTGGGGTCAGGGCCCGCAGCACGCGCAGTCGCTGGAGTCGGTCTTCGCGGCCATCCCCGGGCTCAAAGTCGCCATGCCAAGTCGTGCCGTCGACGCCCGCGACATGCTGATGACAGGCATTCGCGGCGGCGATCCGCTGGTCCTGCTGGAACATCGCTGGCTGCATGGAGTGCGCGGTCCCGTGGCCGACGACGTGGACCCCGACGTTCTGAGCGGACCGGTGGTGCGTCGGGAGGGTGAAGACCTCACGCTGGTGGCCACTTCGTACATGGTGCTCGAAGCGCTGCGGGCAGCCGATGCGCTGGCGGCGGTGGGCATTACCGCCGAGGTGATCGACCTGCGGGTGCTTCGGCCGCTCGAGCTGGCTCCGATAGGCGAGTCGGTCCGGCGGACCGGTCGTCTGGTGGTGATCGACACCGGACACCGCACGCTGGGAATGGGCGCCGAAGTTGTCGCCACCATCAGCGAACGCCAGCTGAGTCACCTGAAGGCGCCACCCCGACGCCTCGGACTGCCGGATCGTCCTGCCGCCAGCGCGCGTTCGTTGGCAGCGTCCTTCTACCCGCGCGCCGAAGAGATCGCACGAGAAGCGGCCGAAGCACTGGGCATGGACACCGAGGATCGCCTGCACGTCGAACGGATCCTCGATGAGCGCCGCGAGCATCGACTCGTCGACGTCCCAGACCCCTCGTTCCAAGGGCCGTTCTGAGGTGTCGGCGGGTCTCGTCTCACGACTTCTAATGCTCTACCTGGCGATCTGTCTGGCGCTGATGGTCGCCAAGCAAGCGGAGCGCATCGCCACGAGCTACCACCTCAATCCGACGTTGTTCACCGCCCACTTCTCGGCGGACGTCTACCGGAGTATGGACGATCCGTTCAAGCCTCGGCTGTTCTCCTACCTGCTGGCAGCGCCTTTCGTCGAGACCGACCTGGAGCCGAGCAAGCCGGGTTCGATGGGACGGATTTCAGCACCAGCCTTCGAGGGTTTGGTCGCCGGCTGGACATTTGGCTGGTTCCTGGCCACCGCGCTTCTGTGCCTGGCGGTCCGTCGACCGGCCACCGCAATGTTCGGCACGGCGGTCGGGGTCTCTTTCGCCTACTCGCTGCAGGAAATGGTCTACCCCTACGACCTGCCGGCACTCTTTTTCGCCACCCTGGTGGTCGTCCTGGCGTTACACGGTCGCCAAACCTGGCTTCCCGTAGTCCTGGGCGTGGGTGTCGGCTTCAAGGAGACCCTCGTCGTCTTTGCCCTGGCAACACTGTTCGTCGACGGCACGAGGCGAGAGCGCCTGCGAGCGTTCGGCGAGTGCCTCGCGGTCTGCCTATTCGTGATGGCCGCGATCGACCTCTACTCAGGACGAGCCCTCTTCGGCTTCGAGGCGTTGCACCAGGCGCAGGACCCGGGCGACCCGGCCGGACCCAAGCTCCTGGCGAACCTGCCCACGCTGTTCACGGCGTCGAGCTTTGTCTGGTGCGTGAACGCCGGCCTGGCGTTGCCGCTCTTTCTGTTGCCGACCGGTGGCGAGTTGCTGGCCCGAGGGTTCCGGTGGATCGGCGTCTGCTTCGTAGGCGGCCTCTTCCTCTTCGCCGGCATCGGGGAGCTGCGCATCTGGTTCGAGCTCATCCCGCTCTGCCTGCACAACATGACGCGCTACCTATCCCTCACGTCGTGGCCGCCGACTCTGGCCCGGACCGACTCGGCAGGCCTGTCGGCTCCGAACCGACAGAACGCAGCCGAGACGACGTAGCCAGCGAGACACTGTAGAGGCATAGCGGAATCAGTTCGAAGAAGATCCGAAACTCTCGTGCCTGCGCCAGCAGAAAGAGACCGGCCACGAAGAGAGCGCCGACCCAACGAAAGCCCCTGGCTAGCCGATCGCCCCCCACCGGCAGGAAGAACAGCGGCAGCGCGAGCCCAGCGTTGACGAAGAGAACGAGACTGGACGGATCCATCGCCAAGGGTAGATTCAAAGCGAGCTTCCAGCGTCCTGCGTCCTGCGCATCGTCCGCCGCGGTGACCGCCTCGAAGCCCCAGAAGCTCCTGCCAGAGTAGAAGTCGATCGCGAGGAAGACCCAGAAGCATGCCAGCAGGCAGTAGCCGACGGCACGCAGCCGTTCCTTTCGAGATCCGTCGAGGAAGAACGGCAGCACCGAGAACACGGCCAGGGTCTCCTTGAATCCGGTACCCAGGGCCAGGACCAACGGCAGCCAGCGGGCACGCCGATGGCGCACCAGGACGACGACCAGGGTGGCGAAGAAGAGGGCCGGCAGGTCATAGGGATAGACCATGCCCTGCAGACCGTATGCAAACGACACTCCGGCGGTGATGCCGAACAATCCGAGTAGCGGCCGCGGCATCGACGCGCAGAGCAACAGGACGGCGAGCATCCAAGCAAAGGTCCAACCGGTCACGAGACGTTCGAATGCCTCGCCTGAGATGCGCCCTGCCGAGCCCAGCTTGCTGGGCGGCAGGTCGAGCGTGACGAAGGGTGCCACTAGCAGGTAGGAGAAAAGGCGCGGCTTGAAGGGGTCCTCGATGTCCTGGTAGTTCTCGGCCGAGAAGTGGGCCGTGAAGAGGTAGGGATTGTGAGAATGCGACGTGGCGATGCGCTTCGCCTGCTGGGAGATCAGCACCGACAGGCTCACCGCCAGGTAACACAGCACCAAGCCGGAGACGATCTGCCGACGGGACGGCATCAGCCTGCTGGTTCCTCAGCGTTCGCGTCCACGAGTCGGCGGATGACGAATTCCGACCACTCGAGACTGGCCTGGTCGTTGAAGTGAACGTTGTCCTTCTCGTGGACGAACATCCCCGGACGATAGGCCGTCAGCGTGTCGAGGAAAGGGATACCAGCTTCGGTGAGCCCTTGCTTCAACCATTCCTGGGGTTCGTAACGGCCGCTATCGAGTTGCGGCCGAGCGTAGGTCAGGACCACCACCAGATTGCCGTCCCGGTTCAGCCGTTCGATCCGGCGAAGATGCTCGGCGTAGCGCCGCCGGTTCCAGGCCAGGGATTCGTCGTAGTAGAGGCCCTCGGGCGGATCCATCCATCGGTCGGTGAGGCGCAGATACACGTCCCGTAGATCGAAGAGGTCCAAAGGACGAGGCATGCCGCCTCTCGGATCGTAGGCTTCGGGAGTTTCGCGGTAGATCCACTCGTAGAGGTCGTTGGGCACCCAGACGTAAACGACGAGGTCCCACGTCCCACCGACCTCCTCGAAGAGATCGACAGTCTGGCGGAGATTGTAGGCCTCGTTGGCGCCGGAAAACACGCGCGCGCCGGTGACCTGTCGCAAAACGCCGGGAAACGACTGTTCGTAGGGCAACCAACTGCCGAAGGCGACGGAGTCGCCGAGAACCAGGATCGACGGCTCACCGTCGTTGGGCGGCAGGTAAGCCAGTCCACGGTGGTCCGTCTGCATCCAATAGCCCTCGACCCCATGACGCTGGGCCCGGTTGTCGGGGCGCAACATCACCTGCCGGGTCGGGTGGTATTGGTACAAACCCTGGGAGTGACCGTGGTCGTGATAGGCCCGAATCTCTTCCGGAGTGCTGATTCGTTGGGCCGAGAGATGGTGTTGGAAGAGCCAAACGCCGCTGGCGACGACGACGTAGGTGGCCCAAATCGCTGCTACGGCGGTGCCGAGTCTGCCGGCCCATAACCTCAGGCGTCCCGCGGGCTGGGCGTCAGGACCTGGCGCCTTTTCGTCGCCCGCTCCTTGGCTCCCCGGAGTCGTACTCGACAGGTGACTCGCCATCTGAAATCAGGCTAGCACGGTAGATTCGCATCCCACTCACGGAGTGCCGACGTGACCAAGATCGACGACCGCACAACCCATCGCACGCCTGCTGAGGCGAGTCGAACTCTCCGCATCCTCGTGCTCAACAGCGGCTACTTGTCCGCCGTGCCCAGCGGTGGGGATCGGCATCTGCTGGCTCTCGGCGGTGCGCTCGGCGAGGACCATCGCGTGGACTACGTAGCGCCCGATGCTGTGCGAAAGCTCCTCCCCGAAACCGTGCGCCCGGTCGTCTTCCGTTCTGGACTACCCCGTTCGCTGCTGGCCACGCTGGCTGTCTACGCCTATCGCACAGTCCGCGCATCGTTCGTCGCCTGGCGACGGCGTGCAGACGTCGTGCTCGCGTCTCCCGGCCTCTTCGATGCGCTGCCGGCAGCGCTACATCACAGGCGATTTCGTTCGCGCACGGTCGTCTTCGCCTTCCACATAGGCGATCCCAGCGGCCAGAGATCCCGCAGCTGGATCCAACGCCGACTGGCACTGATGGCGCAGACCCTGGCGGCCAGGCTATGGCTGCGCGCCGACGTCGTCGTCACCTCCACCGAGGAAGTCGCCGGCCAGTTGCGGGCCATGGGCGTGCCGGCCGACCGTATCCTGCTGCAGCGCCCATGCGTCGACGTCGGAGGGATCCGCGCTTCGACTCCGGCCGATGACGCGCCCGACGTCCTCTTCGTCGGCCGCCTGGTCCGCCGAAAGGGTGTCTTCGACCTGCTCGAAGCCGCCGCCGCCCATAGCGCCTCGGTCGGCCTGGTGGGCGATGGAGAGGAGCGCGAACGCCTGGGAGAAGAGATCCGGCGTCGCGGACTCGACGAGCGCGTGACGCTCTACGGCCCGGTCTCCGACGCCCGCCTCTGGAGCCTGCTGCGCGGAGCCCGCTGTTTGGTGTTGCCGAGCTACGAAGAGGGCTACAGCCTGGTCATCGCCGAGGCGCTGGTAGCCGAGATCCCGGTCCTTGCCTATGACCTGCCCCACTACTCCGAGGTCTTCGGCGAAGCCATCACCCGTGTGCCATGTGGCGACGCGGTGACCCTCGGTCGCGAGATTCACGCGCTGCTCACCGGTCAGCGCACACAGGAGCAGGAAACCTGCCGCGCCGCCAGCCACACCGTCAAAATCGGAACGTCTGCCACGGCCGCGTCGGCCCTTCTCAGGCGCTTGAAGTCAGCCCGTCACGCCGAACTGAGCACGGCCGAGACCGTCTGAGCTGAAACACGTCGAGTCACTCCGGAGTCCAATCGTTCACCAGCTTCCTGGAATGCGCTCTGTTCGGCTCCAACATGAGCCCCACACTCGATCACAGCACTTTCCGACTGCTCTCAAAGCTGCGGCGGATGATCTCGGTCCCAGCCAAATCCAATCGCTCTCTGAGTACTGCATGCAGTGCATTCCGCGGCCGTTGAGCCATCGGGATCGTGCCGCTGGCTACTGGTGGGAGCTCTTTATGCGCCAGATCGAGGTGGCGCGCACCCTCGTGCTCGACGCACCGCTCCATGCTCGCGCCTTCTTCGAGACGATCGTGCGAGACAACCTCGGCCTGGGGAGACGGATGAAGTCGAGTTGATCTTCTCCGGCCGGCCGGCGCTCCGAGGGAGGCGGCCGAAGCAGCCCAAACCTTCAGGACCAAGGTCGTCACCCGCGGTGTCCAGGTCCGCGTCAACGTCTTCTATAGAAGAAATCACCCAGGCTTTCCCGGAGACCCAAACACCTGGAGGGTCTCCACTTCGCTTCGCACCGATCTAGCGCTGGATGACCTGGAACGGGCTCTCTACGAGCGCCCGGTCGCGCTCGACGGTCCACCACAGCGATCGAGGGCAGCCAGTACCTGTCGATCCGCTATACGACCGCCTCGCCGAGGCTGGCATCGAGCGATCGGTCGGCAGCCGCGGCAACAGCTATGACAACGCGCTCGCTGAGTCCACCAGTGGTCTCTACAGGACCGAACTGATCCGTAGGCGAGGGACGCGACGGGGAGTCGATAACGTCGAATAAGCGACCCTTGAGGGGGTCCACTAGTACCGCACGAAGCGTCTCCTCGGACCGATCGGAGACATCCCTCCGACCGAGTACGAGGCGAGCTACTATCTGGAGATGAACTCGCCGCAAGTGGCGGGACTCAACCAAACAGGTCTCCGGAGAACCGGGGCGGTTCACAAGAGAGCTTCATCGCACCGTAGATCCACAATCGACGGACTTCGTAACGCTGAACCTCCGGCCGAGCTTGGGCGCCACAGGTGGTTGTAGAGCTCGTTAGCGAACCTACTGTGTGGCAGTGTGTGGAGCCCACGATTCACCTCACGCTCGTGCCATGGCTTCCCTTTGACTACCAGCCTCTCAAGCACAGATTGGACGTCGTCTGCTCGGAAGAGATGTGTCCTCGTCCACGCTAGCCATTCGACCTTCAGGCGCCAGCCGTCTCCGTCGACGAACTTAATCGCTTGAGGCAAAACACGATCTTCACCACTCTCGAGAATCACGTGTTCGAATAGGCCTTCTTCGGGTACGTCCCGGCCGGTTCTCGCCCTGGCTCTCGGATCACGACGGTCCTTGGCGACCACCACAGCGACCGGTTCCCCACAGGAGTTCCGAAAGCGTACGTGCCACTCATCGTCACAGGTCAGAGTCAACGTTCGCGCTTCTCCTTCAAGATGAAGTGCTTTCCATGGGTCTGACCCGTCGCTTTCGTTCATCCTCAAGCGGGCTTCTCCGTTCGCTGAGAAATGGAACCAAGAAAACTGAGAAACAGAGCTGGCGCGCCAGATGAAGTCCTCCGGTAGTTCTTGGAAGACTGTTGTTGCTCCGGGGGCGATCCTCCGGTGGTCGTACCTATCGGGTAGGTACGGCCGAATACCTCGGTCGTGCGGACCTCGTCTTGCGAGAGCGCCCTCGGTACTAAGACTTGTCGGCGTCCTCTTCTCGCTGCGCCGCATGTACTCGAAACGGACCGGCAGTGAGCACTCGTTCCGAACTCCGAGACCCTCGCTTCCGATCGGCGGCGACTCAATCGTATGCCGCTCCGTTCTAGTCGGGGGCCGCGGTTCGTACTTCGGAAGAGCCGAGTGCGGCTGGGTCGCGAAAGGAACCGAAGTGCCCACTTCTCTTTGGCTCGTCTGCTCGTGAGCCGGCACGTCTGCTACGACGACGCGTTCTCTGGTCAGACCTTCTAAGAGCGCATTCCCGATTGGGTTTACCGCCAAGAAGTACAGCGCCCAGATTGCGACGAAGAACAGTTTTGCGAGCACGCTCTCTACGACAGCCCCGACGTAGTAGCCGATCGAGGCAAGGATGAGAGCCCCAGCTAGAGCTCCTAGAAGCCCGCCAGCCTCGGCTCCTATGCCGAGACCCGCGAGCAACCCTAAAAAGCCGAGCACCTTACCGAGGAAACTCTCTTGCTCGCTGCTCATAGCCTGGCGTCCTCCTTCTTGACTCCTTCCGAGTTCTACGCCCTCACTTGAGCGCGTATTCGGCAGCCCAGCTGCGCTAGCCAGCGGACGGACCCTGAGTCAAAGGCGGGCCCCAAAGACTGCTTTGAGCGGAGCAGCTCATCGCAGAAGAGGGTTAGCACAGGGAAGATCATAGCAAGGTTACCGACGGAATCTCTTCATGTAGAGAGTCGGAAGCGCAGCTTTCTCATAGATGTTGTTTCTAGCGCTCTTCTTATCAACAAACAGCATAATGTGCCTCAGCCGCCTTGTAGGAACCTGCTTAAAAACGATCCGAGAGGTTACTAAAACCAAGCGGGAAGAGTCGTACAGCGAGAAAATCATGTATCTGTCCCAATCCAGCTCATTCCTAGCCACGCGAATCCTCGGTACTTCCCGCAGAACTCTGGACCCCCGAAGAACGAATTTCAGCAGCTCTTAGGGAACACAGTCGGGACGAGATCTGAACACTGTTATCTTGTCTCCTTTGCTCCACTGGTTAGGCACGTAGTTCTCGAGCCAGCGGCCGTGGCCTGGTTCGGTTTGACCTGCCCTCTTGGCGTTCCAGAACAACGCGGTACCTTTGGCGCGAGTCCGCTCATTTCGGATCTCTATCTGCCTTTCCAGCGGCCGCGTGAGATCGGCAGGGATCCCTCTCCTCGAGAGGGGCCACTTGCTTGAGTTACAGATCCTATCAATCTCGTCGAGACTGAAGTAGAAGAACTGTCCGGGCCGCGCGTCGCTATTGACATCTTGGACCACAAGACTGCCAATCGGAGGTTGATAGTAGAAAGAAAAAAAGATCAGAAACAGCGAAGCTGCCAGACCGAGCGGAACAAGGAACTTGAGCTTCAGGACCGTAAGTATTGAAACCCACCAGGGCGTCGTGGGCTGATCGCTCAGGCCCTTCTCGATGCGACCTTCCTTCAGATAAGGGAGCCAGTATTTCCTGATTCTCCGACGCAAGAAAAAACCACCGTGCCCCCAGGGGAAGAATCGATCGTGTACGCGGGGGTGCCCAAAGCCAAAGTGCCCCGAAGAACCGTAGGCTGACGAGCACGATTTTGCTAACACAGGAAGCAGATCCTTCAAGCCACAGTCGTTGACAACATGAACCATGCCTGAACGATCAGTGTTGAGTTGAGCCGTCACTCCCTCCCAGCCAAAGTCGTCGGGCACGATCCCACCACACAGGATCAAGCGGTGTATCCGTATGTCCGGATTCTCTTGGAGAGTCCGGGCGATAAGAAACGTACCGAAGCTGTGTGCAATCACCGACACGCGATCGACCATCGGATGGTTCAACTCGTTGCGCAGACACTTCTCGACCCGCTTCTGCGGACTAGCCCACGCCGACGGAATCAAGAATCTAAAAAGGTCAAAGAACTCGAACCTAATTAATTAGCACGCCGCGAACCTCCGAATCTTCCTGAAGGACGTCAATAGTTCTCTTGGCCCAATTTGCTTGAGTTCTGATTCCATGTATCAATACTACGGAGTGCTTCCGCTCGTTGCCGTCACAGTCCTTGGAACCTGGCGAGCCTGTTTCCAATACCTTCATTTCATCGACTCCTCTCTCGGAGAGATGGTCGTCTTGCGGATGTGGCAGACCGTTCGCACTAGCCTCGGCTGAGGACTGCTGAGGGTAGTTTCTTGATCAATGCAAGCGGTCGCGATACCCGTCAAGCCAACCGAGCCTCCTTCGTTGGTGAGATATACCCAGTACGCCTCGTCTCCAGGACGCTGCCAATCTAAAATGTTTGGAAGTGAGCCGCTTAGCTCTACAATAAGATCCTCTGTGTTTGAGTCGAGATCACGCACTCCATTCTCGCGAACTCTGCCGCTGGAAAAGGCGTCGACCCCTTTGGGCCCGCCAGCATTCGTGCAGTTGCGGTCAAGAACTGTGAATGCCGCGGGGGCTCGACCGATCTGCCGCTTGAGATAGCGCACGCAACTTAGCGGCGGCAACGAACCGGTATCTAGGCCATGGTCCGATCTTTTCTACCGTTCTAGTCATCCGTTCTCCCGACACCCTGCCGCAAGGCTCCAGTCAACGCTCACATCCCCAGAGAGATCTGATCAATACAGCTTGACACTACGATAGCATCAGCTAACAATACGACGAGATTATACTACTTCCCTGGCAATTACTAGGCGAGCCGAGACCAACTCAAGGTTCGCCTTCCGGGCGGCTGCCCGCGAATGGAACTCGTTGCAACCAGCCAGCGGAGTGCCCCTAGAACTGGTCGCCGCTAGAGATGCTTGGAGGTCTCGCCGCCGTTCTCCCTCGACTGTAGGCAGGGGCGAGTGTCGTATTCGACGGGCGCATGAGCCGCATCCGCCACGCGCAGGTCGGCGCGACGGTCCGACGAGCGTCCTGGCCCGAGGAATAGCGTCAGCTATCGATGGCGCCGACGCCCGAGCTGAGGCGCGCCAGGTCGCTGAGCACGTCGTCCTCTTCGACCGGCGTGCGGTAGATCTTGCGAATCACGTGCTCGGCGTCCAGGACCAGCGTGAACGGAATGGTCGTGCCACTGTATCGCCCGGCGAAGACGTCCTGATCGTCGATCAGAACCATGTACTCGATCGACTGCTCCTCGACGAACGGGCGCACGATCGACTCGCCCTCCTCGTCGATGGCCACGGAAAGCACCTGGATTCCGCCGGAGCTGTCGAGCGCGCGGAGGTCCGGGATCTCGCGATGACAGGGTTCACACCAGGTGGCCCAGAAATTGAGCACGAGCGGCATGCCTCGGTGCGACGCCAGATTCTGCCGACTGCCGTCGAGTGCGACGAGCGAGAAGTCCGGCGCCCGCTCGCCCACGTCGATCGATCCTGCGTCGGAGTTGCCACCGCAACCTGTGGCCGACCAGCCGACCAGGACGAACACCAAGATCCACCTGCCCCGAGCGCCCATCCATCGTTTCATTGACTGCATCTCTGTCTTGGTTCCGTCGACACCCTAGTTCCCTTCGTCCCCTGGCGCAGAGCTGACTCCCCGGTTCGGACACTAACGCGTCGGCGGATGCCTGTGCCTTCGGACCGCGCTACGACGCCTCGATTCGCGTCCCGAACGCAGGTGATACTCCGCGATGCCGAGTACGTTGCCCAACGTCGACACCGCCGACGCCGCGGGATGCAGCAGCCAGTCGGCGTCCCGTTCCACCACCGCCCGACCGACGCCTTCGAACAAGGGCGGTAGCAGCGTCAGATGATAGGCCAGGGCGCGCAGCTTGCGGCCACCGAGGCCAGCGCCGTCCCAAGTTTGCCGGGTCTCCTCCTTGCGCAGCATGTAGAGGATCATGGCGTAGCGCCGCTTCGCCAGATAGTCCCGCCAGGAGCCGACATAGTGGTGGTGGACGCCGATTCCGGGGCCGCTCGCCTTCACCAGCATCCTGCGTCCCGCACGCATCAACTCCGGGAAAAAGGCGGCCTCATGGTAGCCCTGCCGCCATTCGACCTCGTCCAGACGGTGTCGGTCGAAAACGAACCCGTTGGCGCCCGTGGGATAGCCACCGGAGGCCGGCAATCGAAAGAGCTCGATGCCGTCGTCATCGCGCTGCACCAACTGTAGCCGCTCGGCGATCGAGCGGGCGTACGGATCGCTGATCTGCAGTAGCCCGGTGAGATACCGATTGAGCGCGCCGTGTTCAGGGTGTGGCAGGTAGGTCGACTCGAAGCCGAGTGCTTCGGGATGACGTCCGAGCCCACGCAGCACCGTTCGCAGCCAATCGGGTCCCGCTATCTCGTTGTCTGCATCCACCAGGGCGAGGTAGCGGCCGCGAGCTTCGTCGAACGCCAGCTGCTTCCCCGCCTCTGCGAGGCGCTCCGGGTTGTCGAGAACCCTAGCGCCAAACTCCTGCGCCACGTCGCGGGTGCGGTCGGTCGAACCACCGTCGGCGACCAGGATCTCGTACGTTCCCTCGGGTACGTACTGACTTCGAATCGAAGTCAGACAGCGCCGCAGGAGAGTTTCCGCGTTGAGTGTCGGGATGACGAAGGAGACGTCCAGGACTCAGTCCTCCAAGTCGCCATGAAATGGGTCGCCATGAACTGGGTCGCCATGAAATGGGTCGCCATGAAATGGGTCGCCATGAAATGGGTCGCCACGAAGTGGATCGATCAGAGCAGAATCGAGGTGGGTCAAGCGCAACACCGCCACGACGTTACCGCACGGGTAGGGCGAGCCAAACTGGGCGCCGCGTGCCGACCGGGCGTCGGTCTCGGTCCAGCTGTTCCAGCGCGACATGCGACGCAGATAGATACAGCTCAGCTCCCCCAGGCGACCCGAGGCCAGCGCTTGGTCCAGCTGCGGGTGATACCCCAGGGGAAACGTCACCAACAGCTGTCCATCGGGCGTCAAGTGACGGCGCAGATTCCGCAGTGCGCGCTCGGCTTTCTCCGGATCCTGCACCGGCTCGTCGCGGCCCACGTGTTCGACGGTCGAGAGACAGACGATGCGGTCGAACCGCTCCGTCCAGGCAAAGTCGGCGGCGTCCTCGTTCACGACTCCGGTGGCTTGCTCGTAGAGGTCCAGTACACGATGGGACACCCCCTGGTACGTCGAAAGCACATTGCCCACCTCGAGGACCGCGTCCGGCGGCTGGCCTTCGAGGAAATCTCGGGCGATCGGGACCTCGACGCATCGTTCGGTGTCCATAAGGAAAGGGTGCAGGAAGTACCGCAGGTTACGTCCGCCCCATGTGAACCGGCGGGGTCCGAACGCAGTTCGCGACAGGAACCAAATCACTCGATGGACCGCCACCAACGGAAAGCGCAGACCGTGAAGACGCCAAAGTCTGCGCAGTGCTAAGACGACGGCTGGACGGAAGACCTGCGGCATGGCGTGCGAGAAGTGCGAGACAGAGCGATGAGGGCGTGATGGTGGACGGCTACGAGTGCTAACGTCTGCCGCGATCGTAACCGTACGCGAGAGTCAGCATGCCGACAGACACCTTCGATTCGCCCGAGTTTCTCGATCCCACCGAGGTCGCACTCGACGACGAGTTCCGCCGCAGGGGCCGCGTCACACAATCGGCGGAGGAACCCGGGGCACTGGAATGCATCAGGCGGCACACAGCACGCCTGGCCGCCGAACACCTGGGGGTCGAAGCTCCCGACCGCGAGCCCGAGCTCCCGGCCTGGCTCGAATCGCTCGGCGAGCGAGTCGCTCCTGCCGACCTCAATGCGCTGCGGTTGCACGTCTTCCGTGGTCTCAACGCCGAGTCCTGGCTGCGTCCGGCGGTCTACCGGCTGGCTCGGCGGTCGCTGGCAGTCCTGGTGGGCAACGAATTGGCGATGCAGCGGCGGGTCAACCTGTCGATCCAGTTGCCCAACGACGACAGCTCGCTCCTACCCCTACATGCCGACTGCTGGTCCGGCGACTCACCCTACGAGATCGTACTTTGGGTCCCGTTGGTCGACGTCGCAGGCACTCAGTCGATGTTCCTGCTGCCGCCGGAGGCGCACGCGCGCTTTGCCGAAGGTATGGCCGAGGCAGGTTCGGTGGAAGATCTCTTCGACTCTGTCGAATCGGAGGTGGAGTTCCTCCAGCTGGATTTCGGTCAGGTGCTGCTTTTCAACCAGAACCTGGCTCACGGCAACCGAATCAACCGCACTCCGCGCACGCGCTGGAGCCTGAACGTTCGTTTCAAGGGCGCCTTTACGCCCTATGCCGACAAGAAGCTGGGCGAGTTCTTCGAGCCCATCACCTTGCGGACCATGAGTCGAATCGGTCTCGAGCACCGTCTGCCGGACGGCTTCCGTGAGTGAACGCGACCCGCGCGATGGCGGCTACCGAGGCTACATCGCCAGCCGGCCGATCCTCGGTCATCGCACGCCACAGCACGTGCAGAACCTGGTGATCCGCAACTTTACCTCTCGCCACGGCCTGGCCTATCGCCTGAGTGCCGCCGAGTACGCCATGCCGGGCTGCTATCTGATGCTCGAAGACGTGCTGCAAGAACTCGAACATCTCGACGGCATGATCGCCTACTCCCTGTTCATGCTGCCCCGCGATGCCGCGCGCCGTCGCGCCATCTGGCATCGAATCCTCGACCAGGGCACCGTGTTCTACGCTGCAGTCGAGGAACTGCGGCTGGCAAACGAAGCCGATATCGAAAGGCTGGAGACCCTCATCGACCTACGCCTCGCAACGGAGATGCACGGAGTCACCCAACGAGAGCTAGACGTCCTTCGCTCCAGCCTTCCCTAGGCACGCCGCTGTGACAGTCGCGCCGGAGCGAGCACGGCCGAAACTGTCTGAGCTGAAGAACCTCGGCGATCCCTAAGAACCGCCATCAAACAAGGATCTGCAAGATCACGAAAACGCCAGGGCGAGTTTCGAAGGCCGAGCGCAGCCCGGCACAGACGGACATCCAGACCTGAGTCGCGCCGGAGCGAGCACGGCCGAGACTGTCTGAGCTGAAGAACCTCGGCGATCACTATGAACCGCCGTCAAACGAGGGCCTGCCGGATCACGACAACGCCGAAGCGAGTTTCGAAGGCCGAGCGCAGCCCGGCGCGACGACCCCAGCGCAAGAGGCGCCGAACGCAGCCCGGCGTGACTGCCCACCGAGAGAGTCGCGCCGGAGCGAGCACGGCAGAGACTGTTTGAGCTGAACAAAGTCGGCGATCACGAAGGACCACCGTCAAACTACGATCTGCGGGATCACGACAACGCCGAGGCGAGTTTCGAAGGCCGAGCGCAGCCCGGCGCGACGGCACACCGCGACTGTCACACCGAGAGAGTCGCGCCGGAGCGAGCACGGCAGAGACTGTCTGAGCCGAACAAAGTCGGCGATCACGAAGGACCACCGTCAAACTACGATCTGCGGGGTCACGACAACGCCGAGGCGAGTTTCGAGGTCGAGCGCAGCCCGGCGCGACGACCCCGGTGCAAGAGTGGCCGAGCGCAGCCCGGCGCGACTCGGATGGCCCCGTATCAACGCATGCGATTGTCGAACTCGTAGAGCGTCTTGCCGCGCACGACGCCAGCGGTGAAGTACCAGGCAAAAGCGTAGAGCGCGGCGACGCTCAACACGGGCACCAGAACGAGCCGGGGATCGCGCACGTGACGGTAGGCAGCGCGGTTCCACCAGAACCCGGCCGCCACCACCAGCAGCGGTGCCCACGGCCAGGTCGGCGGCAGCAACGACGACACGCAGAGGAGCACCAACGTCCATTGCTGGACCACCCGCGACCAGTAGCCGGGAACCCGATGACGGTAGCGGTGATAGAGCGCCGCCGTGGCACCGGCCACCTCCGAGTTGCGGCAGTACTTCTTCAGCAGACCGAGTGCGGTATGTCGCTTGCCGAGAGCGTGGAGATGCTCCACCTCGACCCCGCTGTCCGCCACCTTACCGACATCTCGCAGACGCATCTCGAAGTCAAAGTCGTTGCCCCCCAGGGGCAGGCGCTCCTCGTCGAAACCGCCGATCTGTTGGAAAATCTCGCGCCGCACACCATTGAACTTCAGGTCGAAATCCTTCTCCACCCGATCCCCGACGTAGCGCGACATGAAGACCTGACCCCAGAAGTCGTAGCGATCGAAGAGATCGTCCGGACCCAGGCCGACGAAAGTGCTGCCGATCACCTCGGGGTCGTCGAAACAGGCCAGTGACTCCGCCAGTCCCGTCCGGCTGCGGACCCGCAGATCGGCCTGCATGAAGAGCAGAATCTCCCCGCGAGCCAGGTCGGCGCCGACGTTCTGGGCCACACACATGCCACTGTTCTCGGCCGGCAGCACGGCGATCGTGGTGTCCACCTTCTCGCTCAGTGGATGAGCTTGGATGGTCTCGATGGTGCCATCGTCCGACGCGCCGTCCACAAACACTACCTCGAACAGCTCGTCGAGCTCCTGGCGCTCCAGACTGTCGAGAGTCCAGCCGATCGTGGCAGCCTCGTTGCGCATCATGATGACCACCGACACGCGGGGATGGGTGAGCTGACGTTGTCGGACGAGATGCAAGAAGGGGCTCCGAGGGGCGCGAGTCTAGTGTTCGCACTCGCCGTGCGATACTACCCATCCTCTCGCCATGGCCCACCGCAGACCTATCGTGGTTCTGGATCGAGACGGGGTGATCAACCACGATTCCCCTGACTACATCCGATCACCGGAAGCCTTTATCCCCATTCCGGGCAGCCTCAACGCCATCGGCCGACTGTGCGCCGCCGGCTTCCGAGTGACCCTGGCCACCAATCAATCCGGCGTCGGACGCAAGTACTTCAGCGTCGAGACGCTGCACCAGATTCACGACAAGCTGCGCCGCCTGCTGCCGGTGGGTTCGGTCATCGACCCGATCGTCTATTGTCCCCACCACCCGGACGATCACTGCGACTGCCGTAAGCCCCAGCCAGGCATGCTGCTCGACATCGCGGCGCGCCTGGGCCGACCGACGAGCGAGCTCGCCTTCGTAGGCGACTCGGCCACCGACATCGAGGCTGCACGACGGGCCGGCGCACGAGGGCTGCTGGTGCGCACCGGCAACGGAACCGCGCACCTGGAAGCTGGCCGCATTCCGCCGGACGTGCCGGTTTTCGACGATCTAGCGGCGGTCGCAGCCGCTCTGATCTCAGACGAACCCTCGCCGTGAGCCAGGCAGTTCGGGAAGCAGTCGTTCTGTGCGGCGGCCTGGGCTCACGACTCCGCGGGCAAGATGCCGGTCGCCCCAAGGCCTTGGTAGAAGTCGCCGGGCGCCCCTTCCTCGCATGGCAGCTCGACTGGCTCCAGCGCCTCGGTGTCCAACGGGTCGTACTGGCAGCAGGCTTTCGAGCCGATCAGCTCAAAAGTTGGATCCACGGGACGTCTCTGCCGGTCGAGGTCCAGATCGTCGCGGAGACCCGCGCACTCGGCACAGCCGGAGCCCTGCGCAACGCCCTCGAAGACGTCTATGGAACGGACCTCTTCGTGACCAATGGCGATACGCTGCTCCCGGACCTGAAGGTGGACGGCGTTCTCGCGGCGTCGTCCGCTGCGAGGGCCATCATGACTGCGGTGACGGCCGAAGACTCACACACAGGTGATTGCCTCGAATTGGTCGGCGACCGGGTCACGGCCCTGACGCGCCGGACAACGGACGGACCCGCCTGGAAGAACGGCGGCTTCTATCGCCTGCCGCGCGGCGAAGTCGAGAGCTGGCCCGCCGGTCGCTCCTCGCTGGAGCGCGACGTGTTCCCGCGACTGGCCGGGCGTGGTGAGCTGATGGCCCATCGCACCTCACCACCCCTACTCGACATGGGTACGGCCGACGGCAGACAGGCAATGGACGATTTCCTGCTCAAGAACGGAATCAACTGAACCATGGCATCGGGAGCCATTCGTCGCGGAGCCACCAGACAACGGCCCCGGCCAACAGCAGGCGACCGAGAATCGCCACCCAGAGTCCGGTCAACGGCGGCTCGAACGAGAACTCGAGGCGAGACTGGCCAGCAGGGATGGCTACCGCTTGAAAGAGAGTGTCGGCTCGCAGGACAGGAACGCGCTCACCGTCGAGGCGGGCCACCCAGCGGGGATCGAAGCGCGACGCGCGTACGAGCAAGGCGTCCTTCTCAGTCGACACGTCCAACAGCCAGCGGGTCGGCCGGCGTTCGAGCACTTCGATTGCGTGGGTGAACCCTTCGGCATCCAGCTGCGTTGGCGGTACGGCCCGACCTTGCACGAGGGTGACTGCCGCAAACGGATGGGACGGCTGCGCCAGAAGTCCGAGGGCCGTCGCTTCCCCCTGCTCGTCGTCCGGGAGCACTTGCCAGGAGCGAGTCAGCCGAACAGGCGGCAGCACATCGGTCAATTCCAAGAGATCGATCGCCTCGCCGGACACATCCGTGCGGGACGACTCACCCGTCGACTCCCAAGCACCAACGGATAGGCGCGCTCGCCGTACGAAGCGATCGCTCGCGGATGTCAGCTGCGTCGTGGCCTGCGGCGTGGTGAGGAAAAAGCGTACGGCGCCCAGACGCCAGAGATCGAGTGGCCTGTCCGCGAACGCATCGAACAAAGCACGGTAGCCGGCGTCCAAGCGGCTGACCGATACCGGGTCGTATAGCGGATAGGCGCGAGCTACGAATTGGGTCAGTCGCCACTGATTGAGTTTCGAATGCCTCGGCGGAACCAGTTTGAGCCGACCGTGAACCAGCGCTTCGTCGAGGACACCCGTCAGCCGGTTGTCCTCCAGCCCGGACCGATAGTCATGCAGCTCGACGAAACGTGCCGCCGCGGGCAGCAACTCGACGCACATCAGGGTGGCCACCAAAAGATAGGCCGCGAGCGGACGGCCCCAGATGCCGATCGCGCGTACGCCGAGAGCCAACGCCACGGCCAGGAGAATCGCCATCCACGCCACCGTCTGGCTGTCCTGCCAGGCGTCGGCGATCTGACTGCTACGGCCGAGCTCGGTCAGGCGCAGCCGAATCTGCTCCGCCTGATGGTCACGCAAGAGCCACAAACCGACGAGTGCGATCGTTAGCCAATATCCGGCGCCGAGGCGCCACAGAAGATCGTCCTGCCGTCTGAGCCAGGCGCCGAGATGCTCCGCACCTAACGCGACCAACAGTCCGAAGAAGAGCGTCGCCGGCCCGAGCCACTTCTCCGGACTACGGATGGCGTCCATGAACGGCAGCTCGTAGAACAGCCGGTAGACGACAAAGAAACGCCCCCAGGCCAGTGACAGCGCAACCGCGAATCCCGCCAGCAAGACGCCGACGTCCCACAACTCGATCCGCTGGCTCGATTCGATCGCCTGGCCAGGCTCGATCCTCTGGCCCGGACCTGCCCTCGACGCCATGGCCTGCCGCGCGCACCCGACGACTGCCAACAGGAAAAGGAAGGTCGCCACCACGCCGAAGGCGTAGCCGTGGAGCCGAAAGTTAGCCGGTCCCTGGCTCGCCGACTGCCACTCCGGCCAACGACCCATGAGGCCCCAGTACGGATGGTCCGCGGAGCGCGTCGACGCACCGTGAAAGTCCGGCAGCACCAGCGACAACGTCTCGCCCTTGGGCAGACTCCACTGGGTCGCCCAATTCCAAGCATCACCCGGCTCACCCGCGGTCGCCGGACCGGCGTCGGCGACCTGCGTATCGATCATCTTCGACACCGCCTGCCAAGACGTCCCGAATGATGCCAGCACCACGAGGCCCAGGCCGACGACCCGCCTCCTCCAGACAGCCAGGTCGCGACCCGGGAAAGGACGCCCGAGCAACGAATAGACGGCCAGTGCCAGCGCAAAGAACGCACCGACGTCGGGTGTCTGGGTGACCGCCAAGCCCAAGCATCCGCCTGCCACCAAATAACCCAGCCAGCCGTCGCCGCGGGCTCGGTTGCGCGCCAGGACGCCGACCACCAGCAGACTGAAGGCCAGGGTCAACGACCGGTTCAGGAGGCCATTGAGAGCGAACGTCGTCGTCCATCCGCAGAGCGTGAAGAAGATGCCGCCGACCCAAGACGGCGCGCGGCGATGGCCCAGCTGTCGCAGAGTCCAGTAGGCGCAAAGGCCGGTCCACCAGATCGCCAGCCACGGTCCCCATCGACGATAGTGATGTGGCCCGAGTACCGTCTCCAACAGGCTCCAGACCGCGATGCCGGTTCCGGGCTGTCCCTCGCCGAAGAAGGTCTGATCGTCCCAGATGCGGAAGAGCGACTCCGGATAGGCGAAGAGAGGCGACATCACCGATTCGATGTTGCCGTCGTTGAACGCCAGCACCTGGTCCGGGTGCCGCCACAACGGTGAAAGTAACCAACTAGTGAGAATGCCCAGAGTCACCGCGACGAGAAGGCCCTGCCGGAGACGTGGGCTCCACCCGAATCGTGCCCGTTCTTCGACCGTCGAGCCGTCCGATTGCCTCGCGGGGATCATCCGTAGATGATAGGGCTTCGATGGACGAACCACGAGACTTTGTCGACGCCTACCTGGAACGCGAGATCCAGATCTTGTCGGAGATCGACCGCCGACCGATCACTCGCGCGGTCCAGTGGCTACGTCAGGCCCGCGACCAGGATCGAACCATCTTCGTCTTCGGCAACGGCGGATGCAGCGCCATCGCATCCCAGATGGTCGTCGACCTGGTGAAGTGCGCGTCCTTGGGACGCCCCCGTCGATTCAAGGCCATGTGTTTGAGCGACAACATCCCGACCTTGACCGCCTTCGCCAACGACGAGGGCTACGACACGATATTCGCCGAACCGCTGCGCTCGTTCGCCCAGCCCGGCGACCTCGTCCTCGGCATGAGCGGCAGTGGCGACAGCCCCAACGTACTGGCCGCCATCGACGTGGCCGATGAAATCGGTTGCCGCACCCTGGCGTTGACCAGCGCCCTCCAGGGACGCTTGAGACACGCGGTCGAGCTGCCGATCCTGGTGCCTTCGACTCACATGGGCCGGCTCGAAGACGGTTTCTTCGCCATCGCCCACGTCCTGGTCTACGCCTTCATCGAAGACGAGATCGGGGTCGGGGTCGGGGTCGGAGCCCGAGTCGCCGAGCTCGCAAGCGACGCTGGATGAGCATCGACGGCGGCCCGCCCGGGACGTCGTGGTACCGGCGCCTGCTGAGCTCGGCCTACGTTCGCGACGGCGCGCTGATGACCGTCGCCAACGCGCTGGCGGGAGGCCTCTTCCTGGCCACCCACATGGCGGTGGGACGCCAGCTCGACGGCGTCGACTACTCCCTTCTCATCGCGCTTCTGGGGCTCCTGAGCGTGCTCGGTGTGCCCCAGGCGACGATGCAGATCGTCGTCGCGCGCTTCGCAGCCGAGCCGCCGGCCGAAGGTAACGACCCCGCCCAGGCGGCCTCCGCGGCCTGGGTCCGCCTGCTGCGCGGAGCGGTCCGCCAAGTCCACCGTCTCGGCTCGATGGCCCTGGTCATTTGGATCCTGTGCCTGCCGTGGAGCCGAGGCCTGGTGCCCGGCGCGTCGGCTGTCGACCTCGTGCTGATCGCGCTGGTCGCCTGGATCGGTCTCTACTCGCCGATCTTTTCCGGAGCGTTGCAGGGCCGGCACCGCTTCCTATGGCTCGCTGCTTCTGGCGCCGGAGGCGCACTAGCCCGCCTCCTGCTCGCAGCTGCCGCCGCGGTCCTGTTCGGGCGGGTCGACGTGGTGCTGATCGCCTGGGTCGCGAGCTACGCGGTCAGCGTGCTGGTGGCCGCTTGGCCGCTGCGCACGGAGCTCGCCGCTCGCGAGGACCCGAAGCCTGACGCTGGCCAGACCGGTGAGTCCGGGCCGCAGGCGGCCTTCGCCGATCCGCGACTAGGGCGCTATGGCGCCTGGGTACTCGCGGGACAGTTCATCTTCTTCGGCTTGCTGAACGCCGACTTGATCCTGGCTCCGAGGCTGCTCGCGGACGACGACCTCGCCGTCTACGGCAAAGTCGCCATGCTATGCCGCAGCGTACTCTTCTTGCCGGTGCCCGTGGTCCTGGCAATGTTTCCGCGCGCCGTGGCATCGACCAGCCGACGGGTCCTGC
>JALCBJ010000059.1:34046-37158 GCA_028066595.1 Thermoanaerobaculia bacterium
GTGGTCCTGGCAATGTTTCCGCGCGCCGTGGCATCGACCAGCCGACGGGTCCTGCTCGGGCCGTTGCTGTTCGCTCTGGCCGTGGCGACCGCGGCGGCCACCGTGGTCTGGCTGCATCCCACCCTGCCCTTGCGGCTCATGTTCGGCGTTTCGGGCGACGAGTATTCGACTCTTGCCCGCGTGTACGTCTGGGCCGCCGTACCTCTGACCCTCGACCTGGTACTCGTGCACTACCTATGGGCTCGGCGCAGCCGGATCGTGGCCCTGGGTCTGGCGCCGGTCGTCGCTGTCTACGTGGTGCTGCTGTTCCGCTTCGACGGTGCACCCACCGCGCTGCCGATCGCGCTCGCCGGCGCCTCCGGGGCGGCGCTGCTCGGACTCTCGCTGGCGGCCTTCCGCCTCAGATCGACGATGGGCGCACCTTTGGAAGCAAGGGTTGCCCGCGCTTCGCGGAAGAAGGTCCCGTAGCGGTAGAACGGAATGCGCGGGTAGAGATGGTGGATCAGGTGCAGACTCTGATTGGTCGTCAGCACGCCCAGCCCCGGGAAGAGCAGGATCCGGGAGTTTCGATACCTGCTTCGCTCCTGGTGCGGCTGGTGGGGCAGCCAGTCGAAGACGAAGGCGAGAATGCCGGTGGCGACCAGGGCCGGCCCCATCCAGGCCAACAGAACCCAGGTGCCGTAGCCGGCGAAGCTCAGACCGATGGCAAGAGCCAGGTAGACCGTGAGAGTCAGAAGCACCACGGCGTCCCGCGCGGCCGGCGAGCGCCAGGCCCCGCGCAAGATCCGCCAGTAGTAGTGAGGAAGGATCGTGGCACAGCGCCAGGCGATGGACCAGCGAGTGGTGCCGGCGACCCAAAAATCCGGGTCGTCTTCCTCGTGGTTCGTGTGCCCATGATGCTCGAGGTGCAGCTTGCGAAAGGCCGGATACGGCGCCAGGAGAGGGACTCCGGACAGCCAACCCACCCAGGTCTCGAGACGCCGCAGTCGCGTCTGACGACCGGCGATATTGCCGTGCGACGCCTCGTGGAGCGGCGTAAAGATCAGGTAGGCAAGAAGCGTTTGCAGGCCGAATGTCGTGCCCCATCCCAATACACCGACCCATGCCAACGATGCGACGGCGACCCAGGTTGCAAAGACCGTGACGAAGAACAGCAGTGTGGGCCAGGCAACGAATCCGGCATGGCTGCGCCAAGCCTCGGTGTCGTCCATCGGGACCGGTGTCATGCCGTCTCCTCGAGAAGGGTGGAGGTGGAGGTGGAACGCAGGGCCGAGGGCAACATCCCGATCAGCAACTCGGCGAGGAGGCGCCGATCGAGGGTGTCGATCCGGCGATGACGCTGGTCGGCCCACTCGAGGGCCGCTGCTTCGACCGCCCCCGTCCAGGCGACGAGAGCGAGCCGCTCCGGGCCCACACCGTGGCCTCTGGAGTCGTTTCCAGCTTTGCTCCATGGCGCCGCCCGCCGCGCCAAGATGTCTCGGGATTCGTCGACGATCGCCTGGATCTGGCGGTCGACGCCGACCCCTCCCCGCATCAACAGGGTGTAGAGCCCGGCGTTCTCTTCGACAAAGCCGAGAAAGATCTCGAGCTGCGCGCGCTGCGGATCACCGGCGGCCGGCGAGTCATGGACGGCTGCGGACCGTTCGAGCAGGCGAGCGGCCGCCTCCTGGATGACGGCAACGTAGTACCCACGCTTGCTGCCGAAGTAGTGAAAGAGGAGACCTCGGGAAATCCCTGCCCTCTCGGCAATCTGATCGGTCGACAGCTGATCGAAGGAACATTCGCCGAAGAGCTCGACGCCAATCTCGAGCAGGTGCGCTCGGCGTTCGGCCGGATTCCGGCGTTGCCGCGGTCCGGAGGTCGGGTGGGTCGCCATGAGGCGAGCATGTCGTGCTTATTGACAGATTGTCAATAGACAGCCAAATCGATTGCACCCATCGCTTCTCCAGGTCTCCGGGACGGGGATAACATCCGACGCGTCATGACCCGCGTTCCCTTCGTCTATCTCGACCGCCAATTCGCCGACCTCGACCCCTATCTAGAGGATCTGCGCGAGCTGGCCCGCAGCGGCCAGTTCACACTCGGCCCAGCGGTCGGCGAATACGAAGAACGATTCGCGGCCCTCCAACAGGCACCTCACGCCATCGGCGTGTCGTCGGGTACCGACGCCTTGATCGTCAGCCTCGAAGCCATGGATATCGGCCCGGGCGACGAGGTCATCACCTGCGCCACCACCTTCATCGCCACGGTCGGTGCCATCGTCGCGGTGGGAGCGTCGCCTGTGCTCGTGGACTGCGACGACGCCTACCTCATCGACTGTGAGGCCGTGGCCGAGGCCATCGGCCCGCGGACGAGGGCGATCATGCCGGTCCACTACACCGGCGACATGGCCGACATGAAGAACCTGAGCAAACTCGCAGAACGCCACGGTCTGCTCATGGTGGAAGACGCCTGCCAAGCGGTAGCGGCGTCGATCGACGGCCGACCCGCGGGCTTGTGGAGCGACGCCGCTGCGTTCAGCCTGCATCCACTCAAGAACCTCAACGTCTGGGGCGAGGGAGGGGTGGTGGTGACGCGTGACGACGAGCTCGCAGAACGAATTCGTCGACGCCGGAACCACGGCCTGATCGACCGCGATCGGGTTGCCGAGTTCGGCCGAAACTACCGCCTGCACGCCCTCCAGGCGGTCATCGGCCTGCGGCTGATGGACTCTGCGGAAGCGATCATCGACCGCCGCAACGAGATCGCTGCCCGCTACGACGAGGCCTTTGCCGACCTCGACGAGATCCGCTTGCCACCCCGCCGGCCGGGAGTTCGGCACGCCTTCCATCTCTACGTCATGGAGGTCGAACGACGCGACGAGCTGCTGGGTTTCCTGATCGATCGCGAGGTGGAGGCGAAGATCCACTACCCGATCCCGATCCATCTGCAGCCGGCGGCAGCCGGCCTCGGCTACGGCCGCGGTACCTTCCCGCGCAGCGAGCACTACGCTGATCACGCGATCACCCTTCCAGGTCATCAGCATCTGACCGACGACGAAGTCGCTGCCGCGATCCACGCGGTTCACGAATTCTACGGCCGCCACGAACGGTGACCCGGCGGCCGGCATGAC
>JALCBJ010000059.1:37258-42739 GCA_028066595.1 Thermoanaerobaculia bacterium
GTCTGCCAGGATCTCGTACGCCTCGCCCGCGAGCACGAGATTCCGGTTCTCGTGGATCCATGGGGCGACGACTTCGGTCCCTATGCCGGGGCCACCTTGATCACGCCCAACCGGCTGGAGCTCGAACGGGTCGTCGGACGTTGGCGGGACGACGAGGAACTGGAAGCCAAAGCCCGGGACCTCGCCCACAGACTCGACCTCCAGGGAGTGTTGGTCACCCTCAGCGAACGTGGCATGTGCTGGATCGGCGCCGCTGGCGATTGCCGCCATTGGCCGTCGCAAGTTCGCGAGGTCTACGACGTCACTGGCGCGGGCGACACGGTCATCGCCTTGATGGCCGCCGGACTCGCCGCCGGCATGGCCCGACCCGACGCGATCCGGCTGGCCAACCTCGCAGCCGGCCTGACGGTCGCCAAGCTGGGAGCTGCGTCGGTGACACCCGCCGAATTGAGACGGGCGCTCTATGAGGGAGGCGAGGGTCGACGCGGCATCGTCGATCTCCACCAGATGCTCGACGAGATGTCGGCTGCACGCGCCCGCGGTGAGAAAGTCGTGTTCACCAACGGCTGCTTCGATTTGCTGCACGCCGGCCACATCGCCCTCTTGCAGGAGGCGAAAGCACAGGGTGATCGACTGGTGGTGGCGGTCAATGACGACGACTCGGTCCGGCGCCTGAAGGGTGAGAAACGTCCGATCCAGCCGCTGCGCGGTCGCCTGGCCATGCTCGCCGCCATCGACGCGGTGGACTGGGTGCTACCGTTCTCGGAAGACACTCCGCTGGAGGTGTTGCGGAGCCTGCGCCCCGATGTCCTGGTCAAGGGCGGTGATCGGTCCCTCGACGAGATCGTGGGTCGGGACCAAGTTCTGGCGCAGGGAGGCGAGGTCAAGGCGTTGTCCTTTCTCGACGACCACTCCACCAGCGATCTGATCCAGCGCATTGTCGAGCGCTACGGCGACCCGCATAGGGATCCTCAGGGCGGCGATCCTCAGGGCGGCGATCCATACGGCGGCGATCCTCAGGGCGGCGATGACTGAACAAGCGCATCGGAAGATCGTCGATCTCGACGAGATGGCGCGGATCACATCGGAAGCAAGGTCCGACGGCCGCTCGGTGGTGCTCTGCCATGGTGTCTTCGATCTGCTGCACATCGGCCACATGCGCTATTTCGAAGGCGCCCGGGCACACGGCGATCTGTTGATCGTCACCGTCACGCCCGACCGTTACGTCGACAAGGGCGCCTTCCGACCGGCGTTCCCCGACGATCTCCGACTCGAGGCGATTGCCGCGCTGTCGGCGGTCGACTACGTCGCACTGAACGCCTGGCCTACGGCCGAAGAGACGCTGCGTACGCTGCGACCCGACGTCTATGCCAAGGGCGCCGAGTTCCGCCAGGTGGGAGCCGATGCCACCGGCAAGATGGAAGTGGAGCGCGCCGTGGCGGCGGAGGTCGGCTGCCGCGTGGAGTTCGTGGACGATGTCGTGTTCAGCTCCAGCCAGCTGATCAACCTGCACCTGCACTCCTACCCAGTGGAAGTGGCCGACTATCTCGCCGACCTGCGGGGCCGCTGGTCCGCCTCGGACGCCTCCGATTTGCTGGAACGAATGGCCAAGCTCTCGGTGCTGGTGGTCGGTTCGACGGTCGACGAGACGACGATCGAGGTGGAATGCCTCGGTCTCGACGGACAAGACGCGTCGCCGAAGCTGAGGACCCTTCGCGAGAGCCGTCGCAGCGCAGGTGCGCCGGCTCTGGCACGGCACCTGAGGTCGCTGGCCGGCTCGGTAGAGCTGCTCACATTGGGTTCTCGGGAAGAACTGGCCGCAGACCTTCCCGACGTCACTCTCCACTGCCGCACACCGTCTGCCGGCACGCAGACCCGGCGCCGTTTCGTCGACGTTGCTGACGGCAGGGTCTGGTTCACCTCACTCACAGGAAGCGGCTTTCCCGCGGACGATGGAGACGCAGAGTCTGCGGACCGCGCCTGGATCGCCGACCAACTGACCGAGCTGAGTACGAAGCACGACGCCGTGATCGTCGTGGACCAGGGTCCGAATCTGCTCGCCATCGATTCAATCGATGGGCTCGAAGGAATCCACGTTTCCCACCTGCCGGACGACGGGCCGGTGTTTCCAAAGATCGACCTGGCTCTTTGGCTCGGCGACCTGCCCTCGACCCCGCCTTCGGCGTCCGATGGTCGCAGCCTCGGGTCTCTGGCGCGCAGCGGCGAGGCCCGGCTTCGGCGTGAGGACGTCGAGGTCGAGGCACCGAGCTTCGTGTCGGTGGGTCCGCCCCGGCTCGGCTGGGAAGCGTTCGCCGCGGTTCTCTGTCTCGCCGACGCGGTGGATGCCGATCCAGAGCTCACACTCTTCGTAGCGCAGGCAGCCGGACTGTTGGCGTCGAGTGGAGGCTCTGGCGGCGAAGCCTCGGAGACGAGCCGTAGACGTCTTCTCAAACAACTGACGTCGATGCTGAAATGAACGGAGATCCACCACGATGACCCACATCCTCGTGACCGGAGGCGGCGGCTACGTTGGCAGCGCCCTGGTGCCACGGCTGCTGGAGCGGGGCGAACGGGTCACCGTGCTCGACCTCTTCTGGTACGGCGAAGAGGTACTCGAGCCCCACGAGCGACTACGTCTCGTGCGGGGCGACATCCGCGACGCCGACACGGTGGCCCGGTCGATGGCAGGCGTCGACGCGGTCATCCACCTGGCGTGCATCTCCAACGACCCGAGCTTCGAGCTCGATCCCACCCTCGGCAAGAGCATCAACCTCGACGCATTTCCCGGCTTGGTCGACGCGGCGCTGTCGGCCGGCGTAGATCGCTTCGTCTATGCCAGCTCGTCGAGCATCTACGGCGTCCAGGATCTGCCCGACGTCGTGGAGGACACCCCTCCCCTGCCTCTGACCGACTACTCGCGATTCAAGCTCGATTGCGAACGCATCCTGCTCGAGCGCTGCTCCGGCAAGTCGATGGCGTCGGTGATCGTGCGGCCGGCGACGGTGTGCGGCTGGGCGCCGCGTATGCGCTTCGACCTGACGGTCAACATCCTGACCCTGCACGCCCTGGTGAACGGCCGCATTCGGGTCTTCGGCGGCAGCCAGCTAAGGCCCAATCTCCATATCGACGACATGGTGCGCGCCTACGAGACGCTGCTCGATACCGACGAGGCCTTGGTTGCCGGCGAGGCGTTCAACGTCGGCTACCGCAATCTGCCGGTGGCCGACATTGCCATCCTGGTGCGGGAGACCTTGGGTGATCGAGACATCGAAATCGCGACGGAGCCGTCCGACGACCTCCGGTCGTACCACATCGCCGCCACCAAGATCGCTGATCGTTTGGGGTTCTTGCCGCAGTCCACGTTGGAGTCCGCTGTCCGCGGTATCCGCGATGCTTTCGAGCGCGGTGGCTTAGAGAGCGGGCTCGAAGAGTCCAGGTTTCACAATATTCGTCGGATGCGGGAACTGATGGGCGACGCTCGTCTGGACTGTCCCTAGGATCGCACGGATGGGCATGGCTGAGCGCCGAGCGGAGCGACATGTATAGTTTCTGGGTGTAGTACCACGAGTGAGGCTGGAACTCCGCTCAATCCGCCTCCCGCACATGGAGATTCCACATGAGAGGACAAGATCGGATTACCTTGGACCCGGATGTCATGGGGGGAAAGCCATGTATTCGGGGACTTCGGGTTACCGTGGGTACGATTCTGGGCTTGCTGGCCGCAGGCCGGTCCGAAGCTGAGATCCTCGACGCCTATCCCTATCTACAGAGGGAAGACATCAAGGCTGCCCTTACCTATGCTACGTGGCGAGTTGAGGAGCGAGAGGTAGCGCTGAGCAGCTCTTGAATGAAGCTGGTCATCGACATGAATCTCCCGCCTCGGTGGGTGCCGTGGCTTCAGGAACAAGGGTACGCAGCCATTCACTGGTCTGAAGTTGGAAGCCCTTGGGCATCAGACCTCGAAATACTGAGATGGGCTCGGGAGAACGACCACATCGTGTTCACTCACGACCTCGACTTCTCGCGTCTGCTTGCGATGACGCACTCGTCCGGACCGAGCGTCTTTCAAGTGCGAACCGAAGATGTGCTGCCATCGGCAATCGGAAACCTTGTCGTAGGAGTTCTGCGTCAACATGGCGATGCTCTCAGAGAGGGCGCAATCGTTGTGCTCGAGGCTGATTCGTCGAGAGCGAGAATCTTGCCGATCTGATTCGCTGCCCCTAGCGGCGTCAAACGGCCTGAATTCAGCGGCCCGACCGGCCGCGAAGCGGACGGTGGGTCCACTGCGATGACTTGTTAGGCGTACCCATCCTCACCGTACTGGGGTGGGCTGGAACTGGCCTTGGCATCCTTGGCTGTAATCACATAGGTCCGCGACGCCATATCGCCGAGCCTTTGATTGGTTTCGGATATCGCGACGGCAATGCCCGCAGGAGCTCCGCCTAGGCTTCAATTGAGTCTAAGTCAGCTACCGTCATAGCTAAGCAGGGCCGCCAGTGGCGACGGGGTTGAATGGAGCCGGATGGGCGAGCCCCGCTCGATAGCGGCCGCCAGCACCATGCTGGTGGCGTCCGCTTGAGTGCCGGCTAGGTTGGCCCGCCGAGCAAGAACACCCTGCGTTCATGGAAGCTAGAAGTTCCAGTAGTTCCATGTCAGTTCTGGTTGGAATTCCGACTTCGTGACCATGCCAAGTCTCGCAACACTTGACTCGTACTGGGTGAAGAGCGAGCGGAACTCAGAATCGCCACAAAGTATGCCGGGGTTCTCCGTGGCGAAATCTTGCAGAAAGAGCGAGACGTAGCATTGATTGAGTTCGTAGTCTCGGACCCCGTTCACCTCTCGCCTCACTGCCTTCGTATAGGAGCGAGATATCTGATTGACGATCTTGCATCCAGCATAGCGCCCAGGTGGCCAGTAGAAGCTCCCGGTAACTCGAGCCCAGAGTCCCTTGCGCTGCTCCTCAACCGCGCGACCCTCCACGTACAGGTCGGATGAGAGACGGTTGTCGTCGGTCCACGGGTGGTAGAGGCCGAACCACAGCTGAGTCACTCTTGGCTTAGGAGGCTTGGAGCCCAGCAGTCTCGTGAGCCAACTACTGAGCCGCTTCACGTCGGCCTCGTACTTCAGGCTCGCCAGTTTCTCCCAGAGGCTCGACGGCTGAAGTTGCGAGCACTCCTCGATCAGCTCAAGCATTCCATCTCTCGGTGAGAGACGCCTCTTGATCTTCTCGCAGACTAGATCGTCTATCGCGCGGGCCATTCTTGCTCTCCAGGCCGCTTAGCCTTAGATCGAGTGCCACCGCACGCCGGTTGCCTCAACGACAGAATGATCTCGATGCCCAGCAGCCATGGCCTTCACAATCCTTAGTACCGTTTGAGCATATGCCCCGTTGCGGCCGGGATCAATTGCTGCCGACTGTCCAATAGGCTAGAGGTGCCTGATTTCTTCGGACCAATCGTAGCTTGAGTATGGCCGGTGGTT
>JALCBJ010000060.1 GCA_028066595.1 Thermoanaerobaculia bacterium
AAGTCATACGAAAAGATGGACCGAATGTTGCAATATTGGATTGCCGGGTCAATAAACTGGTGTACCGGCTGTACTGCGAAGAGAAGCTACAGGTGCGGACACGACGACGGCGGCGGAAGATCGCCACACAGCCGCGCCTGGAACTGCAGGAGGCCCCTCTAGTGAACCAACGCTGGTCGATGGATTTCGTCACTGACCAGCTGCCGATGGCAGGCGTTGGCGCGCTAGCGTAATCGATCAGTACAGCCGATGGAATGTCGCGCTCTACGCAGCCTTCTCGATCGGGTCGCGCGCGAGGTAGGCGCAATGCGAAGTCTGGGACAACGGTACTGCTGCAGTCCCCCGGGGCGCCCATCCACCAGGTGAGATGTTAGCTTCATTCCGCATGGGATTGCGAATCCAGACTCGCTTCCACTTCCCCGGTGGCGTGTACCTCCACCAGCAGGCCTTCGCTGACTGACTGTACCTTCGCGAGTGTGAGGCTTGGTTCGAGGAGGTCCAGTCGCAATGGTCGCGCTTCGCCTTCCGCAGTTATTGTACTGGCGAGGCCTTGGGTCAGATTCTGCATCCGCTCACGGAGGTCGAGAACTGCGTTTGTTTCGATCACTCCGACGACCTCCTGCTCAAATAGTGACGAAAGAAGCATCCATACTTCCTGGTCGAGGACCCGGGAAAAACTCAGGTCGGCTAGGGAAAGGCGTGCGCGCTCTCTGTCCAGTGCGGGTGTCGCAGAGACAAAGACCTCACCGGAGATCTTCCCGACTGGCCTCGGTAGCGTCCCGTCAAAAGCAACACCGATCGTGACTACGTCTCCCGACGGATAGATCGATGCAGCTGAGATCTCCACAGTGCCGTTTCCTAGGCCCGTTGGGCGCGAGAATGTCCTCCCTACAAGGTGTCGGTCTAGAAGTGCCGTGAGCTCCGCATAGTCCAGGACAACAGGTACGGCAAGGAAGAACTGCTCTTCGAAGTTGTCCGTACGGTTCAACTCCGGTAGCGGCGCCATCTCAATCGGCTGAGGCGCAGAAGTTGAGATCTTGATCAGAGCGGACAGTCCGACACGTAGCTCGATTCCCGCCGGTCCAATATGCACGTAGTCAAGATAGGCGGCGGTAGGGAGCATCGACACCCAACCAGTTAGATGCTGTGCGGAAGGAAGCGGAAAGATGTGATGTTTCCAAAGTGAGTTAACTCCCTGCCTAGTGGTTTCGCAGGAAACCGCTCCTTGCACTTGAGCGATGATATTTTCTTTCTCTTCCGCGATGGCTTTGTCGGCAATCGATCGCACGTCAACCCAAATATTGTCAATGATCTCGATCCGGGGCGACTGTCTCCATTCGTGCAGAATGCTCGCCGACAATCTGGGGCACCACGATTCGTCAATGTCGACTCCAAGGTCGATGTTGATAGTCGCTTCCGCGCGAAAGTTCTTCTTATGCAGTTGGAGGAAACGAGCACCGTCGCCACGAAGTCCAGCATTGCCGCTTGCCTCAATCCCAAGACTGAAGCGCACGACATTGCTAGCGGCAGTGACGGTAATCGGGCCGGTTCGATTGACTGTCGCATCCCACCGATACCCGACGTCAAATCGCGGCCCTTTGGTCTTGATCCAGGTGTCCTTGCAGTAGAGCTTCAGCCCCTTCATCTTACACTTTGGCAGACCTTTCGTCTTGATCCAGGTTTGGTGATGCCAGGTGTCTTTTCCTGAGTCGGAGACCGAACTGGGCGCCGCACTGTTGATCCTGTTTGCGATCTCTTCGTAAGTGATCGTCGTCGTAGCTGAAAGGAAGCTCTCGATCGGTTCTAGTGTGTAGTTAGATTCTACACGAGCTGGCTTCTCCATTAACTCAAGGCTTCGTTGTTGAACCCGCTGCCAGGCTACGACGCCACCAGCTAGGATTGCCAGGGCCATTCCGAATCCGGCCGCCTTTTTCACTGCGTTGCTCCTTTAACTGATCTCTTTGGAGTGAATGGTCTGACACTGAGAGTAGGACTGGGAATCAGTGGGTCCACAAAGCCAGCCGGTCAGCGTTCCCCTCGATTTGAGGTATCTGCGCACCCATCGTCGAGAATGCAATGTCTTTTGAAACCACTCCGAAAACACTCTTCCACGTCGTACCCGGTTGGGTGCGCTCTAGCTCGCGGCAAAGCGCCCACGTGAACGCGCCGCGCATTTGACCTCGGAACGGCAGCTCCAGCGCTTCCTGGTCGTCGCGGCAGGCTGCTAAGAGGAGGTAGCGGGTGTCGGCATCGGGTGCTGGGAGCCACCCTGAGCTACCTCGCGGAGCCGCTTTGTCGTTGGAGGGGGCTTCAGTACGTGAGGAGAGTCCTGAAGCCGCCGCGCTACGCCCGTCTCTTGGGACACCACGTACGCCCGTTCGGACCGCCGTGCCCGAGTGGCAGGAATCTAAGATGAAGGTGATCCGATCGGTGACCTTATTGAGCGCCTTAATCCGGGTGTATATCTCGTCGTCGAGAATGTCGCGGTTCGGGTGACGACCGCGGCCGCTGTCATAGGGCACGAGGGTCTCGTCCCAACCATCCTCTTCTTCGTCATCGTTCGCCTGATTGGGAACCTGTGAGCCGTGGCCGCTCCAATAGACAAGAACCTCATCATCAGACCTTGTCGCCGCGACGAGGTCGTCTAGAGCGCCGAGGACCGCCTCGCGAGAAGCTCGACTGTTCAACAGCTTGGTGAGGTCAAGCTTTGAGCTCTGCTCGCGCATGACAGAGGCTATTGCGTTGGCATCGGCCACCGCGCCTCGTAGGCGTCGGTCTGGGTCAAGGAAAGGGTATTCGTCGATTCCGATGACGAGGGCCCGAAGCCGATGGACTGACATAGGCTGGTCTCCAAAGATGGGTGGCCTTAGGTACTGGCTGCGATTCTGTGCTTCGCTCGAGGTGACGACGAGGGTCAGTGGGGGGCGACCGTGCGGAGTTATCGAAAGGACCGGCCGAGGACTCGGAACAACGGCTCCTTTGCCCATACACCCCACAATACTGCTATCGTGAGCACCCAGGCCCAGATGTCGAGCAACAGGAAAAGCCACGGTTGCCAGAAAGGGAAGAAGGTCACCTCGCAAATACTCTTGCTTCGATCAATGCATTTTTGACTTACTTCGTCCTTGCTGGGTTTTTGGGGCCCGATGTAGTAGTCGTGATCAAACGTCTCGGTAAGCGGCGGCGGGGGGGTGAAGAAGTGCTCGCTGGGGGTTTTCACGTGCACTGATTGGTCGTCGTGCTTTCTAATTTCGGCGTGAAGGATTTTGTTTTGAAAGTGAAACTGAGACATCGCTGGAAACCCAATGAAGACAAAGAGGATTACCGCCTTGTAGAAGGTGGCGAGCCTTCGGTCGGTTGAGGCGGGCACGTCGAATGGCGAGGGGACTCGGTGCAGAAGGCCTCTATCAGGGACTATCTGTTGGTATCGAAGTGCAACGAGTAGTAGTGGGATGAGCAAGGGTACGACAGCGAGTACACCAAAGACGGAGATGGAGTCTTGATGAACTTCATAGAAGTTGATGCCTGGGATCTGGGGCCCGCCTTGGGAGCCGCTCCAGGCGTTAAATGCAATCACCGCAGTTGTAACGCCAAGCCAAGAAAACATGCGCGTTAGGGTCTCTCGTGTGTGCTTCGGAATATGGAAAACATCGTTGGTGTGGGTAAACAGCAACGGTGTCGCCCAATGGTCGGTCCCAGGTTCGAGGATGGCCAGCTCACTCCTGGCGCTCGATAGGGCTGCATCCAGCGGCCGACCCGCACTCAGACGGCCGTAGAGAACCCGAGCGAACGCAAGTGCGTGCTCTCCAGATATCGCTCGACGCATTGCAAGCGCTGCTGCCACGCCTCGACGAACCAGGGCTGTCGCGACGCCGGCAAACGGTTGCGGACCCGTGTCCTCCGCTGTACTGCAGGAGTTCAGGACGACCAGGCGCAGTGAGTCGTTGTTGGCGGTCCACTCGGCTAGCTCTCTACCCGAAAGCCAGTCGCTACTGCCCGTTGGATCAACTAGCGCGATCGAACCCTCGCCCAGCTCGGAATCGTACTCACCATGCCCAAGGAAGTGGAGAGCGTGATACCCTTTCCGAAGTTCCGCGCGAAGTGTCTCGCGAGTCGGCTGAAAGAGATACTCGACCAGAATGTTGGCTTGTGGCCAATCGCTGAGAACCTCGATCTCATCGCTCCATTCGAGTGATACGAGATCCGACGGGGATGAGGCTACGATCAAGATGCGCCATACCGCCGGAGCCCGGAGTCTGCGAACGCGCCCTTTAAAGGCAAGGTAGCGGGTGATCGGGGTTGCTTCGCGTTGTCCGATAAAGGTTGCTGTGTCGGGGTCGTAGAGGAGTTCCCAGGGCAGGCTGGCGAGCCGGGCCTGGTGAGGGCTCGAGGGCTCGAAGCGGAACTCGATCGGCAGAATGTTGTCTTGGGCAGCAGCGAGGCCACGACTCTCATCGAACAGGCGCTGGATTGACCCTGAGAAGAGCGCTTTGTGAAGTGCGGTACCGATGGTGACGGCGTCCCAGCCCGCTCCCATCGACCGTTCGGAGTCCACCTCGTTGATCAACTTGTCGAAACCAGTGGCGCGCCAGTCATCGGGATCAGCGGGGATAGCTTCACCGGCGCGCATCAGCAGCCAGCTGACATCGCTCAGGTCGCAGGTCTCGGTAGCCTCTCCAGCTGGGGAGCTTGCGTGGACTTCGTAGCCTGCTTCGCCGAGCGAGGTAATGCGAACGACAAAAGATTCTCTTTCCATAGCAGGTCTCTCCGAACTATGCCGTGGCCGAAACCGAGAGTCGGACGGCGGGGTCGCCGAGAACGATGTACTGTCGAGCGTCGTGATATCCGATCCAATAGCTCGCGTATTCGCGTTCGGAGACCTGCCCGGGGTCGAGTCGAGCTGCGAGCAGAAGAGCTGCTAGCTGGGCGTAGCGCCGGCCCATGACGTCCATGGCATGGCCTAGCCGCCGACCGCGCATGAGATCAAAGAATAGGCGTTCGAAGGTCTGGTGCTGGGGCCCGGCGGCTATCCCCGGCCAGGCAAAAGAATGGATGTAGAGACTGTCGACGTGGCCGATCGCGGCAAGGGCTCCACGCGCCAGGAGGCGCTTCGGGAAGTCAGCAACAAACGGTTGTGATGCGAGCTCGTTTCTCTGACCCTCTGCGAATGCGTCGTAGCGCGGCGTGCCGGCGGTGAAGCACCCAAAGAGAACGGCGATGAGCCCGGCGACATCCGTTGAACCGGAAAGATCGTCTGCCGAGAAAAGTTGTTGCGGATTGACTTTCTCAGTTCCCGGACCCGGCCATTCGGCAGTGAGTAGCGCACCCTGAAGTCTTCGCTGCATCTCATGGTCGCCTGGAAGGACAAGCCCATGGCCCGAGGTGAGGATCAGCGCAGGCTTCTCAGGAGACTGGAGAAGCTCGGTCAGAGTTTGATGGCTTGCTGCAGGGCCGGTCACGATCTGCGCCCGCCACCCCGGCTGCTGCATTACCGTCTGAGCGAGCGGCTCGACAAGGCGTTTGTTGCAGAGCTTTGTTGCCGGATCGTTCTCATGCTCGACGCCAAGGAGCACAGCAGACCGCGAGCGGATCGTTTCTCGTCCTTCGGACGCTACTACGGCTGCGGCGTACCTCGCATAGTCGTCGGCTTGTTCGAAGCAGATCCTTCCTACTGCATGGCGGATGTCGAGCTGCTGTTGGAACTCGAAGGAAAGCTGATTCGGATCGCCGACCACCGTCAGGTAGTACGGCGCACCATGCTCCGGATCAGCCGGGCCGGGTGGCGTGTTTTGTCGACTGAGAAACGACTGGGCAGACTGCCCGGGCTCGAACGCGTACTCTGTATAGCGGGCTCCAGCCTGTTGACGCCGCAAGTCGAGCAGTGGCTTGAGAGGCTCTCGTGCGGCTTCGTCGGCGATGATCACACCCCAGCCAGCCTGCGCGAGGTTGTCTGGGTCGACGCCAGCCCGGGGCTCCTTGCCTCCCCCTGCACGCACCGCCTTCCCGCTGAGGGCCCACGCGTAGCTACCAGACGTCATGGGAGGACGGTGGTAGCCTCCTGTTTGCATGTCGACCCCGAGCGCGAAAACCGTCGGTCTCTCGCTGAAGTGCTCGACAATCGCACTCAACGTCTCCGGGTTCTTGGGTGGCGCCGACATGGACAGACGTTCCCCCTGCGGAAGCAAGTCACTCAGCCCATCGGGGTCGGCGTCCGAGCTCATGGTCTGCGGAGTTTTGGGGTCCGTCGAGAGACCGCCGGCCTCCTCAAATCCGTCGGGGGCCGATTCAGACCTTAAGGTAGGGGGACTCTTAGGCATTGCATCTCCCAGAACGGTGACCGGTGGTTCATTCCGCCGCTCACAACAGGTAAGTGATCACGGACTGCGGTTTGTTGTAGGAGAAAAAGAAGAATCTGAAATCTTGTCATCCACCGAGCAGGACGAACCCTGCCCAGTAGAACGGAGCGTGCCACTCTGAGCTAGACAAGATGTCCATCTGCGCGCGGCGAAGAGCCGTTTCGGGTGCAGATCCGTCAATCAAGAGATAGCGATAGAAAGCGGCCATCAGCACAGCGGCTGCCTCGTCGTCGACGGGCCAAAGGGTGACTAGGACGCGCGAAGCGCCGGCGACGAAGAACGCCTGGGCTAGACCCATCAGAACGTCGCCACGAACGGTTTTGTCCCACGCGCTATGGCAAGCGCTGAGTACCACGAGGTCAGAGTTCAGCTCGAGGGCCCGGATATCGCGAATGCGCAGATAGCTCGGTCGTGGTACTCCATGCTCATCGAGTCTAGCGAGTACAAGGCCGGACGAGGATGGCACCTCCTCATCGAGATCGCCGTGGGTGGCAAAGTGCACGATCGATGCGTTCGCGAGATCGCTGTATTTCGATTCTTCGAGGCGTGCATCAAATCCGAGATGTACTCGAGTCCTATCAGGTGCCGCAGTTCGAATCGCGAGCGCTTCTTCTCCGGTAGCTGGAAGCCGTGGCCAGAAGCGTGGCTTGACTTTGGGCGCCAAGGTGCTTCGCTTCTTTGTACCGACTCGACTATCTAGTTCAGAGTAGACAGGGTCCGCGAATACCATGATTGGACCGTCGCGTTTGGGCCGAAGATCATCACGATGCCGGAGCGCCAAATAGACCCCCACAGATGGGACTTGTACGATGTCAATACCACTTAGCAGCGGCGCGTTGTTCCGGGGGTCGGGGAGAGCGCCGAACGGAATCCTTGCCAACTGCCCTTCAACGACCACAATGAGTCGCGCGAACCCTTCGAGGTCAGCAGCAATCGGGGATAGGAGGGTGTTGGCGGCAACCTGCAGCAGTAGCTCGGCCTGATCCTCGACACCGCGCTCGTCGCTGCTGGAAGTGGCCGCAACGACGGCCTGTGCCTGGGCCAGGAGGACTTTGGCGGTAGGAAGCGTCTCGATCCGAAACCTATCTGGGCAGACGACAAAAACAAAGCTGCGCTCTTCGCCGAGGACATAGCTCAGAACGCATGTGCCTAACGGAAGAGCGCGCTGAAGTTGGTTGACCGCAATGGGCTCGGTCCCGACCGCATCTTCTGAGTTTGCGGAACGAATGTCGCGCTCGAGAGTATCGAGGTCGTTCTGTAGTTGTCGGATCTCGCGTTCCAGCCCGCCTTCTCCAGTATCTCTTCGATCCTCGAGATCTTCGATCTCCTCACTTAGACTTGCACGACCGGCGACCTGCTCCGGCGACGGATCATATTCTTCGCCTACGCGAGCTCCGATCAAGGTCAGCAGAGATCGGTCGCGAGCCCGATCACTGTAGGCGAATGCGCGGTGCGCCAGGGTGGGGCTCGACTCGAGTTCGGATCGCTCCACCAGGAGATCGACCAGTTCTGCTTCGATGTCTTGGACCTTGGCCGTGGGTCTTGTCAGGTCCCCTTGAGCTAGAGCTCGCTGCCAGCGTTCCTCAAAGCGCTGTGCAGCCGATTCGAGGAGATAGATGGCCTTGCTCGGGTTTCCTGCGCGGTGTTCCAACCCTCCCAGCGACGCCAACACATGCGCCACCGCGTTGTCGTCACCGATGGTTGAGAAGGTGTGAAGGGCAGCCTCCAAAAGAGGGCGCGCTTTGTCGAGCTCTCCAAGATCCTGGTAGACCGTTGCGAGGCTAAAGCTCACGTGGGCTACGGACTGTCCGCCTAGCGGACGGAAGATGTCGAGGACCTCTAGGTAGAGGGCTTCTGCTCGAGTAAGGTTCTGTTGCGCGTGCTCGGCAGAAGCGATGCGATCGAGAATGCCTCCCCGATCGACAGAACCACGCGGCGGTTGAAGCAGCTCAAGTGCTCGCTCATATGCCGTGATGGCGGAATCGGGTCTCTGGTCTATGAAGTCGAGCCAGCCCTTCTGCACCAGGACTTGACTCCGAGAGTTCCGTTCCTTGGCTGGCAGGATGTTTTCCGCTTCGGCCAGGGAGTCACGAGCCTCCACGAACTCACTTCGAACGGTATGAACGTGCGCTAGATGCACGAGGTTCAGGGCTCGGTCGGCCGGTCGAGCGAGCCGAGCCCATAGGTCCAAGGAGCGGCGGAGTGAGACAATGGCGGTTGTCAGGTCTCCCCGCGTCGTCGCAACAAGGCCAAGCCCGGTATGTGATTCCGCCATGCCAGCGATATCGCCAGCCGCTTTCGCGCTGGCCAGACTGCTACGAAACCGCCGTTCGGCCTGCTCGAGCTCGCCGCGGTCTCGATCGACATGGGCGATTCGCAGGTTCATCAGGGTGGTGAGCTTCTTCGTGTCAGGCCCCTGAAGACGCTCGCGAGCCTCGTCACATCGCTGGACCGTCTCGGCAAGTGGGATCCGTCCCGGAAATCGGCTTGCCACATCTAGGTCCAGTAGCGCCGCGTAGGCAGCTTCTAAATGGTGGCTTTCTCTCTCTGCCAGTGTTCCTGCGCTTCGAAAACTGGCGGAGGCTAGCTCGGCATGACCGTTCTCCACATGCTTGGATCCTTGACCCAAGTGGATCCACATCTGAGCACAGGATAGGTCTCTCGCGGTCGCCCTACGAATGTGGGCCACGATCTCGCTCGATCCTGCCGCTTGAGGAAGGCCGAGGCCGACCTCAACCTGGTATCGACCTGCCGAGTCCGCAACAAAACATAGTCGCTCTGGCGTCGTCTGCCGGGCAGGATGGTCGAAGACCAAAGATGTGTTGTCGGGAGAGCTGATTCCAAGGACGAGATCGATTTGATCTTGGCTCGCCGTGAAGACGATCGCTTCGCCTGACCGAAGCTCTACCGGAATCACTAGTCCCGCTGAGCCGATCGCGATTCGAGCCGAGGTGCCGGTTTCGAGGCGCAATGAACCGGGGTCAAGAAGTGCCGAGCCAGAGTCAGCCAAGCTCACACCAGCATCTGCTGGGTTTGTAGTTCGGGTGGGCTGCGGCTCGCAGGAGACCGACGAAACGCTAGCGACCACGACCGCCAGCAAGATCCGGCCACCACTTCGCAACGTCACTCTCGGTCGGCTTCCTCTACCAGAAAGCAATAGGAGCTAACCTCTTGTGTCGCGTCGTCGATATGACCAGATACCAGAAGCCTATGAATCCCAGAACGCAGCAGATTGGGGTCGAGTGAAACCGTGAAGCTCTGATCGGCAGCCGCCACGAGGTCATCGCGAGAACCGAGCAGCGAATCTTCCTGGTCAAGCAACGTGACGCTATAGGTGTCAAACTCCTCGAAGTTGACGCTTAGGAGGAATAGTGTGATCCGCTCAGTTCTCCGATTGATGCGGAATGTCGGTAGAGCGCTGTCCGCGCTCCGGAGTAACTCATCGGGGCGAAGGGTTGCCGTCACCACATGCGTTTCGATTGGCGGTGCGTTGCTAGCCAGTTGTAGTGAGTTGTCTCCTTCGCCGGGATCGATACGAGTGAGAACGAGCGCGAATCCGATGGCTGTGAGGAGCCATCCCGCAGCGAGGCCGATCATGAGGGGTTTCGATCGCGCTGGTTCCGTTCTCCGGAGCAAACGCATTCCTTCTCCTGAAGTTTGACCTAACTCCGCGTCCGCATCGGTTTTCACTCCTTCCTCCTCCGCGCGGGCCAGCAGCGCCTGCCAGTCGCCCTCGCGGTGTTCGACAATCGCGGCGGTATTCCGCTCGATCAGGTCGACCGTGAGTTCTGGTTCGAGCGGAATCCTGCGGGCGATCTGATGTCGTTCTTCCCCTACTAGCTCATCCCGCGAGAAAGCGTCCAACTCGGCACTGGCAACATGCGTGGACGGGAGAAAAGCGCGTTCCTCCGCGGCATAGGCGCGAATTGCGCCACTCAGGCTGGACTTGCGGTGCTTCTTCATAGCGTCGCCATCAGTACAGATCGTCGATGAAGTGCTCACTTAGCCTCTTCCGTAGACCTTTCTTGGCTTGGAAGAGTCGGGCCTTCACAGCCTCGATGCTAATGCCGAGTACGTTAGCTATCTCACGATACGACAGATCTTGATCGACTCTGAGAAGAAGACAGTCTCGTTGACTGGTAGAGAGTGTGGACATCGCATGCTTAAAGAGTTTCGCGCGCTCCGAGGCGAGAGAACGCTCGAGGGGCAACTCGCTGCCAACACTCGAATCTCCGAGTCCTTCATGCTCGAGCCACGTCTCAAGGGGAACAAGTTCTGCCGTGCGCTTCTTCCGGTTCCGATACCTGAGATGCTTGCGATAAACGTTGCGAGCGATCCCGAGGATCCAGCCAGTAGCAGAGGCCTCTCCGCGATACTGCTGGCGGGCTCTCATAGCCTCGAGGAATGTCTCCTGAGTGAGATCGCGGGCCTGCTCAAGAGTGAATCCTCTACGGAGAAAGAAACGGCAAATGCTGGTGTAGCTCCGGTCATAAAGCTTCTTCGGGTCGGGAAGCGCGGAGACTTGGTTCGCTTTACGATCCTCTGAACTTGACATTTTCTCCCGGCTGAGAATGCCTTAGGCAGGTGGAAACCAGGTGGCTGCGCGTGGCGCTTCCACGGTTGACTCACGGCGAGGTTTCGTTCGAGTAGGAGGATACCAGCGTGTTGAGCGACGCAACTAGTGACCGATGCCAGAGCTACTCGTACCAGATAGGCGAGCGAGCCGGAAGGTGCTCTGGAGTGTGGGGCTGCACGAGCACTTGATTTGACAGGCGACCGGGCCTCGATCCGTCGGACCGACGAGTACCTGTGGCAAGGCGACGCCTCGCTCGAGGCTCACCCCTTCTATGTCTACATCGTGACGAGAGTGCCATGGACGGCCTCGGCCCAGCAGGAGGACAGCGCTGCCGTTTTGCTACGGCGACGCAACGGGCGGCAAGGGCCCTGGGCGATCGCCCAGGGCCTGCCCTACGTCAAGGAGCAACCTCCAACTCAATCGTGTCCAAACGAGTACCGTCCTCACGCAGGTGGACCGTCACGAAGTGCACACCCGCACCCAAGAACACCTCCACCGGATCCTGTACCTGCCAGTCGTTGACGAAGTCGGGCTGGAAGCCCGAGCCGACCTGGGTGACCCAGTTGTAGCCATCGGTCGGCGCGCCGTCGACTCGGACCCAGAACGAATCGTCGCTGAAGGTGGGGGAGTGCTGCCGAGTTCGCAGCCGGTACATGCCCGAGGTCGTGACCTCGAAGCAATAGACCGCCTGGTAGGCCTGGCTCGGACCGGCGAAGATGTTGCCGGTTCCGTTGGGTACCTCGATGTGGGCGCCGCCGCTGGCGGCGCTGTTCGGAATCTCGACGAAGCCGGTCAGCCAGCCGTCTTCGGCTTCGCGCACCCAGCCGGCGCAGGCGCTCGAGGAGACGTCGACCAGCTCGATTTCGTCGAGCCGTGTTCCGTCCTCGCGGAGCAGTACGTCCACGGTGTGGGTTCCGCTTTCCAGCAGCAGCTGCACCGGATCTTCGATCAACCAGTCGTTGACGAAGTCGGTTTCGAAGGCCTGGCCGACCTGGGTGACCCACTTGTGACCTCCGCTCGGCGCGCCATCCACCTTCACCCAGAACGAGTCGTCGCTGAAGGAAGGCGAGTGCTGGCGGGCGCGCAGCTGGTAGACGCCGCGCCGTGGTGCGTCGACGGTGAAGGTCGCCTTGTAGGCGTTGTTAGGTGCGCCGATGGCGTTGGCGGTTCCGTTGGGCACCTCGATGTAGGCGCCGCCGCAGGCTTCGGGGTCGGAGACCACGGTGAAGCCGGACAACGATCCCGACTCGGCTTGGATCGCGCCCGGCTGGCAGCCTGATGCCGATCCGTTGGCGGTGGAGAAGGAGCGGGTGACCGTGGTCTCGTGGCCGTCGACGTCGGTGATCGTCATCACGAGATCGTGGGTTCCATCGGCCAGGGCCGAGGTGTCGAGCGATCCTTGCCAGCCCACGAACGGGCAGTTCGGGGACGCGAGCTGCGAGTGGGCAGCACAGGCGTCCGATCGGCTGAGACCGTATTGCAGTCCGCCCAATGTCAGCGGCTGGCCGTCGACTGTGAATCGTAGGCTCGACGCCGCGAGCGGGCCGTCATCCAGCGCCCATCCGCTGGCCGTCAACACGCCGCTCACCGTGGTGCCGGCCATCGGTATGTCGATCGCGCCCCGAGCTTCGACGAAGGCGGTGCTCTCGATGTCGAACTCGTAGACGGCTTCGTCGGGATCGTCGCTCTCGATGCGGATCACCCCGGTGTGATGACCAGGCTGGTCGCTGTCGAGCCGGACCCGAAGCTGGCTGCAGGCGCCTGCGGCAACCGAGCTCGCGGGGCCGCTGCTGGCGATGCGGAAGAAGCCGCCACCGGTGACCATGGTGCCGTGATTGAGCAAGGTGAGGGATGCGTCTCCGACGTTGCACAGGAGATAGGTGCGGTCTACCGGTAGTTGGGCGACATCCCGCGATCCCCACGCATCGACACTTCCCGCAGCAACCTCGCTGCTGTCGGTCTGTCTGACGACCCGGATGTCCGGGCCGTTGCCTGGCGTGCCGACTGCGAAGTCGACCGTCAGGGCGCTGGCCGCCGGGTATCCGGGATAGTCGTCCGCCGCCAGCACAGTCACGGAATGAGCACCGTTGGCGACACCGGAGAGGTCGAGTGTCGCCGAGAATGCGCCGGTGTGAGGAGAGTGGCTCAACGCCAGCGGTTCGATCGGAACTCGATCGAGGTAGAGCACGAATCCAGCGATGCCGTCGGCATCATCGATCGAGCCGGTGATGTCGAGCGTGCCTGTCACCACGTCGCCGTTGCGCGGGGAGCTGATGTCGATTTCGGGACCGAACAGAGCCAAGCTCGACGGCTCGGGCTCGCTACCGCCGACGCAGGAGTCGAAGCAGTCGAGGTAACTGGTGCAGATCGGTGAACCGCTGCCGAGCAGTGGGAAGACATAGATCGTGACGTCGGTGCACACGGTTTGCCGCTGGCAGTCTTCACCGCCGGTGGGTGGCCCCGTTCCGACATCCCACCATTCGTCCTCTCCGTCACAGAGGCTGAATCGTGGATCGCAGACACCTTCGTTGAACGGCGGATCGAAGTCGAGAGGGAAGTTCTCCTCCGGCTCCTCCGAGCAGAACTGGCCGCCACCATCGGTGCAGCTGCAAGACAGACCGATACCTTCGGGTGCTTGGCCATTCACAGTGCCCGTAGCTCCGGACAGCACACACATCTTGCGCGGATTCGAGATGCCGTTGAAAGTGATGTTCCAGCGGGCACCATCCGGAGCTTGCGTCGGGAAAGTGACCGTCCCGTTGCCGGATCTCGATGCGGTGTCGGTTGCCAGGGTCATGCCGTCGACGCGGATGGTATTGGTGAGGACGACCTCTTCATTGAGGACCACGCCGCTGACGTCGACCTCGATGGGGAAGGCGTCCGGACACGAACCGGGCTCGCAGAGTCGGGTGCATTCCACCTGCACGACCTGAGGCGTCGTTCCCATCACCCCTGTGTTGTCTGGGACCGTGCAGGTCATGCCTTCGCGGGCCCCCGTCGGGTCGACGCTGAACTCGTCGCCTTCGGCCACCAGAACCAGATGGTGGGTGCCGTTCGCGGTGATCGTCCGGGTCGTGGTCTGAGTCGGGGTCGACGGACCACCGTTGACTGAGGTCCTGAGGTGGACGAAGTCACCGGTCTCGAGTCCCGACACGGCGGCCGAGAGCTCGAACGTCCGGCGGCATCCTGCGGCCTGTACATGATGGTTTACCTGGATCGAGGAGGGTGGCATGACGCCCACCGACGAGGTCGCGAAGCCTTGGAAACGAGTCGCGATATTGCCTGCGATACAGCGTGGGAAGCTGCCGATGACCGCCGGACAGGTCATGACATCACCGGCCACAGCGGAGGCGATGAATTCGTCGCCGCCATGGAAGTCTGAGGTCTGGGGGTCGAGCGGGATGAGATTGCCGTCCGAGGAGTCGTTGAGAAAGCAGCCAGACCGCCACCGGGCCGTCAGTCCCGAGGTGCCGAGCAAGCGGAATCGAGCTTCGAACTCCGCGTCCCATCTGCTGGCGTCGAAGTGATTCACCTCGCTGCGGGTATAGGCCAGATTGGTGGCTTCGATCGAGAATCCGCTGGTGCCACCGATGAGGGTGTAGTCGCTGGCGATCTCGGCCAACAGAAAAGAACGTAAGCCTTCGAACGCGGCCGGGGTGATCGAGTCTTTGAGCGTCTCGAGATTGTGGATCGCGGCTGCTTCGACCGTGTTGTCCTGTATCTGAGAAAAGAGATCATCGATCTCACTTTGAGGTGCCTTGGTGGCTCCGGAAAGAGTCGCCGCGTCGCTAGCAGCGTAGGCCTCGAGCGCTGCCTCGTCGCCGATTGAGCGGGTCGCCTGGTCGAGTACGCCTTGCATCTCGAGTGCCGCACTCCGGTAGGTCTCGAGATGAGCGATCTCTAGGGTTCTTTGCTGGACGACGAGGTTCGCGATCACCGTCGCGTCCGGCGCTGCAATGCCGTACCCGCCCAGCCGTTTCTCGAGGCCGGTGGCGTACGCAGGGTCGGCTTCTGCCCGCAGTGCGAGGGCCGAGAAGGCCGACCAGAATGGCACGAGCTCTGGTGTCGTCCGCCCGTCGATGAACGAGACGATGTCGTCGGGAGCCTCGCCCGTCGCCTGACCGTAGCGTTCCTGGCTACTCCGACGCGACTCGAGCGCGGCCTCGAGGGCCGCCGGCGAGATGGCGTCGGTGAGTGTCCACCGTAGGGGTGAAACTGGCGCTGGAGAGAATGCGTTGCCTTCCTCGTCGGACTCTCCGCCGTGACTGGTGGCCGCGACAACGGCGAAGGCGAGCACCATCGTGATTCCTCGCAAACACCTCTGATTGCGGTTTCTTCGGTTTCCTGAGCAGAGCGATCGGGGGGTCATGTCGGCCTCCTAGGTTGGCCGGCACCTGGCCGGCGTGCAGTAGTTCCGAGCACGTCGACCGTTCCGGGATGATGAGCCCGGAACGAAGTGCTCCTACTGAACGCGCGGAATGGGCGCAAACCACCCACGACCGTCTGCCGACGGGCGGCTCAGGATGACCGCTGGCTCACCCCAGGTCGTCGACGATGGCCGCCATCTCCTCACGGCTGAAGGCTCGGGAGACACGTGCTCGCACGGCGCCGCCGGCGCCGAGCGCAAACGCCAAGCCTGCGGCCACTTCGCCGTCGGGGGCGCTGATCAGAACGAGACCGTCGTGGGGACCGGTCGTCCAATACTGACCGAGAACCTGAGCACCGCGAGACTCCGCGAGTCGTTGGAAGTCCTCCGCCCGCGCCAAGGATTGGTTCAGATCTTTGCGCCCTTGGCCCGTGAAGTCGATGACGAGGACGAATGTAAGCATCAGGATCTCCCTTCGGTCGGTTCGTGAGATGTTGGGATCCTCTCGAGACCCATGGCCGCATGTTTCAGCAACCGAAGTGCGATGGTACGGAGTGCGTTGTCGGCGATGTTCTGTTGGTAGCCAACCGACAGATGGCCGCGTATCTGCGTTCCACCAACCTGGCGGATCTGCACCACATCTTCGAACACACTGGGGACTCGGAGAGGCTGGTGAAAATTGGGGACCGGGACCAGTATGTCTGAATGGGCCGAAGGAAAGGAACCCACCGAGATCTGGGAGGGATTCGATGTGCCTTCGAATTCAGGGACGGGCCATCACCAGCACCAGATCCAGCACGTTGGTGCCGGTCGGCCCGGTCCGGATCAGGTCGCCGAGGGCTTCGAAGAGAGGATGGGAGTCGTTGTTGTGGAGGGATCGGACCGGATCGAAGCCGAGCTCCCGGGCCCGCTGGGCGGTGGTTCCGCAGGCGATCGCGCCGGCGGCATCGGTCGGGCCGTCGATGCCGTCGGTTCCGAAGGAGGCCACCACCAGATTCTCGTCGGCATCTTCCAGCGCCAGGGCGGCCCCCAAGGTCAGTTCCTGATTGCGTCCGCCTCGGCCATTCCCACGCACCGTGACCGTGGTCTCTCCGGCTGCCAGAAGGAGCGCCGGAGGCGCCAGGGGCTGGCCGCTGCGGAGCATTTCCAGACCCATCGTCGCCAGCACCTGCCCGGCCTCCCGCGCCTCGCCGGCGAGGACGGTGGAGAGGAGCAAGGTCTCATACCCGAGCTCTTTCGCCCTGGCGAGGGCCGCAGCGGCAGCGAGACGGTTGCTACCGATGATGTGGACCTCGGAACGAGCGAAGGCGGGATCGTCCGCCTTGGGGTTCTCTGGTCGCTCGCCCCGGGCACCACAGGTGAGGTGGCTGCGGACCGCAACGGGCAACGACGCCTCGAGCTCTCGCTCCGCGAGGACCTGGAGGGCGTCGGTGAACGTGGTCGGGTCCGGGCTCACCGGGCCCGAAGCGATGACATCGAGGGGATCGCCCACCACATCGGAGAGGACCAGCGCCACGATGCGCGCGGGTGCAGCGGCTACCGCCAGGCCGCCACCCTTGAGCTGATCGAGGTGCTTGCGGACGCAGTTCAGCTGCTGAATCGTCGCTCCGCTGCGCAGTAGCGCATCGGTAGTCGCCCGCAGGTCCGCGAGGGAGAGGCCGGGCTCGGGGAGGGTCATGAGGGCCGAGCCACCCCCGGAGATCAGGCACAGGAGGACGTCGTCTTCCCCCAGATCCGACGCCAGTTGCCGAATCGTTTCCGCACCGCGGACTCCGGCTTCGTTGGGCACGGGATGGCCGCCGCCGAAAACTTCGAGGTCCTCCGAAGTGCCGGTTTCGACGGTTCCTTCCGGGGCGATCACCACCCCCGCGTGGATCCGCTCCGCCAGAACTCGGCGGGCGCCGGACATCATGGCCTGCGCCGCTTTCCCGACCGCGGCCACCGACACCCGGGATTCCCCGCCGAGCAACTCGGGGCGCGCGGCGAGGAAATCCGAAACCAGAGCAGCGGGTTCCACTGCTGCAGTGGCTGCTCGCAGACAGTCCATCACGTCCCGCCTGAGGTGCTCGAACGAGCTGTCGGGAGGGGTCGTCTTTGCCATCGTCTCTTCTAACGTTGCTTTCATCGCTCCAGCCCTCGGTAGGTTGATCTCTCCACATCGAGCCAAGTCAGACTCGGTCCGCGCCGGACGCTCATGGGCTCCACGACCACGAGATAGAAATGCTGCCGTCCCGAAAACGACCCGTGCCTGGGACGTTGTCGTTCCAAGGAAACCGATTGCCCGAATAGTTGTTGTACTGGACCGTGATGGTGCCTGGGTGCCAGTCGAAGTAGCCGAAGCCCCAGGTGAAGTCCGGGTCCCAGGGTTGCTGCTGGCTCCCGTCCGGATACCAGACCAGGGTTCCGTTGAGGTACCACCATTTGTAGATGGTGTATTTGAAGCTCAGCTGCATCGATCGCTTCCAGTCCCGGGTCTCGCCGCTCGCCAGGTCGAAGTACCGCGGTGCGGCTGTGACCCCGATGCTGCCGTTGAGTCCGCCCGTGGGATGGACCACGAACCACCTCTGGATGGACTCGGGTACCTCGAACTTCCACGCCAAGGTGAAGGCACCCTGCTCGAACCGGGTCCGGTGTTCGTCGTCGGCGCGGTTTGGATCCAGGCGGTTACCGCCGTAGTTGGCATAGACGAAGCTAAGGGTGTACGGCCGCCAGTCATCGTAGCCGAAGACATAGGAGAAGTCTGGATTCCAAGGTCGCTGGAGCTCCGGCTCGATGTACTCGTAAAAGGTGATGGAAGCGAACCAGTTACCCAGGGGCTTCCATTTCAGAGACGCGGAGAAGGCGGCGTTGGTTGCGCGCTCACCTTGGGCGCCGCTTCCGGATGTGCCGTCGAGGGGCCGGGTCTGGAGCGGGTAGGAGAAACCGAAGCTGCCACTGAATTCCGCTACCAGGTTGCGCCATTCCTCGGGATACTTCTTTTCGAATAGCTCGCGCACCGGGACCGCGAAGGAGCTCTGGATGCCCTCCGAGATCTCCTTCAGCTTCCCGTCGTCCTGCGCCGAGACCGGCAGGTGAATGCCGCATAGGACGACGGCGAGAGCTCCGCCTCGCAGCGCGCGCGTTGAGAGCTGGGTGCCGGCTTCGTGACGGGGGTGCACGGCTTCAATCATCGGTACTGGGCGGCTCCGTCTTTAGGAGCGGCTCGCCGCCCCGATGGACGTAGAGCAGGATCTCAAGGATGACCGCATGGGTATTGACGTTGAGTGAGCGGTTGATCCCGCCGGAGTCGAGTTTTCCGGCCCAGATGCCCTGCCCGGGATCGCGGAGAGATTCCACCTCTTGCCGGAGGACAGAACCGTATTCGGGATCGAGCCCGAGGGCCCACCAGCCGAGGGCGTTTTTGGCGCTCCAGCCGAAGAGATCCTCCAAGACGGCTCCCTCCTGGCTTACTGCAAGCCAGGCGCGGCCCTGGTAAAGGAGATTGTTGTAGACGAACCAGGGTGCGCGGTTGAGGGCGTCCTCGCCGGCTGCGGTGATCTTGTCTTCCCGTTGCCAGCGCCGTCGCTGGGCCTCGAAGAGGCTGCTGGTGAGCTCCCGGAAACGCTGGTCGACGCCACCCAGCTCGATCATTCCCAGGACGAAGGGATCGCTGGTCAGGAAGGGCAGGTCGCGGCGGTCTTGGAGGATCTCGACGCCGTCCACGAAGCCGGTTTCCGTTTCTTCGTAGTCTCGGGCGCGGGGCACCGGCAACCCCCACAGAGCCAGACCCGCGGCCGCGTACTGTTCGTATCCCAGGCGGCCCTCCTGATGGATCTCCTCCTGACCGCCATCGAACCACGTACTGTTCAGCTCGCCCCCGCGGTACAGGCGTTCGAGGTCCCAGCTGTCGACGATCGCCCGCACCTGTTCGGCGAGGGAGGGCTCGGCGAGCTCGGTGATCCGCAACCAGATCAGCAGCCGCCCCAGGTCGAGGGACGACCAGCCCGAGCCCCCCGCCAGCCCCGGCCGACCTGGGCTGGCGATGGAGGCGTCCCGGGTGTCGTATTCCCGGTTGGGGACCTCGTCGCGGTAGAGGGGCAGGGTCGCCAGGGTGTGCAGCAGGCTTTCGAGCCAGCCTATGGCCTCATCGACCTCGACCAGGGAGAGCCTCGGTGCGGCATGGAGAGCGGCGAGAGTGCTGGCCACTTCCCACATCGTCACGTAGGGGTAGCCTTCCACCGAGTTGACCAGGCCGGTCGGCTGTCGGTTGCGCTCCAGATAGGCCCAGGCATCCGAGGCCAAGGCGCGGTCCTCCGGGCTCAAGGCGTTGGGACCCGGGTGACCGGACCCCGGATGACCGGACTCCAGTGGCTCCGGCTCCAGGCCCTCCACTGGCTCCAGTTCCTTCAGTGGTTCCAGCCCCTCCGGTGACTCCAGATTCCCTGGTGTCGAGTCGGCACCGGCCGATGGAGCGGGTGCGGCAGGTACTTCGTCTGGCGGAGCGCTGGCGGGGTTAGGCGCGGGAACGATGGCGCGTTGCGGAGGGCGGACGCGCTCTTCCGTCGACGAGCCGCCGCCGTTCCCTGCAGCATCCGCCGGGGCCAACCTGCGTGCAGAGACCGACTTCGCCAGGTCGGGGTTTTCTGCAGGATCGACGGCGCCGCCGCCCTGGGACTCCCGTTCGATCACGCTCAGGGGGCGGGCGAAGTACTCGCGGTTCTCGGTCCCGGCAGCCGCTGCTTCGGGAGTGGCTCGGGGCTCCGCGAGCCCCGGTTTCGGCCCGGAATACGAGGTGAGTCCGAGGGCGTCGTCGAGCTGGAGGAAGAACAGGGTCGCGCCGTCGATGGCTCCCAGGTCGGAGTCCGCGGACAGACCCCGCAGCCTCGACTCGATTTCGGCCCGGTGGTCAACCAGGGTTTCGCGGTGCTCCGGCCAGCGGGTGTGGCTGTTCAGGAACGCCTCCACTGCCCGGGCCCAGAGTGAATAGGCGCGGGCGTCGTCGGCACGCTCGTAGGCGATTGTGCTCAAGACGAATCCGATGCCGGCGATCTGACCCTCATCGGTCGATTGGGCCGTCGCCTGCAGGCGCTCGGCGGTGAGGGTCCAGCTTTCCGCCGCCTCCAACATACGGCCCTGCTGGCTGAGCACGAATCCGGTGCGGTACGGACCCAGGTCCTCGCCCTGTGCACCGAGGGCCAAGATGGTGGCCGCCGCTACGCCGAGAAGCAGACGCCCCGGTTGGCCTGGGTAACCCCGGTTCATGGCGCGCATCTCTCGCGGTCGGCTGGGTAGCACCTCTGTGGCCGCCGGAACTCGTCCGCCAGGAGGATCTGCAGATGGCCCTTGCGAGTACCCTGGAAGAGCTTGCCCTCCTGCTTGTACAAGAGGGCCTCCAGCACCATGGCGTTGGTGGTCGCGCTCAGCACCGTCTCCCATCCTCCGGTCCGCTCTCTGCGTCCTTCATAGAACCCCCGGCGTGGGTCGAGGATCGGGCAGATCACTTCCAGGAGGGTTGCGGTGTAGGGGCGTCGGTACAGGGCCCACATGGGGAAGACCGCCCGCGTCGCCACCAGGGCCGCGTCAGGGAACTCCTGCCCGGTATCGGCGATGGTGTTCCACGGGTAGCCGGCGGCGAAGATGGAGTCGTAGACGAAGTAGGGAGGGCCCTCGAGGGGGTGGTCCGTGCGAGCGGTGAAGATCCCCTCCTGCAGGTAGCGCTCCTCCTGCACCTGGTAGACACGGTCCGCCTGGTTCGCCAGGAGAGGATCCGTGTGGCGGCTGTCTCGGCTCGAGCGGTCGTCCACCTGGTCCCAGTTGAACTCCATCCCGAGCAGGAGAAATGGCAGGCTGACAACCGGTGCGAACGTGCCGGTTTCCCGCGGATCCCTGCCGTCGTGCAGGACCTCGACACCGTAGATCGGGATCCGATCGTAGGGCTCGAGCAAGCTGGCCCGGCGGGTGTCGAATCCCCAGACGCGAAACCCCATGGCCGCGTACTCCTCATAGCCCAGGCGGCCTTCCTGGACCAGCTCGAGCCGGTCGTCGATGTGGTTTCCGGCGTACAAGGAGCCGCAGTCGTCCACGATGTCGCAGAAGCTCCAACGCAGGATGACCTTGTGGATGTACTCCGTGTACTGAGGGTAGCGCTCGGCGATCGTCGCCAGCCAGATCAGTAAGCGCCCGATGTCGATGGCTGACCATCCCACCGCCTGAGGCTCGTTGCGGAAGTTGGTCATCTGCTCGGTCTTCGTATGGTAATAGCGATTGGGAAGCTGGCCGCCGAAGAGGGGCATGGTGTTGAGGAAGCTCAGCAGGGTGCTGATGCGTTCGTCGAACTGGTCTCGGCTGAGAAAATCGAGCTCGAAGGCGACATGGAGTGCCGCGAGGGTGTCGCCGACCTGCCACATGGAGGTGGTGGGAACCCCGTCGAGGGCGTTGACCAAGCCTGTCTCGGGGTTGTAGTTGGCGTCGAAATACGCCCAGGCGATCCGCGCCCAGCCGAGCTCCTGCTCTGTCAGGGCTCCGTGACGGCCCTGGTGAAAACGTTCCGAATTGCGGAACTTGTCGACGCCCGATCGGATACCCCGCACCACGACCCCACAGGACTGGAGGGAGATGGAGCAGAGCAGGAGCACGACTAGGAACCCTTGTTTGGGCGACGAATGCATGAACAGTTATGGGTCAAGTATCGGCGACACGGGACTCGAGGCACGTTTTCGTATCAATGGGGTCCGATCTCGACGTTTCGGTCGTGTATTAGCGCCCCCGCGTTCGGCCCGGACCGCAGCCGCGTTTGTGTCTCGGAAAACACTTCAACTGCCCCTGGAACTCGTCCTCCACCGTACGGTCCCAGACGCTCACGCGGCCGCTGAACCGCAGCAGCTTTCCCTGCACTTTGTAGAGGAGGGACTCGAGCATGATCCCGTTGTTGTTGGCGGTGTAGGTCGGGATCTTGTCGCCGGATAGTTCGTACTTGCCTTCGAAGAAGCCTTTTTCTTCGTCGTAGAGGCCGGAAATCGTGTCGAATAGCAGATCGGTGTAGGGGGTTTCCCAGACCGCCCAGAGGCCCAGGGCACCCTTGAGGGCGATGGCGGCGTGTTCCGGCACGTACCTACCGTCTTCCGTGATGGTGTTCCACCCGAAGCCATCGGTGTAGATGGTGTCGTAGACGAAATAGGGCGCTTCCGCAAGCTGGTGTTCCGTGCGCGCGGTGATGATGCCGGTGTGGTGGTAGCGCGCCTCCTGGACGTCGTAGATGCGCTGGGCGAACTCCGCGATCCATGGCACCGTGTGGGTTTTGTCGTCCGAAGAGATATCGTCGGGCTCGTCCCAGTTGAGCTCGATGGCGTCGAGGACGTAGCTCTCGCAGACGACGTAGTTGTGGGCACCCAGGACCCGAGGGTCCCGGGAATCGAAGGGGACGTGGATGTCGAAAAGGTTGATCGTCGAATAGGGCTCCGCCAGAGAGGCCCGGCGCGTGTTGAAACCCCACAGCGCAAAGCCCTTGGCAGCGTACTCTTCGTAGCCGAGCCTGCCCTCCTGGAGGTAGCGGACCTGGCCGTCGTCTGTCACGGCGGCACCGTACATCGTTCCGCAGTCGTCCAGGACGTTGCAGAAGTTCCATCGCATGATGAATCGATCGATGGCGTTGCCGTGTTCCGGATAGCGCTCCTTGATGATGCGGAGCCAGATCAGCAAGCGTCCGAGATCGAGGGCCGAGAAACCGATCTCTCCGGGCTGATTGCCGTAGTCGACCTTGGCGGCGGTCTGCGTGTTGTAGACCTTGTTGGGGAGCTCGCCGCGGAAGAACTCCATCCGGTTGAAGGTGGCGAGGATCGCCACCATCCGCCGATCGAATTCGTGTTTGTCGATGATGCAGAGCTCCCGGGCAGCCACCATGCCCGCCATGTAAGACGCCGTGTCCCACATGGTCGTGGAAGGGTAGTCGTTGACCGCATTGACCAGGCCCGTCGTCTCCTGGAGGTTGTTCTCGAAGTATTTCCAGGCGATGCGGGCCATCTGCATCTCGACCGCGGTCAGAGGGCCGTTGCGTCCGGGATGGCGCCCTCCTGGGGGCGCCACGTACATGTTTTCGCAGAGGTCTACGGAGCCGCACAGGTGCTGAAAACAGTTTGTACAGGCGATGCCGCATTCCTCGACCTGTGCCGTGTCCGTGGCGACGGACGGGATACGCGGGGAGCTGGGGCCCAGCAGGGGGAGGGAGCAGCCGACCAGCAGCGTGAGAGCGATGGCGGCTGCGGCAACCCCGACCCTCCGCCCGCGGAACTTGCCCGTCGGGTTGCCGTGGTCCGGACCATCCGGGCGCCGGGCGGTCGAAGCCCGACCCTGCTCGAAGCTCTCCGGTTCCGGCTCGGACGCTGCCCGCATCAATGAACCTCCGGGTTCGAGCTGGCACTGAGCTTTCTGGCGATCTCCTCCACTCGCACCGGCTTGGCGATGTAATCGTCCATCCCGGCTTCCAGGCAACGCTCCCGATCACCCTTGAGCGCGTTGGCGGTCATCGCTACGATGCGCGGCTGCTGCTCTTTGGGCCAGCGTTTTCGGATCTCCCGTGACGCCGAGAGGCCGTCGAGCTCGGGCATTTGCAGGTCCATGAGCACCACGTCGTAGGGTTGGCGCTCTAGAGCCTTCAGAACCTCGAGCCCATTGGCGGCCACGTCGGCCTCGTAGCCCAACCCCGCCAGGATCTTCAGCGCCACCCTTTGGTTGATCCGATGGTCCTCGGCGAGGAGGATCCGCAGGGGGCGACCGTCGGGCTGGAAGGCGACCGCGGGCTCCTGCGGCTCCGCCTCCGGCGGTGGGCTCGGTTCGCTGTGGATCACTTTGAGCAGGGCAGCTTTGAGCCGAGATTGCTTGACCGGTTTGTGCAGGCAGCCCGCGATGCCGACCTTGTGCACCAGCTCGTCGTCCACCACCGTGACCATGGAGCTGAGCAGCAACAGGGGAATCTTCCTCAGGTCCTCGTGCTTGCGGATTGCAGCCGCCAGCTGTAGACCGTCCATGCCCGGCATCTGCATGTCGAGGATGGCCACGTCGAAGGGTTTGAGGCGCAGGAGCGTCAGGGCCTCGGGCCCTGAGGAGGCCAATTGCGGTTCCATATTCCAAGAGGATGTTTGGCGCGTCAGGATGAGCCGGTTGCTCTCGTTGTCGTCGACGATCAAGACGCGCCGGCCCTCGAGGCCCTCGGTTACCTCCTCGGAAATCCCGTACCCTCGAGCCCTCTCCACCCGGAACGAGAACGAGAAGGTGGATCCATCGCCGGGCTCCGATTCCACCCACAGGTCTCCCCCCATCATCCGCGCGAGCCGCTGGCTGATGGCCAGGCCCAGGCCCGTACCCCCGAACTTGCGGGTGGTGGAAGTGTCCGCCTGGCTGAAAGATTCGAAGATCGCCTCCTGGCGGTCCACCGGGATACCGATGCCGGTGTCACTCACGGCGATGACGACCTTCACCTCGCGGGGACCGGCCTCCGGGTCGTCGGGTGGCTCCATCCGTGCTCGGACCACGATCTCGCCCGTCTCGGTGAACTTCAGGGCATTGCTCAAGAGGTTCGTCAGCACCTGGCGCATTCGGGTGACGTCGCCGATCAGGTTCACTTCGCCGTCTTCCTCGATGTCACTGGCCAGCTCCAACCCCTTCCCCGTAGCCTGGGGCGCGATGAGATCGAGGCAGGACTCGATGGCCGTGCGGAGCTCGAAGCGCTCTTCCTCCAGCTCCAGCTTTCCGGCCTCGATCTTGGAGAAGTCGAGGATGTCGTTGAGGATCACCAGCAAGCTGTCACCACTCTGCTCGATGGTCTGCACGAGGTCCTTCTGTTCATCGTCGAGATCAGTGGGCAAAAGGACGCCACAGAGCCCGATCACGGCGTTCAGAGGAGTCCGGATCTCGTGACTCATGTTGGCGAGGAAGTCCGATTTGGCGCGATCACCCTCCTCGGCTCTCTCTTTCGCAGCTTGCAGCTCCTCTTCCGCGGCCTTGCGCTCCGTGATGTCTCGCACGAAGGCGCTGAAGTGATATTCACCGGCCAGACGCAGAGGGCAGACGGCCATCTCCACCATGAACTCCTCACCGCCCTTGCGCACGGCCGGGACCTCGATTCTCTGGTTGAGAATCGGGCCTTCGCCGGTAGCGAGGAACTTCGCGAACCCCTCTTGGTGGCGCTCGCGGAGCGCCGGGGGCACGATGAAGTCCACCATCGGCCGACCCATGGCCTCCGCGGCGGACCAGCCGAAGGTGGCCTCCGCCTGGCGGTTCCAGTCGTGGATCAGTCCTTTCTCGTCGATCCGGATGATCGCGTCGAGGGCCGAGTCGAGGATCAGCTTGCGCAGCTTGGTACTGGCGCGGAAACGCCTGGACGTGATCTGGCTGACCCGCCAAGCCGTCCACAGGCAGATCACCAGCACGATGATCGTGACGATTTGCAGGGCGACGGAGAACGTCATGCTTCGGTCGCTTGCGGATGGTTCAAGGACTTGCTCATCGTCAACACCACGCCATCGGGATTCTTCTTGTAGACCACTCGGTCCATGAGCTGGTCGATGAGGAACGAGCCACGGCCGCGGGCGGAGGTGGGGGGCGGTGTCGGCACCTCGTCGGAAGCCGTGTCGTTATCGGGCTCCATGCCTTGACCCCGGTCCTTGACCTCGAACTCCAGGTCGGTGGGTGTGAGACGCACCTCCACGTCCACCGGGTGTCCTGCCTCGCATCGATAGCCGTGTTCCACGCTGTTGGTGACTGCCTCGACCACGCAGAGCTCGACATTGAAGGCGTCGACCTCGCCGAGGCCGGCGTGCATCGCCAGGGCGCGGGAGGCGACCCCAACCAGGGCAATGTCTTCGAGACGACTATCGATCCGCAAGCTCAAGGTGAGGGGCGACTCGGATCCGTGGTTGCCCATCACATCTTTCCCTCCTGCGCCCCGCTCGCAGGGCGGTTGTCCTCAGCTTCCGCCATCGGGCCGAACTCGATGGCGACCAAGGTGATGTCGTCCAAGGGAGAGCTCCCTCTGGCGTGCAAGTCGAGCTGGTGGAAAACGGCCTGGCAGGAGCGGTCCAGAGAGCGATGCCGCACTGCTGTCAGGGCTTCCAAGAACCGCTCGCTGCCGAACAGATAGGTCGGTTGGTCTTCAGGGGCGTGCTCGAGGATGCCGTCGCTGTAGAGGATCAGCCGATCGCCGGGCTCGACGGTGGTCTCTCCTTGCTCGTAGGGCAGGAAGCCGCCCAGCCCGATCAAGGGACCTCCTTCCTCCAGCAACTCGACCCCGCCGTGGCGGCGGAGCAGGACCGGTGGGGGGTGCGCCGCGCTGCTATACACCAGCTTGCCGGTCTTTGTGTCGACGAGCACATAAGAGATGGTGAAGGTTTTGCCAAAGCGGTCCGGGGGGTATTCATCGTCTAGCTTGTGGAGGACTTCCACCGGCGTCGGGATCCTCCCCGGACCCGAGCCGTTGGCGACGCCGCCGGTGTGGGCCGCCAGGCTCTGGGCGACCGACACCGTGACCATGGCCGAAGGCACGCCATGGCCGGTGACATCGACGAGATAGAAGCCGAGCACGCCGTCGCCGAGCTGCAGGACATTGAAGATGTCGCCGCCGATGGAATCGCAGGGCAGGAAGCGCCATGCGAGCTCGACCCCAGGTACCTGGATCTCCTCGCTCGGAATCAGGGTCCTCTGGAGCTCTGCGGCGGCCGCCAGGTCGGTATCGACGATCCTCTGCTTTTCCAGCAGTCGCTGGTTCTGCTCAGCCAGGGTCTTGGTCAGGCTGCGCAGCCGGAGCTGGGTCTTGACCCGGGCCAGGACCTCACCCCTGTTGAAGGGTTTCGTGATGTAGTCGGCGGCGCCCATCAACAGGCCCTCTACCTTCTTTTCCTTGTCGTCGAGGGCAGTGAGGAAGATGATCGGGGTCGTCTTGGTGCGCTCGTCGGCGAGGAGCTCGGCGCAGACCTGGAAACCGTCTTGCTTCGGCATCATGACGTCCAGAAGAACCAGGTCCGGTGGCTCGGCAAACGCCGATTCGAGCGCTTCGGGACCGTCGCTGGCTTCGCGGAGGACCACGCCCCCGTGATCGTCGAGGATCTTGGCCAAGAGCTTGCGGTTGAACTCCTGGTCGTCGACGATCAGGATCGAAGAGCTCATGCGCTCAGCCGGAGATCGGGTTGATGACTGGGGTGGAGAAGGTCGTCGATCGTCTTGACGGGGGAGAAGGTGCTCGACGGTAGCTCGACGAAGACCGTGTTCCAGCCCGCCATGGAGCCGTTCCACAGACCGGGATGCTCGAGGGCCAGCAGGGGCCGGCGCTCGTGGCTCTTCTCCGCCAAGAAACAGGTGGACGGATCTCGGAAGTCCTCGAGCTGGAAGGCCCGATCCTCGAAGTCGCGCACGGCGCAGGCCATGATCACGGGATTGAAATGAGTCGAGGCGTTGAGGATCGTTTCCTGGTCACGGTCTTCGCGATCGATCTCGGCGCTCTCTACGATCTGCCGGGTCACGGTCCCGTCGTCGCCGCGGACCCAGAACGGGCCGCCACCTGGGTGACCTTCGTTTCGGACCACTCCGCAGACCCGCAGTGGACGATGCAGCCGCCGGCGCAGCAGGTCCCGCTTGTGGTCCGTCGAGCCCAACTGCTCTTGGGAGGAAATCGGCTGACCGAGCTCATCGGTGACGAAAGTCAGGGCCTCGTCCAGCTCCTGCTCCGATGCGTCACCGAGGCGGCGCAGCACTGCGCCCAGCTGGGCGTGGATCCGTACCGCCAGACCACCGATCACTTTGAGCCAGCGGTGCGCTTCGCGGGCCGGTTGACATTGAATGTTGTCGATGTTCTTGATCAGGAGGATGTCACCCGCCGCCCGCCCCACGTTCTCCAGGAGGGCGCCATGGCCTCCGGGCCGGAGTAGGAGAGTCCCGTCGCGAGTTCGGAAGGGGCCGCCGTCCCCGTCGAGGGCGAGAGTGTCCGTATGCGGCTCCTGGCGTGAGAAGTCGACGTGTAGACGACAGGAGAAGCGAGCGTCCAACTCCTCGGCGAGGGCGTCCCGCTCCGCCTCGAAGCGAGGCTGGTGCGCCTCACCGATGGTGAAATGGACCCGGCAAGCACCTTCGCCGGTACGGGCCAATGACAGAGCCTCGATCAGGTGTTCGGCGAACGCCGTCCGTACTTCGTCGGGGTAGCGGTGAAAGGGGATCAGAGCTTTCGGAAGGGTCAGGTAGCCCAGACCTTCCGGGGTCAGCACGTAGCGGAGGAAGGATCGCAGGCGCTGGGCACGGCCGGTGCCCTCCGCAGAGTCGTCGATCCGTGGCAAGCCCGCAGACGCCGCGGCGTGGAAAGGAAACTCTTCCAGGCGAATGAAGAAGGCTTCGATGGCAGCGGGAACGATGTCGTCCTCCGTCCCCATCCACACCGAAAGGTCGCGGAACATTCGCGTCGCGGCGCCAGAGGCCGGAACGAACTTCATCATCCGCCCCGCCTGGGCCGCGCTTTCGTGGAGCCTCACCAGCTCCTCGATCTGCTCGTCCTCGACGGCGACGATGCCGTCGCCGATGCGGCAAGGCCGGTCGAGCCGCCGATAGGTCCTTTCGCCCCGAAGCACCTCTAGCTGGCGTTGGGCCTCCTCCTCCGGGATCGCCGCCTTCTCCAAGATCGATCGATCTGCATCGTTGAGCTGTGGTGTCATCCGTGACCTCCCTGGTTCGAGCTTGCTCGGCGGTCGTCGCACCGGTGGGCTCGGAGCCTCACCGCGGGTGCGTCAAGGGTCCGTTGTGTCGAAAGTTCAGACTCTCCAGGATCACGCCGTTGGTATTGCAGGTGAACGATTGATTGAGAGCGCCGCTTTCCTCGTACCGCCCGGACATCCATCCCCTTTCCTCGTGGAACCAGCTGGCTACCTCGGCCATCAGGGACCGGGTGTAGGGTGTCCGGTAGAGGGCGTCCCAGGCGAAGGCCGCTTTGGTGCTGAGGGTCCGGAGCTCCGGCAGGTCCTGTCCATCCGTCGACAGCACACTCCAGGCCTGGCCGTCGGAGAACACCGTGGAGTAGACGAAATAGGGCGCGCGATCCAGATGTCCCTCGGTGACGGCGGTGGGGATGCCCGTCCTCCGGTAGCGCTCCTCCTGAGCCCGGTACACCCGGAAGGCGAGGGCCCGCGACGAGCGGTCCCACCCGAATTCCAGACCGTCGAGCATGTAGGGCTCGGAGAGCACATAGTTGTGGGCGCCGTAGAGCTTGGCGGTGCGAGTGTCGGCACCGACGCGCTCGGAGCCGACCTTGACCCAGGTCAGATAGTCGTCGTAGCGCCGCGCTTCCGAGACGTCGAGTCCGAGCAGGCCGAAGGTCCGTGCGCTGTACTCCTCATAGCCCAGACGCCCTTCCTGCACCAGGCGGGTTGCACCATCCTGGATATCCGCGCCGTACAGAGTTCCGTCACGAACCACGGAAGCGAAGTCCCACCGCACGATCACTTCCGCCGCCTTGTCCGCATGGTCCGGGTACCTCCAAACCAGGATGTTGAGGGGCACCAGCAGACGGCCGATGTCGATTGCCGACCAGCCGATCCCGGTGGAGGTCTCGTTGTTGTCGTAGTCCACCATGCGCAACGACACCGTGTTGTACGACTTGTTGGGCAGGCGGTCGTCGAAGAGGGGAATCTTCGCCAAGGAGATGAGGGCCTGATCGATCATCGCGTCGAAACGTGACTCGTCGATCACCTCTAGCTCGTAGGCCGAGATCAGACCGAGCAGGAACGAACCGGTATCCCACAGCGTGGTGGCGGGGAACTGCTCCACCGAATCGGCAAGCCCGGTCTCCGGGCGTACGTTGCGCTGAAAGTACTGCCAGGCGATCTGTGCCCAGACGCGCTCCTCTGCCGTCAGGGTGCGGGGCGCCTGGGCGGACGGCGCCGAGAGGGTGGCGAAGACCTCGTCGGAGGTCGACTGTACGTCCCATCCCTCCAACTGCAAGATCGCGAAGGCCGCGAAGACCAGGCCTGCGAGGAAGACGAAGTGACTGCGCGCGTTCACCAAGCCCTTAGTGAAGGTCATGTCGCCGGGCTCCCGACCGGAGTGGATGTGGTTTGCAGGGCGGGCTCCCGCGGCCGCCAGAAAGCAGCACCGACCAGGCGAGCCATGGCTGCCATGTTGTTCAGAGCCCAGAAGCTGTTGGCGATGATCCCGCCGAGGGTGAAGGTCCCCAAGCCGAGCCCGAACAGAACGATCGCCAGGACGAGACCGACCACCGTCAGGACCATGACCAGGAATTGCGGCAGCACCAGGTGAAAGAAGTTGCCACTCTGACGCTCCTTAGGTGTGGTCGGGAACTTGATCTTCTGACCCCGTAGAACCGTCCACAGCGCTCGCAGGTTGACCGGGAAAAAGGCGAGGTAGGAGACCTTTCCCTTGTAGGTGTGGACCCCCCACGTCCCGACCATGAAGGCCAGCTCGTTGAGGATGAGAAAGGGCAGGATGTGGAGGAAGAAGTCGGCGGAGTACGCCGCGACGGGAGCGATCCCGGAGAAGAGATAGACCAGGGGCGCCAAGAGAAAGACGATGTTCCAGAGCACGCCGAGGTATGACCAGAAAGTCATCCCGTACATCAGCCGCTGCGGCAGGCTCAGGCCTTTGCGAAACAGCGGGTTGTCGTGCAGGAAGATGTCCAGGGTTCCCCCGGCATATTTGAACCGCTGCACGGTCCAGCTCTGGAGATCCTGGGGAGAGAGCATTTTCGAAAGCACCTCGGAGTGCTGCACCGACTTCCAGTTCCGCTCTCGGTCGCTGTGTAGATAGATCGAAGTGTAGAGATCCTCCGAAACATGAAAGCGGAACGGTGTGAACTCTCGCTCGAGGACCGCCAGTCGGGTCAGATCGACTTGTGCCCGGAGCTCTTCGTCCTCGATCGACTCGGAGATCCGTTTGCCCTTTTCTTCCACCGCTTCGACGTAGGAGCGTAGGGCGACCTGCATCACGGCTTCTCGCCGGTGGATCGAGCCGGCGCCACAGCAGAATGCGGCGTTCGCCCGGTTGCGTCGGCGGAGGATGACGTCGTAGAACATCTGGGGGTCGTTAGCGAATGGATCCTCGCCGATCACCACCGGCCCGAAGAGGCCCTCGATACCTCGTCCGATCCAGCTCCCGGGCCGCCCGATGAATCGGCTCAGAATCGCGGGCAGCCGCTCTCCTTCTGGCAGATCGAAGAACCACTGAGGGGTTTGTACCCAGGCCATGTCGGCGTCGCGGAAATAACCCAGAGTGCGTTCCAGGAACTGTGGAAAGGGACGGGTGTCCGCGTCACAGATGAGGATGAAGTCGCCATGGGTCCGCTCCATGGCGTGGCGCATGTTGCCGGCCTTGAACCCCACGTTGTTCGGACGATCGAAATAGGAGACACCCTCCTCGTCGGCGAGCTGGCGCATCGATTCCCGGCGCCCGTCGTCGAGCACGTGGATCCGGATGTCGATCGGGTGGGGGTAGGTGAGCTTCTTGGCGTCCAGGACGCTCAGCCGGACCAGCTCGGGATCCTCGTCATAGGTGGGGAAGAAGACGTCCACCGAGATGGGCCGGTCGGGTATATCGGCGCCGGTTCCACAGTCGCGGATGGTTTCGGGGGGCGGATCCACCTTTCGGTCGTCCAGATACCAGAGGTTGTAGGTGAAGAGCATCAGTCCGATGTAGGCACAGGTCTCCGCAGCGACCACCGGGATCGCGAGCCACAGGGCGTCGGGGTTCAAGGACGAGGTCCAGCGCCAGTAGAGGTACCAGGCGCCGAAACACAGGCTGAGGGTGGCGAGGAACTGCCAGGCCGCCTCGCGGGTGGCTGAATAGGGGACCGGGGGCGGCGGTTGGCGGTCCTCGAAGCGCTGGAAATAGGTGTCCATCAGCAGCGCCCACCGAGGAGGCCGGAGACGAGAGCGACTGCCGTCCGCCTGCGCCCGCGATCAGGAATCATCGTCGGCCTCCTCCGGGAGCACCTCGAAGGCCAGGTGGTTGGTTGCGGTGGCGGGGAGCCCCTTCGCCTCGAGCCGTACCGTCAGGTCGTAGGAGCCTGCTTCGGTGGGCAGCGACTGCACTGCGGTGATCCGTCGCGCACTATCCGCCGGGATGTCGATCCGAATCTCCTCCTCGAAGAGGACCTGGTCCTTCTCCAAGATCGCGTAGGTCAGCCGCCCATCCGAGAAGCTTTCGCGCAGGTCGTTGATCACCCACAGGGATACTTCTCCTGGCTGCCCCGCCGGCCACGATCTGCTTTGCCACTCGATGCTCGGCAATACGGGCTGAAAGGCGGTCTGAAGGGCGTAATATCCCGGCTTCGGTCGCCGCGTGTGGTCGACCACAGCCCAGCTGATCGCCGGCCAGCACTCTACGAACATGAACTGGAAAATGCCTCCAACGGGCGCGAACCGTTGCCGTCGGTAGGACTCGGCCGCCAGTTGTACGAGGTCGCTCTGATATTTCTGGGTGTTGCCGATCCACTGCCGTAGCTCGGATCCCATGTCCACACCCGCGAGCTCGAACGTCTCCTTGGGCTGAAAATTGTGGTAGGTCCAGTGCTCCCATTCCCGGTCGTTGTCGGGCCATAGGGCTGCCGCCGGGATGAAGGACCGTAGAGTCCCGAGGTGGGGCAGGGCCTGGGCGCCGAACTCCGTGATGAGGGGGACGCTGGTGGGAGCGGCGTAGTCCAACCAGGTGCCGGAGTACCATCCGAGCCATGGGTGCTCGGCGTTGGAGGACACTGCGTGCACCGGTCGGGTCGGATCCGCTTTCCGCAGCACCTTCGCCAGGTCGTCGTCCAGGGTCTTGTTCTGACCCGGCCGGTAATCGGCGTATTTGTACTTCATCCAATCCGAGTCCCACGGCGGCTCGTTGTGACCGCTCCAGATGACGATGGACGGGTGGTTGTAGAGGTACCGGACCATCTCTTGCGCCTGGGTCATCACGGCTTGGTGCAGCTCGGGGGTCTCCTCGTAGCCCCACTGGAGAGGAAAGTCCTGCCAGATCAGGAGCCCTCTACGATCTGCCTCCTGGTACAACCCGCGGGCGCCCAGGTGGGCGTGCACCCGGATGGCGTTGATGTGGGCGCGGCGCATCAACGCCAGGTCGTCGCCGTAGCGCTCCCGGCTCATGCCGCTCAACCACTGGGTAGCGATGTAATTGGTACCGCGGAGGAAATGGCGCTCTCCATTGATCCGGAAGATCCCGGTGGCTGCGTCGAAGTCCACGCGGCGGAATCCGACCACTTCGCTCGCCCGATCCATCACTTCCCCGTCCGCCAGGACGGTGACGTGGACGCGGTAGAGCCTCGGCTGACCCCGGTCCCATGGCCACCAGAGATGTGCCCCAGGACAGGGGACCTCGACGCTCAGCTCCTGGGCCCCGGGCCGCAGCTGGTATCGCACTTCGCTGCGAGGGAAGGGTGAATGGGTGGGTAGGAAGCCCTCGGGCACCACCTGCAGCCGCACCTCTACCGGAGTCGATTTCTTGACCCGCGCCGTGAGCGAAAGGCGGGCAGAGAGGACGGCTTTGGGATCGGGATCCGTGGCTTCCTCTCCGGGCCTGGCGTCCAGTGCGAGAGCCGCGATGTGGACGCGATCCGTGAACTGTAGGTAGACGGGAGCCCAGATCCCGCCGGTGTTCTGTTCTTGGCCTCGGGCCGACCAAGCGCCACCTGGCCGCGCGTCGTGATGCCCGAAAATCCCCTTCACCAGCCGCTTGTTGAGCGACCAGCTGGGGCCCGGGCGCTCCAAGGGACTGTCCACCCGGACGGTGAGGACATTGGTCTCACCGAGGTCGAGGTGGTCGCTGACCTCGAAGGAGAAGGGAGCGAAGTAACCTTCGTGAAATCCCAGGTACTGGCCGTTGATCCACACGTCCGCCGCGTAGTCGACCCCTTCGAAGACCAGGGTCGCCATCTTGCCCCGGACGTCGGTCGGAACCTCGAAGGTTCTCCGGAACCACACCGCGCCGGCGAGGTCGTGGCCCTCCGTGAACCAGTTGGACGGCACCTCTACCTCCAACCAATCCCGATCGTCGATCTCCCGGGCGTAGAGGCCGGCGGGACGCAGTCGGCCCGGCAGGGCCCGCCAGGTACCCCCGAGGTTCTGCTGCAGAGGAACCTCACGGAGGGAGGGACGATCGGTTGTCGGTGGCGCAGCGGAAACCGCGACGGGGAAGGCCAGCAGGAGGCTCCAGAGCCCCACCAGTAGGCTGCGGGTCGATGGAGTACGCGTGCTCACACCGCGACCCCTTCCTCGATCTTCGATTGCGGCGAGGTCGGTATGGTCGGCACCGCCGCCAGCACCGGTCGATCGGCGGTCACGGCGCGGGCCAGCCGCTCCTTGAGACCGGGCAGGGCCGCCTCCACCTGCAGCCACGATCCCAGGTTGACCCGTTCCGATGCGCGGGAGTCGTGGGCCCGGGAGTACCGGACTAGCACCTGGAAGAAGGTCTGGGCCGTCTCCTCCTCCAGGAACCGGTCGTATTCCAACCCGTTGACCGATGCCAGGGCATGGAACTGATCGATCGCCGTCTCCGCTCGATCCAGGTACAGCTCGGGCAGGACCCGCATCTGGTTTTCGTCGAGCCGTACCCCTCCTTCGGCCAGCTTTCGGAACAGGCTCGTCGCGATCTCCGCCGCCATGCGGTGAAGACCGGTGTTGGGCTGTGCCTTCGAGAGCTGTTGATGTTTGTGTTCGTAGGACTCGGCGAGCTCCACCTGGCAGACGGACCGTGGTCGAGAGTAGCGATAGACCTCCGCCAGGACCGAGACCTCCAGACCCCAGGTGGCGACGAGGCGCAATCGCCGTGCAAGGCGGGTCTTGAGGGCGAACTCGCCCGCCAGGGCGTAGCGGAAGCTATCCAGAAAACGCAGGAGGTCGTTGTCTCCCAACAGATGAGTTAGGGAGCGTATGAGCGGGGTGAAGAACAGCCGGGTCACCCGCCCGTACAGGCGATGGGTGAAGCGAGCGTAGTAGCCCTTGGCAAAGTCGAAGTCCATCTCCGGATGGACCAAGGGATAGATCAGCCGGGCGAGCATCTCCCGCCGGTAGTTGACGATGTCGCAGTCATGTAGGGCCACGACATCGATCTCGGGGTCGCTGAGGGCCAGGCCCAGGGCTAGCCAAACCCCTCGTCCCTTCCCTTGGGGGGTGACCACGAAGCCGGCCCCGCCGAGGTTTTCGAGGATTCCCCGCACCCGGAGACCGTCGTTCCAGATGATCTGGGTGGGAACCGGGAGGGAGCACATCTGGCGCTTGACGGCGCGAAACTGTTCCTCCGTGGCGCCGTCGAGGGAGAGGATGATTCGGGCCAGATAGTCCGCCCCCCGGAGCTGGCGGAGAATCCTGGGCATCGCCGTTCCCTCGAACTCCGAGTAGAGCGCGGGGAGGATCAGCGCCACCCTGGTCCTTGTCGTGAAGGCGCGCAGGTCGTCCTCGAGCTCGTCCAGTGGACGGGCTCCCAACTTCGAAACCGAAGTGATGGTGCCGTTCTGAAAAAGGTCAGACATCGGACGATCCCTCCTCGAAAGTAGCGCTGCATGAAGCCGCGGCGCGGTCGGATTCTCGGTCGATTTCCGGTCCGAGGACCTCTCGGACAACGGCACTCCATCCGCGGCTGCCGGGGAGCGGCGCCCTGCGCACCGCGCGATCGGATCGCCAGGGAAGATGCCGGCCGTCGAGCCGCGGAATCGTGATCGGTTCGGCCACCGAGCGAAGGAACGAGAGGTCGTTGGGGCTGTCGCCGAGACCGATCGAGCGCACCGCGGAGCCCTGGCCATCGATCTCTTCCAGGAGCCAGCGCACGGCGGTTCCTTTGTCGTGGGAGGCGCTCAAATGCAGGAACAGGCCACCGGCCTCGATGCGGAGGTCCTCTTCCCGGGCCTTTTCCTCGAGCTCTTCCAGACGTTCCTCGGCTCCGAGGAGAAATGGCTCGGTGTACTCCCGTTGCTTGGCCCTCCGGGCAGCCTCCAAGGAAAGGCCGGTGCGGGCTGCAACCTCGGCGATCGACATGTCCGAAAAGCACCGGAGGTCGAACTCCGCGCGGTGGCGATCCAGAAAGGAGCTCAGATGAGGTCTGCCCGGGCTCCAGACCACCCGGCGTTCCCCGCCGTCCTCCAGGGGTAGGAAAGCTGCCGCTCCGCTCTCGACCACGTAGGGGTCGGAGAGGCCCAAGGAAGAGCGCAGATGGCGTACCTCGGCGGCGGTCTTGCTGGTCACGGGGACGACCGGGATGCTCGCCGCCTCCAGGGCACGGAGGGTCGGCAACGCGGCCGAGCAGCTGAAAGTGACCTCGTCGAGGAGGGTCCCGTCCAGGTCGGTGAAGACGACGGCCGAGATGGGCCTCGATCCCCATCCCCGTGCCGCCGTCGCCGGCCGAGTCCTCGCGAGTCCTTGAACGTTCATCTTTCTCCCTCTGTCGCCACGACGTGCTGGAGGGCAGAGATCAGCTCCTGGAGTGCGGCGTCCAGCTGCTGCGCGGGCTCTCGGGTCCCGGTCAGGTCCCGGTTCCGACCAGCCGATTCGAGAGCCGCAGCGAGCTGGAAGCTTGGTCCCTGAGTCACATGGCTGAGGATGCTCTTGAGGGCGTGGGCCTCCTCCATCAGCTCCTCGGGGTTCTCCTCGTCGACCGCCTTCTGCACCTTTGCCGCGAGCTCGAAGGAGTCGACCTCCAGCATCTCCACCAACTCGGCCAGGAAACCCCAGTCGTGGCCCACGTTGGCGAGGATTGCTTGGATCTCAGACCGGGTGCTTTCCGCGACGTTTTCCATAATTTCCTGCTGAGCAGATCTCCGGGGGGCTACGATGGGGAGAGCGGGGCATCGGCTCGGTGTCACAGCCGATCGGAGCCGAAGGGAGTTCGAGCCGATCGGCCCGCGGCGTGATTGCCTGCCTCTTCGGTCTCAGGATCGCCTTGCCCTACAGGACGGCAGGGCAAAACCCCGCGGGATCAGTGGGTAACCGCTGAAACCGCTTCTTCCTGGGTATCCACGATCGAGAGGATGCGATGCAAGCGCGTCAGCTCGAGGATGGAGCGCACCGGGGTCGTAGGTCCCAGGATGGCGATGTCGCCGCCGGCCTCGCGGGCGTTCCTGAGTGCGTTGACGAATACCGCGAGGCCGCTGGAGTCGACGAAGTTCACTTCGCGCATGTCGAAGATGATGCGGGTGCGACCTTCCTTCAGGTGATCGTCGATCTGTTTACGGATTTCCGGTGCTTGGGCGGCATCCAGCCGCCCCACCAAGGGCATGATCTCGACGCTCCGAACTTCACTTTCTAGAGCCGACACGGATTTCCTCCCTTTACGTGTTTGCGTTTTCATTCGCCGCTAGCGGGACCGCGGCGTGCTCGAATCGACCATCGAGCCAGAGTGTTTGATAGGCCTCGAGGGTCAGCCCGAGCCGACCACCGTGGGCTGGGAAGCGGGTGCCACTGATGAGATCTCGGAGCTCTCCATAGACGGATCCGAGCTCCGAGACGTCGATCGTGATCGCTTCCGCGCTGGAGCTGACGCTGATCAAGGCCAAGACCCCGCGGTTGCCCCCTCGCTCGGTGCGCAGCACGGCGAAAAGCTGCGGAGAAATGTCGAGCACCGCCATGGGCGCGGCGGGGTGAAATGCTGGATGGTCGGTACGCTGTTCCAGCAGGCTGATCATCCGGCTCGCGATGCGGGCTGTGATGGTCGTGGGGTCGGCGAAGAGGCGCAGCAGCTCCTCTTCTTGCAAGGCGGTGCGGTTGATGTCGCGTTTGGAGCCCCGCTCGTGGACGGCTTCCACATCGTTGCGGGCCCCTACCATTCCCAGGAGATATAGACCTGGAACGCCGCGCAGGACCATGGCGATGGCACGGGAGGCGAGGAAGCGGTCGATCTGCAGGTCGTCGCTCTCCCCGGAATCTTCCCGGTTCAAGGCGCTCCACCAGGTGATGTTCATCTCGTAGGGAGCCTCGGTCCCGTCGCCGTTGGACTTCATCGAAATGAAGCCGCCATGCTCGCGCACCCGCTCGGCCATGGCCAGGATCTCGTCCTCCGACAGGATCCCGCGAGCCCCCATCACCCCGATTCCGTCATGGGAGTCGAGGAAGTTGAAGAAGGTGGTGGTGTCGGATGGGTACTCGAGGCGTCCCGCCCAGGCGGAGAGCGCCGAGGCGTCGGCGGTCTGAAAGGCGTGCACCACCAGCGGCGGCAGCGCGAAGTTGTAGACCATCTGGGCTTCGTCACTACCGTTCCCGAAATAGGAGACGTTGTCGGGATGGGGGACGTTGGTCTCGGTGATGAGCGCTACGCGGGGGGCAGCGGCATCGAGGATGTCGCGCATCAGTTTGATGCAGGCGTGGGTCTCTTCGAGATGCGCACAGGAAGTCCCCAACTCGTACCAGAGGTAGGTGACCGCATCGAGGCGGATGATGTCTGCGCAGTGCCGCACATAGAAGAGTAGGATGTCCGCGATCTCGGTCAGTACCCTCGGGTTTTTGAAGTTCAGATCCACCTGGTCGTTAGAAAAGGTGGTCCACACGAACTTCGACCCTTCGATGGTGTCGAACTCGCTGAGCAGGCTGCTGGTCCGGGGCCTCAGGATCAAGCCCAACCGGTCGTTGTCGATCATGTTCTTCGACGAGAAGGAGATGAAGAAATCCTTGTAGCTCGGATGGCCATTGGTGAACTCGCGGAACCATTGGCTCTCGCTCGACATGTGGTTGAAGACACCGTCGAACATCAGGCGAAAGGACTTCCCCAACTCGGCGATGTCGTCCCAGGTGCCGAGGGAAGGATCGACGTCCTTGAACGACAGAACGGCGAAGCCCCGATCCGAGGAATAGGGAAAGAAAGGCAGGATGTGGAGGGTGGTGATCAGGCCGTGGAAGAAGACGTTGGCAACATCGGCCAGCGTCCTCAGCGGGGGACGGTCCTTGGAGAGGAGCAAGTCGCCGTAGGTGATCAGGATCACGTCCCGCTCGGTGAAGCGGTCCCGCGGGTCGAAATCTCTCTCCAGGGCCTCCACCTCCGGCGTCCGGTGGGCCTGGTGAACGGCGATCAACCGTTCGATTTCGGTAAAGGTTTCGGTGGCCTCTGCCTCCGAGTAGAGGATCTCCAGTCGGGACTTGATTCGGTCCCGAAGGTGTTCCGGGAGCCGCCACTGGGGCTGACTGTGATCGGGCTCGTTGCGATAGGAGGCTCTCGTGGCGCTGGCAATAGGGTCCAGAGTTAAAGGCACAATACCTCCATATCAACGGTAGAAACCGAGAAACAAGAGTTAAAACCTAGGGGTGATACCCGCTAGATTTCAGAAAACTCGATGATCAGCCCAGAAAACTAATGTAGAGCGGCAAAATAGGGCCGAAAGATCTTGACACCACAAGGATATGATCAACGCGATGGATTTGGCAACCCCGTGCCGAGAAAAATCACGGATCCGATCCCTCGGCGTTCCTGTCCCCAGGACGGTCCGTGCCTCGATCGCGCGGCGTTCTACTCGTAGCGCAGTGCTTCGGAGGGCTCGACCGCGAGCGCTTTCCGGACCGGCATGTACGTAGCCAAGAACGCCACCAGGAGTAGTGGCGGCACGATCAAGGCAAAGGCGATCGGATCGGTTGGTGTGATCTCGTAGAGCAAGCTGGACATGACGCGGCTCAGACCGAGAGCCGCAACGACGCCGAGGGCGATGCCGATGGTCATGTCGACGATGCCCTGGTTCAGCACCAGCGAGACGACGTCTTTCTTGTTGGCACCGAGCGCCACGCGGATCCCGATCTCGCGGGTCCGTCGGCTGGCCGAGTGGGACATGACGCTGTAGATCCCGAGGGTCGTCAAGAGTGTAGCTGCACAGGCGAAGAGGAGCATCAGGATGGTGTTGAAACGAATCTCACCTACGTCCGTGGCCATGCTTTGGTCCATGGTGGTTACGCCGAAGAGGGCGCGACTCGGATCGATGTCTCGGAGCACCGTTCGGACCTGGTCGACCATGACCGCCCGATCGGTCTGGGTGCGGACGAAGACGTTGACGTTCCCCATAGGCAGCTGATCGAGGGAGAAGTAGGCGTCTCGGAGCATCTGGGAATGGGTTCGGCCCATGCCGCGCATGCGGGCGTCGGAGACGACACCGACGACCGTGTACCACTCGTCGGAACCGAAGACGTTGGTCAAACGTTTTCCGATCGCGCGTTCGCCGGGCCACAACTCGTCGGCGATCGCCTGGCTGACGACCACCGCTGGCAGACCGTCGGCCCGATCCGTCTCGTCGATCATCCGCCCGTCGTGTAATTGCAGCCCGATCTTGCGCATGGCTCCCGGCGATACCGAGTGGACCCAGGTGTGGATACCCGCGTAGGACGGATCCGACTCCTTGCCCTCCGGGATCGACATGAAGAACCACGTGCTCGAGCCCGGCAGCCCCGGCGCCCACAGGCTAGCGGCTTCGGCTCCGGGTAGTGCCGAGATCTTCTCGTCGAGGCTCCTGGAGAAAGCCCGCGCGACATCGTCATCCGCCTCGTAGCGTGGACCGTCGAGAATCATGCGCATGTAGACGAGGTCGTCGGTGTCGAACCCGTAGTCGGTGCTGGTGAAGGCGTGCAGGCTCTGGATCATCAGGCCGGAGCCCACCAGGACGGCGACGGATACCGCGACCTGCAGAATCACCAGACCGCGGCGCAGCAGGTTGCGGTCACGGCCGCCGGCCGACCCTGTGCCGCTCGGGCGCAGGACGTCGTGAAAGTTGATCCTGGCGGCGCGGATCGCCGGTACCAGGCCGAAGAGTAGCGTCGTCATGAGTGCCAGGAGGAGCGTCGTCAGGAAAACGCTCCGATCCACCGACACTTCGGCGAAACTGAACAGACCCAGGGGATCGTTGGCGAATACGAGCTGGACACCGAGATAGGCCAGCCCGAAGCCGGCGAGGCCGGCTACCAGCGCGATCACCAAACCTTCGGCCATCGTCTGCAAGATGAAGCGGTGCCGGCCGCCGCCCAGGGCCATGCGGACGGCGAACTCCGAGAGACGGTCGACGAAACGGGCGAGCAGCAAGAGTGTCACGCTGATACAGCTGAGAAGGAAGACGAGGCCGGCGCCGGCGCCGAGCACTCTGACGACATCGTTCAGCCTGCCGAAGTCGGTCCGCAGATCGGTGAACGAGGTGAGGTGCGCCTCGATTCCGGTGTTGGAGTCGGGGTACTGCTGCTGCAGAGCGATCGAAGCTGCCTTCATGCCGGCCTGTGCCTGCTCGATGGCGACCCCGTCCAGCAGCCGTCCGACCGCAATCGACGAGTAGAGGCGGCGGTCCTCCACGAATCCAATATGGCCTTCGATGGCGGTGCGCCGGTACGGCACCACGATGTCCAGGGGCTCGTGGAGGAGCCAGCGGGTCTTCTGAGCCATGACTCCGACGACCTCGTAGGGGTTGCCACCGAGGTTGATCGACCGGCCGACGATGTCGGGATCGCCGCCGTATTCCGTGCTCCAGAAGCCATGGCTCAGGACCGCCACTGCGGTCCCAGAAGGTGGACGATTGTCGTCCTCGGCTAGCCGCCGCCCGAGGGTCATGTCGACATCGAGAGTGTCGAAGAAGTACGGATCGACGAAGGTCATCATGACCTGCTCGGCCCCGTCCGCACGCAGCACCGACGAAGGGAAGATCGTGTAAGCCGCCAGACCGTCGAAGAACTCCCCGGTGTGTTCTTTCCAGTCCAAGAAGTCGACGTAAGAGACCGCCTCACGCTCGTGGATGGGCTCGGGGCCCTTCCGCCACAAGACGACGATACGGTCCGGATCTCCATAAGGTACCGAGCCAAAGAAGATCGACTGCGCCAGACTCAGGATCATCGTCACGAATCCGATGCCCAAGGCCAGGATGAGGATCACCAAGCCGGTGGATCCGGGGCGCCGGATGAACGATCTCAAACCGTAGCGAATGTCTTGGCTCAGCATGGGTCCTTCCTCGGGTCGAGTCGGCGATCGGCACGCGGTCCTGATAGCACGCAGAAAATCTACTCGCCCGGGCGCCGAAGGTTTCGGCGTCCGGGAGCAGCCGGCTCTAGGCGGGGAAATCTTGGACCCTCGCCAGAGAGTGGAGCAAACCATGAGAGACCGAGAGCCACTTCGAGAGAGAAGTACTGCCCATTCAGCCTCGAGGAAGCCCCCCCCCACATTGGTGGGAAACGGACTTTCGCAAGTACGCGCTAGAGGTCCGGCCGGCAACCGGCGTGAATGCGGCGTAGAATGAGCCATGCTT
>JALCBJ010000207.1 GCA_028066595.1 Thermoanaerobaculia bacterium
TTTACAGCGCGGGGCACAACCCTTTCTTCATATCTGGTGAGAAATGCGGGCTAGAACTCGGATTCCTCCGCGAATCCTGCCTCCAGATCCATCGACTTTCTCTGACGAGCCATCTCGTCGTCAGCTGCCTGCAGAATATTGTCCAGCTCCTGCCGCGAGATGATCGACAGATCATGAGCATCGCGGCTCACAAACCCCTGGGCCTCCTCCAACTCGAAGAGAGTGAACAAAGCTCCAGCACGTTGCAGCTCGTCCAGAAGCCCGACGAGCCGCTTCGTCACTTCATCGTGGTCGTTGCCGAAGAGCCGCACCTCGACCAAAGGACGCCGGGTACTCTGGCGGTCGAGGATTTCCTTGATACCGAGATCAAAATGTCGCCGGGTAGCTGCTACCACGGCGGTACGAGATTCTTTCGTTGACTCGGAGAGGACTACGATGTTCGACATGGGTTCTGGTACTTGAGTTCGGGTACCGGCCGCTCCCGACGGAGAGAAGTCCCGAGACACTCGGTCGTCTCAATGATCCGGATGACGAGTTGGCGGAACATTACTCGGAGTCGCGGAGGATTCACGAGGCTCTCCTACCGCCAGGTCTCGCGCTCGAGGCCGTCGACGAAATCGAGATGGTGGTCCCGGCTGAGCACGGTCAAGCCATGAATGAGCGCCGTTGCCGCAATCCACACGTCGTTCTCGGGAATCGGCCGACCTCGGGACTTGAGACTCTTCTTCACCCGACCATAGTCGCGAGCCACCGCGACGTCCGGAGCTAGGACCGTACACTCGGCTGCGAAAGACTCGATCCGCGCATGGTTCTCGGCGACGCGGTGTGACTTCTCCGCACCAAAGTTCAGCTCGCCAAGCACGATGGTGCTGAGGAAGACGGCCTCCGCAGCTTCGAGCCGCGCCAACAGCTCCTCGTTCGGTGCGAACAGATCGATAACTGCGTTCGTGTCGAGCAGGTACCTACCAGGCATCCGGGTCGATCTGTTCGCAGTCTTCTTTGATGGCCTGCTCCATCTCCTGGAGCGACTGGGGGTCGATCGTGCCGGCAAATCTCAGCAGCCTGGCCCCAGGCACACCTCGAGGTTCGGAGGCGACGAGCGCGTCGGCGAAGTCCACGACTCGCTGCTGCAGATCCGGCGGCAAGCGATCGAGACGATCGAGGATGTCGTTCTTGAGTTGTGGTGCAACCATCGGTTCCTCCTGACATCCTAATTGTATGGCATGGACTCTGGTTCCACAGGGCAACGGACTTTCTATCTGCGGGTCGGGATCGGTAGACACAGCGTATTTCAAATCCGTCGCCGCCATCACGTCGTCGATCTCGTCGACTGCGCTTCTCGACTCCCCACCAAGAGCGCCCCATTGAATCCGGTCAACGAGGTGTGGCAACCGATGTGGACAGCGCGGCACTCAAGAGCGGAACCAGTGAGTTCCCAGGACTGAATTGCCGCGCGACTTCGATCTGAGTGCTGCCAGCGCTGACTTTCCGTCACGTTTGAGAAGTTCGAGATCTTCCCGCTGGCGCTCCATCTCTTCGACGAACAGGGCACTCAAGTCTTCACCCAATTCGTCAGCTAAGAGTTCGATCGTGTCTATGTTTCTAGCGGCTGCGTATTGTGAGTACTGCGAATCACCCTCCTCGAGGGCTCCAAGAAAATCTCCGATCGCATGGGAGACAAAAAGGACGCCACCTGCTCTGGGGACACGACATCTTCACCGATCTCGGCGTACTGAACAACTCCCCGTCTGAGCTCGCTCCAATCGAAAGCATCTTCTCCACCGAGCCACGACCAAAGGCGCTCCATTGCCAGGCGGACCGCTGTGGCGCCTTTCTCGTTAGAGGCCCGCTCATGAACCGGAACGAGCCGCTCGAAGCAACTTACGCCAAAGAGATAGCGGGATTCTGCATCGAGTTCCTCCACCTCCGAATCGACCAACCTTTGATGCTCGATCAGAGTCGATTCTAGTTCTTCGGAGCTCATGGCAGTTCGCGCCGGCAAAGTGTGTCGACTGTTGTGGACAGGGAAACCTTCGGCTCGGTCGGGAGGTATGGGACCAGCGGAGCTGGACACCGTTTTGGATATTGGCAAGAGCGTTTGGTTTCAAGCCAGTGAGGTTCGTTCACAGTTGTGAGCACTTCTACAAGACCCAGACACCCTTCCAAGCCAACCAATCCTGACTCGGCTGCGGCAGCAATGGGGACGCCCTGGCTCCTCGGACTCGACCATCACCTGGACCGGCTCTGCTCTGAATCTAACGAACTCCCCGATCAGCGGCTCCACGAGCAGCGATCAAGGTACGGTGGAAGACCACGCCGTAGTGTTGCCTGCTTCGAACCCGTCGACAAAGAGCTCTCCGTCCGGATAGTGAACCAACACGCCGTTCGCCCAGACGACGTCATTGTGGTCTGCGGACGCGGGAAACGTTCCGATCGGATAGGTGTTGCCACTCGCAATACCGTCCGAGCCGAGGCTGCGGATCGCAGTGTTATGTAGACCCTGCGGAGTCTGATCGAGCCAGTACTCATAGGGATTGCCCCAGGCGTCGACCTCGGGTACCCAGGGGATGAACCATGGCACCAACAGGGCTTCGAGGTCGTCTTGGCTGATCGGAACGAACCGCGATAGATCGATCGAGGTCGCGCCAAGGCCACGCTCCGTCATCGCCGCGCCAAGGCCGGGCTCCGTCGTCTGGTCGATAATCCAGGAAAAGATCGCAACGCCGACGCTGTGCAGATCTCCCGTCGTGACCAATTGCTCCTGACCTGGTGCGATGTAGCGGCGTACTTGCGAGCCCTGGAACATCACCAGGTCCTCGCTCGGCGATGCGACGTTGCCGCCCTGGTAGACCGTGCCTTCGAAGACCCCATCGGAGCCAGCGGTCCTCATCGCCACGACCGCGAGCCCCACAGGAGGCAAAGCGAGGCGGAATTCGTACGCGTTACCCCACGGATCGAGCTCGGGCACGCTGACCATGTAGGTCGGCACCAGAAGCACCTCGAGCTCCGAATGACTCACGATAGGTACAGAAGTGACGTCGATCGATGCCGTGCCTTCGACTGGTAAAGCTCCGGGCCCGGTCCGACCGGCCCATTCAATGAGCCAGGAGAACATCCCGACTGTCACCGCGAGGATATCTTCGGTCGCTTCCTGCTGGAGATCCACGGCAGGCCCTACCTGGACGCTAGATTCGTGCTCGTCTCCAAACAGAAGCGTTTCTTCGCCAAATGCCCAGGTCGGACAGGTGAGTGTCATGACGAGCAGGCATCGGATCGCTAGGGAAACGGACCAGACTCGAGTCACTTGGACCATTTCATCTCCCTTGTTGTCCCATTTGGCCCTCCGCGTCCCTCGCGGGCACCTGAGGGGGGAACGCACCACATCGACCCCGAGAGGATCTGATGTGGCTACAATGACGCTTGACCTTCCCCCAGTATTTGGTCCACTCGCTATGAGAGTCGTGGTCACTCAAGG
>JALCBJ010000208.1 GCA_028066595.1 Thermoanaerobaculia bacterium
CGAGAGCAGGTTGTAGGTGTCCTTCACCGCGCCGCGACCGCGAACCGGACTCGAGAGGGCAGCCAGGAGTTCATGAAGTCTGTAGACGTCAGAGGCCTCGGTTGGGCTGCACTCGCGAGCATTGATGGGATTGGCTACGCTAGCCTCCATCACTGCACTGAGGGTCTCGTTAACCCAGCGCGCGCACTGACCTTCCTGCTCGCTCCCTATGCGATCTGGTCGGCCTACTGGGGAGCGGTCAGCATTCTCGCGAGGAGCCCGAACCCCGAGCATCGAGACGACTCATTCGACCCTGACAGAGTTCTGATGGGCAACATGCGAGGTGCCGAAGGGATCGCAATCATCGCCTCACTGTTCTACGGCGTCCTGGGCGCGGGGCCGATGGAGTACAGCAGGTATCGCCGGGTCCTGGCCGAACACGCGAAGGAGCCGCCGGGAGCCCAGCCGCACCCGTAGCACGGAAATGCAGCGGCCCTTGCCGCTCGGTGCCCTCAGCGCAGCACGACCACCACGACGCGGCGGTTGGCAGAGCGCCCCTCGCGGGTGGCGTTGTCCGCTACCGGCGCCGTCTCACCGTAGGAGACGGTAGCGATGCGGTGTAGCGGTATCTTGTGCTCGCGGTTCAGGTAGCGACGGACGTTCTCCGCTCGCTCCTCGCCGAGCTTGAGGTTGTACTGGGCGTCGCCGGTGGCGTCGGTGTGTCCCTGGATCTCCAGGTAGACGCCCTTGTCTTCGGCCACGAGGCGTTGACCCAACTCGTCGAGCGCGGTGCGCGCCGATTCGTTCAGCTCTGCTTTGTCGAATCCGAACTTGACGTCGTCGTCGGTGAGGACGGCCTCGTACAACAGCTTGCCTTCGGCCAGCTTACCGGCCGCCTCGGCACGCTCGAGTGCCTCGCGGGCCGTTTTCGACAGACCCGACAGCTGCTCGTCCTGTTCGGCGTTCTTCTTCTCCGTCGCCGATACCCGGGTCTGCGTCCGCTCGATTGCCGCCTCGTTCTCCTTGGTGCGCGCGTAAGCTGGCTCCACTTCTCCACGGACGAAGCCACGTGTGGCACAGCCAACCGTCGGTAGCACTACGAGCGCCAGAGCGGCGGGTGCCAGGAGGCCGAGACCGCGAATGCGGAGAGTTTGGGGGGAATCTGTGGCCTGTGGAGAGTTAGTTGGCATGCTGTTCTCCAGGGAGCGTTGGCGGTCGTTCGGATCGGTCGAAACGGCCCCGAGCCGATCCTTCGGATGGCCGCAAATGGGCGCGGGCCGGCCCCAGTATAGCTGCATGTAGATCTATCTATCGCGCCGGTCGTCTCCGACGTGCGGCTCGGGCACACGCCGCACCGAGATCAAGACGAGTCCGAGCTCCCCGAGCCGGCGAAGGAGACCATGGAGCGCGCTCTGGTCGAACCGTCCCACGATCCGGGTATGTTCGGGCGTATCGCGACACGGCTCGGCGCCTGCTCTCCTACACACGACTCCGGGGCCGAGCCAGTCGATCCAACGATCGCCCAGCCGGCCCCGGACACAGACTTCGTACGATCCCTCGTCTTGCACGAGGGGCAACCTCACCGACCGAAGGACCAGCTCATACCGGCGGTCAAGCTCGTGTCTTGGGTGCTGCCAAAAACATCAGTATCGGTCCACAGGTTCGAGACTTCCAGGCGCAGGGCGATGACGTCCGAGTCGCCAAGGAAAATGCGGGTGCCGACGCCGACCTGGAAGACGGTTCCATCGTCCTCTTCATCGGGCTCGTCGCCGAATATCTGGAAGTCCTCGATGCGCGCGATGCCACCACCCGCCAGGACGTAAGGTACGACACGCGACTCCGGTCGGAAGTTGACGACGACGTTGCCGAGACCGACGAGGAGCTCGGCGTCGAGGATCGCGTCGGCCCTGAGAAGCTGAAGCTCCAGCTGAACGTGGTCGTTCAAGAAGTAGCCGACCCGGCCGTCGAAACGGCGTTCCAAGTCGAGCTCGTCGTCGCCACCGAGGTCGCCGCTACCGGCATTGAATCCAATTTCCCATGTCTTTCCGGCCGTCTGGGCCGTGGCCGGGACAGCCAGGACAGCGAAGAGAAGAGCGACTATGCAGAAACCAGTGATACGAGAAGTGATGAGGCGATGGGTCATCGTGTTTCCTCTGTAGAGCAGTTGGTGGTTCGGAATCGAACCAACTTCAGTCTAGACCCGGGGCCTTCGGATCGCCTCCGCCGAACGGCCTATTCTGCGGCCTATTCGAGCGGCGTATCGCGAGCCCTACCCGAACACGGCTCATACGGTCCGAGGTCCGTCTTCAGGTGTCCTCAGGAGCCCCAGTGCATGTGCCTTGTTGACCGCCTCGAGCCGCCCTCCCACCGACAATTTGCCGTAGATGTTCTCGAGGTGCTTCTTCACAGTGCTCGGCGAGATGTACAGGCTCTGGCCCACTTCGGCATTGGTGCGGCCTTGGGCTACACTGGCAAGTACTTCGAGTTCTCGCTCGCTCAATTCCGACGAGTCCGCCGCGCCTGTCGATGTCGAGCGTACGCCGGTTTCGGCAAGCGAGGACAGTTCTAGACACGCGGAGAGGCGTCTGCGGTAATCCTCGTCGAGCCCGTCGAACCAGCCCCTGCGGTCGTCCCGCAGAATCGGTGCGAGCCACTCTCGTTCGTCCGCGAGGACCTGCACGAAGCCAGTCTCTGCTCCCAGGGTCAGCGCTCGGCGCAGGGCCAGGGAAGAATCCTCTGCCAGGACCTCGAGCGCCCGCGCTTCCAACAACCAGGTCGCGAGGATCGATCGCTCCCAGCCGCCGTCTTCGACCAGGGCCCGAATTCGCCGCACCATGTCCAGGCCACGCCTCGCGTCGCCGTTCTCCACCAACCACCGGCACGCCAAGGCCAAGCCGCCCTCGAAAGGCGCCTCGGTCAGAAGCTTCTCGGACAGCGACACCTCGGATCGAGACAGCCATCGTCTGCCACCCAGGCGCCCCAGCGAGCGCGAGCGACCTGGTCACCGGCCATCGCCTGGACCGACCAGACTTTCGCCCTGTTGTAGGACCGCTGCCTGCGCCAGCGCCGCAGCCCGACGTGACGGAGTAGCTGATCGAGACGATCGAGGAGATCGTGAGCCTCGATGAAACGACGGCGAGTGCGCAAGATTCGGACCTGCGCGACCCAGGTGCCCAGATCGACGACCAGGACCGCACCTGAGTTGGCTTCCAGCGCCCGGCACGTGCTCTGCCAGGCCGCCTCCAACTCGCCCAGTTCTAGTAGAGCCTCGGCCTCGGCCAGAGCCACGAGACAGCCGATGGTCG
>JALCBJ010000209.1 GCA_028066595.1 Thermoanaerobaculia bacterium
CGTGCGGACGAGTCCCCTAGAGAGGGAGTCTCGTCTGCGTCACGACGCACCATGATCGCATCCTATGGCGGCGTCGGTCTCAGATCGAGCACAGTGTTCCCAGGGGCCTGAAACAGTGTTCCCACTGGCCCGAAGCAGTCGATTCGGGGAGGCCAATTGCTCTGTCGCCCACAAGAAGTCCGACTATGATGCCGTGAGACGGCTTGTTAGCAAAGGATGGAGCCACCTGGACAGCTTGCGGACGACGAGCCCTTGCCTCGGCGAGCTGTGGAGCGGCCCCCACGCACCTCACCTCAAAGGAGCTGATCGTGTCGACAGAGGTTCGAAGCTTGATTCTCCTCCTGGCGCTGATCGCCGGCGCCATTCCGTTGGCCGCCCAACCGACGACGACCTCATTCACCTACCAGGGTGAGCTGCAAGTCGAGGGAGCGCCGGCCAACGGTGAGTTCGACTTCATGTTTTTCCTGTTCGACGCTTCGACCTTTGGCAACCAAGTGTCCACCGAATTGCTGTTCGAGGATGTCGAAGTCAGGTCAGGCTTGTTCACGGTGCTGCTGGACTATGGTTCTGTGTTCGACGGCAATCCCCTGTGGCTCGAGATCCACGTGATTGCATCGGGCGATCTCGGTCCCTTCGAGGTCTTGCAACCGCGTCACCCGATTACGCCCGCACCTGGATCGGTCTTCTCCCTCGAAGCGGAGAACGCGGATACTGTCGACGGCCGTGAGGCGTTCGATCTCGAGATCCAAGATCTGGCGCTGGTGGGAACGGAGCTTCGCATCACACAAGGCTCGACCGTCTTCTCCCAAGATCTCATGGGCCTGATCACGGCCGACGCGGACGCCGACCCGACCAACGAGTTGATCACCAGTGCCCAGCTGACGGGTGATCAGCTGGAGATCGTAGAGAACGGTACCGTGACCAACGTCGCCGACCTCTCCACGCTCGAGAACTCCGCTCTCACCCTCGTCGGCACCGACTTGCAACTGACCGACGGCGGCGGCACCCTGAGCGCCGATCTCTCGGCGCTGGGCGACGATGCGGACGCCGACCCGACCAACGAGCTGAACACCGGCGCGGCTCTGGTCGGCACCACGCTCAACATCACCGACGCCGGCGGCAACGTATCGGCAGATCTTTCGCCCCTGGTCGATGCCGATGGTGATTCGGGGAACGAGCTCAACACCACGCTCGAATTGAGCGGCAGCACACTCGAGCTCACCGATGCAGGCGGCACCTTGACAGCCGATCTCTCGGCGCTGCCCGGCGATGGCGACGCCGACCCTTCGAACGAGCTGATCACCAGCGCACAGCTCGACGCCACCAACTTCCTAGAAGTGGTGGAAGGAGGGACGTTCACCAACCTCGTCGACCTCACTCCGCTGGAGAACTCTGGGTTGGCGCTGGTCGGCACGGACCTCCAGATCACCGACGGCGCGGGAACGCTGAGCGCCGATCTCTCCGCTCTCTTCAACTCCTCGGTGGCGCTCGTCGGCACAGATCTCCAGATCACGGATGGCGCCGGCACCCTCTCCACCAGCCTGGCCTCCCTGGTCAACGACGCGGACGCCGACCCGGCCAACGAACTCAACACGGCCGCGTCCCTCATCGGCAGCACCCTGAGACTCACTGACGCCGGTGGCGACCTGGACGTCGATCTGTCGAGTCTTGGCGGTAGCGATACCGCGGCAGAGATCCTCGCCAAGCTGACTTCCGTCGACGGGTCTGGTTCGGGTCTCGACGCCGACTTGCTGGACGGCCTGGATTCGGTCGCCATCATCCAGCAAGCCGCGGTCGGTACCCGCACAGAGATCAACAGCCTTCCGTTCGTCATCACCGAGCCCGGTTCGTACGTGATGACCCAGAATCTGACGAGCACCGTCGTCAACGACAACGGCATCATCATCGACAGCGACAACGTCACGCTGGACCTGGGCGGATTTACTCTCGAAGGAAACTCAGCCGGCTTCGGCGGCGACGGGATTCTCATTCTCGGCCTGCAGACGAATATCTACATCTACAACGGCATGATCCGAAACTGGCGCGACGAGGGCATCAACGGCGTCAACGTATCGGGTTCGCGCTTCGAGCGGTTGAACATCATCGGCAACGACACCGACGGCATGATCGTCAACGATGGCAACGTCATCGCCCATGTGGTCGCCAATCACAATGGCAACGACGGTATCGATTCCGATGACGGCACGGTCATCGTCAACTGCAGCGCGATGGCGAACGGTGACAACGGTATCGAAGGAGACGATGGCTGCACCATCATCGGGTCGGCCGGATACCTCAACGAGGGACACGGCGTCGAAGTCGGCGATGGCGGCTTGATCGTCAACAGCTCAGGACGAGACAACGGTACCTTCGGCATCGAAGCCAACAATGGCAGTGCGATCTACTACTCGACGGCGGACCTGAATACGTCCAACGGCATCAACATCACGCAAGGCTGTCTGGTGGTGGGATGCGCGGCCCGCAACAATGGCGGCAACGGCATTCGGGCTTTCTCCACCGACTCCCTGATTCGCGACAGCCGGACGGACAACAACGCCCTGGCCGGCTTCACCACGGCTACCTCCGACGTCGTGTTCCGGGACAATCATGCGACCGATAACACGATCGGATTCCAGACGACAGCCGGTAGTGGCTCGTTCTTCATTCGCAATACGGCCTCCGGCAACAATACGAACTACTCGTTCACCGCCGGCACTTCTTTCGGACCGATCATCGATGTCAGCGGTGGAGGCGACATCTCGGGAATCGCCGGCGCGGACCACCCTTGGGCCAACTTCTCCTTCTAGAGTCGACCAGCCTCGGTCTTGAGCCTGTCCAAATCTGCCAAACGGGAGTGGCGCCGGGTCGAGCACAGCCGAGACTGTCTGAGCTGAGCGACATCACCGAGCTCTGGAAACCAGGGTCAAACGGGGACTTGCAAGACTGGGACAACGCCGAGGCGAGTTTCGAAGGCTGCGCGCAGAAACGGCGCGACGACCCGGTGCCATCGAATCTAGGTTCAGTCTTGCTCCGTCCAGAAGCTGCCTAACGGGAGTGGCGCCGGGTCGAGCACAGCCGAGACTGTCTGAGCTGAGCGACGTCACCCAGCTCTGGAGAACCAGGGCCAAACGGGGACTTGCAAGACCGGGACAACGCCGAGGCGAGTTTCGAAGGCTGCGCGCAGAACGGCGCGACGACCCGGTGCCATCGAGTCTAGAGGTCCGGCCGGCAACCGGCGTGAATGCGGCGTAGAATGAGCCATGCTT
>JALCBJ010000210.1 GCA_028066595.1 Thermoanaerobaculia bacterium
GAACTTTGAATGGCATTCAAGAGGTCGAGGGTTCGATTCCCTTCGGCTCCACCAATACGCCGACGTTCACTGTCAAGTTCTTCGCTTTTCCTAGTCGCTGCTTCGCCGGAGTAGATGAACTCTCGCGTTTCGGCGTTCCGGATGACCGGGGTATGACCGGGGTGGTACGATGTGTATATGAAGATCGGCGTGTCCATCCCCGACGAGTTGGTCGCCTTCGCTGACGAGGAGGCGCGTCGTCGCAGTACTTCGCGCTCCGGGCTCCTTGCGGACCTTCTGAAGGCGGAGCAGTTTCGAGAGCTAACCCGCGTATACATCGACCAGCACGGCTGGGACGTGGCGGACGACGAATCGGATTGGCGCGAGTACCAGCATCGACGCATGGCGGAGGACTACGCCGACGATGAATGGTGAGGTGCTACCTCGCCGTGGCGAAGTCTGGTGGGTGCGCCTGGACAAGAGGCGGCCGGCGGTCATCGTGCAGACCGACAAGGTTCGCGAGCCTCGGGTTCGTACCTTCCTTGTCGTCCCGCTGACCAGCCGCCTGCATCTCGAGGGGCTGCCCGGCAATCTACGTCTCGAGCGGAAGGCGACTGGGCTTTCGAAGCCTTCCGTCGCCAACGTGTACGACCTTCAGAAGGTGTTTGTGGTGGACCTCGCCGAGCCGGTTGGGGCTCTGCCTCGCGAGGACGTCAACCGCCTCGACGACAGCCTGCGGCTGGTGCTCGAACTATGAGGAGAACGTGACGTCTTCCTTGGTGACGATTCAAGCCGTGCTCGCCGGCTTGGGTTCGAGAGCTGCGTTCTCGGCGCAGCGCAGAGCGCCGGTCAGTGCGCTGGAGATGACCGTGGAAGGTGTAGGACACATTGGACTTCCGATCTCCAAAGAGCAGGGCCGAGCTCTCTGTGAGGTTGCGGATCTCGCGCACTATGGCCAGGGCGAAGAGACCCTGCTCGATCGTGAGGTGCGCGACACTTGGGTGATACCAACGGACCGCGTCCGTTTCGAGCGCGGGACGTGGGACGAAGTGCTCCAGCCGCTCGTTGACGAACTGCGTGAGGAGCTCGGAGTCCTCGGGACATTACGGACCAAGTTTCACAGCATGCTGGTCTATGGACCCGGCCAGTTCTTCCGGCCACACCAAGATTCCGAGACGGCCGATGAGATGCTGGGAACCCTCGTGGTCACGCTGCCATCCTCGTTCCGAGGAGGTTCGTTCGTGGTCGAACACGCGGGAGAGACGGCTACGTACCGAGGTTCCGAGCGTGATCTCTCACTCGTAGCCTTCTACTCGGACTGCCGACACGAGGTTCGACCGGTCGAGGAAGGCTACCGTGTGGTACTGACCTACGACCTCTTGCTGGATCGTCCGGAGCGAGATCCTGCCCGGGCAGTCGAGGCGCCCATGCCTCGATCTGTCATCGACAAGTTATCCGATGAGCTCTGCCTCTATTTCGAGACGCCGAGACCTCCGAGACGCTACCTGCAAGACGACGATCCGCCAGACGAACTGCCGACCCGACTGATCTTGTTGCTCGACCATGAGTACACGGAGCGCGGTCTGTCGTGGGACCGGCTCAAGGGCGCCGATGCTCCGCGAGTCGAGGCGTTGCGCGCAGCAGCGGAGGAGATCGACTGCGAGATGGTTCTCGGTCTGGTCGAGGTGCGGGAAACCTGGGGATGCATAGAGCCGGGCTGGGACCGGCGAAGTTACGGGCGACGCAGGTCGTGGCAGTGGGACGATGGCTGGGATGAGGTCGACTCGATTCATACCGACCCCGACGGGTTCGAGTTGACCGAACTGCACGATGACGAGTTGACGCTCGATCGGTGGCTGCAGCCGGACGGCGCGGTCGAGAAGGTCAGCAGCTGGGTTCGGCGAGGCGAGGTTTGCTGGATCCGGCCGACGGCGGAGCTTCAGCCATATGCGTCGGAGTACGAAGGGTTCATGGGCAACTACGGCAACACGATGGACCGCTGGTACCGACGTGCGGCCGTGGTCCTCTGGCCGAAAGAGCGGGCTTTCTCCGTGCGCGCCGAAGCCTCGCCGGCGTGGGGCCTCGCGACGATGCGCGAGGCGGTGCGTTTGGGGCAGGTCGAGGACGCACGAGACATGGCCGCCGCATTCTCGTCTTTCTGGGGAAGGGCCGGAGCCAACGCAGCAGGCGAGACTCTCTTCGACAATGCGTTGTCGGTGGCGGCGAGGCTCCATGATCCGCAGTTGTCCGTCGATCTACTCTCGCCGTTCTCGATCGTACGTCTGACCCCTCGCCATTCATCAAACTGGGTGGGTTTGTTCGAGTTCTACGGCTTGGAGTGGGTCAAAGGGTTATTGGCTCGCTGGTCCGATCACCGATACTCCTTCCAAGTCAGCGACTCCGACGCGATGAGGTGGATGGAGTCACTGCCGGCGCTTTGCCATGCGGTGCGCTCAGAAGGCACTCGAAGCGCTTCGTCGGCTGGAGAGTTGGTGCTGAGAGACCGGTGGGCTTGGTTGCGCAATCGACTGGAGGGAGCGCGAGTCTCAGCGCCGAGCCGCCGCGAAGCAGCAGCCGTCCAGTTCGCGCCGCCGGCTGCGTTTCTCTTGGAGAGTGTGGCGATTGTCGAAGAGGAAGATCTCTTGCAGGAGCTTCTGGGGTACCTGCGCCAGACGGGTGACTCGATGATCCTTTCTTGCTCGGTACAGATTCTTCAGCTCGTCGATCTGACGGACGAGATTCCGGATCTAGATCGGCTGGCGAATCATTGTGCCGAGCAGATCGAGTCGATATTGGCCAAGCCGGCGCGCGACCCGAACGACTGGTCAATCATCCCGCCAAGCGGATGTGATTGTAATCTTTGCCAGGAGATGGCCGAGTTCCTCGCCGAGCGGTCAGTGCAGCGACTCGAGTGGCCCATCAACAAGGAGAAGAGGAGGCACATCCACGGCCGCATCGACTCCCACGAGCTTCCGGTTCAGCATGTCACTCGGCGTTCGGGCAGTCCGTATACGCTGGTCTTGACCAAGACCCAGGAGCTGTTCGAACGGGAAAGACGTCAGCGGGAGGAGTGGCGTAGAAACCTGAGGCAGTTGCGGCGATAGTCCTGGAGGCCCTGGAAGCAGGTCCTCGGTTCATATTTCGACGGCGGCGATCTGTCCCAGGGCGTCCAAGACCAGGCTCGATCTCGCGCAAAGATGCTCCACC
>JALCBJ010000211.1 GCA_028066595.1 Thermoanaerobaculia bacterium
CCTCAGAACCGCTCAATTTAGGTATCACTACTACGCTCATCTCTCGAGTGTGCGAAGCTATGTGAACGTAGGGTACAACGTCAGGCGTCGCGGCTTGCTTCTTGGCTACGTCGGGAACACAGGAGGAGTTCCAACGCATCTTCATTTCCATATTCAAGATGGCCCCTCGTAATCACCTGGGCAACCCCACCCATGTAGGTACACCTCGACCTCCTCGGAGGAAACCCGAGGTAGTCAGTGGGCTTTCGAAGCCAGATCGTGCTCTGCTGCCCAGGCCATCGGCGTCACTTCATCAAGACGCTCATGAGGCAGGCCCGGCAAGCTGACGAAGAGCCAGCGTAAGTAGGCAAAAGGATCCCAGCCATGGACACGGCATGTCCCAATGAGGCTGTAGATGTTCGCAGCGCGACGACCGCCGGCGTCATTGCCGGCGAAAAGCCAATTCTTGCGACCGATCGCCACGCGACGGAGCTCCCGCTCGCTACGACCGTTGTCGATCTCGAGACGGCCATCCTCTGTGAATCGGCGCAAGGCCTGCCACTGGTTGCTGGCATAAGTCAGAGCTTTGCCCAGTAGGCTCTTGGGAAGCACCGCCAGCCGGTGCTGATCTATCCAGTTCTCGAATGCATCCAGCACCGGAGCCGACTTTTCTAGACGCAAGTCGAGGCGCTTTTCGGGATCGAAATCTTTCGCGATCTTCTCGAAACGGTAGAGCTCACGGATCAGCGCCAAGGCTTCCATGGGTAGGCCTTTATCTTTCTGTGACGCTTCATAGAAATACCTGCGAGCATGCATCCAGCACCCGACTTCCACGATTCGCGGGTCGCGTTCGGAATCAAAGAGCTGATCGTAGCCAGAATAAGCATCGGCTTGCAGGTAGCCGCCGAAATCCTTGAGAAAGTCTTCGGGCCCCGCCCGTTCTCGCGTCGGCGTGTAGTCGTAGACCACTACCGGATAGTCCGCATCACCTAAGTAGGTCCAAAGTCGACCGCGATAGGTTCCGCCTTTCTTTTGCACGGGAACCGACGTGTCGTCCGTCGCAACGCAGAAAGAGCGTAGAAGGTAAGCGTCCTTCAGGTGCTGAACCAGAGGCTCGATGCCTTCACTGACGCCTTTGACCCAGCCGCCGAGAGTGGCTTCCGCGATGTCGACTCGATGCCGCTTGAAGATGCCGGCCAGACGATAGAGCGGCACATGATCACAGTACTTGCTGACCATGACATGCGCCAAGAGGCCGGGTCCGGGGATCCCTTTCTCGATCATCTGGGGCGGCTTCGTGGACTGCACGATCTTCTCGTCACAGCCTCGGCGACATCCATAGACGAAAGTGACGTTTTCGATCACCTCGAACGACGCGGGGTGGTAGTCGAGTTGCTCATGGATCTCTTCCCGGATCGCCGGCATCACCTCATCACAGCAAGGGCACTGACGCTCAGTCTCGGGCAACGAGTGCTCGACTCTCCGCCGGGGCAGCTCTCGGCTCGGCCGACGACGCTTGGGTCGACGCCGAGTCTTCGCCTCGGGCACAGGCTCCTCAGCAGGGGGTTCCGCCTCAGGCTCCGGCTCGATGCCGAGTGCGGCGAGGTCGATCAACGTGAGTTGATTAGGGTCGAGCTGTTCGGTCTTGCGACCGAACAGCTTTCTTGCCAGCTCATCGACCTTGGCCTGTAGGGATTCCTCGCGCCGTTTGCCCTTTCGGAGCTGTTCAAAAAGCTCGCGAATCAGGGGCTTGAGGAGCTCGGGGTCGTCGGGGAGAGAAGTAGGCTCGGTCATGATTTCGACACGGGAAATCTATCATACCGAGCCTCATGTCGAAACATTTTTAAGCTACTTTTCGGCGCCATCTCGGGCGTCGCCGTGAGCCGCGCAGGTCGATGCCTTCGAGCAGCAAAGCCAGCTCTGCCGCCTCTACTTCGACTCTGGGGCCGGCCGCATCAGGGAAACGAAAGGTACCCTTTTCCAGCCGCTTGTACCAGAGGATGAATCCCGATCGATCCCAGAACAGAATCTTCACCCGATCGGCGCGCTTGTTGCGAAAGACGAAGAGGTGACCCGAGAAAGGATCCGCCTCCAGGATGTGCTGAATCCTGGCTGTCAGCCCATCAAAAGCACAGCGCATGTCCGCTGGCTCCGTCGCCAGAAAAACACGCACGGAAGGTGGCAACATCAACACGCCTCTGTGGCCTCCAAAGCCCACAGGATCTCGGCAAGCGTGCGCCCTTCAACCTGGCTGGGAAGCTTCAGCCGGAGCCCACTGGGAAAGATCAGTTCCATCTGATCCTGTTGTGAATCGGGCTCAGAAACAGTGGGGCGACAGACTTCGACAAACGAGCTCTGCGGCCCTTCAGATTCGATGGGAGTCTCTCTCAATCGTCGGCGCCACCCATGGAAGGTAGAGACTGCCAGGCCGTTGCGCCGGCAGAATTCCAGTTGGGAGAGGCCGCTGTGGTCTTGAGCAGTCAGAGCTCTGCGCCAGAAGCTCTCGCCTCGTCTTTTTCGTTTTGGGGCCTTCGTCGTCTCATGAGTCGTCATCGGTTCTACCTCCGCCGATGATCATCTAGGACTCGGTCCGGCGACGGTAGGTGGGGTTTGCCAGGTGCTTACCTTGAGTGGGATGCCCGGGGCAACCTGACTCGCAAGGGCGACTTGCTCTTCGGCTACGACGAGCGAAACCGCCTAAAGGAGGTCCAAAAGGGCGGCGAGGTCATCGCGACCTATGCCTACGATCCTCTGGATCGCCGGGTCGAGAAGACGGCGGGTGGGATAACCACGCGCACGGTGTGGGACGGTTGGCAGTCGATCGAAGACTATGCCGTCGCCGGGGACGGTACCAAGATCCTGATCGGCCGCAGGACCTACGGCCAGGGCCTCGATGAGATCGTCCAGCTGGAGACGAGTCCCGATAGCGGAGCCACGCTCAAAAAGTACACGCTGCTCTACGATGCGGTCGGCCATGTGGCGGCATTGGCCGAACCGGATGGTCAGCTGGTCGAGCGCTACGAATACAGCCCCTACGGCGACCGCAAGATCTGGATCCGGCCCGCAAGCCTGACCCTGGATCAGCTGCGGGTCTCGGGCACTAGCGTGGTGCTCGAGCTATCGGGTCCCATCGAGGAGCCCGGGCTGGAGGAGGCCCAGAGCTCCGGCACACCGATCTTGGAGAATCTGACCCAGGGT
>JALCBJ010000061.1 GCA_028066595.1 Thermoanaerobaculia bacterium
TGAGAACCTCGGTAGGCCGTTGCTTATTCCCTGAACTTGTCAATCGGCACACTAGCATCACGCTTGATGCTGCCGAAATCGGCCGCCTTCCAGCGGGATTCCTCCACGTCCCACGTCGCATTCATGGCAAAGCAGTGCGCGTGCAGATGCGGGTCCGGCGTGCCGTCGACAGGCCGGCTCGTGAAATGCACAAACTCGCCCCACACCATGTTGCTTGTCGTACGGGATTCGAAGCGCCCGTCCGTGCGTACTCGCGTCTCGCTGTCCTGCTCCAGCTCCCGCATCGTCTCTTCCACCGAGCGGCGGAACGCATGCAGGATGCGGTCATCGCGGGTCAGCGCGAATACCGCCGACACACCCTTCGGGCAATGAAAGTTGAAGTCGTAGCCAACGCGCCGCTTCGCATTCATGCGCGGGGTCAGCTGCTCTCCACTTGTCGGGTGATGGTTGTCGCACAGCGCATGGAACGCCTCGCGCGTCACCTCACCGGAAAGGCCAAGCAACTCCGCAGCGCGGCCGCCCCAGCTTCCCGCCAGCTCCTCGCCGTCCAGATAGTAGTCTCCCGGCGCCAGCGCCCGGTCGAAGTACGACTTCGCCGCTGTGCCAGATTGAGACGGTACGATCCTCAGCATCGGACCGCCCTCCCGAACTCAATGCGAGTTCCTGGCGGTGACGAACTGTCCCATTGGGAGACAGTCCTGGCATCAAGCTCTGCCGCAAGCTCCTGAAGTTTGGGGACAATCTCAAGGATGGCGATCCGTGTCTCAACAGCCAGCAGGTTCGCAACCCACTCGGTTTGGTCCCCCTTCAGATGACCTACGACGGCGACAACTTCGACATCGCATCGGGAATCTTGGCGCTGGTCGTCGGCGCTCTTCTCTTCACAGGAGTTGTGGGCCGGCGGGTAGCTCTAGCGTTCAACTGGATCGGCCTCGCCCTCCTCGTGCGCGTTGTTTCCATCGCCATCCTGTCGAGTCCGGTTCCTTTCCGCACCTACGGACACGAGCCGGTGCTACAGGTCGCGTTCTTCGTACCGACGACCTGGATCCTCGCCATCTGTGTCGCCGCAGCTCTGCTGGGCCACCTCTTGCTCTTTCGCCGTCTGCGAATGTCTCCGCGGGAATAGTGTCCCGACGAGAACGAGGCTCGAGACCGTCGAGTGCTGATGGCGTTACGGCAGGACTCGGAAGTTCATGGACGACGCGACCCCGTCCGGTGAGCGGACCTCCAGGAAGTAGTTCCCAGGGCGCAATCCCCCGGCAGCAAGCCATCCCGCCAGCTGGGTTTGGCGATCCACGCGCGTCGGCAGGAGCTGAAGGTCCTCGAGAGCGTCGGTCGTGTGTGCGACGCCGTCGTCGCCGAAGATGGTAGTGGTCCAGCCATCAGTCGTTTCCGAGTCGAGCTCATATCCGATGACGGCAACCCGCATCGATTCGCCGTCTCGTACTCCGGGTGCGGCCATGGGTACGAATGGCTCTCCGCCCAACAGAAACGGGTAGACGACCTGGCCCTCGCCGGCGACGGCTCGATTCGTATCCTGGCGGACCATCAGCCACGAACGGTCGTCCGGTGCGCCGTTCTGCACCGCGAAGGGAGAGAGGAGACTCGGCCCGTTCTGCCAATCCGGGACGTCCAGAGTGTGGCTCAAGACGGTCGTCCTTCCATCTCCGGGATCGCGTACGAGGACACGCAAACGGTGCCTACCCGGACTCAGGCGTAGGTGGCCGTAGAACTTGATGCCTCGATGTTGCCGCAGGATTGGTCGGGTCGTGCGAAGCTGTTGCGTCGCAAAGTCTGCGATCTCCCCCGACCGATCGCTGGCGTAGATGTAAACCTCTAGCTGCAGCTCATCCGGTGTGTCCGCCGGACGGCGGAGCCACGAAGCGCCGGCCACTTCGAGGATGATGGGTACGTAGGACGCGTTCTCACCGGCACGAAATGCTGCCGACAGCAAGCTCACAGCCAGCTCTTCCTTGGGCTGGGGAGCAGTGAGTGTCTCCGAAGTCAGGAGGGCGCGCTCCAAGGGCGGTAGATCGGCGAAGGGCCGGGGTGCGAAGTAGCCTTCGCGGTGATGGACGCGGCCACCTCGGGGCAAAGCTCCGACCTCCACGCGCAGCCGACGAAAGGCTCCATCTTCGGCTAGCTCGCCCGGGTAGAACGAGAGCAGGTAGGTTACGGAGCTACGGTGCAGGAGGCGCTTCAGTCCGGCGGACAGATCGTTCGCGTCGTGGAGTAGTTCCCCACCCGTGGAGTCTGCGAGCCAGAACAAGCTGTCGCGACCGCCGCGGTGCGCTGCATCAGTCGCCGCTTCTTCGTCGGCACGGGCGCCGGAGCGCAGTCCGCCGACGTCCACCGAGTGCAAGCGGGCGCCGGCGCGAGTGAAGATCCTCGCCATATCCGTCACGTCCGCCTGCAAGGTGCTGTTACCAAAGGTATCGTCCGGATCCACTAACCAGTAGGCGCCTTGCTCGCGGCGAGCTTGATCCGCTCGCCCATCGGTCGCCGGTGCAGAGACGTCACGACCGAAGATCAAGCTGCTGTCGAAGCCCTCCGAGAAGACCACGACGTGCTTGTCGCCCTGCAGCTCACCGAGCGAGCCGGCCAAAGCTGCGAGGGAACGGGTCCAATCGGAGATGCGTCCCCGTTCGAAGCTTTGTTCCACGCGCCGACGCTGGCGTCGGAACAGATCCAGTTGCTCCTCCAAGATGCGGTCGAACTGGCCGCGCGTGCCCGGATCGTGGCTTGCTGCCGGGTTCGACGAGGGACGCTCCAAGACGAAACGCAAGGGGTCGCCGGAGGCCGGCCCGGTCAGTCCCGGTTGCCCCAAAGTGTCTACTGCTCGCGCCAGCTGCGCCCGATCGGTAGTGAAGGTGACCAGCAAGCGCGCACCCTGCTCCGCCGAGATCGTGGCGACTGCCACGAGGTCGCCGGGCGCCAGCTCGTGAAGAACGAAATCGAGGGCCGCGGCCCTTGCCTTGACCACCGACGCAGGGCGCGCAAAGGAGAGATCGAAGAGCAACAGGAGCTTGCGGCGGGCCGCAGCGGGCAGGTCGTCCGCGGCCATCGAATCAGCGGGTGGGTTCGGGTCGGCAGTAACCGCGCTGGAGACGATCTGGGCGTGGTCGATCACCTCCACCCGTTCCAGAGTGCGCTCCTCGCCTTCGTCCCAGAGCCGAAAATCGCTCGCGTCAAGATTCCGGATCGGCTCGCCGCGGCGATCGGTGACGTGGACCGGCACTTGCACCAAGATCACCTGGCTCTCGCCTTCGAAACTCGGTGCGTCGGTATGGGCGTTCTGCGATCGAGCCGGTGCCGTGGACAGGAACCACGATAGAGCCAAGCCGAGCGCAAGCCGAGGACTGAGGTATCTTGGGCACATCCTCGGCGTCACCCGAGGTCAGGGGTAGTAGCCCGAGAGGGTCTTGACCACTGCGCCGGCTCGATCGACGTCCAGCTGGATCTGGCGGAATCCGCTATTCTGATCGGTATTGGTCGACTGGTAGGTGATCAGGAGCTGGCTGCGCAGCTCGTCCTGGATGGCGCCGTACACAGGCGCCAGCTCCGAGATGTCGCGCAGGAAGTGCGCGGTGCCGCCCGTCTCCTCGGCCAGCCTCTGAAGCTTGGCACGGGCTGTCGGATCCCCGCCGAGACGAAAGCCGATGGGGTAGATCGTGACGCCGGCGCGGCGCGCGTAGTCGAGGGTTTGCGCGAAGTTGAATCGGCTCGATTCGTCATGTCCATCCGACAGCACGAGCAAGGCTCTCTGCCCTCGCACTCCGGCGAAGTAGTAGAGGGCGTACATGATGCTGTCGTAGAGAGCGGTCTGACCCTCGGGTGCCAGACCAGCCAGACCGCTCCCCAGAGCCGTGGCGTCGCTGGTCAGCTCCACGGCTAGGCGCGGAAAGGTGCTGAAGGGGATCACCGCCGCTCGGTCCTTGGGCCCGATGGCTTGTTGGAAGAACGACAGCGCGGCGCGTTTCACTTCGTCGAGGGTGCCCACCATCGATGCCGAGCTGTCGATCAGCACTGCAACGTGGATCGGTAGGTCTTCCACCCGTTCGAAACGGCCGATGGTCTGCTCTACGTCATCCTCCAGCACCGTGAAGTCTTTCTTCTGGAGACCTCCGATCGGGCGGCCTTGAGAGTCGACCACCGACGTGTAGAGCTCGACGAACTGGATCTCGAGCTCGTCGACGTAGTCGGGGGAATTGAAGAATGCCAGGTCCTCGGTAGAGTTGCCGTCGGTGAGATAGGCCACCGCGCGCACGTACCCGGGAGCTCCACCGGCGGGCAAGACGACCGGATGCACCCACGGCTCCTGAAAGAGAGTCGCGACCTTGGCTTCGTTCAGGAAGAACTCGACGCGGTCGAGACTTCGTCCTTCGGGGATCTCGATCTCTGCGCGGGCGCGCAGGCTTCGCTCGTAGGTTTTGTCGGGTCGTGGCTCGCGCAGATCGAGGATGAAGCGGTAGCCACCGCTGTTGACCAGGAGGTCGTCTTCTGCCAGGAGATTTCCGGAGCGATCGAGTCCCTCGACCCGCAAGGTATGCAGATCGGGGTACGGGCCAAGGTCGATCTGCACGCTATAAGGCGGGCGATTCTTGGTCAGCACCTCTTTGTCGTCGAGGAAGAAACGTACTTTGGTGATGTTCTCGCCCGCCAGCAGAGTATCGAAGCGGACGAACCCGGTCAGCAGATCATCCTGCGGCGGCACGATGCGGATGCCGTCCTCGCCTGCCGCGACCGCCTCCGCGACCTCGCGGAACAGCTCCTCGGTCTCGGGATCGGAGTACGAGACCGCTTCGAACGCCTCGTCCGACATCGGCACTTCGATCCTCATGTCGCGCCGCCATTCCTTCTTGGAATGAAGATCGTCCACCTTCAGGATCAGCCGGTAGTTTCCCGGACGAAGGAAGCGCTGGAAGGCCAGCGGCAGATTCGTCGGTGCAGTCTCCGCCGGGAAGCCGAACTGGTAGCGAAAGCTCTCGAAGAGCTTGTCGTCTTTGATCACCTCGCCGGTGAGACGGAAGTCGTGAGACCGGTAGCCGGCGTACTCGCCGGTTCCCACGTCCGCCGCGGCCAGCTCCACCAGACCCTGCACCACGGTTCTGTGCTGGTGTCGTCCGGGGTAGCCGAGATCGAGCTGGGCTTCCAGCAGCTCGGCGTCGGATTGCAGATCCGTCGAGTAGGCCTCGAAAGAGTAGATCCATTCGAGGCTCGAAGGACGAGGTTTCAGCAGCAGGCGAGCGATCTGTCGCTCGTACTCGTCGCCGTTGGAAATGATGAACTGTACGACTTGAAGCAGTTGGGCACCGTTGAGACAGTTGCGCAGCCGGTTGAGCGTAGCTTCCGAGCCGATACCCGAGGCCTGTGGACGCCAGAGCTTCGCCTCGCTCTTGCCCATATCTCGAGAAAGAAAGACCAGCGCCAAGCGCACGTCGGTCCAGTCGGTTCCATCGTAGAGCCAGACCTCGCCCGGAATGCGCGTGCCGGTGCACTTCACCTGGAAGGCGCTGCGGGGCGGGCCGTGCACCAGAAAGATCCGCGAGCGGTCGTCGGAGAGCGTCTGCCATTGCGACTTCGCCTCGGCCATGCGAACGGGCCACCGTTCTTTGAGCTCGTTGCGAACGGTGCGTGGATAGGGATCGCGAACACGCCAGAACTGTCGCTGGAACGCCTCTCGTTGATAGTCCTGGTCGAGGCTCAAGAAGAGCTTTCGCTCGACGCTGGAGATCAGCGGGTCGACCTCCATCAACCATTGGGTCCATCGAGCTCCCAAGGGTTGTGCACCCTCGGATTCCGGATTCGGCGCCGGTTCAGCGAACGATTCGGGTTCGTTCTTCGACACGGCGTCGGAAGACTCTGACGCCAGAGTCGGCAGGCTCAGCAGGCCGACCAGAACGTAGATCGAGGCGGCGAGGCGGGACGAGCTGGGAGAATGTCGCATCATGTGAAGATTCGTCCGCGGGACGGCGATGGATCACCATCGTCGTCACACGAGCTTCACATTCTACGAGTCCGCCCGACGCCGGTTCTAAACCCGGGTCGGGCTACAGGCGGTTGGGGATATGTCGCGGCCGGATTCCGTTCCGACTCACGACTGTGGCGTCAGAGAACGGTCTCGCGGACCACTTCCTCTATGGTGGTGATTCCGTCGCGGATCTTCTGCAGCCCGGACCCGCGAAGAGTGATCATTCCGTTGTCCACCGCTTGCTCGCGTAGCTCCACGGAGCTTGCCCCGGAGAGAATGAGGTCGCGAACTTCGTTGTCGACCTTCATGACCTCGTACAGGCCGGTGCGGCCCTTGTAACCCGTGTCGCCGCACTGCTCGCAGCCGCGCCCCCGGAAGAGCTTGAGGGTGCGAGCCTCGCGTTCGGTGAACCCTATCTGCATCAGCTCCTGGGGGTTGGACTCGATCGGCTCCTTGCAATAGGAGCAGATCCTGCGGATCAGCCGCTGCGCCACTACCAGATGAACTGACGTGGCCACCAAGAATGGCTCGATGCCCATGTTCATCAGGCGGTTGATGGTCGAGGGCGCATCGTTGGTGTGCAGGGTCGAGAGCACGAGGTGACCGGTGAGAGCGGCCTTGATGGCCACCTCGGCGGTCTCGAAGTCGCGGATCTCGCCCACCAGTACGGTATTCGGATCCTGACGCAAGAAGGACCGCAGCGCGGCCGCGAAGTTGAGCCCGATGGACTCTTTCATCTGCACCTGATTGATACCCGGCAGATTGAACTCCACCGGATCCTCGGCGGTCATGATGTTGGTTTCCGGCGTGTTGACGTTGGCCAGCGCCGAGTAGAGCGTGTTGGTCTTGCCCGAGCCCGTCGGGCCCGTCACCAGCACCATGCCGTAGGGCTGCGAGATGGCGTGCTCGAAATCACGCAATGACTCGGGCTCGAACCCGAGCTTCGTCATGTCGAGCATCAGGTTGTCTTTGTCGAGCAGGCGCAGGACGATCTTCTCGCCGAAGATCGTCGGCAACACGGATACTCGGTAATCGAGCTCTTTGTCCTTGCTGTCGATCTTGGTCTTGATCTTGATGCGCCCGTCCTGAGGTAGACGCTTCTCGGCGATGTCGAGCTTGGCCATGATCTTGAGGCGGGACGTGATGGCCTCGCGCAGTCGCAGCGGAGGGTGCATGACCTCGTACAGGATCCCGTCGACGCGGTAGCGCACCCGATATTTCTTCTCGTATGGCTCGATGTGAATGTCGGAGGCGCCCCGTTTGATGGCGTCCGTGAGGATGATGTTGCACAGCCGGACCACCGGGGCTTCGTCCGACTCCTCCTCCAGCGAGTCGATGTCGAACTCTTCGGGCTCTTCGTCGAGAATTTCGAGGTCGCCGCCGGCGGCGTCCTCGTCGAGCTCCTCCATGACCTTTTTCAGCTCGAGGGCGTGCGTCGCGCCGTAGTACTTCTCGATCGCCTGACGAATGGCCGACTCCGAAGCGATGACCGGCTCGACGTTGTAGCCGGTCATGAACTTGATGTCGTCCATGGCGAAGACGTTGGTGGGGTCGAGCATGGCGATGGTGACCTTGGCACCTGCCTTCGACACCGGCATGATCGTGTACTTTCGCGCCACGTCCGCCGGTATCAGCTTGACCACCGACTCGTCGATCTCCACCTGGGCCAGGTTGATGGCGGAGACCCGGAACTGCTTCGACAGGAATTCGACCAGCTCCGGTTCGCTGATGAGCCCCATGTTCACCAAGTTGGAGCCGATACGGCCGCCCTCTTCCCGCTGTTTCGCCAGAGCCTGTTTCAGCTGGTCCGGCGTCAGCTTGCCCGACTTGACGAGCAGCTCACCCAATCTGTCGCTCATAGAGATTCCTCTTGGCGGTCTGGTATGGATCCAAAAAAACTGTGTGTAACGAAACGAATCCTGTGCCGGCGTCGATCCGCCGGCCGCTGGACGATCATCAGCCTATCCGGGTGGGGGAGCCGAACACGCCCGGATACTGGCAACTCATACTTACATTCTAGTACGGCAATGAGCCAGGGCGCGACGCAGCACCATCCGCGGCGTCAGTTGCAGAAGACAGGCCTTCGGCTCATCGAACCGTTTGTAGCAGTACGAGCACGGTAGTTGTCGGAACGCGACACCGTCGGGATCGCCGTATGGACCGTTGCGTGCTGGGTCCGTCGGACCTATTAGACATAGTACCGGTGTGCCCAGGGCGTGGGCCAGATGCAATGGACCGGTATCGCCCCCGAGCAGCAGGTCGCTGCGTCGCAGGACCGCTGCCAGTACCCGGAAGTCGAACGTCGGTACCGTTCGTGCCGCGCCTTCCGAGGCCGCGACGACCCGTTCTGCGAGGTGCTCCTCGCCTGGGGCCAACAGGACTCTCACGTCGGCGCCGGTCTCGCGACTCAGTCCACGGGCGACTTCCCCGAACCAATCCGCGGGCCAGGTCTTGCTAGCCCAGCCGGCCCCGGCCTGGATCGAGACCACCGGCCGGCCAGCGGTACGCAGCGCATCCAGCTCTTCGACCAGTGGCGTGGCGAAGGCGGGAGGAGATGGCAGGAGGCGATCACCGCCGAAGTCGACGGGATCGGTCTCGACGTCGAGCGGGCCGAGGAGGGCGAGTGCCTTGTCCACTGCGTGGACGGCACCTCCGAGCGCGACGGTCTCCTTCACCCAGACTGCGCTCGATGATTCCCGTCGGTCGGCGCGTGCGGCTCCGATGATCCGCGGCGCTCGCGACCATCGCGCCAGGAGTGCGCCCTTGTGGTTTCCCATGAGGTCGAACGTGACGTCGGCTCCGAAGCTCCTGAGCTCGCGCGAACAGCGACGGATGTCGAGCCACGCGGTCAAGGGCGGCATCTTGCGCCAAGCCTTGGAGCGCACGGGGATCAGGCGGTCGATGTCGGGATGTCCTTCGAGCAGGGGTGCCCAGACCTCCTCCACCGCCCAGGCGATCTCCGCGTCGGGCCACTCGCGGCGTAGCGCGGTCAGCACCGGCAGGCAGTGGACGATGTCGCCCAGGGCGCTGGTACGGACTAGCAGGATCTTCAAGGCAAGGATCGAACCTTGGCGATGAGGTCGCTGGTGTTGTGGTCCTTGGGATCGCCCACCAGCGCCGTGCGCCCGCCATAGGCTCGCACCGTTTCGTATTCGGGTACCCTTTCGGGAGTGCCGTAGTCGGGTCCTTTGCAGTGCACGTCCGGACGCAGACGCTCCAGGAGTGGAGCTGGTGAATCGCCGTCGAAAACGACGACGTAGTCCACGGGCTCGAGAGCTGCCAGTAGCTCGGCCCTCTCGGCAGCCGGCACGACGGGACGTCCCGCCCCCTTCAGTGACGCGACGGAATCGTCGTCGTTGATCGCGACCACCAACAGATCTGCTTGCGCACGCGCATCCGACAGGTACCGAAGGTGTCCGACGTGCAAGAGGTCGAAATGTCCGTTGGCGAACGACACCGTTCGGCCCGCGGCGCGATGTTGCTCCAGCGCCAGCTCCAGCTCGTCAACTTCGAGATGCTGTCCCATGGCGGTTCTCCTCAAGCGATGCGGTCCAGCAGATCGGGATCGCTACGAATGGCGTCACGTAGCTCCGTGGGAGACACGGTGGCGGTGCCCATCTTCATCACCACGACGCCGCCCGCGTAGTTGGCGAGCGCGGCCGCCTCGAAGGGTACTGCCCCGGCTGCTTGGGCCAGCGCGAAGGTCCCGATTACCGTGTCGCCGGCGCCGGTGACGTCGGCAACCTGGTCGGTCCCGTGGACCGGCAAATGGCGCCCTCCCGGCTCGCCGCCCGTGAACAAGGACATCCCGGCGCTACCGCGGGTCACCAGGAGCCACCGCGCGTCCAAACGTTGCAGCAGCTTGCTGCCCGCCGCGTCGAGCAACTCGCGATCGTCGTCTCGAAGAACGCATCCCAGCACCTGCTCTGCTTCTTCGAGGTTGGGCGTTGCCCCGTCGAGGCCGCGGTAACTGGTGAGCCGGTAGCGACTGTCGCCGAGGATCGGGCGATCGCCCATCAGGCCGCGGACCGTCGGTAGCAGCTCGGGGTAGACCGCGCCATATCCGTAATCGGATAGAACAGCACACTCGGCTCCCGCCGCAGCGTTCTGCAGTGCCTCGGCCAGGGCACCGTCGAGAGTCTCGTCGCGCTCCAGCGTGTCTTCTACGTCGTAGCGCACCACCTGTTGTTTGATGGCGTGGCGCCCGCCGGCGAGGATCCGGGTCTTGGTGGGCGTGCGGTAATCGTTCCGCACCAGGATCCCTCGCGTGTCGATATCGCGTTGTCGGAAAATCTGCAGTAGACCGTGGCCGGCCGCGTCGTCGCCCACCACGCCGACGGGCAGTGGGCACCCGCCGAGGGCACGTACCGCAGCTACAGCGTTGGCCCCTCCCCCCGGTACCAGCTGCTCGTCCTCGAACCGAAGAATCAGCACCGGCGCCTCGCGGCTAATCCGTTTCGGCGTGCCATGGACGAAGCGATCGACCACGAGATCCACCGACATGAGAACCCTGCGGTCCAGCATCTGGTCGACGAGGTGGAGGAGCCGTTCCGGCGTGGGGCGCGTCATGTCGCCGTCATGGTAGCGCGAATGGTAGGCTCGCCGGCCGCCTCTCACAGGCGCTAGAAACCAGAGAGCAAGGGTATGAGTAGCGACGGTAAAGGCAAGGGAAAAGACTATTTTCGTCAAGTGGCGCGCAATCGGCGTGCGTTCCACGAGTACCACATCCACGATCGGGTCGAGGCCGGGCTCGTTCTCACGGGTACGGAAGTCAAGGCGGCGCGCTCTGGCAAGGTGCAGTTGCGCGATGGTTTCGTGCATTTCTCGGCTGGGGAGGCGTTCCTGCGCGACGTCCACATCGGCCCCTACAGCCATGGAAACCGGGACAACCATGAGCCCATGCGCCCACGCAAGCTCCTTCTCAGACAGCGGGAGATCGATCGGCTGGCGAGCCGAAGCGATCCCAAGGGCTGGGCTGTCGTACCTCTGTCGATGTACGTCAAGGGCCGGATGATCAAAGTGGAGATCGGACTGGCTCAGGGAAAGAAGCTTCACGACAAACGGGCCACCGAACGTGAGCGAGAGCTGGACCGGGAGGCGCGGGAAGCCATGAAGACCGCCCGTCGGGGGTTCGACTAGCCCCGGTCCGGAAGAGCCGTCCGGTAGAATGATCGACTGGATTGCTCATGAACCGGCTCGACACCACGACAGAAGAATTTTCGGCGCTGGGGCGGGCCTGCGATCTGACCGAAGACGATCGTCGCGGTGCTCTCCTGGTCCACCTGGCTCGACACACTCTGTCCAAAGCTCTCGACCCGAACAACGCACCACCCCTCGGGCACGATCTGTCGTCGGAATCGTGGCTCGACGAGCCGGGGGCTGTGTTCATCACCCTGCGCCAGAGCGACGGGAAGCTTCGCGGCTGTATCGGCAGCATCGAAGCACGCCGCCCTTTGCTCGAGGACCTGCGTCACAACGCGGTGGCGGCTGCGGTACGCGATCCGCGGTTTCCACCGGTAGGCCCCGCCGAGCTCGGCGAGCTGCGACTGGAAGTCTCGTGCCTGACGAAGCCCGTGCCGATCGTCGCCTGCAGCGAGGCAGAGGCGCTCCAGCAGCTCGTACCGCAGGCCGACGGCATCATCCTGAGCCATGGCGGCCATCGTGCCACCTTTCTGCCGCAGGTCTGGGCTCAGCTGCCGGAGCCGCGCGACTTCCTCTGCCAACTGAAGAAGAAGGCTGGGTTGCCGGTGGATTTTTGGGCCGCGGATATCCGGCTGCTGCGCTATCGGGTTCGGAAATGGTGCGAGATCTAGATCTCGGACGATTGCCGTACTGATCTCCTGGCCGCTCGAGATCGCCGAGCTCTGCTCGCATCGGTGACGAAGACCAGGCTCGATCGCTTCGGTGACCAACGTTTGGCCGATCCTCGGCTCCGAAAGTCTCGGGCCGTGTTCGAGTCGGCGCGGCTCTCGAAACGGCGTTTGTGGATGCGATCAGACTAGTCGTCGACCAAGGAAGGCCAGTGGCCTTCCGCCCGAGCGATGTTTCCTTCGATGTCCTCTTCCCAGCGTCGCTGGATCTTGCGGCTGTAGTTCAGATAGAGCCTGCCTTCGACGATCTTCCACGCTTCGGGGTCGATGCCGGCGGTCTTGCCGTGAGCCACGGCCCAGGCGCAGTAGCCGCCGAACTGGGGTGCGTATCGCTCGGGCGCGGCTGCGAAGAGATCGCGGTGCTCCACGCTCGAGAACCGCCAGGTGGCACCGTTCCAAGCGAAGGTTAGGTCTTTCTGCCCGGCCACCGGAGCACCGTCGGTGAAGTATGAAACAGGGTCGTATCCTTCGATGGCGACACCGCGACGGGTGGTGTTGACCGAGTCGGCTGCGTGGGCACCGGTCAAGCTCGTGAACACGGCGATGGCAAAGAGAGCCAGCGCCGACGGTATGTCGAACGTTCTTTGGGTCATGGCGATCGGTAGCTCCGGAATATCTGAGACAGAGAAGGCCGGGACTCCCTCCCGGCCTTCGTTACTACGGAGCCTTCCGCGCATCAGACGTATGGTGGCCGGCTCGTACGTCCGCCGGCTCCACCCACCGTTGAGCAGCAAGGGCTGCTAGCCGCTGCTCCGCAGATACGCCTCGATTTCCTCTCGGTTTCCGGCAGCATCGGCGGTCTTCATCAGCAGCTGCCGTGCCGGTGCGTTGCCCGGATACTCCGATACCAGCGGCACCAAGATGCGCTGTGCCCCTCGCGCATTTCCTTCGAAGAACAGTGCAGCACCAGCCAAGACTCTGTAACGGGGATCGGTTTCGCCCAACAGGCTGCGAAGCCGATCGGCGGCCGCCCGTGCATCGGCAGCGCTATCGGCCTGAACTGCGAGGAAACCGAGGAGCATGTACGTTTCGGCGTCGGGCGCCAGGTCCGCGGCGCGGCGCGCGTACGGCAAACCCTCGGCGGCTTGCCCGCGTGCTCCCTCCAGCTGTGCCAAGGTACGCAAGATCTGCGCGTCACCGGGTGTCTGGCGGAGCAACGATTCGAGGACCTCGGCCGCCTCGTCGAGATCTCCTCGTGCGACGAGTAGAGTACCGAGCTCACGCAGTGCCAGGACATAGGTGGGTCCGATGGCGACGCTCCGGCGCAGCGATTCGATGGCCTCTTCGGTTTTTCCCTGCGCCTTCTGTGCTACCGCGAGATGGTAGTGGCCGCGACGCAAGTTCGGGTCCACGTCCACGGCCCTGCGCAAGGCTTGCTCGGCATCTTTCCAACGCTTCTCGCCGAGGTGGGTCCTCCCGAGGCCGTCCCAAGCGATACCGGATTTCGGATCTTCTTCGGTCGCCTGGCGAAAAGCCGCTTCGGCTTCGTCGAGGCGGCCCTGCTTGACGAGAGACGAGCCCGTGAAGGTGAGCTCTTCGGCGAAGACATGACTCGGCTCGTGACGGCGGATATGTGTCAGTCCCCAGATCACGGCCAGTGCGACGAGAAAAACGGCTAGACGGCGCAGGTGTCGCTTCCGAGCGAGGTCCACGAGCTGAGCCAAGGCCAGTCCTGCGAAGGGTGCTAGGCCTGGAATCAGAGGCAGCCGGTAGCGCATGCCCATGAGCGTGACGATCACCACCGCACCCTGGACCGCCACGTACATCACGAGAACCGGCGGCAGCCGGTCGTCTCGGAAAGCGAACGTCGCTCCCAGCGCCGCGAGTGCGAACAGCCAGCCGTAGCCTGGCAACAGGCCCAGAAGCTTCGATCGTTCTCGGAAGAAGAAATAGCTATGGTTGTCCCGGGGCTCCTCCGCTTGGGTGAGCCAAGCTGCCTTGCTCGCCAGCACGCCGAGAAGACCCATCGGATCTCGGACCGCGCGGTCCAAAGTCAACTGCGTGTAGAAGCTCTCGAGGCGGCCGATATCGTGAACTCCCTGCCGCTGGGGTGCGGATTCGAGCAGGTCCCAGTCGCCTCCGACGCGAGCGTTCTGCACTCCGCCGCCTGCCGGATCGTTTCCGATGTAAAGATTGATGGCGCCGAAGCCGCGCAGGAAGAGGAACTCGCCGACGGAGCTGGAGACCCAGACGACCGCTGGCGCGACGATCGCCGTGCACGCCAGAGCCAGCAACAACGCCGGGACGGCGCGGCGCGGCCAGGAAGCGGCCGCGAGCCAGCTGGAGACCGGCCCCAACCGTTCGCGGACTCCTTCGTGCTTCCAGGTGAGGAGGAGCAGGAGCCCGGGCAGGAGGACCAGTGGGGTTGGGCGCACCAGGACCGCAAACCCCAGCACTAGACCGGACACCAAGGCCGCACCCATCGGCCGCTGGCGACCCTGGTCGAACACCAAGAGCAACGCCGTCAACCAGAAGAGCAGGAGGCCGTCCTCCCACAGCGCGGTCTCGGCCATCACCAGTGGGCCGTGTACGGCCATCACAAGGCCCGCGAATAGGCCGGCGAGCCGTCCCCAGAAGCGTCCGGCCAGGAGCGCGACCAATACGCAGGTGCCAGCGCCCAGGGCTGCTTGGAGCCAGCGGACCCCGGCGAGGGACCCATCCGTCCAAGACAGGAGCGTCCCGAGGAACAAGGGATACCCTGGTCCGTGGGTGGGAAAGGCGGGCAACGACAGGTCTCCAGTGGCGATCCGGCCCGCCCAGTCGAGGAACTCCATCGCGTCGAGCTGGGGTGATTGGTAGAGAATCGTCTTCCCGAGGTCGTGAGCCACACCAGCGCGAATCGCGAAAGCGACGAGCCAGACCAGGAGCGCGGCGCCGACGCCGAGCGCACCCATCGTCGCTTTGGCCCGCTCGACGGGGGCGGGTGACGGTCGGCCGGAGGGCCGCTTGCGCCGCGACTTCTTCGCCATGGCGCGGTCCGGGCTCAGGGGCGACGCAGAGCGCGCGTCGCCGTGACGGCTTCGGGTAGTACCTCGAGCGAGTCGAGGAGGGTCCAGGTCTCGACCATCTCCTGTGCCGTGGCCTCGTTCCCCTCACTATCGGTGCGGGTGGCTTTCTCCGGGTCCATGGGCTCCAGCTCGACGCGGGTCCAGCGGGCGTCCACGACCCGCACTTCGACGGTCAAGGGTCCCTTCTCGGGCAGCGGCCGGCCGGTTTCCGTGACCCAGAAGTTGTACAGAGGTACGTTCACCTTGCCTCCCGGCGGTACGACGTCCAGGAAGACATGTTTCTCGTAGACCGGAAGTGAATGACCGTTTACCGACACGGCGAATCGCAGACCGGAGATCGGCTGCTCACCCTGGTTCGTCAGCTCGACACCAAGGCGACAGAGAGTTTCAGCGGATGGATCTTCCGGCTGAATGTCCACCGCTACGAGTGTCAGAGGCGAGGAGGGTTTGTCCGCCTTTGCCGCCGCAGACTCGTCCGCTGACGAGGCTGTCCCGGAGCCTGCGACAGCTGCCACCAAAGCCAAGCCCATCAAACGGCGGAGCATCGCGCCGGGCGTTGTAGGGATCGGCTTCATCGCGCCACTCTAGAAAGCACCCCCCGGGGTGTCAAGAAAGCCGGACGACGGGTCGGTCACCAGTCGCGGGCCGCGGCGAACGTGTTGGGTCGAGCAGCGGTAGCCGCCATTGCGCACGATGCTCTCCACGAGAGGTGGATGGAGCCGCAACTGCCAGCCAGCATCTTCGAACACCCGTCTCGCGAGTTCGTCGCCCGGTGCCAGACCGGAGGCGAATCCTTCGGCGACCAAACCAGATGTCGGTCTTTCGACGACGACGTTGTTCCAGGTGACGAGAAACGGTGCCAGATCTGCTCGGTCTGCCCGGTCCGTCGAGGCGGGGTCGATCCACAGGACCGGTAGTCGTCGGACTTTCCAGCCGATCCGCTGCAGATGCTCGGCCACCCGTTCGAGGTAGAGATCCAGTCGTCGCGCCGGGCGCGACCGGTGACCGGTCAGCACTGTGGCCCTGGCACGCGCTTGCGGCACTCCATAGATCGATAGCCCGGCCAGGTCTTCGGGCTGGGCGGTTTCCACCAGCGAGGAGCCGAGATCGACGTCGGCTACCAGCGCCTCGACACGACCGTTCCCTTGAGGTAGCAGCGTCAACATCGAGTCCAGATCGATCCCGGCACCGCCTCCCAAATCGTGTAGCTGGGCGGCTCGGGTCGGCGAGGGCAACTCGCTTTCGGGCAGGCCGTGGACGAAGCGCACCGGGCGGCCTCGTAGCCGCGCGAGCTCCGCCGCCGCGGTCGCCGCGGCTTCGAGGTAGTCGCGACCGACCTCTCCTCCGAATTCGTCGACCGGGAGACGATCGAGGTCGAGCAGCTCGAGGATCCGTGGCTCCAGGCTGTGCAGCGACACCCACGAGACACCCCCTGCATCAAGGATCTGACCGTTGTGAAACGGCAACTCGGAGCGGTGCCAGGTGGGCTTCTTCCAACGTTCGTCGAGATCCGTGGGCAGGCCCTGGACCAAGGCCCGCCCCATCCATTCGTCGGATTCTCGACCTCGCTGCACATGGCCGCGCAATACGACGTGGAGGCCGCCGTCCTCTCTCCGGATCAGGGACAGCGGGTCCCGAGGCCAAGGTGAGTAGTCGACACCGAGAGTCGGCAGAAAAGCCACCTTCTCCAGAATCGCCGCGCCACGCGGCCGGGAGCTCAGAGCGCTTCGCAGCCGCGAGCTCTGGGTGCGTCCCGCCAGGACCATTAGATGGCGGCGTGGCGAGGTAGCGTGCAGAGAGGCAAGAAGCTCCGTCGAGGCTGTCACTCCGAGAAATGACGGCAGGGAGAGGATGGTTGCTTCGATCGGGCGCAGCTCATCTTCGACCAGGCTTCGCGAGGTCTTCGAAGCGGGCCGGGTGCCGAGTTGCCGGTCGGTGCTTCGGCGTTCAATCAGATGCCAGCCCGCGGCGACAGTCTCGAGAGCATCGAAGTCGTCGAGCCCTCGCGCGCCGAGCTGCTCCAGCAGTCGAAACCTGGAGCCCGCAGCCGGAATGGCATGACGCATCGGTTCCCACGAAACCACGACCCGGCGCCGATAGGCCGCGTCGCTGAAGAATCGGTGGGGGTCGATCTGCAGCATGGCGAGGAGCAGGTCGATGTCGAGCTCGGTCATCCCTGTGCCTCCCGCCAGAATCCGTGTGGCGCGCCGAGCCGCGATCGACACCGTGTAGTCGAGGAGACGTTCGTCTCGGGCTTCTTCGAGCCCGCCGTCGCCCAGGCCCGTCGCCCAGGTGCGGTATAGCGCCGGAATGCGTTCGGGTTCGGCCCAAAGTCGCCTCTCCAGTTCCTCGGGCGCCCAAAGACGTTGCGTCGCCTCGGCGACTCGGGCCGCCAGTTGCGGATCGTTCACGAGCTCACCGCGGCCTTCCACCAGCGCCCGGGCAACGGCCTCCGATGCCATGTCCGAACCTGGCGGCCCAGCCACTGCGAGGCTCGGGAGCAGAGAAAGGCTCAGGGCCAGGAGTGCTGTCTTCGAGCAGGCCGCCATTAACATTCGTCCCTCGACGATGTGGACTGGTCACCGGCGCGCCGGCCGGTGCCCCGACGCCGGGACCATCCTCGGTCAGCGAGCTACAATACCAACGCTCCCGTCATTCTGGCCGGCTGTGCTCGTCGTCTTTCGCAGCCGACAGTCACGACCCGTATCCGGGTCCGACCTGCGGCCACCGCTTCCGTCTCCAGGAGACACCCATGGCGTTCAAGGTTTTCTCTCATCTTCCCCTCCGCGTTCTGCTCAGCCTTTTGGTCTTGAGCCTCGCCGCGATACCGGTATCGGCACAACGCGACCGTTTCAGTGACACCACCGATGTGGTGGTGGTGGAGGTGCCGATCACCGTCACCAAAGACGGTCAGCCGGTGCGTGGCCTCACCGAAGCCAATTTCGAGATCAAGTTCGACGGCAAGGTGCAGCAGATCCGTAGCCTGGAGATGATCGATCTGGGCCCGCCGGCGTCGGGACCCATCGACGAGCCGGTGACGCCGCCGATCCCGGCGCGACGCCACTTCCTGGTGCTCTTCGACCTGGCCAACTCCGATCCCACTGCGATCGTGCGCGCCCGCGAAGCGGGTCGCGACCTGGTGAGATCCCTCCATCCATCCGACCTGGTGGGTGTCGGTCTCTACGACAACGTCCAAGGTATCCGTTTCCTCCTGAGCTTCACCACTGATCGCCGCCAGGTGGACGTGGCGCTCGAGAGCCTCGGCGTGCCCGGCCTGTTCAATCCTGTCGCTGACCCGTTGCAGCTCTTTCTCGGCGAAGGCACCGGTGCCCAAGCACCTCAGGTGGCACCACCGGGCAGCGAGGAAGCTGGTGGTGGCCGTGCAGGGAATCTCGATGCGCTGGCTTCGGAGCAGATCCGCAATCTGGTGACGGCCGCGGCGCAGCTCGACCGTTTCGAGTCGGGCAAGCGGGTGGAACGGCTGGCCGACAGCTTCCAGGCGATGGCCCAGAATCTCGCGGCGGTCGAGGGACAAAAGTACGTCGTCTACATGTCCGAGGGCTTCGATTCCAGTCTGCTGCTGGGCGAGGGGACCGACTCCCTGGCCACCACCGCGGCCATCGAGAGCGGCGAGATCTGGAACGTCGATGCGCAGCAGCGCTACGGCGACACGAGCCTGCAGAACGACCTCGAGCGCATGCTCGAAAGCCTGCGTCGCGCCGGCGCCGTGGTGCAGTCCGTAGACATCGGTGGTCTTCGGGCCCCCAACGATGCTGGTGGGCGTCCGGACGGCAAGGATGTTCTCAACTCCATCGCCCAGGATACCGGCGGGGAGCTCTACGACGACTTCAATGATCTCGGTGACGCCATGGGAATGATGCTCGATGCTACGAGCGTCACGTATCTAGCGACCTTCCAGCCCAGGGCACTGCCGGTGGATGGCAAATATCGAAGACTGAAGGTGAAGCTGAAGGACGGCCCGCGCGGCGCCAAGCTGTCGCACCGCTCAGGCTTCTATTCTCCCAAGCCGTTCGCGGAAACCGGCGGTGTCGAGAAACAGCTCTCCTCGGCTCAGCTCATTCTCGACGAGCAAGACAGCGGCCTCATCGACCTGGATGTGTTGGCTCCGTCGATTCCGGTGGCCGGTCAGAAGGCATACGTACCCCTGCTGATCGAGATGGATGGTCCGAGCCTGATGCAGGCGACGGGAAACAAGCAGCAGCTGCAACTCCAGCTGTTCACCTATGCTTTCGACCAAGAGGGCAGAATCCATGACTTCTTCACCGAGGCGGTGGCCATGGATCTCAGCCAGGTGGGGCAAGCGTTGCAGAGCGGTGGCCTGAAGTACTGGGCCCATGTCGATCTCGAGCCCGGCGACTATCGCGTTCGCGTCCTGGTCCGTGATCTCGGTTCGGGTGAGTATGGAGTGCGCAGTGCCCATGTCACCGTGGCCGCCAACGGCTCGGCTTTGCTGCCGGTCATGGTGGCCGACGCGCCCGGCGCTTGGGTGATGGCACGCGAAAGCGCCTCGCGCCAACGCGACGTGCCCTTTCCTTTCCTGTCCGGCGGCCAGCCATTCATCCCGGCGGCGAAGCCGGTGCTGCCGAAATCGGGCAAGACCGACGTCATCGTCCAGATGTACGGCCTCGACGACGCTTCGAGCGTTTCAGCGCATGTCCGAGACCTTGACGGCAATCCTGTGAATGCCGAAGCGGAGCTGAAGGTAGCGAGGATGGAGTCCGTGGGTGCCTCCACCATCGGCCAGGGCACGCTCAAGACCAAGGGACTCGATCAGGGAGTCTACGAGCTGGTACTGACCGCACCGGGCGCCGGCGAGAGTCGGATCCAGGTGGAGGTGCAGTAGCTGGGTGCACCGCACCGCGTGGCTCCTTCTTGCTTTCGTTCCCTGGGCTTCCTATGCCGAGCAGCCCGTTCGATTTGTCGATCGGGCTGCCGACTGGGGGGTGGAGTTCCTCTATGAGTCGGGACGTGACGGACGCTTCCTGGAACCGGAGATCTTCGGTAGCGGAGTCGCGTTGGTGGACGTGGACGGAGACGGTGACCTCGACATTTTCCTCGCGCAGGGAGGTCGACTGACCCCGGCGGGAGTCGAAGCCCAGCGGGACGAGCTCTATCGTCAAGATCTGTTCGTGACCGCCGACGGAAAGGTCGACCGGCGTTTCGTCGAGATCGGAGAGATTTCAGGACTGGCGAAGGAACCCGCGGATGGTTACGGCATGGGTGTAGCCGTCGGCGACGTGGATGGCGATGGGTATCCAGATCTCTATGTCACCAACTTCGGACCGGATCGTCTTTGGCGCAATCGGGGCGACGGCACACTGGAGGACGCCACGGCCGAATTCGGTCTCCAGACGGCTGCTGCTGCGGCCTGGAACGTGCCGGCGGTTTTCTTCGACTACGACGCGGACGGGCGCCTCGATCTGTGGGTCGGGCGGTATCTCGACTATCGCGTCGGTGCCGACGTCGAATGCACGAGCCGCGCTGGTGCCCGTGACTACTGTGGACCACTGGTCTACCCTGCCCTTTCAGATCTGCTCTGGCACAACGTTGGCGGGGGTTTCGAAGACGTCTCCGCGTCCGCGGGTATTGCGGCCCAACCCGGACGCGCGTTGGGCGGCGTGGCCTTCGACGTCGATGTGCAGGCCGGAGACGAGGGCGACGGCCGGTTCGACCTCTACGTTGCCAATGATCTGGGGGAGAACTTCCTCTGGCGCAACCGTGGTGACGGGACCTTCGTGGACGAGGCGCTACTGGCCGGGGCGGCGATCAATTGGCGAGGAGAAGCCGAAGGCAGCATGGGCGTGGAGGCTCAGGACTACGACGGCGATGGTGACGACGATCTCTTCATGACTCACACCACGCTCGCGACGAACACTCTGTTCGAGAACCGCGGCGGCTGGCTCTTCGACGATCGATCACGCGAGAGCGGTCTGGGCCCGCCGAGCGTCGGAACCACGGGATTCGGCACGGTCTTTCTCGATGTCGACCTCGACGGAGATCTCGACCTTTTCCTCGCCAACGGCGCTGTGCGAGCCATCGAAACGCTGGCCAAGGCTGGAGACGAGTTCCCGTATCGCGAGCCGGACCTGCTTCTTCTTCGCGAAGGAAGCACCTATCGTGAAGTCGACGACGTGGGGCTCGAGCGTTCCGACGTCGCCCGCGCCGCCGCGCTGGGCGATCTGGACGAGGACGGAGATCCCGATCTGGTCGTAGGGCATCTCGATGCACCGGTGGAGATCCTGGAGAACCGAACACTGTCCGGCAGCTCCGGAGGTGACCAACCGTCGTGGCTCGGCGTCCGGGTGCTATCTGGCGATGGATCGGATCTCCTCGGTAGCCGCGTCGGTCTCCGTACCGGACAAGGAATTGTCTGGCGCCGAGTCCGTACGGACGGCAGCTATGCGGCAGCCCACGATCCCCGGGTTCTCTTCGGACTTCGCGGGAGCGAGGCTAGAAGTCGCGCCGTGGCCGGCAACACCGTAGAGATCCGACCTGCGGCGAATGGGCGTCCTCTGCGCTGGCGGGGTCTACCCTCGGACTCCTATTCGGTGCTACGCATGCCGGGAGGCGGCTGACGTGGCGGGAGGTCGGCGCGTCGTGGGCGTCGTCCTGATCACCCTCTGTCAGTCACTGACTTTCGCCTCGATCGGGGGTGCGGACCTGCCACCACCCCGACTCGATCGTTTCGAACCTTCGGTTCGGGACCAGATCGAGGCGTTGTATCGGGCTGCCACACAAGAGACCGAGTCCGCCGATCCCGTGGCGCAGGCCAGGCCGTATGGGTTTCTGGGAGAGACTTACCTGGCGTTCGAGTTACCCGAGGAGGCCCGACTGGCGCTCGAGGAAGCTGCACGACTCGATCCGCAGGAGCCTCGCTGGACCTATCTGCGGGCGCTCGCCGCTCTCGGCGCGGGTCGTCGCGCTGACGCGGCGGAGCTGTTCGACGAGATTCTGCACCGGAGGGCCGATGACCTGCCCACGTTGCTCCGGTCCGCCGCGAATCATCTGGATCTGGGCCAGATCGACGAAGCACGATCGAAGTACGAGCGCGCGGGCAAGCTGATAGAGGAGGACTCTGCTCCTCCCGGATCCGCCGCCGTGATTCGTTTCGGCCTCGGTCAACTGGCCGCGTTGGCGGAGCGTCACGAAGAAGCCGTGGGTCACTATCGGCAGACGATCGAGCTCCAACCCGAGGCCAATGCCGTCTACTACCATCTGGCGCGATCACTGCACCGCCTGGGGGATCCGGAGGCTGCTCGTGAGGCCTTGACACGGCGCGGCGATAGGGCTCCTTCGTTCCACGATCCGGTGCTGGCCTCCGTACAGCGGCGTGCACAGGGCCCTCAAGCCGATCTGCTGCGCGGCCTCAAGGCCTTGGACGCCGGCCGGCTCGACATTGCCGACGCGCTGCTGCACCGCGTCGTCGAACAGCGTCCGGACGATGCCGAGGCCCTGGCGGGCCTCGGTCGTATCCATCAAATCCGTGGTGAATCGGATGCGGCCGAACGGGCCTATCGGAAGTCTCTCGAGTCCGACGCCGGCTCCTATCGTGTCCTTCTGAATCTCGGTGTGCTGCTCGCCGAGCGAGGCGACGCCGAAGCGCTGGATCTGCTGCGCCGCGCCGTGACGGCCGACCCGCTGTCCAGCGCGGCCCATCTCAATCTGGGCCTGGAGCTATTGCGTCGTACCGAGCTCGAGCCGGCCGAGCAGGTATTCCGGCGCGCGACCGAGCTCAATCCCGAAGACGCCGACGCGCTGGATGCGCTGGCCCGCAGCCAGGCTGCCCAAGGCCGGTTCACAAGCGCTATCACGTCCTACCAACGCCTGCTGGACATGGATCCGCAGCGTTCCGAGGCCTACTTCGCGTTGGGTCTCTCGCAGACTCTGGCAGGCCGTTGCGGCGAGGCCGGACCGGTTCTGAGTCGAGCGTTCGAGACTTTCGGGAGCGAAGGCCCCGAAGGACTGGCGAGGGTCGGCCTACTGGCACGGATCCTCGCCACCTGCCCCGACGCCGAGATCCGTGATGGTGCCCGAGCCGTGGAGCTCGCGCAGACCCTTTTCCGGCGCTCCCCGAGTTTGGAGACCGGACGAACCCTGTCCATGGCGTTGGCAGAAGCGGGCCGGTTCGACGAGGCGGCGGAGCAGCTGCGTCGGCTGATCACGGCTGTGTCACGGTCGGGGGCGACGGCGGCGCTGCCAGGGTTGCGCCGCGAGCTGGCCCTGTACGAGAGCCACCAGCCCGTGCGGTCGCCTTGGGACGGGTGAGCTCTGTCATCGCACGAGCGGTCACTGCGGCTAGCCAGAGTCGCAGAGCCTTCAGACGTCGACCGGATCATTCAGTTCGGAGACGAGTCGTCCCGTGGGCTGAGAAACGACGTCCGATGACTCACGTGATCGATCACGGCAAAAGCGAAGCGGGTGGACTCGGACGGAACTGGCAGCGCGAGCTCGATCGGATGGGTGCGCTGCCGGACCTGGGGCCAGAGCTCTTCTTTGATGCGGATCGGAATGACCTTGGAGCGCACGCCCACCTTGCCGTCCAGACCCTCTTGCAGCCCTACCATCAGCTCGAGGCGACCATCGCGAAAGCCTTCCTCCTCGAGCCAGCCGAGTTTGCCGAAGGGCACCACGATGCGTAGGGGCAGAATCCCGATGCCATCCCCTCCCACGCGGTACTCGCCTACTTCCACAGACACTCCCAGAGGATTCTCCTCGTAGCCGAGGAGGAGTGCCGACATCAACTGGGATCGGCTTCGGTCCACCGGCTCCGGGTCGGTATAGGTACGGCGGTAGTGCAAGGTATGGCCACTGCGTGGCTCGGCTAGCTCGATTCTCAGCAGGTGGGTGGTTCCGGGAACGCGAGAGCGGGGAGTAAAACCCAGACTGTAGAAGCGTCGCAGGCTGTCCTCGATCCGCCCGAGATCCTCGCCGATCTCGTTGGCGTTGAGAATCGCCATTCCACCGGTCTCCTGAGCCAGCGTGAGGAGGGTCGCCTGTCTCCCTTCGCGCCTCCGCGCGTCGACCGCGGCAGAGGGTCGCAGCTCGAAGGATCGGCCGTTGATCGTCAGACGAGCGGCGCGCTCGATGCCTGAAGTAGCACCTGCGGCGAGGCGGCTGGCGTCGAGGCTGTAGAACGTGACGCGATGGGTGTTGGCCAGGCTGGCCAGCCGATAAGTGGCATCCACGAGCCGGGTGGAGAGCTCCGTGCCCACCGTTTGAAAGGTCCGGTTTGGGCACAGGTCAGCCACCTGGTACTGCATGTCGAGGCCCGGCGTCTGGTCGAGCCCATTGCTCAGATAGAGCACCGCCTTGCGCCCTTCGATACCACCCAGCGCTCGGGTCAGGCGGTCTAGGTTGTCGAGGGATCGACCGACTTGCGAAGCGACCCATTCGCCATAGCTTCGCGCGACTTGCAGCATGCGATCCACACGGCCGCACGGATCCGAGAACGCCGACAATCCGGCCGCGATACTCGTGCTCACGTCGACGGTGGCTTCCCCGTCATCTCCCTCCTCGGTTTCCTGTGGCGTCGTGAGCAAGATGTTCTCGATCTGATCGAGGGCATGCTGGTACTGGCGGTCGTACGCCAGGGCGCCCCCCGGCGCCTTCCACAGACCTTCCAGACTGTCGAAGATGGCTTCTAAATCCTCGGAGAATGGCTGCTCTATCTGCAGCCCTCGATCGTGGCTCACCAACATCAGGTGGTCGCCCGGTAGCAGCCGACCCTCCAGGAACTCCCGAATCTGCGTCAGGTACGACTGGCGTCCCGTAGGCGTCAGCTGGAGATGATCGACGTAGATCACCAGGGTGAGGGGTGGCTCTTCGGCGACCGTCGGATCGAGGATCGGCCGACCTTCGGGGGGTACGGACTCACCGGGACCGCGCTCGGCACGGAAGAAATTGCTCGGTTCGACCGGCTGGTGGTCGACGAAGAGACGGAAGTCGGCCTTCGTCAGCCCATCGACGGTCCGACCCTTGGAATCGGTGACGTAGACCTCGATGTTGACCACGTCCACATCGACAGACTCGATCTCTAGCGGCGCCTCGCGTAGCGCTTCTTGAGCTACAGAAGGCATGGCCAGGAGCAGGCCGAGCCAGAGTGGCAGCATGCGCATGATCGCGTTCCTCGCGGGTGTGAGGTGACAGTCTAGCGATCGTAACCAATGGTCGAGGCCGACTCGGCCCGGCTCTCGACCGTCTCGTCCTCGACGAGTCTTGATCGTATGAGCCGGAGGCCCGGCCCGGACTTCCGCGCGACTCAGCTCCCGGAGGTCTCTGCCGAGATGGCAGCGAGCAACTTCTGAGCCTGGGCGTCGTCCGGCTTGAGTGATACGAGCCTCTCCGCCAGGGACAGGGCTTCGCCTGTTTGGCCACGGGTCGCCAGCAGGACCGCCAGGTCGTTCAGGCTCGCGACGTGCTGCGGGTCGAGAGCCAGCGCTTGACGGAACGACTCCTCAGCGGCTGCTTCGTCGCCCGCTGTCATCTTGACCGCGCCCAACTGGTAGGCCGCATCGACGTTCCTGGGAAACTCGACGAGTGTTTCCTCTGCGGCGGATCGCGCCTCGTCGACGCGTTGCGCGGCGAGGAGGATCTGGACGTAGAGGAGATGGGACCGGATGTCGTCCGGCGAAATGGCCATCTCCTGACGTAGGCTGCGAAGCGCTGCATCATAGTCGCCCGCAACCGCCTCGTTTCGGGCCTTGGTAAGGGTGGCGGCGACCGGGTCCTGGGCTGCGGATTCCGCTGCTCGGCGTTGTTCGGTCTGACGCTGCTGCAGCTTGCGGAACGTCTCCAGAGCCTGGCGCGCCTCGTCGCGACGACCCGACGCGGTGAGGGCCTCGCCATAGCTCTTCCAGGTCTCGATGCGTTCGGGCAGCAACTGGGTCGCGCGTTCCAGATAGGGCAAGGCTTGGTCCGACCTGCCGGAGGCGACCAGGATGCGTCCGTAGTCGCTGATGGCCTGCGAGATCAGAGGATGAGTGATCTCCTTCCCGAGCGCTGCTTCGGCGATGGGCTTCAGCTCGGCCAGAGCCCCGTCCAGATTGCCGGTACGGTACAGCGCTTCGGAATGGAGCAGGGTCAAACGCGGGCCGCGAGTCTCCAAACCCGAGAGCAGCTCCACAGCCTCGGCTGCCCGACCAGAGTTGAGGTAGGCCTCGCCGGTCAAACGAATGACGTCGGCGCGCATCTCGGGCGGGTGGTTTTCGAGCAGAGGTTCGAGGATCACCAGGGCACTGATGGGATCGCTCTGCTGAATCAGCAGCTGAGCGCGCAACACACCGACCCGTGGCTCGCTCGTTGGCAGACCTAGGAGCAGCGCCTCGGCGTCGCGCGGTCGCTTGAGCTCGAGCGAGCACATGGCGGCCACCAAACGTGCTTCACGGTCGGTCGGTTCGGATCGGAGCCATGGTCGGAGCCGCTGGAGGCTTTCCGAGCAACGCATCTGCTGAGCCCGGATCATGCCGAGGGTTCGACCCGCTGGAGATGCGGGCACGGCGTTGGCGGAGCGTTCGAGCCAGGCAACACCCTGCTCACCCTGACCGACGGCGAGAGCGGCCCGTCCGGCGTTGTAGAGAAGCGCAGGGTCCGACGATTCCGAGGCGGCCTCGGCCACTACGTCGTAGGCTTCTTGGGCCCGTCCGTTCTCCAAGTACAGACTACTCATCATGCTGCGATCGACAAGGGTCGATTCGCCCGCGGCATGTGCTGCCTCCAACCGTGCCAGGGCGCCCGACGCATCGCCTGTCTGGAGGAGCTTGAAGGCCTCCATGCCGGCATCCGAGAGCATCGCATCAGGGTCTGCCTGAAACGCCGCGGCCTCTTCGGTCGCGCTCTGTGAAGATCCGGTCTGCGCGCCGGCTGGCCTGTCAGCAGGTGCGACGAGGCTGACGACCAGGAATGTGGCGAGGAGCAGATGACGTCCTGACATGCCAAGCAGCTTAGCACCGGGAGAGATCGTGATCCGGTCACTCGACCCTCCCTGCGGGCCATGCGGATCGGCAACGATCCAGCAGCAGACAGGCGGCCGGAGCCATACGCGATCCGGGCTAGAAAGTTCTGGCGATCGACCGATCGTGTAATAAAAGTCCGGTGGCTCCGTTTCTACTCACGAAGGTCGTTCTTGGCGACCGATTCGATTCCAAGCGCCGCAGATCTCGCCCAAGGAGAAGCATGTTGTTTGCAGTGACGTTCAGCCAGACAGCCGACGAGACGGTGGCTCCACTCGCCGAGCCGTCGAGCGAATTGGAGGAGATCTTCCAGAGCTTCCACGGCAAAGTCTTTGCCGCCGCCTACCGCGTGACGGGTAGCGCCCAGGACGCAGAAGACGTGCTCCAAACCGTGTTCCTCCGCTTGCTCAAGCGTCAGGACACCCTCGACCTGGCACCCAACCCCGGAGCCTATTTACACCGAGCCGCGGTGAATGCATCCCTCGACCTGATCCGGTCGAAGGCTCGTTCCAGCTCCTTGCCGCTCGACGACCTGAGCGCGCAGCCGGCGGAGGCGGAAAGCCGCAGTCCCGAGCGATCGCAGCACGACCGCGAGCTGCGTCGCAGCCTACGTCTGGCCATCACCGGCTTGACGGCCAAGTCTGCCGAAATCTTCGTCCTCAGGTTCTTCGAAGGCCAGGCCAACAAAGAGATCGCCGACCAGCTCGGCATGACGCAGGCCGCGGTGGGGGTCGCTCTCCACCGCGCACGTAACCAAGTGAAAGAAGAGATCCGCTCGTTCGTAGGGGAGAATTGACATGTCCCAAGAGAAGCTCCACGACAGCCTCGGGAATGCGGATTCCGCCGACCTCCATCTGGAGCAGGCGGCAGCGCAGATCCGCGATGCCGAACCCGATCCTCAGGTGGTGGCCGAAGCCTCCTCCCGCGTCTGGACCGATCTGCTGAAGCAGGGTGCCCGGCGCGGTATGAAAGTGGTCACGGACGACGATCTGGAAAGCAACGTCGCCGCCTTCGGACGCCGTGCGAAGCAGACGACCTCCGCACCGCGCCGTGGCGGGCAGCGTTGGGGTCTATGGGCCCTGGCGGCCGCTCTGCTCATCGGCGTCGGTCTGGCCCAAATCCTGGTCCGCGAGATGTGGCCCTCAGGCCCGAGCGCCGAGGTCGTCACCGTCGACGGCCAGTTGTTCCGCGTCTCCAGCGCATCCCAAGTCCCCATCGCACCGGGCATGGAGATCTCTGAGCACGACGTGATCCGTACCGGCCGTACGGGCAGCGCCGTGGTCCGGCTCCAGGACGGTTCCTTGGTAGAGCTGCGGGAGCGTTCCGAGCTTTCCATCGACGAGTCCAGGGGTGGTACTACCCTCGAGCTGGCGCGCGGCAGCGTCATCGTCGAGGCGGCGAAGCAGAGAGACTCGCGCCATCTCTACGTCGAGACCGACGAATGTCTGGTTTCGGTGGTCGGCACGATTTTCTCGGTCAACCACGGCACCAAGGGCTCCCGGGTTTCCGTGATCGAGGGCGAGGTCCATGTGGCTCAGAACGGTGAGGAGAAGATCCTCCTGCCAGGAGATCAGATCGCGAGCCATGTCTTTCTCGGCAACGTTCCGGTGGAGAAAGAGATCGCTTGGAGCCGGTCGCTAGACGACTACCTCGAGGTTCTGCGTCAGTACAGCGAGATCCGCGAGGAGCTCGGCCAGGTCACCCGCCCGGACGCGCGCTACTCCACGCGGCTTCTCGACCTGATGCCCGAGGGCACCGTTTTCTTCGCTTCCGCGCCGAACCTCTCGACCACCCTCACCGAGACTCATCGGGTGATCGAAGAGCGTTTGGCGGAGAGTCCGGAGCTCGCGGAATGGTGGGCGTCTGAAGCGGCCGGTGATTTCCAGGGCCACCTCAGCGATCTCGTGGACACCTTCGGTGAGCTCGGGTCCTTCTTGGGCGACGAGCTGGCTGTGGGTGGTCGCACACAGGACGACGGAGAGCTGGGGGGCATCGTGGCCCTGATCGACGTGCTCGACGCCGCAGGTCTGCGCGACTTCATCGATCAGCAGATCGCGGACAACGTGGACGCCGACCAGGTCGACGAGGTGTACGAGCACCTGATCTACGTCGAGGATCCGACGGCTCTGTCGGCCGCGGCCGATGGCAACAACGATCTCTTCCTCTGGCTTTCCGCCGACCAGGGCCTGGGTGTCGCCTCTCCTGTGGCCAGTGATGTGCTCCGGGTCGCCGCCCTTCTGGATGGCGCGACCAACCCCTTTGTCGGCAGTCGTTTCCACAGCGAGATCAGCGATCGTTACTCTGACGGCGTCGAGTTCCTGGTCGCCGCGGATCTCGGTGCGGTGATGGAGCAGATCCAGGACAGCGACGACGCTGATGAAGCGGGTGCTCATCTCGAGGCGGTCGGTGTCGCCAACGCCGATCTCCTGATCCTCGAGCAGAAGCGAGCCGCGGGCAAGACTCACCACAGCGCGGCCATCACCTTCGACGGCGAGCGCCAGGGCGTGGCGTCCTGGCTCGCTGAGCCCGCACCCATGGGCGCGCTCGACTACGTGTCTCCCGACGCGAAGCTGGTGGCAGCGGTGGTGTTCAAGGATCCGGTGGCGCTGCTCGACGACGTCTATGCCATGGCAGGCAGCGGCGAGTTCTCCGGTTTGGCGAGCTTCGAGGAAGAGCACCAGCTCTCCCTCCGAGATGACGTGGCCGCTTCCCTCGGCGGTGAGCTGGTCATCGCCATCGACGGGCCCATGTTGCCGAAACCGGCGTGGAAGGTGATCCTCGAGGTGTACGACCCGGCACGCTTCCAGTGGGCCATCGAGGAGGCGATCGCCGAAGCCAACGCCAAGTTGGAGGCTGCGGGCGAAGAGCCCCTGGCGCTCGAGACATCCGAGCTTCGTGGCCGCACGATCTACACGCTGCCGGCGCGCATCATGGACGTCCACTACACCTTCGTCGAGGGCTATATGGTGATGACTGCCGACAAGGCGTTCATCGATCAAGCCCTGCGCTTCAAGGACAGTGGCTACTCCATCGTCACCTCCAGCAAGTTCTCGGCTCTCCTGCCCCCTGGCGGTGAGAACAACCTGTCCGCCCTCGTCTATCAGGATCTCGGTGGCGTCATGACGTCGATCGCCGAGAGGCTGGCCGAGGCCCAAGGTAGCGATATGACCGACGAGCAGAAGGCACAGCTCGATGCCATTTCCGGCGAGGCCGAGCCCACCTTGGGCTATGCCTACGGCGAGAGTGACCGCATCACGCTCGCCGCGTCCTCCGATGGCGATCTGGTGAGTGGTGTTCTCTCCCGCCTCCTCGGCCTGAAGAACCCCGCCGGCATCGAGCAGACGCTCGAGACCCTCTTCGGCGGTTGATTCCTGCTATTGGATTTCTTGGCCCCGGTCCGGCTCGTCCGGATCGGGGCCTTTTCCTTGCGCGCCTGAGCGGAAGAACGTGACCAATTCGTCCAGGATCTCGGGAGGAATCTCGTGGCCGACCCCAACGTAGGTCACGGTCCGGATTTGGCTCGCGTCGGCGAGCAGCGTCTGTACCCTTTGCCACCGATCGGGCATCATCGTTTCGCCGAGTAGTGACGAGATCAGCTGTTTCTCCTCATCGCTCCAAGCATCACCATAGGGCAGTGTGTCGTTGCGATCGAGCTCACCCATATAGACCCACTGCTCGACCCGGCTGAAGGCGTCGGCATCGAAGGGAGTCCCGGTCAGCTCCGCCAAGTCGCTGACACCGATCGGGTACGGAAGCTCGGTACCCTCCCAGTCGCCGAAGGGCAGTATGGGGAGGGCGTTGAGTCCGCCAGCTGCCACTGCCTGCACTTCGCCCGGGTGCAGCGCAGCGAAGCGATTGACGAAGCTGCCCGATGCGGAGAAGCCGTGCATCCAAAGGCCCTGGGTCGTTTCGATGCTGGTCGATTCGAGCACGACGCGAGCATGACGGACCATGGCCAGGAGTTGCAGGTCGATGTGCGCCAAGTCGCCCTCCTCGACGCGCATCGTGTCGCGGTCCAGGGCGTGGGTGTAGATCCTCCAGTCGGTCCGTGGCCTGGGAAAGGCCGGGACCAGCAGGGGCACTGCGAGTCGTTCGGCCAGAGCACGTGGGTGACCACGCAGAGCCAGGCGGAGGGCGCTCTCCTGGTGGAGCTCCAGATCGTCGTCCGAGGTCCCGGTGTTGTTGGGCTCGACCAGCAGGTGGACGTTCCGGCCGCTGTCGTCGAGGGTCTCGGGAAGGAGTAAGAAATACGGATGATGGAAGCCTCGATCCGGCGACGGCGACACTTTCACGAGCAGAGGCCTGCTGTCCGGCAGCGACTTGCCTTCCACCCACTCGTCCTCCTTCGTGCCGTCGAAGAGCCGCCGCTGCGTCAGCACGACCAGCAGCAGCACGACCAGCGAGCCCAGGAAGATCATGAACCGGAGGACACGATGGCGCAGCGGGTTTTTCATGGCTCGGGACGTTCAGGAACGGTCTTCGCCGGAGTGTAAACCAGCCTGCGGGTCGCTCTCGGCGGGGCCGAAGTGCGCGGCCGTCTCGGTCGGCAATGAGGACAAAAACGGGATGAGCTGATCCAGTCCAGGGGCTCGTCCCGCCTTGGACGGGTATGAAGGCAACCACCGACCATCTCGCGATCCCGTCCCGCCTGACCCCTTCCCCACAGACCCGTGGTCTGCAACGTGTTCGAACCTCGAAGCACGTACGCTCCAGCGTCGAGGCCGACGGAGCCGTGCTGCTCGACCTGCACAGTGGCAAGTACTTCAGCCTGAGCGAGGTCGGAAGCCAGATCTGGAGCTGCCTGGAGGCTGGCGCCGGTAGCGGAAGCATCGCCGCCGAAGAGATCGTCCAGTGGCTGAGTGAGCGGTATGAGATCGACGTGGATCTCCTGCGCGGCGATGTCCAGAGCTTCCTCGCCCATCTCCTGGAGAAGGGTCTGATCGATGTCACCTGACGAGGCTCCTCGAGATGGATCGTTGGCCGCCGCCGAGAAGGAGCTGACGCCGACCGACGTGGAAGCGGCGCGTGATCTGAGAGAACGGTTGTCGACCGCTGTGGCCTTCATCGTGCTGCTGGTGGTGGACGTCGTCCTGAAACTAGCGGGCTTTCAGCGCTTCCATGGTTTGGTCGAACGTCTCCCCGTTCGTTCCAGTGGCGGTGCCGGACCCGACGCGGCGGTCCGCATCGCAGCAGCCGTGGACCGTGCGTCGACGCTCTACTTCAAGCGGGCTTGGTGCCTGCAACGGTCGGCGGCGGCGGTCTGCCTCATGCGCCTACGAGGTCTGCCGGCCGACCTCGTCATCGGGGTTCGCCGGCTGCCGTTCTACGCCCATGCGTGGGTCGAAATCGAAGGTGTGGTGGTCAACGACCATCCGGTGGTGCAGACGCGTTTCACCGTATTGGATCGCTGTACCGCGGTTCAGGAGGGGGATCGGTGTCGGCACTAGGTGGTGTCCTTTCTCTGCGCGGCGCACCGGTGCCGGACGTCATGGCGAGGCGGATCGCCAGCGGACTGGCTCAGATCGGTCCAGACGGTGAAGCGTGGCATCACGACGATCTTCTGAGTCTGGTCTTCCGACCGTTCCATGTGGGTGCCGACGACGGCAAGACGAGGCAGCCCTGGAGCGACCTACAGGGCCTGGTCGTGGCCTGGAACGGGCGACTCGACAACGCCGCGGAGCTACGTCGGATGCTCGGCGTACGACGAGCGGATGGGCCGCGACTCGTCGCTGCCGCCTACCGCCGATTCGGCAAGGACTGTGTGAGGCACCTCGTAGGCGACTTTTCACTGGCGGTCTGGGACCCACTCCTGCGGCGACTCCTCCTGGCCACCGATCCCTTCGCACTACGCCCGATCTTCTTCCACAGCGGGTCTGATTTCTTCCTCTTCGCCTCGCGTGCACGGACGTTGGTGGAAGCCGCCGGTCTATCGACCACCCTCGACGATGTGGGTGTCGCGGCCTTCTTGACGTTCATCGATGCGGGGCACAGGACCGTGCTCCGCGATGTACGGATGCTGCCGGGCGCGCATTGGCTGACAGTCGAGGAAGGGGTCGTACGGCTGGAGCGCTATTGGTCCCCTGCCGACCGTTCACCGGTTCGCTATTCCCGGGATGAAGGGTATGAGGATCACTTCGCCCAGGTCTTTCGGCAGGCGGTCACCGATCGCCTGGTCGCCGAGACACCGGTGTGGGCGGATCTGTCCGGTGGACTCGACTCATCGTCCATCGTCTGCGTCGCGGATCGAGTCCTCGCGGGGTCGGACAATCAGCGTCTGGCGTCCCGGCTGGAGACCGTGTCCTACGTTTACGAGCGCAATCGAAGCTGCGACGAGCGTGAGTACCTGCAGACCGTGGAGACCCTGCGCGGGCGGCGCGGATTCCACATCCGAGACGATGAGGTGCCGACGCTGACGCCCATCCCGGCGCATTTACAACCCGATCTACCGTCGGGGCAGCTTCCATTCCACAACCGATACCGCGCGCAGTACGACGCGATGTCGCGGCTCGGATCCCGTGTGCTGTTGCGCGGTTCGGGTGGAGATCATGTGCTGTGGGGCGAGGCGCTGGCGGCCTTCGAGCTGGCGGATCTGTTGGCGACGGGTCGACCGCGTGAGGCGTGGCGCCGGGCGAAGTCCTGGGCGCATCAGCGTCGAGAGCCGCTGTTCAAGACTCTCTGGCAAGGCGGGATCTGGCCGCTACTCCCCCGCAGGATCCGGGCTGCGACCGGGTTCGTCCATACGCTCGACGATTGGTTCGATCCGGATTTCGTCCGCCGCGTAGATCTGCCTGGCCGGCTGCTGGGTGAAGATGACCACCGCTTTGCGCTGCCGAGCCAGCGGCTGCAATGGGCGTGGATCGCCGGCGTCGGTCGCTATGTGGGTTGGGAGATGCCGCTGGCCCGTGGCTGCGTCGAGTCGCGCTATCCCTTTCTCGATCGCAGACTCGTGGAACTCGCGTTGGCGATGCCCATGGACCAAAAGCTGCGGCCAGGTGAGACCCGTTCGGTATTGCGTCGTGCCTTGCGGGGGGTGTTGCCCGACAAGGTTCGCCACCGAACTTCGAAGTCCGGGCCGGACGAGGCGATCTACCGCGCGCTGACACGCGAGTCGCGCTGGCTGGCGGAGCTCTTTCGGGATGCCCGCGTTTGTCGACATGGCTTCGTCCATCCGGCGGCCTTGGAGCGGGCACTGACCGCAGCCCGGCATGGGGTGATGCTGAATTCACCACAGCTGCTTCGCGCCTTGACTCTCGAGTTCTGGATTCGTTCCGTCGAAGGGGCCGCTCCAGCGCTGCCCCGATCGGATGGAGACACCTACGACGTTCCGGGCACGGCCCCTACGGGTGTGCCCGATCCTTCTCGCAGCTCAGACCCTGGTGTCGGAGCTGTGGGACCCCCCAAACCGCCTGCGCAGGATTCGATCCCAGCGCGGGCATCGACCGCCGCATCACGCGGCACTTCGGAGGTAGATCATGAAGCAATACTCCGCACCTGAGCTGTTCGAGCTGGGACACGCGGCCGATCTGACGAAGGCCTTCGTCGGTGGCACGATCGCCGACAACGACTGCGTCTATCGCGACGGCTGGGCCTGACCTGAGCCGATCCGGGTTCCTCCGAGCACTCGGAGGAACCCGGCTTTTCCGATGAGCTGGATCGATCCCGAGCTTCGTTGGCTGCTCCGTCGCGCGCGGCCGCACCGGATCCTGTACACCAGCCAGCTATGGCTGGTGTTGGTGTCGAGCCTCCTGGCTCTACTCGACCCCTTACTGCTGCGCTGGCTGATCGACGGTGTACTGACGTGGCGCCAACACGACATGCTGCCCTGGCTCGCCGCTTCGTTCTTCGGGCTGTTTTTGTTCCACTACGGTTTCGCCAGCCTGGCCCTGATGCTCGACGCCTATGCTCGCGAACGCCTCAGTCTGTCGATTCGTCTAGGGCTTCTACGCCGGCTGCAGTGGCAGAGCGCGGGATTCTTCGATCACCACACGGAAGGCGACCTGCTGCACCGGCTGGAGCAGGATGTAGAGCAGATCTGTCAGCTGAGCGGCACCTCGCTCGCCGCACTGCTCCGGGTGGTGGTGACCACGGTTCTGACAGTCGCCATCATGTCGCTCCTGAGTTGGAAGCTGACGCTCTTGGTGCTGCCGCTCGTGCCGTGCATGCTGCTGCTTCGTAAGTTCGGTACGCCACGCTTGCGAGAAGCGAGCGACAGGGCGCAGCGAGCCTCGGCCCGTCGGCTCGCCTTCGCCCAGGATCATCTCGGCTGCGTCGAACAGGTGCAACTGCTCGGATGTCAGGTGGCGGAGCGTCGCCGCTATCTAGCGCTGGCCCGGCGATCGCTCGATGCCGCCGTTCGTCGGCGAGGCCAAGAGCTCGGGCTCGACGGCGCCACACAGCTTACGGTCGCGGCCGCCAGTGCCGTGGTGCTTGGATTCGGCGGAGCCCAAGTGCTCGCCGGGACCCTGACCGTGGGCGGCTTGGTGGCGTTCTATACGTATCTTTCCGGCGTCTTCGGTCCCGCGCAGACCCTGGTGCAGGTGTACTCCAACTGGCAGCGAGCCAGTGCCGGCATCCGTCGTGTGCGCTCCGTGCTGGAGGAGCCTCTCGCCGTGGCGGAGCCGGCCCACCCGCGCAGCTTGCCCGATGACATTCCGCTGTCCGTGGAGCTGTCGGGAATCTGTTTCCGCTATTCCGGGAGTCGTGCGCGCGACTCGGTACCGACGCTGGATGATCTCGACCTTCGTATCGCCTCTCGAGAGCGCGTCGCTCTGATCGGCGCCAGCGGCAGCGGCAAGAGCACGCTCGTGCGCCTCTTGGTACGCGCCTATGAGCCCGGCGAGGGCCACGTACGACTCAGTGGGGTCGACCTGGGGAACGTGAGCTCAAAGGAGCTACGGTCTCGTGTCGCTTGCGTACCCCAGGAGGCGGTGCTCTTCAGCACGACGATCCGCGAGAACCTGCTTTCCGCAGACTCGCGAGCGGACGACGATCGGCTGATCTCCGCCCTGGATATGGCGCAGTTGGGCGATCTCGTCCGACGGTTGCCGGGAGGGCTGGATGCGGAGATCGGTGCTCGCGGCTCCAGGCTATCGGGTGGGCAGCGCCAGCGTCTGGCCGTCGCCCGCGCGATCCTGCAAGAGCCGCAACTGCTGATTCTCGACGAGGCGACTTCAGCCCTCGACCACAACACCGAACGCCGTCTCCTCGAGGCTCTGCAGCCGTTCGTCGTACACCGGACGGTGATCCTCGTGTCTCATCGCACAGCGGCTGTTCGCTGGGCCACCCGTATCGTCATGCTCGGAGAAGGTCGCGTCGTGGCCGACGGGAGCCACGACACGCTGTACCGGAGCTCGTCGGCCTACCGCAGCCTGTCGGATGAGCTGTGCTCCGCCGATGCGGTGGGCCATCCGGAGCGGAGCGCTCCTCGGTTGCCGCTGCGAGAGGTGTCGTGATGCCGATCGGCTGCTTGCTGCGTGCCCTTCCCGCAGCGCTGGGAGTGCTCTTGGTCGCGATGTCGACGCTGCTGGTGATCCTGCAGGTCGAGCCCACGCTCGATCTCCCGGCGGAAGTGCGTGTGCGCGACTACCATCGCGTCCGCGTCGCGGTGGAAGGTAGGGTCGCGCGCGTGCTCGTCAGCCCCGGAGACCACGTCGCTCGGGGCGACCACCTCGTGACGCTGGAAGATCCCCTCGCGGACCGAGTGCTTCGCGATCGGCGACGTGAGTTGTTGCAGCTCGAGCGGCAGCTCGAGCGGCTCCAGCTGGAACGAAACAGGCTCGTCGAGTACGAGAACGCCGAGGAGGCGGAGCGTGCGAGCCAGCGTGTGGCAGCGCTTCGTCTCGAAGCTGCGGTGGCTGCGTCGCGCGCAGAGCAGGCAGCGATCGATCTGGAGGCTGCGCGTCAACGGCTGGATCGAAGTCGACGTTTGCAGGAAGCCGGTCTGCAGAGCGAGGTAGCGCTCGCGGAGCAGCGCTTCGCCGTCGAGAGTCGGAGTCAGGTGTTGGGGCAGCGGCGTATGGAAGCGGAAATCCTCGAACGGCAGCGCGCGGCGGAGGCCAAGGAGGCAGAGCGCTTGCAAGTACGTCAGTCGATCCGGATGGCAGCGCTCGACGCCCAACTCCAGGATCTGGAGGACCAGCACCGCACGTTGCTGAGAGCGATCGCCGGGTTGGAGGATGCCGTAGCGAGCCGCGAGATCCGAGCCGCGCTCGACGGAGTGGTCTCCGGCGAAGAGGCATCGGACCTGACCGGACGCTGGGTACGTGTTGGCGACGAGCTCTTGACGATTTTCGACCCGGCTTCCATCGAGTTGCGCGCACAGATTCCCCAGGAGGCTCTGGTACAGATCGAGGCGGGGGATCCCGTACGGGCGGAGATCTCAGGTCTGCCACGCCAGCGCTACGGTCTTTTTGAGGGTCGGGTAGGGAGTGTGTCTCAGACGCCGAACGCGATGGCCGGAGGCGTGAGCTATGCCGTTGTCGTGAGGCTCGATCGTCCTTGGATCGACTTGGACGATAAGCAGTTCTATCTTCGTTCGGGTATGAGCGGTCGCGCCGAAGTAGCTTACCGTGGCCCGGTTCGTCTGGCGCGGCGCCTGGGTGAGCTGTTGCTGGGCGAGTGACGCGTTTCGTGCGGCACGAAGTCTGAAACATGTCACCGAGTTGTTACCTTCGGTACGAGAGCGCCATCCAGGCACAAGATCGCATAGTGGATGAGTTAGTCTATGGATCTGTCGAAACTATCTAGTGCGGTGGTCGTCTAGAAACATCCATCAGATTCGAGGCTTCTTGGTCCTGGTAGGGCACCGCTTGATTAGAGCCTTCCTGTTTGTTTCGAGAATTCCTGGTCCTGACAAGGCGCGCCGACGAGGAATAGCAGGCCTATTTCGAGGAGAAGCAACGCCGTCCAGGGCCAGGAAGACCCGAAACAAGCGGAAGGGAATTGTCAAACGGTGCACTGGGGCTTGCCGAAGAGGAATAGCAGCGCTATTTCGAGTAGAGCCAACGCCGTCAGAGGCGACAAGGCCTGGAATGGGCGGATGGGACAAAACGAACACAGACTAGGCTTTGTGACGAACACTCTTGCCCCCAAGGAGGCTGGTGATGAGGAGCTCGTTCCGCAACGTCGCGCAACAGAATTCGCTCATGTCCCGCAAAAGCTTTGTGACCGCCTTCACCGTGATTGTTCTCCTCGCGATCGCCGGCTATGCCGCAGGTGTGGGAGGGGAGGGAGACCCGGAGATGATCGGCGAATCTTGGGTCTATTCTGCAGCTGCGGAGGCGCGAGATTCCGTGGTGGACTGCGGTACCGACGCGAAGTGTATGGAGTGGTGTTTTCTCTACCAAGGCGGCACTGCCGTCGGTACGGGACGGATCTGCTGCGTCGAGGACGGAACGGAAAGGGTGCTCGGCTGCGGGTGAGGACGGGTCCGGACAATACGGCCTTCGGGCTGGCCAGACGTAGAGTCCGCATCGTTCGACGTGGGGCGTACAGAAGGCGATCCGACAAAGTTTCGAGTCGAGTGATCCGATCCAATCGCGGTCCGCGCCTTGGACCGTGAAGCCGGTGGACCCGATGATGAGTTA
>JALCBJ010000062.1 GCA_028066595.1 Thermoanaerobaculia bacterium
ACTAAGAAACTCAGCTCATCTTTCAAGATGTAAGAAAACCTAGACGACCTAGTCTTGATTGGTTCGCTCCCGTCCTCAGGGGCTCACTTCGCCGCTGACGTCAGCTCTCCGAAGTGCTCCAGAGCCTTTGCCTTCTCCCGGATGATCATCATGGGCTCCCCGGAGCTTCAGGTAAGGCTCAGGCACCGGCTCAGTTGGATGAGGATCGGGGCAGTCTCCGCGGCGAGAGGGTACAAAGGAAGCCCGATGATGTGGTCGCTCGCCCAGTATCTGACGGCGAATCTCACGCCCGAGAAGCTCACCAATTGCCGGTGGAACAGCATTCCCGATCTGGCGGTGCTGACTTCGGTAGTCGCCCTCGACCTCAAAGGCTTCCGGGAAAGTCTGGATACGGCAAAGCTCGGCGGTCGAGAGGTGCCTGCTGCGCCAATGAAAAGGACCGGTGGCAGGACCTGGTGAAGCTTGAATCGTCCAGGCGGGGCGGTCCTTTGCAAGCTTGAGAAGAAAAGACCAATAGCGGGTACGCCAGCCGAACAGCGGCTCACCGTCTCCTCGTGGGGTGTGCCACAGGTAGTTCTCTCCTTCCGGGACGCTCGGCAGCAGCTCTGCCCATTTTCCGCTTGGATCCAGCCGTTCCGGCCAGGCATCCACGTCCAAGTCGCCAATCGCGTCCCATGCCGTCCTGTGCACCTCTCCGTTACCACTCTCTGGGCTACCGGCTGGGTGGTGTGTCGCTTCTGGAACTGCGAAGCTGCCACCTTCCCGGTCGGCCACAACAAAAACCCGCTCGCGAGACTGAGGGACACCGAAGTCTGCGCAGTTGAGGCTCGCCACGGAAGCCTTATAAGCCACTCCGTGCCGCTCGTTGATCTCGTTGAGCCGCGTCTGAAGAAGCTGGAGCCCTTCGTCTTTCCCACTGAATACGAGGCCCTTCACGTTCTCGAGCAAGAGAACCCTGGGCAATAGCTTCTCTGCGAAGTCGAGATACCTTCCTAGCGTGTTGGAGCGGGGATCCTCGAGCCTTGCAGAATCGCCATTCACCCAATAGTTGGACTTGGAGAATGGCTGGCAGGGTGGCCCCCCAGAAAGCAGGGTCAGCTCACCCTCCCTGAACCGCCCCTGTCGCATCGCCTCTCTCGGCGATAGCTCGTGAACGTCTCCAGGTCTAGACAGTCTCCACCGAGGTCGGTTCTTGGCCAAAGTGTCACGGCAGTCCTTGTCCATCTCGATGCAGAGGGCCACCGCAAAGCCGGCAGTTTCCAGCCCAATGTCCAGCCCACCGGCCCCAGTAAACAGGGATAGGGTGCGGCGTCGTTTTCGAACTTCGGCCATCCTCACACCAGCTATGGGCTGTAACCGTTGGTCACTTCGTACTGGAGAGATGTACCGACAGATCGGCCACGGCAATTGAAGTTCACTTGAAGCCTACAGCGGTCCCTATCGGGTTCTAGGCTCTCAAGCTCTTCGTGACTGCCAGATCGGTTCCACGCGTCCAGCCACTGTTCCGCTCCCTCGTCGGTAGCGAACCCGAAGTTGAACAGGGAGGCGATCAGATCGGGTACTTGATGAAGTGCCCGCATCTCGGCATGCTCTCGACGAGCAGTTTCAAGGACCAACTGCCAGACGGCCCACTCCGAGTGCGGCTGGTCCGTCGGCGGAATAAGTCCAAGCCGCCGAACTCCGAGACCAGATCGAATCGCGACCAACCCAGCCTCGGCTGTTCGCCATTCTCGCCGGCCCAGGCGTCTGCGAACTGCGCGGTCAGGATTCGGTCGAGTTCTGAATTGGGAATCGGCGTTTGGGTCACGATCCTCCCGTCAGCAGAGCGGGTGATGGGGTCGTCGTGGGGAGAGTCGCGAGACTACCACCGGGCACAGCCCCGAACGGCTGCGCAACCTCGCTCCGTACCGGCCGACCTGGGCCAGACTGGCTCACGTTCACCCAACCCTGCTGCCAGGGATGGATTGAACCACGTCGATGGAGCGCCAGACGATCGATGGAAGAGCGCACTGCCACTGGTACCTCTGGCCGCAGCAGCGGGAGCGTTCAGCGACCAGCAGACTGGGTACGCCTGCGCTCCGATCGAAAGCTCCATAAAGGGATGTTCGTCGCCCAGGTGCAAGGCCAATCGATGGAGCCCCGGATTCCCGACGGGGCCTATTGCGTCTTCCATTCACCGGTGGCAGGAAGCCGTGAAGGTCGAGTCGTCCTCGCCTCACATCGCGGAATCGCCGATGCGAGCATGGTGGCCGGTATACCGTGAAGGTGTACCACAGCGAGAAGGTTCAGGAAGCCAAAGCGGATGGAGACCTTGGCGATCCAGAGAGGTGGTGCCATGGTGCCATCGAGCTTCGCCCGATCAACTCCGAGTTCGAGACCCTCAGCCTGCCTCCCGACGACGAAGTCGAGATCGTCGCCGAGTTGATCGAGGTCCTTTGAGACTGAAGTCTGCTCGAAGGGTTTCCGCGGAATGGGAGGATCCAACATCAGAGGCCGAGGTGCCACCCAGCGAGCAGTAGCAACCCTGTCGGAACAGCCGTCGTGCAGAACAAGAGAATGGGTGGCCATCTGGGAACTGATCGGTTGCGGGGTAGGAGATGGATCGCGAGAACCACCAACGCGATAGGGCCACCCGCCATGGCGACCGACGCGCCAGTCAAGACCCCAACCAACCACAGGTCAAAGGATTGGGTCGCAGAGCCTGCCATCGAGACGAGGAAGCTCAGCGGGATCAACAGGCTAAGAGCGACGCAAAGCCAATTTCGTAAGGTGAACGGCCTTCGCCGCCTTTGGACATCCTGGGCTATTCCTTACCGGGTCGGCACCGGGTCGACCTGGCATGGCCCGGCCGTCGGGACGGCGCTCGCGACACCGAGATCGTCGATCAGCTGCGAGAAGTCCGGATCGTCGTGAAGAGCATCGAAAGCACTGCTGCGGAGGAGGTGTAGGAAGTACTCTCCCCGCCTTTCGGCGGCCCGTTCGAGGCTCTCGAGGGCCTGTTGCCGTTGCCCCAGGCCTGCATGCGCTTCGGCCAGCAGGACCGCAGGGCCCGAGAAGGTCTCGGACGAAACCGAGGCAGACTCCAGCCGGGCTTCCTGCCATCGCCAGAACGCGGAGAGTCCGTCCTGGGCCACCTCCGCGGCGAGCTCCTCCGGAGGACCATCGGGGTGCCCTGAACTCCAAGTACTTTCGAGGCGCGCTTCGGCTGCCTCGGAATGTCTCCCAAGTCGAGCCAGGGCGTAGGAGCGGTAGCGGTGCACCCAGCTGAACCGAGGGCCGAATAGAACGGCTCGATCCAGGGAATCGAGCGCCGCCCGAGGACACGAAGCTGCGTTCAATATCACCCCTCGGACGCTGTGCAGGAGTGCGGAGTAGGGCTCGAGTACCAACGCCTCGTTGATCACCTCGAGGGCTTGACTGTGCCGACCCGCGAAGGAGAGGGATTCCGCCAGCATCTGACGAGCCGACGTGGGTCCGGGCGCCAGCTCCACGGCGCGTCGATACTCGGCGATGGCCTCTTCCAGTCTCCAATGTCGGTCGAGCTCGACCCAGCCGAGCGCGGTATGTGCTTCGGGCGTTCGCGGATTCAGCTCCAGAGCACGACGCGCCGCGGCATCGATGCGGGCATGCGCTTCGTCAATCGGTATCAGGCCGTAGGTACCGAGCGACACGAAGCTGAGGGCCAGCCCCGCGAATCCCTCGGCAAAGGTCGGATCGAGAGTCGTCGCCTCGAGGAAGAGGTCTTTGCTCCGCACCAGGTCTTCCCGGCCCCGTTGATGCCAAAGCCAGCGAGCTTGCAGGAACTTCTGGTACGCGAGGGGATCCACTCGGTGTGTCTGGAAAAGGCGTTCGCGTTCGAGCTCGTCGAGCTCCTGGTCGAGACGCGCTACGACTTGACGCGCCAGGTCCTGCTTCACCTCGAAGGCTGATTCCAGCGGACGATCGAAGGTCTCGGCCCAAAGAAGACGGCCGTTCTCCGGACGCACCAGGCGGAGGCTCACCACCAGCCTCCGGCCATCGGTCTCCACTCGGCCGCGGAGCCGCGCCTCGGCCCTGGGTCGCCGAGTCAGGGACAAGACGTCATAGACCGAACGATCCTCCGGCAACAGAATCACTTGGGGGTTGTCGAGTCGGGCCAGTTCGGCGACGACCTCTCCGAAGAGTGCGGTCGCCAGGTAGGCGTACTGGCCCTCAGGGGAAGCGTTGGCGAAAGGCTCGACCGACAGGGTCGTGATGGCTGGCATCGAGTCCAGGGACGGGGCGCCGGACCCGGGCCGTACCTTCTCCCCCATCGCGAGCCAAGCCCAGAAGACGAGGAGCGCCGAGATCGCGCCCGCACCGAGAAGAACCCGAAGCGACACCTCGCCTCCAGGCCGCCGGCGAGTCCCCGACCCGGCACCAACGCTGTCGACGATCACGCTGGGGTCGAGACCGGATGCAGGGTCGAGACCGGCGGCCTCGCCAGGAGCCGCGGCTGCGAGAGAGTCCCTGGCCGAGCCGCCGTCCCGCGGGTCGGGCCCACGAGCCTCGGAGGCGCCGACGTCCTGGCCCTCCCGTTGAACCGGAGCGATCCATCGATAGCCTCGCCGCGGCACGGTGACGATGTAGGTCGGATCGCGCGCATCGTCTCCAAGCGCCTTCCGCAGGGCCGATACGGTCTTGGCGATCACACCGTCTCGAAGATAGGCGTCGCGCCACACCAAAGTCAGCAGCTCATCCTTGGAGACCGTGTGCTCGGCGCGTTCGGCGAGGCAGACCAGAAGGTCCATGACCCGCGGCTCCACGACGCGGACTTCATGCTCGCTCGCCAACTGGTTCGTAGAGGGATCGACCCTCCATTCGCCAACGCGAAAGGTCTCGAGCTGGCGATCAATCTCAGGAATGGTGCGTCTCTCCGAGGCCGTCATCTACTCGTTAGCTTTCCGGAAGGACTACGGCCCCACCCATCGCCGAGACTCTTTTCGTTCGCAAGCCGCCGGCGGGCTCGAGCGCTCGTCGGCCTTTCCTTTCAGCGACTCCCGCGCTCCCCGGAGAGCGATCACGGACCTATGGAGTTCGACTCGTGTCAAGCATCGCCCTGAGAATGCTATCTCTTCTCAGCCTCTCCCTCGTCGCTCTCTCCCTGTCGGCCCAGGAGATTCCTCCTGTCGTTCCCGGTTTTCCCAACGAGGCGCAGGTACCAGGCTCTCTGCTCAGCGCCCTCAACGCGCCCGGGCAGGGTCGCACGGCCGTGATCGCGTATCACAACGGAGTGCTCTTCACCGTTCCGGAAGTGCCGTCGAGCCAGCCCGGCTCAGACTTCCTGGTCAGAACCTGGGACCTCTCGGATCCGACGGCTCCCGCGGTGACATCGGTGCTGGAAACAACTGCTCAGCCGGTGATGGCTCACGGCTATCTCAAGCGCGGCGACTATCTCTCGATCGGTCCCAACTCCGGTTTCGGACAGCCTCTATCGTGGTCGTTTCGTGCCGACGGCCCGGGAACGCTGGTACGGGAGAACTCCCCGGGTCTCGTCGGCCCTTTCCTTCGGGGTCATCTCTTTCAGCCTTGGTGGGCCGGTTGGACCTTTTGGAGCTACAACCCAGTGGACGACCTGGGGACTCTCGCTCTACGTGGAGAAACGCTCGCCGAATGGGACCACCTCGGCCTCACGGGCGTCATCGGCCATCCCTTCTTGGTCGGCGACCTCCTGATCTTCGCGTCGGATCAGAGCCGTACGGGTGTGGCGACCTACGATGTCAGCGACCCGACGAATCCCGTGCTGCTCGACGTTCTGACCACCGGCGGGCCCGGAGGCTATTGGCCCGAGCTCTGGGGCGGCAACGGCAACCTCTACGTGGTTTTCCCATATCGGGTGAACGGCAACGGCATGCGGGTCGTCGACGTCACCGACCCCACCGAGATGACGTTCGTCGCCGACGTGCCGCTACCCGGCGCACAGGCAATGTACGCCCAATTCCAAGATGACTACGCCTTCATCGGGGACCACAAGGTCGACATGCGGACGTTCGAGTCCGTCCTCTTTCTCGATGGCGCCCAGCAGCCGCGGACGAACGATGACGGCGTTGGAGTCGATACCAGTCAGTTCGCCTTGCCCATCGGAAACCTCCTGATCACCGGCGGCAGCGGCGCGAATCAAGGCATGGCGATCTGGGCTCATCAGGCGGAGCCGGACACCCAGGGGCCGCGGGTCGGCTATCACATCCCACAGGCGGGCCGCACGAACTACCCGGTCGGTGCTCCGATCAGTCTCCTGATCCACGAGACCCTCGAGACACCAACCCTCATCAATGGCGTGAGCTTCATCGTCAGGCCGTTGGGCGGCGAGCCGGTGGCCGGTGACCTCACCTTCGCCTTCGACGACATCCTCACCTTCACGCCCCACGAGCCGCTGGCAGCGGACCAGAGCTATGAAGTCATTCTTCCCGAGGGCGGAATCAAAGACGCCGCCGGCAACGGAATGCAGGGCTATTCCTTCAGCTTCTCTACCGGCGGCGAGCTCAGCGGCAATCGTGCTCCGAGCATCGACTCTCTGGCGGCCTCTGACTACCCAGCTCAACCAGGCTCGCCGGTGATGTTGACGTCCGTCGCCACGGATCCCGACGGAGACCCCGTCGAATACCGTTTCGATTTCGGTGACGGCTCACCGCGAACGCCCTGGTCCGCCGCCAGCAGCACCACGCACAGCTACGCTCAGGCGGGTCACTATCGCGCCACGGTCCAGGCCCGCGACCCATCCGGCGCCATCGGCTCGCGGTCTCACGTGGTCACGGCGCTCGAGCCGATCGCCGGCCAGCGTCCGTCGGAGAGCTCTCAGATTCTGTGCAGCGAAGCCGAACGTCGAGTCTTCACGGTCAATCCCGACAACGATTCGGTGACCGCATTCGATGCCGACAGCCTGACCAGGCTTTGGGAGACCCCGGTCTGTCGCGATCCTCGGGCGGTGGCTCACAGCGCTCTCGCAGAGATCTGGGTGGTTTGCCGGGACGACGACCGAATCGCCATCCTCGATGACTCCGGCACCGTTCAGCGCACTTTGAACCTGCCCTATGGAAGCGCCCCGGGCGCGATCGTCATGTCGCCGGACGGCCTGAGTGCATTCGTGGCCTCGGAAGGAAAAGGCATGATCACCCGCTTCTCCACCACCGACGACTCGGTGACGGCTGAGGGTGCGGTGGGCCCGAGGCCGCGGGCTCTAGGGATGTCGGCGGACGGGTCCAGTCTCTACGTGACTCGTCTGCTGGCCTCGGAGCTGGAAGCCGAGGTCTGGGAGGTCGACACCACGACCCTGGAGATCTCCCGGACCGTGACGTTGCCGAAATTCGGTTTCGCCGCCAACCAAGACACCACCGCCTCGGGACGTGGGGTCGCCAACTACCTCACGGGCCTCTCGCTCTCTCCCGACGGAGCTCACGCATGGGTCGCTTCCAACAAGCCCAATACCGAGCGCGGGGCCTTCTTCAGCGAAGAGCTCGACACCGACAACACGGTCCGCAACATCGTTTCTCGCCTGAACCTCACGACCGGTACCCTCGAAGGGGCGATCGACCTCGACAATAGCGATTCGGCATCCGCCGTGACTTTCTCTCCTCTGGGCGACTACCTGCTCGTGGCCCTCCAGGGAAACAACGAGATCCTCGTTCTCGATACCTTGCAGACGTCGGATTCCGCCGGCCTCGGTGGGCTGGTGACTCGTCTGTCCGTGGAGCTGGCTCCCCAGGGACTGTGCGTCGACCCTGCGACGCGACGTACCTTCGTAAAGAACTTCATGGATCGAAGCGTCACGGTGCTCGAAACCGATGCCCTCTTTCGCACAGGCGACATCTCTATCCCCGATACCCGGCTCCCGACGGTGACCTCGGAGTCCTTGCCGTTCGAGGTTCTGCGGGGCAAGCAAATCTTCTACAACGCGGACGATCTCAGGATGAGCGACGAGGGCTACCTGAGCTGTGCCTCCTGCCACCTCGACGGAGGTCATGACGGCCGAGTCTGGGATTTCACCGGTCGCGGAGAGGGGTTCCGCAACACCACGACCCTTCGAGGACGCGGAGGCACCGCGCACGGAAACGTCCACTGGAGCGCCAATTTCGACGAGATTCAGGACTTCGAAAACGACGTCCGCGGGGCCTTCGGCGGCACCGGATTTCTCAGCGATGAGGATTTCGCGGTGGCCGGACCACCACTCGGCGTCGCCAAGGCCGGACTATCGGCTGATCTCGACGCCCTGGCGGCCTACGTTGCTTCGCTAGGTGACGAGAGCTTTCCGCGAAGCCCCTACCGTGCCGAGAACGGCGAGCTCACAGCGCAGGGCGTAGCCGGTGAGAGGGTCTTCGCATCCCTCGGCTGCGCCTCGTGTCACGCCGGCCCGCGTCTCACGGACAGCACCCTGGGAACCGAGAACTTGCACGACGTGGGCACGATTCGCACGACCTCGGGTGGCCGTCTCGGAGGACCTCTGCTCGGCATCGACACTCCGACGCTTCGCGGAGTCTGGAATACAGCACCCTATCTCCACGACGGCTCCGCTCCCGAGCTCGAAGACGTCTTCCAGGTCGCGGGCGGCGTCGTCATCCAAGCAGAAAGTGCGCAGCTCACGGGTGGAGCCTCGGTCGTCGACAACCCTGTCTTCATTCGCAACAACATCGACAATACCGTCCACCACGGCGCCTACGCCTTTCTCGACAACCCGCAGGAGGGCGTTCGGTTCGTGGATGTCGACGGCGGAAGCGGCGGCCAAGGCGCCATCGAGTTTCGCTACAGCAACACGGCTCCCTCGGATCTCGAGATCCGTGTGAACGGCTCGACGGTCGCCGAGGTCAGCCTGCCGCACTCCGCCAATGTTCCGGGGTGGCGTCTGACCCGCTGGTACCGACATCGCCAGGAAGGTCTCAGCTTGCTACCCGGCACCGTCAACACCGTCGAGATCCGCACCGTGGCCGGTGAGAACGCCAGGATCGGCCTCGACGACGTGACGTTCACCACGCAGGACCATCTGCTTGCCGCCCATCCCCATCACCAGGTCAACGAGCTCGCCGCGGGGCAAATGGTTTCCCTACTCGCCTATCTACGCCAGCTCGACGGCCATCGTAGTCCCGTCCCCGACGAGATTCTCTTCGCCGACGACTTCGAGTCCGGAAATACCCTCGAGTGGTCCGCTACCTTCCCACCGGGTACGCCGTGATGACGGCAAACCGGCACCTCCAACCTCGCAGGCCGCCCTCCGCAGGGCTTGAGGCTGTTGAAGAGACGCCGAAGCGGAAGATCGATTCGGCAGCGCACTGGCCACGGGAGATCTAAACGGCTACGGCTTCGACGACCTGGCTGGCGATGCGGTCTTCTTCGTGCACGGCGACGACATCTACACGAGTTTCTGGGGCACTCCAGGGGTGTTCGAAGGTCCGAGATGAACGACTGACCTGAGACCCCGGGACCAGATCCGCAACCCATCGAGGGAACCGCCCTCGGGCCGCCGCGGCGACCCGAGGAGACCCGATGCTCTACGGGCAGATGTCGAACGGATAGTAGGTGGGGAACGGACAGACGAAGAAGGTGGGCAAGTTGCACGCACCGTAGGTGATAAAGGTGTCGACGATCTGCAGGGTCACCGTCCCGTCGCACGCCTCGGTGCGACGAATCCGCTGGTTTTCGTATACCAAGATGATCTCCTCGAACGTGTGCCCGGTGCTCGTGTTGAACGGGTTGGTGATGAAGCACCAGAGGCCGAGGCTGGGGAAGAACCCCGCCAAGTCTCTCTCCACGTACTCGGTCACCGTCGGCTGGGTGCACCCCGGGGGTGGCGGGGGCACGCCGTTACAGTCGTCGAGGCAGGCCTGTCGCTCGGCGTTGCAGGTCGGACAGTCGCACACCTGACAGGTGCGGGGCACACCCGGCGTGCATGTTCTCTGTAGGCACCTCTCGTACACCACTTCGCAGGTGTCTTCACAGGTGCGGCCACCCTCGCGTCCCGACCCCTTGCGATCTGCTTCCGCGTTGGTCGGTACGGTGGGAACGTCGAACCGTAGGGCCAGCGGCCGGAACCGGGCGTCGAACAGCTGGTCGCTCCGCTCCATGGCATCCGCCAGGGAGATCCAAATCTCATGGCGGCCTTCGATCGTGATCGCGAGGTCGACCTCCGCGATCCCCTCCTGGGCCAGGGCGCGCAGCGCCTCGCGCTGGTCGGGTGCCGAAACCAGCACGGGGAGGGCCGTCGGTCAGGGAAGCCCCGGGTGAGATCGAGAGGCACAAGTGGATCGGCGGCGGCTTCTTTCGCACGCTGCAGATTCGCTGCTTGCCGGGGAAGAGCTCTCCTGGCAAGACGCCCGTTCTGGCCGCCCGGCGGTCGTGGTCTCCGCGAGCCTGGCGCGCAAGTACTGGGGCTCCACCGCTGCCGCGCTCTACGAAATCATCGGCGCCCTGGGGCTACCTCTCGGGCTGTGCCTGAGCCTCGGTCTTCAGGCCGCGCTGGGGCACCTGCTGTTCGGGGTCCGCGGGAACGATCCGACCACGCTCGCTGTCGCCAGTTTCAGCCTCCTCGCCGTCGTCCTCGCGGCCAGCTACTTTCCGGCGCGGCGCGCGGCGGTGATCGACCCCATCCGCGTCATCCGAGCCGACTGAGCACGCCTCTTGGCGGGCCTGTCTTTCGAGCACGCTACGAAGCGCTTGCTGCGCCAGGCAAGTTGCACAATCTCCAAGTTCCCTGATCACACTTCGGCGTGATTCACCGGTTCACGAAAACAAACACTGGTCGATGACGCTTACGGAAGCCGACGTCCTTTGATCAGGGAAAGGATCCCGCCGAGGCTCGCTCGGCGAAACATCAGTTTCCGGAACGCATCGGCCGCTCCTTGTCGAGCGCCATCGACTCGCCAGGCGAGGCTACTCAGCAGCCAGGCCGCTGGCGTGGGCCATGGGAGAAACCGATCACGCCATGGCCCACCGGCCCATGAACACGGGGTGTCACCGTGATCCACGACACCCAGCGCTTCGTAGCGCCTTCTGACCCTCTACCAGTCGATCTGATCCGGGAAGCCGCATTCGGGATCAGTCAAGCACGAGAAGCGGAGGTGGCCGTCCATGACGCACTGACCGTTGTCTCCGGGGTGCTGCGCATCGATCACAAACTCCTGTTCACAGATGTCCGCCACGCCTTCAGCTGCGCACGTGGCGCGGGCCGCCGCGTTCGTGGATTGGATGAGCAAGCTCTTCGCTTGGGCGCAGGTGGGGCCCTGTTTCCAGTCCTGCTGAGTACGGCGCGGCAACTGGCTTGCGGCGGCGGCGGCGGCCAAGGCGAGAAGGGTCAGTAGGACGATGGAAGCTTTCGTGGGTTTCATGGCGTCTCCTCAAGGTGTTGCCCGGGTCAGCGGGCAGTGTTGACTGCGCACGCAGATCGGGATGCCCAGCGATGGGTGGAAGGTTCTTGACGTTGCGCAACGTCCAGGCGTCCCGGTGATCTTGCAGCGTGCTACCCATCTAGAGATGTAGCGAATGAGCCGGGGAAAGTGGGCCAAGCTGCCCGAAGAGAAACACTGTTGGGGCTCGGCTTGGAGGCGGTCTGCAACGCCAACCACACACTCCTGAGGCGTGTTCGCCGTCCGATGGAACTCTGCTCACCAGGTCGCGGAGCTCTCGCCAGCGACGGCCGCTCCCTGCCCGACGCGCGAGGCCACGGTGAAACATCAGGGATTCCGAAGCTCTTCCGAGGCTACTCCGAGCCACCACTCGCTAGCGTTCAGGACGTCCCACGTGGGTGCTCGCGGAGGAACAGGACCGTCCCGGTAGCGGGCAATCGATCCCCCATGGAGCGACCACACGCCCTTTCACAGTTCAACGGAGAAGCCATGGAACATCAGAAGCCGATCGCTACCAACTGGTCGATGCTGCATCGATCATGAAGACTCACCTGACCGTCGGGGCGGGGACCACACGGAGTGAACCTTCGGCCTCCCCCGCCGTCGAGGTTGCGGTTGTCATGGGGATTTCCTCGCTCGTTGCGCGGCCCGGGCGTGCCGCCGGCTACGAGCAGTGCGGCGGCAGCACACGAGCCCGGTCGAGGAAGTCATGCCTCACGACTTCTCCATGAACGCTCGGGGGATCGCGATGGAGAAAGAGACACAGGTGCGGCCGGGCGGTGCACGGTGCGGCAGAAAAGGGCCGGATCACCTGGACGAACTTCTTGTCCGTTGGCACGAAGGGGATCGAGAGGCACGCGATCTGGTGGCGACGGCCACCTACCACGACCTTCAGCGCCTCGCTGGATTTTACGTGCGACGCGAGGACGCAAACCATCTCCTCTCACCCACTGCCCTGGCCCATGAGGTCTGGCTACGGCTCATGGCTGCCCGGTGCCCCAAATGGCGAGACCACGCGCATTTCTTTGCCGTCGCCCGCATCCTGATGCGCCGGATCCTGATCGACCGCGCCCGGCGACAGCGCCTGGGTGAGAGGATCCTCAAGGGTCTCGGACCGCAGCGCTTGACGGCAGACCACCCGTGGTCAGCGGCTGACCACGGCCGCCTGACGTTGGCTCGAGGGGTCAAAGAGCTGTGGCTGCTGCACCCGGAGGCAGCCCGCGTCGTGGAGCTGCGATTCTTCTTCGGAATGACGATCGAAGAGGCGGCGCGTGACCTAAAGATCTCGCCACGAACGGTGAAACGACGCTGGCTCGCCGCACGCCTCTGGCTGGCGGCGTGGCTGCGGCAAGCCTGAAGAGAGGTGGACGCGCCCCTCCCCGAGCGCACCCCGAGGCCCCCATCGAGTTCGAGAACGACCTCGATCCGCCGTCTCCGTGGCCAGCGTCATTGCGAGGATCCGGGATTCTATGGCCACCGATGATGGCACCGATGATCTCGAGGGCGCGCAGGGTGTTTGACCTCCTCACCGAGGTGTGCACGCTCGACGCCGAAGTGCGGGAACGCGCTCTGGCGACCTGCGACGACACGGCTGTGGTGCGTGCGGCAGAGGCTCACGCCGGGAATCGCTCGGCAAGCTGCTACGGCGGCACCGCGGACCGGTGATCACCGCCGTGACTGTGATGCTCGCGCTGGTGATCGGCGCGATCGGCACGGTCGAAGGCCTCCCGCGCGCGCGGGAGGCCGAACGCGCGGCTGTCGCAGAAGCCCGTGCCGCGGTCGAGGCACGCGACGAGGCCCTGACGTAGCGCGGGTCAGGTATTCTGCTTCGCAGCATCCTGTACTTCGGCCGACCAGGCCGAGGTGTCACCACTCTCGAATCCGTCCCCGAACAGGGCACCGGGTTGGGCCCTCACTCGACGGACCTCCCCGGCGCTGAGGTCGACATAGAAGAGATCACCCTGGGGGCCGATCTCCAGGTGGACCGGGCGGCCCGATCCGGCGACCAGGGTCACGATGGTCGCCGGATCGGGTACGCCTCCTGGGCCGGCAAGCATCGCCCAGATGCACGAATTCGCGAAGTCGGCGAAGAAAAGACCGCCTTCGTATTCCGAGGGGTAGTCACCTCCTGGGTAGACAGCGATACCGGAGATCGCCGCGTTGCCGCCGGTCCCGCATCGATCAGGGTCTGGCACAGCGTCCCGACGATAGGCGAAGTACGGAGCCTCTACCGAACCGGGCGCGTCGTAGAGAGCTTCACATAGGGTCAGATCCAACACATCGTAGTCTGGTTGTCTGGCGTTGCCTTCGTAACAAGGCCAGCCGAAGTTTTCCACCAGGGAGTCGGTAGGATCGACGATCCGGTCAATCTCGTCCCAGCCGTTCCAGCCGACATCACCGATCCAGATCTCATCGGTCTGCGGATCGACAAAGAAACGAAAGGGATTTCTCAGCCCAAAGGCGATCACCCGGTCGTCTTCCACCATCGGGCCGCCGAAGAGCGGATTGTCCGGCAGCGCCGCTCCCGTCTCTGGATCGACCCGTAAGATCGATCCAGAGAAGCTGACAGGATCGTTCGGGCTGAGGAGATCCTGACTGCGCAACGCGCCGCCCTCCGCGCTCGGCAGGATCTGGTGTCCACCTGGCGGAACCGGTGGATCGCCGCACGGATTGGCCACCGTCGGGGTGCCGCGGAGACTGCCTCCCAGCTGACCGAAGTCGGCGCCACCGTGCTCGCCGTTGCTCGGCCGGAAGTTCGCGCCATCTCCGGCGCCGACGTAAAGGGCTCCGTCGCCACCGAAAGCTACGGTGCCGATGGAATGGCTTGGGAACTGCTGGCACCAGCCATCCTGAATCAGGACCTGCTCCACTGGGCTCTGGTATGCGTTCAGATCGACACGTGAAAGGCGGGCGCTGACCACGCAACCATCGACGTCTCCATGCGGGGGATCCGGACACTGGTCGTTCCACACCGGAGCGGTGCTGCCGGGAGGCGCATCATAGGTATAGAGGACGAAAATGCTGGCAACAGCTGGGAACTCCGGGTGGATCGCCAACCCGAGCAGACCCCGATCCCGATAGGAATTCACCTCCGTCGTCAGGTCGATGACGACCTCAGAGTCGGCGTCATCAAGATGGTCGAAGACCAGAACGAGGCCATCCTTCTGACCCACAAAGATCGTGCCGTCATCGGCGAATCGAACCACCGTCGGCTGGTCGAGCCCACTGATCACGACCTCTTCAAGGAACGGAAACGGCAGTTCCTGCGACGACGACGAGAGCGGAAGGATCAATCCTAGCGCAACGATCAGAATGGTTCGCCAAAGCGAGGTTGCTGTGGTCAAGACCATGGTTGTGGTGGATCGGGCATGGGTCTGGATGTCCTCGAGCCGATCTGTTCGGGTGATCGGGAAGTCACATCTCGAGAGTATCGATCGTAGTCGTCGAGCATGTCGCTTTCCATCTGGCCGAGGGTTATTCTTGAGGAACATTTCCGCTTCTCTCGAATTCTCGGTCTCGCCCCATTCCCCCCAAGGAGCCATCGTCCGTGCCCATCGAATCTCTGTTCTCGTTCCTCCCATTCCGCAACGCTCTCGACCGCCCCTTGACTCTCGCGCTCCTCGGCTTCCTTCTGGCTGCGCCGGCCATCGCCGAGGAGAGCGCCCGCCTCGCCGCCGCCGGCCCCGTCCTCTGGGTACTGGACGACGGCCAAGTCGTGGCCAGCGGTCACGCCGAGACAAGCCGGGGTGACGCAGGCGAGCACGGCCGACGCCATTTCGAGCCCGTCGCAGGGCTTCAGGGGATCGTCTCTGTGGCCATGAGCGCGGACGAGGACGGGGCCGCCGCCATTGACGGGAAAGGCCACCTCTGGCTCTGGGGCTACAACTGGTGCCCACAGGTCAGGCCGGAGGAGCAATGTGAGGAGATGGCCCACGTGCCGGTGCTCTATGACGGCCTCGAGGACCTCCAGCAGGTCGCAGTGGCGGAGAATCACTTGGTGGCGTTGCGGCGAGACGGCACCGTCTTCACCCTCGCCACGAACGACTGGGACAGCAACGAATACGGCCAGCTCGGCGCCGGAGATAGGGAGTCCCACGCAGAGCCGGTAGAGATCGGCATCGACGACGGTGTCCAGGTCGCGGCGAATGAAGAGGTGACCTTGATCCTGCGGTCCGATGGCACCGTGTGGGGCGCCGGTAGCGGCCGCCAGGGGCTGCTCGGCAGAAGCGCCCGGCAGCCCGAGAGCCGTTTCTCGTTCGATGAAGATGCATCGGCGAACCCGAAGCCAATCCAGGTCCATGGGCTGGCGAAGATCCGCGCGATCTCCCTGGGCTACCACGCGGCGGTAGCCCTCGACGACAAAGGCCGAGTGTGGGGATGGGGGAACAACGAGTCGGGGCAGATCGGCTCCAACGTATCCGACGTCGGGGTGCACCGGCCGGCCTTGATCCGTGGCCTAGAGAACATCACCGCGGTCTCGGCGGGCTACGACTTCACCCTCGCCCTCCGTGCCGATGGCAAGGTGCAGGCCCTCGGGGGCAACGTGCACGGCACTTTGGGGGACAAGCGCGGTGAACTGGAGGGCGAGCTGCGCACCATCCGCGGACTCGAGTCTGTGAAGGCGATCCGTGCCGGCTACTACACGGCCTTCGCGCAGCTCGAGGACGGTCGTTTCGTGGGCTGGGGTTCGAACAGTTTCTCCCCCGAGGGCGAGTTGAGCATGCTTCCCCCCACCGTGCTCGACGCCGACCGCAAGCCACAGCCGCCGAGCGCCGTGCTGGCGGCCGGCGGCGTGGCGCTGCGCATCACCAACGAGCTCGGCGTCGACCAGATCTCCGAGCGTCTGGAGCTCCGCATCGCCGGCATGCCGCCGGCAGTTTTCGAGGTCGACGCTGAGATCAGCGAAACCGAGGTTCGGCTCGAGCTTCCAGTCGGCCTGCATTCCTACTCCATCATCGGCAGCGCGCAACAGGAGGACGGCCGGCGCAAGGTCAGCGGCTCAGGGCTCCTCGTCGTGGCCCCGCAGGCCATGGAGATCCGTCTACGCTCGTTGGTAGAGGCGAAGGGCCCCGTCGAGGCGATTCGGCAGCTGCGCGGGGAGATCGAGCAGAGCGACAAGCATCGACTGGCGACTCTCCGCCTCGAGGCTGACGGTCCCCTTTCCGCCGAGCGCCTGGCATCCCTCGAAGCGGACTTCGGCTATGTGCTGCCCGCCGCCTACCGACAAGCCCTCCTCCGCATCGGGCCCTTCCGCCTCGGCTACCCTGACTCCGCCTTCCCCGCCCTGGCTCTGTTCGCGCCCGACGGCGAGCGCACCATCGACAGCTGGATCCGCACCGGCCTCGCACTCGAAGACCAGGAGACCGACGATTCCTGGCTGCAGGAGGCAATCTCATCGTTCGAGTGGTTCAGGGAAGAGCTGGAAGGACCAACCCGTGTGCTGCGGAGGCTGTGGTCAGACCGCTGGATCGGCGCGGTGGGCGGCCTGGGCCCCTATGTGATCGCCGGCGACGCCGAGCGTTGCCCCGACGGCACGCCGCCGGCGGAGTGGCTCTACAGCTTCTTCGACTCCACCACGGACGATGAGACCGGCATGGAATACCACCGATACCTCAATCCCGAATTCGAGTGTGACCTGGACCTCGACGAGAGAATCGAGGAGCTCCTCCAGGCCACCCTGTCGAGCGCCTACGAGGAGAGCGGCGTCGTTTTCCTGTTCCCCAAACCCGGTGACGAGGATCGCTATGTGTCCTTCCTATCCGTCGAGGACGACGGTGAGGTCCGGACGATCCGTCTCAACGGAGGCAGCTGGTGGGAATAGGTTCGGTGATGTCTGAACTATCCACCGGCCGATCCCGGGTAGATGACAGAACTTTGAAACCGGGGTCGGATCAACCTCTCAGTTTGGGCCAGTCGTTCTCGTTGGGAATCCTTTTGTCCACGAAGTGCGGGGAATCTCCCATTCCTGGATGGGTGAGATACAAGAGGAAGCGCCCTGGCCGCGGACGGTACTTGATCCAAACTTTGCTGACGCCGTCCAGCTCATGAAAGATAAGACTGATCCCGCCACGCAACCCTGGATTCGAAGCCTTTTCCAGATCGAGGGCCAACAATAGGTACTTATCCGATTCGACTACATCCGCGAAGGCCAGCAAGAGCTCATCGGAGCCTTCTTCCCACCAATCGCCGAAGTCGCCGGCTTCCTTGTCATAAATCCTTCTGAACTTACACCATTCGACCTCGAACTTCCTGCCAGCTACGAGGGAATTGAACGTTTCCTTGAACGAATCCGTGTCCGAGGTACGGATCAGATCGGCGAAGAGATTTCGCAGGGCAATTCTCTTCTTTTCGACTTTGACCTGGAGCCTGACGAGCGCCGTGCGCCCCCTCGCTTCCTTCCCATAGTCGACTCGGAGCTCTGGGACTTCGTTAGCGATCTCGGCCAAATGATCATCTAACTCCTCCCGAGACTCGAAACTCTGGATGTCTCCATCTCTGCAAATCAGAAATGTTTCCTCACCCGCACTATCGCACCACGCCTTGGCGACGAGATCCTTCACATCCCGTTTCTCGAGCTCGTCCAACAGAGGGGCGAGCTTCGAAGTGTCGACGGTATAGAACGAGCTGAAGTAAACTGCCCTGCCGTCTCAATAGTCTTTCGAAGAGTCATCTCCCACCTCTTCTTGTCTGATGTATCGATCGTGAAGCTCTTCCAGATCGTTCCTGAACGAAGGATCTGCGATCTTCTCTGAAGAGAACTCGATCTTCAGACTATCTTCGCTCATTCTGGAGTCACTCCGTCGCGGGAGGCAGGTCTCTCGGATGCGGAGTACCTGTCGTGGTGGAAGGTGTCGTCGACCTTGGGATTCTTGCCCTCGGCATCGGCCTCTGGCCGCATACCCATACCCCATCTGCGAAACCGGGCGTGGCGTCAATTCTACTCCACCTCTCGACGCGAAGCATCGTAGCGGAGGTGCCCACGCGGCCATTCTCAAAACTGACGTCGATGCTTCTCAATAGTGAGAATCGAATCTCGATGGGAGGTCCGGAAGCCGCATGCTTCCGTCCTTCTTGTTTCGAGATCAGTTGGCACCGTTCCTGCTCTATTCGTCGCAAACGAGTAGTTCGTACCTAGTGCTGGACCCGATCGACGCGGTGACCAGCCTTAGATCGACGCGGTGCTCAGCCCAGTGCTTCGCACCCCCGTACCTTTCCCGACAGGAGAATCTCGCTGATGCGTTCGATTACCTTTGCCTTGTTGCTCGCCCTGATGATGGCCTCGATGGCCACGGCAGTACCTTTCATCGACTCGAAGATCGCTCCGGAGCTACTGGAACAGCTCGACCGCGACCTCTCGAAAGCCCACGCAGAAGGCGCGAAGGCGCCGGTCTACCGGGTCGTTGTCGACCTTCACCAGCGCGCGGTGAGGGGTCCGGCCGACATGGCCCGCGCCTTTGAGTCCCCCGAAGGCCACCGGGAATTGATGGCGGATATCGCCGATCTTCAAAGCGGTGTCCTGGAGTCGATGGCAGGCAGGACGAATCGGGGCAGTTTCCAGGTCTGGAACCGATACCAGAGCACCTATGGATTCTCAGCCTACGCAAACGCAGCCTCGATCCGCGAGCTGGCCCGTCATGCCGATGTCGCCTTCATCCAGGAGCTCCCCCTCTACGTGAAGATGGACGCGCAGGCGCACGCCATCACCAATGCCGACGACGCCCACTCCGGCGGTACGACCGGCGCCGGCGTAACGATCGCAATCATCGACGACGGTATCGACCATGACCACGCCGCATTCGGTGGCCAGTCCGCTTGGCCGAACTCGAAGATTCTCGGCGGACGCGACTTCGCCGACAACGACAACAACCCGCGGATCGACTGCACCAGCCAGAGTCACGGCACCGCGGTAACCGGTGTCGCCGTCGGTGATGGTGGCGGAATCGTCGGCTCCGCTCCCGACGCCAAGGCCGTCTTCCTGAAGATCCAGAGTGCGTCGATCTGTGGCCAGAACGGACTCGACGGTGATATCCCCGGCGCCATCGACTGGGCGGTGACCAATCGCAACAACTTCTCGCCGGCGATCAAGATCATCTCGATGAGCCTCGGTACCACCTCGACGTCGTCGAGCCCGTGCTCGTCGATCCCCGAGGCCAGCGCCCTGGTGGCGGCCCGCAGCGCCGGCATGGTGACCCTGGTGGCTTCGGGCAACGGCGCGGTCAGCAACGGCATCGCCTCACCGGCCTGCCACCCCGATGCCGTGTCGGTAGGCGCGACCTACGACGCCAACATCGGCGGTGCCAATTTCGGCCTGTGCAACGACGCGACGACGTTCGCCGACAAGATCACCTGCTACTCGAATAGCGACACCTTCCTCGACATCCTCGCGCCTTCCCACTGCGCGGCGACGGCCCAGGCCGGCGGTGGCACCAATTCCTGCTTCGGCGGTACGTCCTCGTCGACGCCTTATGCCGCGGGCATCACAGCACTGATCTTCGAGACCAACTCGGGCATCAGCCGCAACGCGGCCATCACGGCCCTCAAGGCCGGTACGAACATCACCGATTCGCGCAACGGCGTCACGGTGCCGCGGGTCGACGCCGTCGCTTCGATCGCAGCCGCTGGCGGTGGTGGCGGTGGCGGCAACTGCAACGGCACCAACTGCATCGACTGGGACGTGACCACGACGTCCTCGTTCGCCAACCAGGACGGCTCGGCGACCTTCGCGGTGTCCAACGGCGGCGACACGATCACCCTCACCAACAACACCTGGCGCCGCACCAACCAGACGTTCAACATCACGGCCGATACCCGCATCGAGTTCGAGTTCTCCTCGACCGCCCAGGGTGAAGTCCACGGCATCGGTTTCGACGAGGACAACACGCTCTCTTCGAACCGTATCTTCAAGGTCCACGGCAGCCAGAACTACGGCATCACTGACTTCGACAACTACACCTCGGGCACCGTGACCTACGACATTCCGGTCGGCCAGTACTTCACGGGCAGCTCGATGAATCTGATTCTGGTCAACGACTTCGACGCTGGTTCGGGCAACAACTCTGTCTTCACCAACGTCCGGGTCTACGAGTCCGGCGGCGGTGGTAGCTGCTCCTACGACAATGACTTCGAGGGCGGCGATGTTGCCGGCTGGTCGACCGGTGGTACCTGCACTACGGGCACCTTCATCATCGGCAACCCGACCCAGCAGACCTCGACCGTCGTGACCCAGCCGAGCGGCTCGGCTTCGGGTTCCAGCTCCCTATTCACTGCCAGCAACACGAGCGTCGGCAACGCGGACGTGGACGGCGGCAATTGCATCCTGAACAAGGATGCGATCTCGGTCCCCTCCGCCTCCACGCTCTCCTTCAACTACTTCCACGGCCAGCGCGATAATGGCGACGACGCCTCGGGCGACTTCTTCAATGTGCAGTACCGTGTCAACGGTGGCTCGTGGCAGACGGTCGTTTCCAACGGTGACTCGCGGTCCACGGCCTCGTGGACGTCCGCCTCGACCTCTGTTCCTGCCGGCAATATCGAGCTGCGGGTTCAGTGCTCGGACGGCCCCGCCACCGGCGACATCGTCGAGTGTGGGATCGACGACGTGGCTATCTGTAACTAGCAGTTACCAAGTGACCCTCGTCTCCGGCCCTGGCCGGAGACGAGTTGACCCGGGCCGAGATCGTTCCGCCCGACATGCCCCGCTTCGGCGGGGCATTTTGCGATCGGCTGTCCTTGTCGTGCCGACGGGAACTCAAAAGTCGCCCCGTGCTAGGTTGCCGAACCATGGATGATCGATTGTTCGAACTCGAGTCCGCCAACGCCTACCTGACGAAACGCGTGGCCGACCTCGACGACGTGGTACTCGAGTTCACGCGACGCGTCGAGCGGCTCGAACGTCAGCTGCTTTTGTTGTCCCAACGGCTGGAGGAACTCGGCGAGTCTTCTGAACCCGACGACGCTCCACCGCCCCACTACTGACGCAGTCTTGGTCGTTAGCGCCGCAGGCCAAGTGCATCGAGCTTGCAATCTTTGCGGACGGCTTCGAGAGCGGAGACACGACCGACTGGTAGTCGACGGCCAGGTAGCTCGAACGCCTGCCGTCACCGTTGCGTCACCCGGACCCCGACTCAGACGCAGCGTCGAGAACTGATACTTGCCGCTGAAAGCTACCGCGATAGCGCGCAGGCAGGTTCCACGGGGCAACATCTTCTTCACCGTGCGAATGGAAACGGCTACCTGACAGTAGTATCCGCTCTGGACGAGGAGACCGTCGGCCACCCAGGGCCGTCCAGCCGATTCGCGTCCACACCCGTTGACGAAGAGCCAGGGAGAGCACCCGATGTTCCTGCACCGCATCGCAACCGCGTCAAAGCGCCCGAATTGGACGGCTATCTGCATCGAGTTCGGTCTCGTGATTTTCGGCGTGCTGACCGCTCTGCAGGTGAATAACTGGAACGCGTCGCGTATCGACAAGCAAGGTGCCGCCAACACGCTCTCCCGTTTGCGTAGCGAGGTCTTAGTGAACGTCGCGGCCCTCGACGAGAGGATGACCATCCTGGAAGAGTCCAGCGATGTGCGTAGCGCTGCGATGACTGCGCTGCAAACATGTGATGCCTCACCGGAAGCGGCAGAGCTGCTCGGCAATGCCGGCGGCTCACTGACCGGCGACATCATTCCCTCGTTCGTGGACAACACACTGCTGGAACTCGCCCGCCGGGACAGGTACCTCGATTTCCTGTCCAACGACTTCCGCGCAGCCCTCAATGTCTACAGCGGTCGACTTTCCGACGAGCGTGACCAGCTGAGGATCAACTTCGGGCTGATGTGGGACCAGCACGTAGTCAAGCATTCCTCCACCGGAGTGGACATCACCAAAGCGGATTTCTCGACGCTCAGGTTTGTTTTCAGCCAACCGTTGGACACGCTATGTGAGGACTCGGTCTTTCGACGACAGTTCGTCATGACCGAAATCTGGCACCAGTCCGCCATGCTCAGAATGCAACGCTTCAAGGGCTGGAACGAAGAGTTCCTGGCGGCGATCGACGCGGAGCTCGACGTGTTTGGGTGATCGTAGGCTCGAGGAGCCTGCTCGCTTGAGACCCGTGGCCTGTTCTCGACACAGTTTCTTGAAATCCCCTGACTCCTGCCTTGGCCCTCCCCTCTTCGGAGAGGGGGAGTTGGAGGGGGAGTTCAACAACAAGCAGCCTTCGGTTCGGCATGGTCTTGAAATCCCTTTCGGAAAAGGGGGAACTCGGTGGACGTGTCGTCGAGAGGCCCGTTGCAGGAAAATCCGTCTCCGTTTGCGTCGATCTGGGATCATGGAGTTGCCTTGGCTCTCCCCCTCTTCGGAGAGGGGGAGCTGGAGGGGGAGTTCAAAAACAAGCAGCCTTCTGTTCGGCATGGTCTTGAAACCCCTTTTCGAAAAAGGGGAACTCGGTGGACGTGTCGTCGAGAGGCCCGTTGCAGGAAAATCCGTCTCCGTTTGCGTCGATCTGGGATCATGGAGTTGCCTTGGCTCTCCCCCTCTTCGGAGAGGGGGAGCTGGAGGGGGAGTTCAAAAACAAGCAGCCTTCTGTTCGGATCGCTGTCTTAGCGCTCCCCTTCCGCAAAGGACATCTCTGCCTCGAGGGTCAACTCGCTTCAGGCGCGGCCTCCTTCGTCCCGTACGCCGTAGCCAAAACGTTGTCGACCCATCGGGGGCGCACACTCTCCTTTCCAAGGGAAGCCCAGTAACCCCAGGCCAGGACCGCCGCGACGAGTGCCACCGGTACCGCAGCTCCGGTGGCGTACCATGCGTCCAGGTCGATTGTCGCGGGATGACCGTTGAGCCACCAGCTCACTACCATCGCCGTCACGGCAGCCAGGAAACCAAATCGCACCAGCACCGCGAGCCACAGGCTGGTGATCAAGACAGCCACCGCGGCGTCGGCCAGGGGATGTCCGGCGGCTGGAAAGATGATGATGCTGAAGAGGGCCACCGCGATGGCCCGAGACCACATCGCGTTCCCTAGCAACCAGCGCAAGAAGACCACGCAAACCGTACCGATAAAGGCTAGCAACAAGGCCTGGAGTAATCCGTAGATCGCCATTGCCAACGACTCCCGAAGGCCCAGAATCGCCTGACACTGGCGTGCAAATGCTCCGTCGTCGAACAGCCCAGCCATTGCGGCGATCCCATGGCCATCCGGTTCTGGCAGGCCAAACCAGCCCGGTACGACAGCATAGGCCAGGGCACCGAGCGTCAATCCCACGCCGAAGAGCGTGCCGACCAGAAGATCTCGCCCCACCAGTGGATCGGCTACGCGCCCCCGCAGGAGTCGCACCCATGATGCGACCTGCCATGACCATCGACGGCGGGCGAAGGGCTCGACGGCGATGTAGAGGATCCAGGCGACGACTCCGTCGGAAAGGCCACGCTCCAGCTGGGCCTCCAGGATCTCCAGAAGCTCAGGCGACGCCGTGTGACGCCCGCCCAGCAACCAAACCAGAAGCCTTGCGGCAAGAATGACGATCGCTAGCCGCGTCGCCCCCAACAGATCCGCGTGTCTGAGGCGGATATTGCGCCAGCAGAGATACACCCCTCCGAGAAGCACCAGTCCAGCGAGAGTCCAGTACGCGACATGAGCGACCGCGACCTGATCACGGCCACCCGCGAGTCCGGCCGGCCAGTCGAGCAGGGAGCGCCCCCGGTCTCCGGTGGTCTCGACGAGCCGGAAGTGCACGGGTATCGGACCGATGGCCGCCGCTTCGACACGTATCCGCTCTCCCCCCCGATAGGGATCGTCAGCCTCCCAGGCCCATCTCCGGTCGGCGAATCCCTCTGGGAAGAAGTCTGGGTCGATCACATGGAGGCGATCGACATCGAGCCCTGCCTGGGCGAGTAGTAGGTCCCACATGGGTTCCAACTCACCAGAACCGCCTGCCGACCCGGCCGGTGGCAGCCCACTCAGGCTCAGTAACCGGCCCTCGGTATCGAGTACGACGCGAGCCTCGCCAGGAAACATGAGTGGCGGATCGGTAGGACGTCGGAACACCGATCCACTGCGCCCTGCCGCCAATGGCAGTGGGCTCTGCCGATACCAAAAGGTAACGCGATGCGCGGGAGATCCATACTCCGATGAGGCACCGTAGCCGTGCATGCGATCCACTGAATCGTTCGCAAAGCCCAACTCCTCTAGAAGTTCCCGCGCTTCATACTCCAAAACTACCGGCGGGTCGCCTCGAAGAACGTCCGCGAGGACTAGGGGTTTCATACTGCTCGCCACGACGAGCCCTATCAACGCAGCGACTCCGACGGCCACGAGCCACAGACGTTGAGTCGGTGAAATTCTCGAAGACGGCTCGATCAGCAACGTTTCGACAGGCACGCAGCGAGCACGCCCATCCTCGGATCGCGGTCTCGATGGCAGCGCGCGAGACACCTCCCCTACCGACCCTGGACGGCAACCAGGATCTTCATGAATACATCGGAGGAGCGTCTCTCGGAGCTCATCGGTGCGGATGGTGTCCGGTAGAACGACACCCGCACCGTCTGCTGGCGCGGAAGGCTTCGATCCGGAAAAGAGCTCGAGGAGGACCATACCTAGAGAGTAGATATCGCTCTGCTCGCTCGGCTCGCCGCCACTGTCGAGCTCTGGTGCCTTGAAACCCTGTGCACCGGCGCGAGGGTTGGTAGCCGCACCCGCCAATGTTGCCAAGCCGAAGTCGGTGATGATGGCCCGGCCATCGGGCGTCAGCATCACGTTACTCGGCTTGATATCGCGATGCAGGATCCCAGGGTGATGGATCGCCTCTATGCCTGCGCAGAGATCGTGAGCGAAATGTATCTTCTCATCGTCGGTCAACGTTCCGAGGCTACGATCCAGCACAGATCGCAGAGTATCGCCATCGATCCATTGCAGAGCGATGAAGTGGTAGGGTTCGCTTTCGCCGATCTCGAAGGAACCCACTTCCCAAGCCTGCATCACGTTCGGATGGGCCACCGCCTGCGCCGCATTCACCTCGTTGACTAGGCGCCAAAGCTCGCCGCCCTGACCGATGCCGGCGAACGGGATCTTGAGAGCGACAGTACGATGATTCTGAGCATCGTAGGCCTTGAATACTTCAGCGAAGGCTCCTGCACCTACGAAGCGGTAGATCTCGAACCTGCCGGCGACCCTGTCTCCCGGCCCGAGACCACAGCTGACCTTGTCGCCGGCCAGCCTCACTGGCCCGGAAGCGGCGTTGGAGCTCATTTCACTGTCCTACTTGTGCGGGACGAAAACCTTGATCTCGGGTATTGCCTCGCCGGGAGGTTGGTAACGATAGAGCGTCTGTTCGAAGTCGGCGTCCACCTCCTTCAACTTTCGTAGTAGCGAAGGACCATCGAACGCAAGCAACACGTCCAAACCACCAATGCTGAAGTTGTCGTCCGGATGGAGTTCTGTCTCTTCCACCCGCAGTTCGATCGGTACCCCCGTCGGAGCATCCTTAGATCGTGGAACTTTGAGAAACGCCCTTGCGCTGCAACCGGCTGACTTGCATTTCATAGTGTAGGCGGTGTGCCGACCATCTTTCGTACTGGTCTTGGCGCTCCGCTCGAAGAACTCTTCGCTGCAGGTGTGACACCTGACTCTGAGCCGATCGACGGAAAAGTAGTCGTCGGCGTGCAGCTCGGATTCTCTACGAGATGTCTCGTTAGGCATGATTGCTGCCCTCCTGGTTCGGCTTGTGATGTATGGCAAGACGGACAACGCCCGTGGGTTTACCTATAGACCTCCGCGAACCGCGATCGGTTTAGTGCCGGCCTTCCCTCCAATCGCCCAAGAGCACGAATCCAGCCCAGAAGTAGGGAGCTCGCCATCCCGGCTGAGCCCTCAGCTCGTTCTGCGCTTGCTGCAAGGCGGCCGGTGCTGAAAGGTCGTTTCGCAGCAGGCCGGTATAGAAATATTTCATCAGTTCGGCTGTAGCTCGGTCATCGACCTTCCAGAGACTTACCAGAACACTCGACGCCCCAGCCCTGAAGAAGCCCTGGGGTAGCCCCACAAAGCCTTCGCCTCGTACCTCCTGACCGAGCGCGGTCTCGCAGGCACTCAACACCACGAGCTCGGCTGGAAGCTCGAGCGACGCTACTTCATGCGCGTAGAGCACCTCGTCTTCCCGCTCGCCCGATGCGTTCTCTCGTTCGAAGACCAGCCGGCTCAGTTCGGGTCGCTCCGAATCGATCTCGCCGTGAGCAGCAAGATGAAGGTAACGATAGGAGCTGAGCCTTGGATTGCCGAGGGAGGCGGCGGTCACCTCGGCGGCGACGGCGCGCGGTCCCTGCGTCTCGTCCGCAAGCTTGCGTATCGCAGCCGCTTCGTAGCTCGCATAGACGAGAGATCCCCGTGTTCCAGAACGCTGGATACTTGTGCCGTCGGGCGCATCGGACGCGGTCGATGCCGCGTCGGTGTCGTTTCCGAAGGGCTTTCCTGTCAGGACGGCGACTCCGCCTGTCCAGGTCCTCCCCACGGCCCTTCGGCGGAGCGCTGCGATGCTGGAAGCGGACGGCAAGACCACAACCTCATGGCGGGCGACGAGGGGCACCCACTCAGATCCTGAGCCTGCCCTCTCCTCCCCTTCCCCAGGCAACGGCAATGCAGCGAACGGCAGATAGTGAAGAGCCCCGTCGGCAACGATCAGCAACCGCCGATGCTCAAGGGACTCCACGAACGGAGCCAGCAAGATCTCTGAAAGTTGCTTCAAGACCTGATGGGTGCGACCCCGCGTCTCGCGGAGATGGCTTGCCTGCAGCAGGCGATGGGCCTTGCGCACCAGAGCCGAGATTCCATCGGCCGTCGGCAGCTCGAAGCCGTTGAAGGAGGCCGCCGAGAGCAACCACACATAGCTCTTCTCGTCTCCGAGTCGGTACGCGAGCAGGAGGCTGTCTGCGTCTAGCACCTCGCTGCGGATCTCGTCGACACCGAGGAGACGATCCTGACGAAGCTCCCCCACCACGCCGTCAGCAGCAGCTATCTCACCGCGGATCGAGCGCAACTTGCGGACCGCCTCGTCGAGCTTCGACTCGATAGCCCGCATCTGGCCGACAGACGAGCTGCGCCTCCGCAAGACTTGTTGTTGGCGCGAAAGTAGCTCCAGTTCGAGCACGGCCTGCTGTTCCGAGGTGTCTTGGCCTGCCGTGGTGTTCGACGCTTCGGCGATCTGATCGAACAGAGCTCGTGCGCGTGATCGCTCATGGACCTCGAAGGCACGCCGGTGGTACCCCACGCTGGGTTCGCGTTGGTGCAACTCCATCAGTAAGTCCACCAGGAATCCAATATCTTTCTGATGGCGAGCCAAGAACGCAGCACGGAGGTCGGGTGTGGCGGCCCGAACCCGAAGACGATCTACGCGTTCCAACGCTGTGTTCATCTGCTCCAACGCATCCATCAGGTTTCCTTGCTCGCGAAGAGCACGGGCGGTTCCCACTCGAGATGACACCTCACCCTCGGCATCACTGAGCTCATGGAACAACTCGTGTGCTCGTCGAAAGTACTGCTCCGCTTTGCCGGGCGCTCCCATTCCCAACACCAACCTGCCGAGACTCTCGGCAACGCGTGCCCGATCACGTGGCGTGCCAGACTCCTCGAAGATGTCTTGGGCTGCATGCTGTGCTTCCGCCGCCTCCTGCAGCCGCCCTAGCCGTTCGTAGACCGCACCCAGGCTCCGCAACGTCACGGCGCGCCCACGCTGCGAGTCTGCGATGTCGCGCTGCGCACTGGCAGCCTCCAGACTGCTGAGAGCAGCCGTAGGATCGCCAGCCTCGAGCTGGATCTGCCCGATGGCGGTCAGCGCCATCGCCTGGAGGGAGGCGCTTTTCACCTGACGACCGATGTCGAGGGCTCGTCCGAGATCCACCTGGGCCTGATGGTTCTGTCCCAGGGAGTGGTAAAAACGGCCTCGATTGTTGAACGCGCGACCGAGTTCCACTGAGATCCCATCGTCCTGGAGCACTTCGAGGGCCTGGTCGTAGTACGTCAACGCATCCTGAAAGTCGCCGCGATAGCGACTGGCAAGACCTAGGTTGCCCAAGGACCAAGATTCCCCGATCCGATCGCCGTTCTCCCGTTTGAGCGAAAGTGCTCTAGTCCAATAGCCGACAGCTTGATCAATGTCACCCAGGTCGAAATACACCCGACCCATGTTGTTGAGTACGCCCGACCTGCGCCGAACGTCGCCGAGCGCGGCGAAAAGGCCGCGCGAGCGTTCGTAGTAGGTCAGCGCGACCTGTGGCTGCTCGAGAACCTTACGGTGCAGCCATCCGAGCCGCTGAAGTGCCTCCGCTTGGCGAGTCAAATCACCGATGGCTTCGAAGCCGGACAGCGCGTCAAGGTAGCTCTTCGCCACCTGCGCTGGCGTCGCACGATCGCGCTGTTGCCACCAGACCTCGCACTCGGCAAAAAGGCGATCCGAGGCGGCTCGGGTTCGATCGTCCGCCGTCGGCAGGCGGGCAGCGCTGACTTCGAGGGTGACTGCAACCGATGGCGACTCACAATCGTCACGTTTCACCTCGAGAAGATGTCGCCCGGGGGCGGATGCGAGAAGGTGGATCCGCTCGCGCCCTTCGTTCCCCGCCGGATCAACGAACACCAGCGGCTGCCGTAAGGGATCCAGGGCGATGACCTCCATGTCACATCCCTCCTGGTACGCGACGATCTCCACGAGCTCCTGATCCAGATGGAGCTCGAAGCGCAAGACTTCGGAGCCTTCGAACTTCCGACGTACCACTGTGCCCGGAGTCGGATCGAGCGCGGTTGCCGGACCCTCGGGCGCCGCCAAGTCGTCTCCGTGCTCAGGGGCTGGCGCGTCGATGGCCGCCGAGGCGTCCCCGTGCTCAGGGACCGGTTCGTTGGTGGCTACCGGCCGGTTCTCGCAACCCACCGAGAGCGCTGCCAGGGCACAGACGCTGACCAGGTACACCGACACCGGTATTCGGTTCATCTCGGCGATGGCTCTCCGTCTCGGGACGGCCCCCGTTCGAGTGGAAACGTCTCGAGTAGGTGTCGGTCTTGCTCTCCCTCGACGCCGTACAGACGGACCTCGGAGGCACCTGACCTCAACCATGTGCTCTGCACTCCTAGCCGAAAGGTGCCGTAGGCACTGGGGCGTAGCGGCCCGCTCCACAACACTTCGCCCGTGGAACTCACCAGCTCGGCGGCGAACCTATCGAAGGGTGCGGCATCGGGTAGGTTGAGCACCAGGATTGCGAATCCCGCGCTTTCCGGAAACACCGCCGGATCTATCGGGTCGAGGCTCCGAACTGATCCTCGAGGAAATAAGTCGAGAATCGGAGCATCTGGTTGAGCACTCTCCAAGCTAGCGAGCTCCTCTCGCTGCTGTTCGATGATCCGCTGTTGCGACAACACCAGCCAAGACAAGCCCGCGGCGAACAGGACGGAAGCGGCCACAGCGAGGGCCCTCCAAGGCGACCGGCGCGGGATTCGGGACCGTAGATCTCGCCAGGCTCGCACTGTCCGAAGATCAGTCGAGCCGCTGGTGGGCGTTTCCGGATTCAGAAACGCATCGAGCTCGAGCACCTGTTCGAGGGAACTTCTACTGGAGACCAGATGATCCTGGACGCGGTCCGCGCTCGCCGGATCGAGCTCGTCAGAGCAGTACGCCAGCAACTCGTCCAAACTAGGACGGTCGCTATCCTCCGGCAGCCCCCCATCGGCGATGGCCGCTGCCAGCTCGTCGCGTAGTGTTTGTGAATCAACCATGTGTTGCCGTCTCTTCGATCTCTGCCAAGATTCCTCCGAGTTGTTCTTTCGCTTGCGACATATGAGCCTTGACCGTACCGATCGAGATCCTCAAGACCACAGCGATCTGCTGATACGTCAGCTCATGGTAGGCCCACAGGACGACACAACGGCGGCGCTGTGCTGGAAGCCTCTCGATCGCCAGCCGAAGCAGCTGCCTACGCTCCTCTTGTAGCAAGGCGGACGGCGCGGCGTTCTCCGCCGTCCTGTGGCGCGCGGGGTCGGCAGATTGCGTAACGGACTCCTCAAGCTCCGTCTGATGCCCCCAAGGCCAGCTCGACTGCGCTCGCGTCGCCGATGTCTTGAGAACATTCCAAGCGATCCGAAACAACCAGGCGCCGAACGGTGCCTGCCACTGGTAGCCGTCGAGGCCCTTGTATGCCCTCAGAAACGTCTCCTGCATCAGATCCAGGCTCTCCTCGGTCGACGCGGTGCGGCGGACGAAGAAACCTTCGACTGCACTGTGATGCAGGTCGAACAATGTCCTGAAGCTGGCTTCCCGCTCTTCGCCGTCCTGAAACCGCCGAACCGCCCGCGCAACCACATCTGGGTTGTCGGCGTTCGACCCCACCTCGGATCCGCTGGGGTTTTCCACATCCATGGATTCGGAGCGAGCCACCTGGCACGCGACCACCGGAGCAGGCCGAACCAGTCGACCTTCCCCTTTTGAAACACATTGACTGTACATGTCAAAATATCAGAACCCTATTGCCTCTACAAGACAAAAATCGCCCACTCGCCGAGCGAGCGGACCGATGGCGGATCCGTCGAGCTCATGGCACCGAGGACGACCAAGCCAAAGTGTTGCCCGACTCGAAGTCGTCTTCGAAGATCAGATCGGCGTCGCCCACCAAACTCCAATTGAGGAGAATCTCCCCCGTTGCGCCAGTGAAACCAGTGACTACTATCTGATACTCCGTTCCCGCCGAGGCCAAGAAGCCGACCTGGCTTAGTACCCCGGATGCATCATCATTCTCGGCCTCCTGGATCAGATCTCTAACGCTTTCTCCAACATAGATGCCAAGCACGGTGTCGAAATTGCTCCCGAAGGTATTGAACTCCACGTGGCCTGACGACGGCGAGATCCACTTCCACCATACTGAGCTCTCGCCTTTGCCCGACAGGTGCTGTGGTTCACCACATTCGAGGACTGCATCGACATTCGAACCTGCCGTCGTCCCGCTGCTGCCCACTAGCAGACCACGGCCATCGAAATTGTCATTGCCCGCGGCATCGCCAATCACCAGGTAGTCCAAAGCTTGAGCACAATCGATACGAGGGTAAATCCAAGACCCAGCGTTGTCCTGGATGCGGGTGACGCACGTACTCGAGACTTCGAGCGCGCGCTCTATGTCAGCGGCTGACAGGGCTCGTGGGGCCAAACCATCCTTTAGTGCCGCCGCACAGGCCGCGGCCAGAGGAGTGGCCTGCGACGTCCCGGACTGAGTCCCACTTCCGCCATTCGTCGATGTCGACGTTACGCGCGCCCCGGGGCTCATGATGTCCGTAGTGTGTGACAGATTGGAGAAGCAAGCGATTTCGTCGACCTGCGTCGAAGGATCGGAGCAGCCAATGGAGAAACTACCTGCGTAGTCGTACACAGCCCCAACCGACACTGCATCCTCGACGCAGGCAGGGCGCGACATGGTCGAAGCGTGGGCATCGTTGCTACTAGCGGCAAGAGTCAATACGCCCTGGTCCCGGAGGTTTCCGATGGCTGTAGCGTAGGCTTGAGTCCCAGCATCTGCATCGTCGCAATGCCCGGAGTAGGCGCCGCCTCCGAGGCTTAGGTTGACTAGGTCAACGCCGAGTGTGTCGTTGTTGTTGGCGATCCAATCAAGAGCATGGAGGACGTCCACGACACTGCCACTACCTGCGGCGCTGAGGACCTTGACGGCCACCACTTCGGCATCGGGCGCGCCACCCAAGGGGCTCACCGTGCCGCGAGACGTCACGATCCCCGCGACGTGCGTGCCGTGACCGTGATCGTCTTCGGCACTTCCATCGCCGGACTCAAAGCCGGTCCCCTCCGGGCAGCATCCGCCCCCGGCTGAGCAATAGCAGCGCTCGACCACCAGATCATCCGAAAGGTCGGGGTGATCAGTATCGATTCCGGTGTCGAGTACTGCGACGCGAACGCCGTCACCATCCGCGCCCAGATCGTGCAGCGTATCGAGCCGGATCTGCGGAACGGACTCGAGCAGTGTCGCGTACTCGGTCTCTGGCTCGTCGATCCGCAACACTTCCGGATCCGCCGCCAGAATCTCCAGAGCCGTAGAGTCCAGGCTGACGACGATCACGTTCACAGCAAGATATCGACGCCGGACGAGGCTGCTATCGACAGCCACCCTTTTCTCCAGCGCACCTCGGCGGAGCTGGATGATCTCCCGGCGTTCTGCAATAGAGCGCCGACGCCAATCCTCAGGAAGCGAGAAGCTGACCAGAGCCTCGACTAGCTCACCACCTTCGAGACGCTCCAGTACAGCAGGCGAGACCTTGAGTGCCACTACCGATGCAATATCGCCGACGCTTTCGGAGCGTCCTGACGAGTCAGCCTGCGCCGCGCTTGGGCCGGCAAGTGCGGCTAGCAGACAGAGGCAGGCTAGCCACTGCACCCAATTCCCCGCGACAGTAGCCCTGGTCGTGTCGGACGATTTCGTTTCTAAATGAACTCGCAGCAACATGATGATCTCCAGAATGTCGTCAGTACATCGAACAAAAGGTCCGCTTACCGGAACAGACTGGCGCGACCTGCAACCTGTTTAGTGGGTAGCAACTCTCGCGGCCGATCCGCAGGATCCGAGAATGCGTAGTGGAGCCTGCCAAACGGTGCTTCCAGCCGCGCGGACGCCTCGCCATGCTGGCCGCGCCGCTGAAGTGACGCGTCGTGGACCATCGATACCGCTTCAACGATTCGAGGTGTCGTGCGCAACATACGGAGTGGCACGCAGTCGCCGCGCTCCGTCAACAAATGTTTGTTTTATCGTTTCCCTTGTCGGCCGCAACTGTCACGCGATGATTGCCAGACAGCCGTTCCAGCATCGCGTGGCCGGCAGCGGATTTTCCACTGCCGGCCACGATCTCGACCTCGGTGTCGACGATCATTCCGTTGCGAGTCTCGACCAGAATGTGGCCGCCGCGCACGAGATCCGGCTCCGATCCAGAGTTCGACGCCCTCCGGTTAACCCAATCGTTCACCTGGGTCAAACACCGCGCTGAGGCCGGCGGCCGGATGAAACGGAACGCTATCTCGAAACAGTCAAGGCTTCCCGTATCTCCTCATTGCCCACCACCAGCCGGTGCACGATGTCGTAGAAGAACGGTGGCACTTTCTCCTTGGCCGCTTTGGGTGGATTCATGAAAGAGCCCTCCAGGGTTTCCTTTCCTGTCTCTCGGTTGGAGCCGATCGCCTCGCCGTTGGCGTCGAGGACGGTTACCTCGAAATCCCACTCGACATCGATGTTTACATAGGTATTTGAATTGAACTTATGCATCACGACGGCGACGCCTCGCTGCGCCCCTCGCGATCGAATGGTCTCGCCCACGGAGTTCGCCGAAGCCGATTCATCGACCAGAACGGCGTCAAAGCCGGCAGCCTCCAGGTCGCGGCGGACCGTCTCCGCGACGATCGCGGAGAACGGCTTTCCGCTCGTGGTCTTGACATTGAAAGGATTGCCGTAGCCGCCTCTCTGCTCGCCGACCCATTCAGGAGGCTCATCGCCCGCAACGATATCCGGGCGGCGGTCGGCGACCGAGAAAAGTATGACCACGGCACCTTCCCCGACGCTGACAGGAGCCCGAGGTCGATAGTCGAAAGTATGTGTGTTGCCAAATGCGCAGCCCAACGCAGGAAGAACTGCGACGAGAAGGCACAAGAGTGGAAACTCTTTCAATGATCCGCGTTTCATTCTTCGCTCCTTGTGATCCTGTTCATTCTCGAGAAGACGGTGACACCTTACTAGTCGCCGAAGGTGAATCCCAGACTGAGACTGGCTTCCAGGTCCGAAGCCTCGGAGTGCTCGAACCACCGCGACCTCACATCGGGACGAAGGAACATCCTGTCGCTCAACCGGATGTCGAGGCCGACACCGAGGTTGAGAGTAAGAACATCGTCGGAATCTACGTCAGCCCAACCCGGACCAGCAAAGAGAAACGCCTGAGCCTTGCTGGCTTCGGAGCCGAAGTAGATCTTCGCGGAAAGGTCGAGGAACGTAGCGTCGGCGACATCGGTATCAGCGTACCCTAGCGACGCTTCGATACCGATGCGATTGGAGGAGCGATAGCCCGCCCTCAGACCATATGTAGTTTCCCGATAGTCCTCTTCGAACGCGAACTGGCCGAGATAAATCTCGAAGGTACCCGAGCCGGCTTGCGCGGCGGCCGGGCTGGCCCCTCCGAAGGCCTGTGCAAACAGGCTGAGTACAACGATGGACGTCTGGGTGAGAATTCGTGTGTTGTAGTTCATGGTCTCGTGTCTCCGCAATGGTCATAGATTCTTCGGCCGGGACGTTCCCTCCGATGACTGGTGCAGTGTTTGATCAGAGCCTTCCTGCTCGTTTCGGGGAGCTCGTGGTCATGACGAGGCGCTCCGAGGAGGAATAGCAACGCTATTTCAAGAAGGAGCGACGTGGCTCAGTGGCCGCGCTAGCCCGAAAAGAACGGAAGGAAGCTGTCAAACAATGCACTACATAGACCTTCTAGGTTGAGAAGGTGTTTAGCTCCGCGAACACAGAAAGAACATCGCTGCCCCAACGACTGAGGGCACGACCAGCAATCATGAACCCTTGCTTTCGGAACCACACCGGAAGATCGAAGCAGTTTTTGCAGCACGGGTGATCACTTCCTAAACATCTCTGCAACTCGGATGGTCCGTGGAACTGAAGTACCCATACCGACTCATCCAGTAGAGCAAGACACCGTGAGTTCGGTTACCCATGAGCCGCGGAGCCGAAAGTGCTGCCGCTATCCCGCGTCGTCCATCGGCTGAACGAGATAGCTGCAAAGCCAGCGCCACGTGCTCAGTGACTTTGGAAACCAGAGGAGCATCATGATGCCGAAACGAATTCTTGGAATGGCACTCGTAGCTGCGTTGCTGGTACCTGTTGCCGAAGCTCGAGTCATCGAGAACGATAGCGAGTCCAGCCCTGTGGGGCAGGCGCAACCGGCATTTGAGGTCGAGAGCAACAAGCCTCAGATCGGGCACCAGCACGTCGGGATCGATCTCGATCAGGCGCTACAACCCGTCAACAGAACCGAGGCACGTGCCGCCGGCTTCCGTGAGATCGTGGTCGATACGGAGTCATTGAGCATTACCGGCGATGGCGACGGCGACCCGAGCGCCATCAAGGGCGTCTCGTTCACGACGGAGATCTCGCCTGGACACGTCACGTTCTACATCGCCGGCGACCTCGTGCTCGCCGAGAATGAGCTCCTGACAGTGCGGGGTGACGATGCTGTTTCGTTGGTAGCTGGCAACGATGTCTCGATCGCCTTCGATGCCGTCATCGATGTCTCCGCAGACGGCCCGATGGCGTTTGCAGGCGGTGGAAGAGGAGGTCTTTTCGGTGGCGATGGTGGCGGTGGAGGTGACGGTGGCGCCGGAGGTACCGGCGGCGGAGCAGGCGGAAGCGGTACCCCCGGTCCGCTGGGAGCGTTCAACGGCGGTCCGGGAAGTCCAGGCAGCAGCGGCGCCGCCGGTGCTCTCGGCAGTAGCGGCGTCGATGGAACCTTCGGCGACGCCGGTGAGGACGGCGTCGACAATCTCGGGGGTGGCGGCCTGAGCGGTGCGGGCGGAGTGGCCGGTACGGGTGGCCAGTCGTTCTCCGCCGCCGGTGGCCTTCCTGGATTCGGAGGCGCCCCTTTCGCCGCTGGCGGTGCCGGTCACTCCGGCCAGGTTTACGACGGTCGATCTGGAGTCGGCGGACAGTCCGGGTTCGACGGTGAAGGTGGCCGCAACCTCGGCTCCGGTGCCCTTCTCAGTGGTGGCGGCGGCGGAGCGGGCGGTGGTGGCGCCGGCGGCGGTGGCGGCGGTGGTGGCGGAGCTCGCGGTGGTGGCGGCGGCGGTGGCGGCGCCGGCGGTGGCGGCCTGACCTTCATACCTTTGCCAGTTCCGCTTTGGGGAGGTATCGGTGGCGACGGTGGCATCGGTGGCATCGGGGGACGCGGCGGCGAAGGAGGCGCTGGTGGCGACGGAGGTGCGGGTGGTGGTGGCGGCGGAGCCATTGAAATCCGCGCCCGAGGAAGGTTGACCGCGGCCGCATCGATGTTGAGCAACGGGGCAGAAGGAGCGTCGGGTACCACGGGGGCGGAAGGCACCGCAGGCACGTTTGGATCGGATGGCTCAGGCGGCCAGCTCGGGGTCTTCGGACCATTCCCTGCCGCGGTCAACTCCGTCGGCGGCAATGGCGGACCAGGCGGTCGCGGCGGCCACGGTGGCCATGGCGGTGCCGGCCTCGACGGAGGCTCCGGTGGTGGAGGTGCGGGTGGCACGCTGTCCCTCGCTGGAACGCTCGTCGACCTGTTCGGAACGCGTGCAGTGGCTATCGGCGGCCAGGGTGAACAGGACGGCGGTAGTGGCCGATTGGTGCTGGGCGCCAGCTACTTCGTTGCTTCGCCGAGCCTCGCACTCCTCAACCCGGCACCCGATGCCGTCGAGGTTCTGGCCGCCGGAGTCCTCGACGAACCTGGAGGGATGGCACTCGAGGTATCTGGCGATCTACTCATCGCCGACCGCGACGGATCGGGCGAAGGTCGCATCCTACGTATCGACACGGAAACTGGCGCCTGGATACTCATCTCGGAGTCTCCAGTCCTAGCCGATCCGCGCGGGCTGGCAGTCGACGCGGATGGCACCATCATCGTCGTAGACTCTCAGGTCGCGGGCGTCGGAGGAGTTCTGCGAGTCGATCCAGACTCTGGTTTGGCAACGCCACTGTCTCTCGGCGGCGACTTCGTAGAGCCGGTGACGATCGCGATCGAAGCCGATGGTCAGCTCCTGGTCGCCGACGCCAGCGCCTTCGGAGGCGCGGTGCTGCGCGTCGATCCGCAAAGCGGAGCGCAGAGCATCGTCGCGTTCGGCAACCTCCTGAGCGCGCCGGCTGGCATCGGCGTCCTGCCCAACCGGGACATCTTGGTTGCCGACCCCGGAGCCTTCGGCGGGCTCGGGGCGGTGATCCGGATCGATCCCGTCACCGGTCTCCAAGACATCGTCACTACTTTGATCGAGTCGACCGCAGTCGCCATCGGCTCCGATGGCACGGTGCTGGTGGCCGAGTCCTCAGTTGCCGAAGACCTCGCTGCGATCGTTCGGATTGATCCAGAATCGGGAGCACGGAGTACGCTCGCCGAGCGCAGCGACACTCAGTTCACGGCGGTCGCCGTGCGGAACGGAGATGTTCTGGTGACGACTGTGGGTCCTGCCGCGTCGACCGTGGATCGGTACGAGCGCGTACTGCCGATGACTTTCGAGCTGCCGGGCGATCCCAACCCACATATCGCCGGTGAGCCGCAGACACCCAACTTGATGGGTCTGGTGGGAGGTGCCGACACGTTCGGACTGGTAGACCCCTCGAGTTTCGACCTTCCAGGTCCGATCGCGACTGCCCCGCCGGAGTGGGTCGCCTGTCTCTTGCGACTGGACGAGGCTCCTCTTCCCCTTGTTGAGCTACCGGGTTTCGACGTCCTTCTGTTGGTCAACTTGTCGCACAGGGCGTTCATGAATCCTCAACTCGGCGTCGGAACCAGTGATTTCACCACCGACCTGCTCGAACGAGGATTCGCACGCTTGCCGGAGTTCGGTGGTAGCGGTGCGTCCACCATTACCGAGTTGCAGCCCGGGGAAATCTACGCTACGAGGATTGCCGACGACGAAGCTCGCTACTTCAACGTCCGACTCGGTCCAACCACAAGGGCGACAGCGTCCATCCACAACCTTCCTGTCGACCATGCCATGTGCCTCTCACGACGGCAGATATCACCGCTCCTAGAGCCACTCGATCTGTAGCGGCCCGCCTACAAAACAAGAACTTTCAAGATCTCGGCCTGGTCAGGAATTCCCGACCGGGCCGCTTCGTGTCTCGGCGAACGAACGCCGAAGAACGGACCTATCCACAGTCGTCGCCCGGGCCTCGACAAGGGTACGCAGTCCGGAATCAGGAATGCGCTAGGAGTGCGTTGCGGATAACCAGCCGGGATCGAGACTGGAGCGCTCAGGA
>JALCBJ010000212.1 GCA_028066595.1 Thermoanaerobaculia bacterium
TGTTATGTGCAGCCCACAGTTATGTGGAGTAGGCGGTCTGGACGGCTGAGTACGCCGGTTCCGGCGGCGGGCGCTCCACATAACGACCGGATTTGCCGAGCCGTTCGAGCCAGGCGAGCAGGTCGTCCTGCGGAAAGTCCCCGCGGCTGAGTTCGGGCAACGTATTCGAGGCGGCGAGCGCCTTCTGCTTCATCCGTAGGTTGATCTCGACGTAGCCGTGCGTTGTCGAGAGTTGGGAGTGGCCGAGCCAGGCGGCCAGCGTCGTGATGTCGACGCCGGACTGGAGCAGATGCATGGCGGTCGTGTGGCGGATCACGTGCGGAGTGACGCTACGGGCATATCGAGGGTTGAGCCCGGCGTTCGCCGCCAGAGTTCTCAGGATGTGGGCTACGCCGGAGCGGCTGAGGCGTCGGCCTTGGACATTGAGGAAGAGGGCGCCTTCGTCGTGTCCTCGCACGGCGAGCCATGCATCGATGGCTTCGAGGGTTCTGGCCCATAGGGGGCAGATGCGCTGCTTGCGGCCCTTGCCCTGCAAGGTGACCAGAGCGACCGGACCGCGCCGGATGTCGCCAACGTCGAGATCGACGACTTCCTGGACCCGCGCGCCGGTGTTGTAGAGCAGCAGGAGCAAGGCCCGATCGCGGGCGCCGTGGACGGTATCGATCCCTTGGAGCAGGGCCAGGATCTCGTCTTCGTCGAGGTATTCGACCTCCTTGTGCTCGACGCGCGCTGGCCGCAGCTCGCGGATTCTTCGGCATCGCTCCAGGTGCTCCGGGGCCACGGAGGCGACATAGCGGACGAAGGACTTGATCGCTGCCAGCCGGTGGTTTCGGGTGCGCGGTCCACATCCGCGGTGTGTCTCGAGCCAGCCGAGAAAGGAGCGGACGACTTCGACCTCCAGAACGCTGTGGCCGAGCTGCTCCGCCGTGGTGCCCTTCTGATCGGCCGCGTGGCGGAGAAAGAGCTTGAGAGCGTCGCGGTAGGCCAAGACCGTGTTGCGGCTGGCTTGGCGCTCCAGAGTCAGATGTTTCTCGAAGAAGTCTTGGACCAGAGCCTGGAGAGTCACGGTGGGATCTGAGCGCTTCATGAGCGGACCTCGTCCAGAGCCCGGGTGCTCGTTTCGAAACGGGACGCAGCTTGCTCCAGGAGCACACCGTTCTGGGTGAGGTATCGCCGGGTGTTCTGGACCGAGACGTGGCCCAGGTAGGTACTCAAAGCGGGCAGGAGCCGGTTGACCTCTCGACCTTCGCGGTACCAAGCAGCGACACGCTGGACGGCGAAGGTGTGGCGCAGGTCGTGGAGCCGGGGTCTGGGCTGGGTGATGCCAGCGATCTGAGATGCATCGTAGAGGCCCTGGGTGACGGTCGCGTGTGCCACCCGTCGCCGAAGACACGAGACGAAGAGAGGAGCCGACGCAGTCTTGGCCACACGACGTGCCGGATGGTCCAGATAGCGCAGCAGAGCGCGCGTGGTCGAGCTGAGCAAGGGCAGCGCTCGCCGCTTGCCGAACTTGCCGCTGCGAATCGTCAGAATCCCGTCGTCGGGATCCAGGTCCCCGATATCGATCGCCAGAGCTTCGCCGATTCGGATCCCGGTGGCGGACAGCAGTCCGATCACCGTTGCGGTCGTCGCTGCACGGAGCTGGCCTCGGGGTGGCAGCTGGCGGGCTCCACGGATCAGCCTCGACATCTCCTGGGGCTCGAGAATGCGCGCAGGTCGTTGCCGCCAGCCCGCGGGCGGATGGGCGGGTCGCGGGGGTAAGGGCTCGATCGCTGCCCCATGAGCTTGCGCGTGGCGCAAAGCGGACCACACCACAGAGATGGCGTTGTCCCGGGCCCGCGGAGTCAGCCGATCCAGAGAGGCCAGGTACCGCTGCAGTGTTTCGCGCCGCAAGGGCGGTCCCGGCGCATGCTGGCTCAGGTAGCGATCCAAGGCGAGAAGCAGACGTCTCTGGGAGACGTACTTCGCGCCGCAGGCGTTTCGCAGCGCGACGAAGTGGTCGAAATGAGAGGCCAACCAGCTGGTGAAAGGGTGCCGCGGGGTCATGGTGTGGCCTCCTCGGGCCACTCGACCGCGACCTCGATCAGACGTGCAAAGTCGACCTTGGCGTAGATCGACACGGCGCCCAAGGACCGATGGCCGAGAAGATCTGCAATGGTCTTGATCGGTTGACCCGTGCGCAGCAGACGCGTCGCGAAGGCGTGACGCAGCGCGTGGGGATGCAGCCGCGGCAATCCACAACGCTGGGCCCAAGCTGCGAGCATGACCGTAATCGCGGTCGGAGAGAGACGGGTGTGGGGCCGCCGATGGCGCAAGAAAACGTACTCGCTCTCACTCTCCGGTCGTTGCCGTCGCAGGTACTCGGAGAGCTTCTGTGCCGTGGCGGGAGTCAAGGTCTGGTGAACCGCCTTACCGCCCTTGTGTGCAGCAAACTCAATAGTCCTCTGCGACCAGTCGATATCCGCGAGCCGCAGGGCGGATACCTGGGAGCGTCGCACGCCGTAGGTCACCAGCAGCCACACGATGGCGCAATCTCGAAGCCGACACCGGCCAAACTCCGAGGCCTGCATGCCGGCCAAGAGTTTCGCGACCTGCTCGTCGCTGGCTCCGCGGGGCAGGTCGCTGAGGCGGTATCCGATCAGGCTCGGGACAGAATCCGCCATCTCTCGATGGGTCCAGCCGCGCAAGACCGCGAACTCGAGAAACGATCTCATCGCCGTCGCCATGTTGCGTCGGGCATACATGCTGTGCGTCTTGCCGTACTCGACGAAGAAGACCTCCATCGACCGAACGGACAAAGACCTCACCACCGCCACCCCGGTCCTGCCGCTGCGCTCGGCGACCGCATCCACGAACGTACAGGCACTCCCAATGTAGGCCGTGATCGTCGCGGTCGCCAACCCCCTCTCGTCGGTGAGCCATCGCCTAAACGACAGCAACATCTGCTGATTGCCCGCAGCCGCCCGAGAGATTCGCTGTGGCGCGTACGCTCGCTCCGACTCCGGTGACCAAACCCGGCGCTTCGAACTGCTCTTCATGATGATCTCCTTTCACGGAGATCATCCAATTATGTGCAGCAACCGCCGCCAGAATCGGCGTCCTCAGCCACCCAGATCAGTTACTCCACATAACTGGGCGCTGCACATAACACAAC
>JALCBJ010000213.1 GCA_028066595.1 Thermoanaerobaculia bacterium
CCACTCCCGAGTGCGACGCGAACGGCCTGCTCGCGAGAGGCCCTGATGCCGCGTGTCAGAAGTAGATTGGCAACGTTGGCGCAGGCGATCAGCAGGACGAGCAGGCTGACGCCGGCCAGCCACAACGACAATCTGGAGGTTGCGGTCTTTCCGGGCCCGCGCGCCGCGATGATCGGCCCGGTGAAGAGGCGCGGCTGCTGGATCTCGAGGTACGGCTCTCCGCCTGCCTCCTCGTGAGCGGCGCGGGCGGCGAGATGGGCTGCTGTGAGCTGGACGTCGGCCTGCTCGAGGGGGACTCCGGTGGCCAAACGTACGACCCCCCGGACCCACCAAGACGTACGTGAGTCGAGAGCCTCGCCAGTGGCGAAGCCCGCGGCCTCGAGGGGCAGCCAAATGTCGACGTGGCGGAGCTCGGCGCCGGTGAATCCTTCCGGGGCAACGCCGATCACCTGGTAGCGGGCCGAGTCGAGATGTAGCACTTTCCCCAGGACCGCGGGATCCCGCCCGAAGGCGCGTTGCCAGAAACTGTCGCTGAGGACCGCCGTCAGCGCGGCGCCGGGCTGATCTTCGGCTTCGGAGTAGAAGCGGCCGAGGGCAGGGTTCACACCGAGAGTGGGGAAGAACGAGGCGGTGGCCATCTGCACCGTGACCTTGCTCGCTGCATCGCCGGTTCCCAGGGTCCAGGGATGGGGCCAGTCGTAGGCGGCTGCGGACTCGACGGCCGGTAGCGAGCGCAGGTCCTGATAGTCCGGGTAGGTGAGGAAACGGGCCCGCGACCTGCCCTCCAGACCCATGCGTTGGAGGAAAAGCAATCGCAGGTCTTCGGGCTGCGACAGGTGCCGAGGTGGGCTGAGGAAGAGTCGGTCGACTACTCCGAACATGGCTGCGTTGGCGCCGATGCCGAGGGCTAGAGTGAAGATGACCAGAACGGAGAATCCTGGGGCTCTGCGCAGGCCGCGAGCAGCGAAGGTGAGGTCTTGCCGCACTACGTCCAGAATGCCGCGAAGCCGCCGATGCCGGACTCGGCTGCGGCCGAGCCGACCCAACTCCCGGCGGTAGCTCGCGATGTCGCCGAACCGGCGTTCGGCCTCGATCTGCGCGTCGCCTGGCCTCCAGCCCTGTTCGACCAGGGACTCGACGGTCCTCGCGAAGTGAAACTTGAGCTCGGCATCGAGCTCGGCGTCGACGTCAGACCTGAGCCAGAAGTGTTTGGCCGAGAATCTACCGATGGGGCGCCGCGGAGAGGTCAAATCAAGCCTCCTGTGCCCGTCGGGCGGCGAAGATCTTCGAGACGGCTTCGGCGTAGCGCAACCAATGGCTCTCTCCGCGCTCCAACTGCTTTCGCCCGGCGTCCGTCAATCGGTAGTACTTGGCCCGCCGGCCGCGGGGCGATACTCCCCATTCCGCGTCTAGCCAACCCCGCTTTTCCATGCGGTGCAGCGAGGTGTAGAGCGCGCCATCGTCGACGTTCAGCGCGTCGTCGCTCGCTTCGCGAATCCAGCTGACCACGTCGTACCCGTGACGCGTTGTACCGGAGACCGCGTTCAGGATCAGGATGTCTACAGTGCCGCGGACCAGGTTCATGGGCTCGGCCATTCGATTCTCCGTTCTATCGATGATGGTCTCGGAAGCATTGGCCTCAGTTTCTGAGGTTAACATGACCTCAGATTTTGAGGTCAATCTTGGCGAGATCGTCTTGCGCTCCATTGCAGGGTCATCGGCCGACTGCTGGATTGCCGATCATCGCCGTCTACACCTGCAGGCGACGCGGCCGTTCTGAAGGTGGAGCTGACTCCGGTCGCCTCCGGAGAGGTCAGGTTCTGGGGAATACACCGACCCAGGGCTAGGACGCCCAACTCGAGGCAGTCCGAGAAACGGCTCGCCAAGTGGTGGATCTAGTTCACAAAGGTCGGTGCCCAGTGATGTCGCTGATCCGATTGAGCATCTTTTTGCGCCTTTTTTCTACAAGAGGGACCGAGGTGGGACCTCGAACCAATGGAGAAACGCATGAGATCAGGTTGGAAATCAGGTGCCCTGCTCGCGATGCTCGTTCCTTTCGCGGTCCAGGATGCAGAGGCATCCTTCTGCGCTCTCGACCACGTTCCGGCCGCCACGGTGCTGGTGCCTTACTTTGAAGTCGATCTGGCGGACGACCAGGGCGTGACCACTTGGGTGCATTTGTACAACTCGGCACCCGAGGCGACCCTCGCCAAGGTTACGTTCTGGACCGACTGGTCCGTACCGACGGTCAACTTCGACGTCTTCCTCACCGGCTACGACGTGGTGCGGCTCGACTTGAGGGACGTCTTCGCTGGCAACATACCGATCACCGCAGACGAGCAGTCCGACCCGGGCGATGCGATCAGTCCACACGGCGAACATCCGGAGTGGGACGGTAGTTTCTCGTTCTGCCAAGACACGTTCCAGTTCCTTTCCAATCCGGCGATCGTACGCGACGAACGCGAGCGTCTGGTGGACGGGCATTCCGGGCAGCCTGTAGCGGTGGATGGGGAGGAGCTCTGCTTCGGCCAGAATCACGGTGACCAGGTCGCGCGGGGCTATCTGACGATCGACGACACCGTGCGCTGCGCTGCGAGCTTTCCCAGCGAACCAGGGTATTTCGGCGGTACGGATCCTGTGGCGTCGAACGACAACCAGCTGTGGGCTGAAGTGTGGTTGGAATGGCCGAGCGAGAAGCGAAGGGCATCCGCCTCTGCGGTGCATCTTGAAGCCATGGCCGAAGCGGAGCCGGGCACGTTCTACGAACGGTATAGCGGGGGTGCCGACCTGCGCGAGCGCCTCCCGACCCGCTGGGGTGCGCGGGCTTTCGCCGCGATCGATGAGTGGGTGGTCTGGCGTGACGGTGGCGCGACCAGCACCGAAGGCTATGACTGTCAGGTGGGCCGCCAGGCGTTGCCAATGAACGGTGCGACTTGCTTCGATCAGGCGGAGAGCCTCACATCGGTATGTCAGGGCGAAACCTGTTTGCCGCTCGAGAGTCAGAAGGTCGCCGCATCGACCGTGTCGTCGGACAACGGCTGGTGTGACCTGGATCTCTCATCGGTGGGACTTCCCGGACAGGAACCGTCACAGGCCTGGGTGGGCGTCCTCCGGACCCGAGACACGGTAGGCGATGCCG
>JALCBJ010000214.1 GCA_028066595.1 Thermoanaerobaculia bacterium
TCTGGCACCATGATGCCGAACAAAGTCGCGGGGGAGTCCATCCCACCAGTTTGACTAGAGCCTTCCTGATCGTTTCGAGGAGTTTTCCTGGTCCTGGCAAGGCGCGCCGACGAGGAATAGCAATTCTATTTCGAGGAGAAGCAACGCCGTCCAGGGCCAGGAAGACCCGAAACAAGCGGAAGGGAATGGTCAAACGGTGCACTGGCCATTCCACATCTCGGCGTTGTGTCTCCAAGCAGCCTAAGCAGGTTCAGAGCGGCGGAGCCGACGCCGGTGGCTTTCGGTGCTTCGTGGCCTGTTCGTAGGAATAGGCGAGCTCGATCAGCCGGCCTTCCGTCCAGGCATCGCCCAATATCGACAGTCCCACCGGCAGATGATCTCCGACGAAGCCCATCGGAACCGTGATCGCCGGGAAACCGGTGTGCGGGGAGAGATCTTGGCTGTTGTCGCCAGCCGGCGTGTTGAGATCGCCGATCAAGCGTGGCCGGTTGATCCACGTCGGGTAAACCAGGGCATCGAGACGATGCTCCGCCAGGACGTCGCGAACGCCCTGAGCCAGATTCAGGCCGCTGGCCCAAGCAGTGCGACAGACCTCGCTGTCCTCTGGCGCGCCTTCGATTCCGTGGAAGTATCGGAGGCCGCTTTCCACCGATGGATGGTACTGGCCCGACTGCAAGATGTCGTCGATGGTCTTGACAGGCGCGTTCGGACCGAGCGAGGCGAGGTAGTTCTCGAGGTCGTAGCGAAAACGCGGACACCAGCGCTCGTTCTGCGGGATCGTGTCCAGCTCCTCGACAGTGATCGGATCGACCACTTCGGCACCGGCCGCGCGTAGATCTTCGAGAGCCTGCTGAAACACCTTGCGGATCTCCTGATCAGCTGTCTCGACATCCACCAGCTGCCTCACCACCCCGATGCGCGCTCCGGCCAGGCCATCGGCCACCAGATGTGCCGAATAGCTACCCTCTTTCTTCTCCTTTGCCGCTTCGGTCACCGGATCCGCAGCGTCGTGGCCGGCGATGACATCGAACAGTGCGACTGCATCGGCCACACTACGGCACATGGGTCCACCGATATCGTGATCCAGGTAGAGCGGCACGATGCCGTCGCGACTGGTCAGGCCCATGGTCGAACGGATTCCCACCAGCAGGTTGTGGGACGACGGTCCACGAATCGAATTGCCGGTGTCCGTCCCCAGACCTACCGTGCCGAAGCTCGCTGCCACGGCGGCGCCGGTGCCGCCGCTCGAGCCAGCGGTCACCCGGCTCGTGTCGTACGGATTGCGGGAGTAGCCCGGCAATGCCGACCCGACCGTCTCGTAGGGGGAGAACGCCCACTCGGCCATGTTGGACTTGGCGATCACGATGCCGCCCGCTGCTCGGATGCGCTCGACCTGAAAGGCATCGTCCGGCGGTATCGACTCGGCCAATGCCAACGAGCCGGCGCTGGTCGGCAGATCATAGGTGTCGTAGTTGTCTTTGACGATCACCGGGATGCCATGCAGAGGCCCGACGAAGCCCGATTCCCGAAATGCAGCGTCGAGCTCGTCGGCTCGCGCGAGCGCCTCCGGATTGACCACGACGATCGAATTGAACGCGGGCCCCTGTTTGTCATAGGCCTCGATCCGCGCCAGGTACATCTCCACCAGCTGGCGGGCCGTCAGCTCGCCGGCTTCCATGGCCTGATGAATCTCGGCGATCGTCGCCTCGACCACCTCGAAGCCGCCGGTCGATTCATCCACTACCGCACCCTCACCAGGCTCCTGACCCTGGCAGGCAACGACCAAGAGCACCACCACTAGCAAGCCGACATAACGCTGTCTCACGTGTCTCTCCCATTCCGGCGGACCCACGCCGCCACCCGATGTCGTTTCCTAGCCGAGTATTCGGGCGGATTCTACCCAACTGTACGGCTCAACCCAGCTCAAGGCAGTTTAAAACCGTGTTCGTCGCGACGCGGACATCCACGGTCGAGCCGTGTCACGGCGATCGTCGATTTCCTGGAGGACTCAGCCGTCTCGCCCGCGATTCGCTTGATCGGGCGCGGTCGCTGCTCGCCGCGGAAGTTGACAGGGCTTCGTACCGACCAAGCGGCGACGAACCGACAATTAGAAACGACCCCACGGTGGCCACAACGTCCGTCTGCGCGCGGCTTCGTAGTCCGCCTAAGCATTGCCCAGACCACTCAATATTTTTATCGCGACTTACGAAGGCTTGATCGGTCCTCAGCACAGACACTCGCGACCGTGCCCGATCCGGGCGACTCTCGAAAACGCTGTTCTTGGATAGGAACGAGCTAGGCCGACTCCTTCAGCTCGACCCGTCGAGGCTCGCGCTTCCCCGTGTCCACACCTTCTTCGAAAGCCCTTTGCTGAAGTCGATCGAGAATCGCATGCGCGTCGCAGTTGAACTCCTTCGCATAGGCCTCCTTGACCTCCCTCATCTCGAGAATGATCTCGTCTTGGCGTGGAGGCTCTTCGATATCTACCGGCTTTGTCACTCTTCAGCTCCTTCCAACAGTTCTTCCGGCGTACAAATCACAGCTGGTTCATACCCGGCCTGACGACAGGCAGAGCCGATCTTGTCCCGGAGGACCGGGTTCGCGATGTGCTTGAAGTTCCAAGTCATTAGGAATTCGGCACCGGACGTTGCGGCACAAGCGATATGGATCGCATCGTTGACTACCGTCGCAGAAAGAGAAACTTCCCGCATCAGGTGATCTACCAAATCATACGCCTCTGCGTTCACTGGTTCGACCTTGAGACCTCTGAGCACGCTCATCCTCGCCTCAGCAGCCGCAGGGTCTCCCCTCTCAGCCTCTTCCAAGACGAGCGGCGAGACGAAGATGTCGTAGTCCTGCCGCCTGAACTCCCACCAGTCGCTGGTGAGCTGCTGTCTGGCGGCAGTGACGAGATCTCGGCTTGGTCTGGCGGTCAAATAGCTGACCACGGTTGTTTCCAGATAGAGCGAAGGCTTCATCCCTTCACGCTAACACCTCGACTCCGCCCAACGAAGAAGCCCGGCCGACCCACCTCCCCTTCAACTCATGCTCTCTGAGGCCTGCCAACACTCAAGGACGGCTGACAAAGGTCTTGGTAACGATCTTCCACTCACCGGAAACTCGAT
>JALCBJ010000063.1:0-12354 GCA_028066595.1 Thermoanaerobaculia bacterium
TCGCCAGGTCGTCGTTGCCGTCGCCGTCGAAGTCGCCGGCGGCCAGACCGCTACCAAAGAGATCGCCGGCTTCCGCCGTTTCGGGCAAACCATTGAAGCCTTGCCGCAGGCGCCTGGAGTCCGAGCCGTCCAGACCATCGGGCGTGCCGAAGATCACGTGTACGACACCGGCGTCGAGTGCGCCCCCCACGTCATCGTCGATGGCCGCAACGACGAGATCGTCGCGGTCGTCACCATTGAAGTCACCGACGGCGAGTCTTGATCCGAAACGATCTCCGAACTGCGCGGCACCATCGAGCCCGCCTGAATCCTGGCTCCAGCGCTGCAGCGAGTCCTGGTCGAGGCCGTTCATGCCACCGTAGAAGACGTCGACTACGCCGGCGTCATCCACCTCTCCCAGATCCTCCCGCGGCACACCGACCGCCAGATCGTGGTACCCGTCCCCGTTGAAGTCGCCGGCGACGAGCGTGGAGCCGAACTCATCAGAAGCCTCGATCGGATTGGGGCCCAGAGCGCCCTGCGTGAGGGTCTGTTGGCCCTCTGTGCCGAGACCATCCGGACCGCCATACAGCACCTGGACTCGGCCCGCCCTGAAGATGGTGAACACTTCCCCGCCCGGCACACCGAACGCGAGGTCGTACCAACCGTCGCCATCGAAGTCGCCGGCCGCCACGGCTTGTCCGAAACGGTCGAACGCTTCCGCCGCCTCGTTCACCGCGGGTGAGTCGAGGCTCCAGACCTCGAAGATCCTCAGCTCAGCCTCACCGGGCCGGGCCGCGGTACCGGCCAGTGCCAGAACGAGAAGTACGCTCGCGAATCTGCGGGCGATGGGTACTACGGAGCAAAGAGTCGTGCGCATCGATATACCTCCACGGTGTCTTCAACCGCGCGCGGGACGCGGAGTGGTTTTCATGGAGGACTATCGAGATTTCTCTAAAAAACGCGTCATGACGGGAAGCGCTATGACCTTGACCGACGACGTCACCGGCGAACAGCTCATCGGGGCCAGACGAGCCTCGGGTCCGGGTAGGCGGTCTGAATACCCCCAATGTTCACGTGGGAATCGCCCCAGCTTTTCAGTCCCAGCGCTCGATGACACCCGACTCGAAATCGTCGGAAAAGACCTCGTCGCTGCGAAGGACCACGACGGATCCGGCATTGATCTGGCCGCTGATATCCGCAGCCGGCTTGGCCACCGCGAGCACGAACCCCGCTCCGAAGGGGCCGATGGCCAGGGCTCCTCCGAACCGGTCGTCAAAAGCAGGGGCGATCACGAGATCCTGGTTCCCGGCCACATCGATACCTCCCGCCGTTCCGTAAAATACATGCACACGCCCGGTCGGGACATGCACAAGCCCGGACGGGGACGGGTCGGCTGACGACGGGTCGTCGGACGACGCGTCGTCGGTCGGTGCCCCGACGACCAGATCCGCGTAGCCGTCGGAGTCGAGATCTCCAGCCGCCAGTACCTCACCGAACCTGTCTAAACTTGCGGCGTCGCCACCGACACCGTCCACCTCCTGGTGCAGGATGATGGACTGGGCTGTAGTGATCCCATCTTCGGATCCGCGTAGAACGGTCACCGCACCCCCCGTCGCCCCGGGAATGACGATCTCCGAAGGTTGGCCAACCGCGAGGTCCTCGAAGCCATCACGATCGAAATCGCCCGCCGCGAGCGCCTCACCAGCCCCACTCGCGACGCTGAACTGGGTGAATTCCTCTGCACTTCCGAGCAAGAGGCCGCTGGGGTGCCCTGGGATCACGATCACTAGGTCGTCACCAACGGCACCGATCGCCAAGTCGTCGTTGCCGTCACCGTCGAAGTCCCCGGCGGCCAAACCGCTACCGAAGAGATCGCCGGCCTCCGCTGTTTCGGGCAAGCCATTGAAACCCTGGCGCAGGCGCCTGGAGTCCGAGCCGTCCAGACCGTCGGGTGTGCCGAAGATCACGTGCACGACTCCGGCCGCGTTGTTGCCCCCCACGTCATCAAAGATGGCCGCTACGACGAGATCGTCGCGGTGGTCGTTATTGAAATCGCCGACGGCGAGCCGTGATCCGAAACGATCTCCGAACTGCGCGGCACCGGCAAGCCCGCCTGAGTTCTGGCTCCAGCGCTGCAGCGAGTCCTGGTCGAGGCCGTTCATGCCACCGTAGAACACGTCGACCACGCCGGTGTCCTCCACCTCTCCCAGGTCTTCCCGCTCCACGCCGACCGCCAGGTCGTGGTACCCGTCCCCGTCGAAGTCGCCGGCGACGAGCGTAGAGCCGAACCGATCCGATGCCTCGATCGGATTGGGCCCCACCGCGCCCTGTGTAAGGGTCTGCTGGCCCTCTGTGCCGAGACCCTCCGGACTGCCGTACAGCACCTGGACTCGACCTGCCTTCAAGAAGGTGAACACTTCTCCGCCCGGCACACCGAACGCCAGGTCGTACCAACCGTCGCCGTTGAAGTCTCCGGCCGCCAAGGCGCGGCCGACGAGGTCGAACGCTTCGGCCACCTCGTGCACCGCGGGTGAGTCGAGGCTCCAGACCTCGAAGGCACCCAGCTCAGCCTCGCTGGGTCGGGCCATGCCACCAGCCAGTGCTAGCACGAGAAGTCCGGGTGTTACAAAGCAAAGAGCTGTACGCATCGATAGACCTCCAAGGGTGTCTCAACCGCACACGGGACGCGGAGCGGTTCTCACGGGGGTTATCGAAAGGTTTCGAAGAAAGGCGTCATCGACGACGTTCATCGACCCAAGGCAGCTCTTCAATCCCAGCGCTCGACGGCACCCGACTCGAAGTTGTCGGAGAAGATCTCGTCGCTACGCATGACCACGACGGAGCCGGCATCCAACTCACCGCTGATATCCGCAGCCGGCTTGGCTGCCGCGAGCACAAACCCCGCTCCGAAAGGCCCGATGGCCAGGGCTCCTCCGAAATGTTCGTCAGCGAACGGGGCGATCACGAAGTCCTGGTCTCCGGCCACGCTGATGCCCTCTGCCGTTCCATAGAACACATGCACACGCCCTGGATCGACATTCGCGAGGATGTCGTCGAACGGCGCCCCGACGACCAGATCCGTGTAGCCATCGTTGTCCAGATCTCCAGACGCCAATACCTCACCGAATCGATCGAAATCTGCGGCTTCGCCCCCGACACCGTCCACCTCCTGGTGCAGAATAATGGACTGGGCCGTGGTGATCCCATCTTCGGAGCCGCGGAGAACGGTCACCGCGCCTTCACCCAGGCCGGCACCGCTGATGACCTCTCCGGGGTGCCCAACCGCGAGATCCTCGTAGCCATCACGGTCGAAATCGCCCGCCGCGAGCGCCGCCCCAAACTCGTCCCCATACTCGGCCCCGCTCTTGACGGCGCCAAGCCCCGGCTTCGTGAATTCCTCTGCGCTTCCGAGCAGGAGGCCGCTGGGGTGCCCTGAGATCACGATCACAAGGCCCGCGTCGTCGCCAGCCGGGAGATCCTCACCGAGAGCGCCGATTGCCAGGTCGTCGGTGCCATCACCGTCGAAGTCGCCGGCGGCCAGGCCGCTACCGAAGAAATCGCCGGCCTCCGCCGTTTCGGACAAGCCGCCAAAGCCCTGGCGCAAGCGCCTGGAGTCCGAGCCATCCAGACCATCAGGCGTACCGAAAATCACGTGCACGACACCGGCCGCGTTGCTGCCCACCACGTCATCAAAGATGGCCGCAACGACGAGATCGTCCCTGTCGTCGCCGTTGAAATCGCCGACGGTGAGCCGCGATCCGAAATTGTCTCCGAACTGCGCGGCGCCAGCGAGTCCGCCTGAGTCCTGGCTCCAGCGCTGCAGCGAGTCCTGGTCGAGGCCGTTCATTCCACCGTAGAACACGTCGACGACGCCGGCGTCATGCGCCTCTCCCAGATCCTCCCCCGGCACGCCGACCGCCAGGTCGTGGTACCCATCACCGTCGAAGTCGCCGGCGACCAGCGCATGACCGAACCCATCCGATACCTCGATCGGATTGGGCCCCAGCGCGCCCTGCGTGAGGGTCTGCTGGCCCTCTGTGCCGAGACCCTCCGGACTGCCGTACAGCACCTGGACTCTGCCCGCGCCAAGGATGGTGAACACCTCCCCGCCTGGCACACCGAACGCCAGGTCGTACCAACCGTCGCCGTTGAAGTCTCCAGCCGCCAAGGCGTCGCCGAAGCGGTCCCCCTCGTCCGCCGCCTCGTTCACCGCGGGTGAATCGAGGCTCAAGACCTCGAAGATCGCCAGCTGGGCCTCGCTGGACCGGGCCGCGGTACCGACCAGTGCCAGCAAGAGAAGTCCGCTCGCGAATCTGCGAGCGCCAGGTACTGAGGAGCAAGGAGTCGTGCACATCGACATACCTCCACGGTGTCTTCAACCGCGCGCGGGACGCGGAGTGGTTCTCATGGAGGACTATCGAGAGTTCTCGGCGAAACGCGTCATGAACGGCGTTCAACCCAAGGCAGCCGGCAAGATGCCGGCGGTCCCAGCACGATCAGGCCCTGCCAGCTAGACGTTGGCGGCCCCAGCACGATCGGGCACCCGGGACTTGAACGGAGGATTGGCCTGCTACAGCTACGGGGGGTTGCATCCGGCATTGCAGACGCCGAGAGCATGGTGCGCCGACGTACGTGTCGCCTCACTGCTACCGAGTCCGCTGCCCTAACTCGAACGAGAATCTCTTCCGTGCCAGCGGACTTCAGGTGGCTGCTCAAGTTGCCAGGCTGAGTAGTCGGCGGGCGGATCGGCGATCTCGATGATGTGTCGGGCCGCGAAGGGAACCTCGGCGCCGAATCGGAGGTAGACGTCGTCCGAGGGTTCGATACTTGCCGGCTGGTTGTCGAGGATTCCGATGTAAAAGCCGTCTCCTATCTCCGAGACGACGACCCACATTCGCTCACTCTCGATCAGGATCTTGCCGGTCTCGTCAGCGACTTCGATCTCGAAGATGAGTTTGGCCGCCTGGCCCCGTCGAGCCGAGTTGCGCTCGGATTCCGATGGAATCCAGAAGGTCTCCGGGTGCTGCGCGTAGGAGGTCTCTGCGCAACGCAGCTCCCAGAAGTCGATCTCGTGAGAGGCGAATCTCATTTGGCCGCAGCTCGTCTTCGGTCCGCGCTCTCTGCGACTGTCATCGGCCAGCCAGACCCGAACCGGGCAGTGACCTCATGGTTTGGACGCCTCGTAGTAGTGGTTCTCACCCTCGTCATCGTATTCGGCATGCAGCGAGAGGCCAGCATCGGTGAGTATCTTCCGGTACCCGTCGGCTCCGAGAGAGATCGATGGTCGTCCGGTGCTGAGATCATCCCACCTGCACCGTCGTTCAGGCGCCGTGAACAAGAGACTTCCGCCGGGTCTCAACACGTCTGCCACACGACGAATGACCACCCGCTGCGGGTCCTCCGGAAGCAAGAACATCAATCCCCACGCCAGGACACCGTCGAACATCTCGCCAAAGAAGAGCGAGTCCTCGGCCGGTTCGCAGGCTACACGCGCGCTGGGGAAACGAGCCCGGTAGGCCTTTGCCAAGCTGGGCGATGCATCGACGGCGTAGAGCCCAAAGCCACGCCCGTGGAGTATTTCGGAGCGCGGCCCTCCCGGACCGCAACCGAGGTCCAGAACCGACGCGGACGGCGGGAGCTTCTCTGCCCATGCTCGGACTCTCGCGACTCCGGTCGTCGATCGGCGGCTGTGTCGAATGAACGCTGGCGCAACCGCTTCCCAGCCGTGGGATCGGTCCGGTGGTTCCTGTGGCTCGGCGGATCGGGTCACGTTCGTTCTCGCGGTTTCATCCCAGACGAGTTCGTCACCTCATTTTCTCCCGCGGAGAACCCACCCGAAAGCGGTCGGGCAGCTCGAGACCGGGCTGGGACCGCCGGCGTCTCGCCGGCTGCCTTGGTCGCTCCTCCCGAACAGCCCAGGCCGAGGTCACACCGGAGACGCCGTGCGGATGCAGGGCTCCCGATCTCGCGTCCTCCGCCAGGCGAGCTCGGCAGCGGACGATCGGCCTACCTTCCTCGATGTACTTGGCCTCGTAGTTGGTCCTGGCCCCATCGGGCCATTCCCCATCGAGCACATCGACATCCAGGTCGGGATGGGCGTCGAGCAGCTCCAAGACCAGGTGACCGTAGTCCAGAAAGTCCGTGGCGAAACACAATTCGCTGCCCGGCTTCAGAACACCGAGCACCAGATCGACGGTTTCATGGTCGAAGAGGCGACGCCGGTGGTGCTTCGCCTTGGGCCAAGGATCGGGAAAGTAGACATGGAGGCGATCGACAAAGCCCAGGGGCAAGACGGAGGAGAGCAGGTACAGCGCTTCCCCGCGCAAGTTGAGCAGGTTGTGCGCGCCCCAATGACGAAACCGCCGTCGCAACATCTTGTAGTACCTGGACACCACCTCGATACCCAGGTAGCGACGCTCGGGATGGGCCTTCGCTTGCTCCAGCAGATACCTGCCCTTGCCATAGCCGATCTCCATTTCCCAGGCACCGTCCTCGTCGGCCTGAGGCGGCAGGACGAGCTCGAGGTCCAAGGTCCCGGGACCTTGATAGGGCTCCTCGTGAACGGAGCCTTCGCGGTCGCCGACACTGTAGGCAGGATGCAATCGTGGCATGCGTGGACGTTCAGAGCCGGTCGTCGCGACGCCTGTTCTTCAGCTCTTCGACGATCTTCTTCACGTCCTGCGATCGTTCCTTGGGTACGACGAGGACCGCGTCGCCAGTGCGCACCACCACGAGGCCGGATACACCTGCCACGGCGATGGTGCCTTCGTCGGCCCACAGCAGGTTGCCATCGGAGTCGACGGTCAAGACGTCGCCATGGACCTGGTTGCCATCGTCACCCGCAGGCAGCTCCTCCGACAGAGCTTGCCACGAGCCGAGATCGCTCCAGCCAGCGTCGAGTCGAACGGCGGAGATGGCGCGATGCTCGGGTAGCCGCTCCATGACGGCATAGTCGATGGAGATCGAGGGCAGTCCAGCGTAGATCTCGGCGGCTCTCGACGGCTCGGCAGCTTCGGGAGAGCGAAGCGCATCGAGCCCGCGGGCGATCTCCGGCTCGAACCGACGCAGAAAGGCCAACAGCGTGGAGGCGCCGAAGACGAAGATCCCGGCGTTCCACAAATGCCGCCCGCTGTTGAGGTAGGTCTCGGCCGTGGCCGCATCCGGCTTCTCGCGAAACTGGGCGAGCTCCAGCGCTCCGCCGGCGTCGGACATCGGCTCTCCGAGCTCGAGATATCCGTAGCCGGTCTCGGCCCAGCGCGGCTGCACCCCCAACGTCATGACGTGGTCGGTCTGTCGTGAAACCTCGGCGGCGGCGGCCAGCGCGTCGCGAAATGCCCCGGCGTTGGCGAAACGGTGGTCGGCGGGCAGAACGGCGACGATGTCGTCTCTTTCACCCCCGAGGTCACCACCGCCCGCCATCTGCTGCAGCGACCAGCCGATGGCGGGTGCTGTGTTGCGTCCTTCGGGCTCGCACAGGACTTGCTCGGCGGGCACTTCCGGTAACTGTGCACGGACACCGTCCGCCAGCCGCTCAGTGGTGCACACCCAGATGTCCGAAGCCGGAATCAATGGGTGCAGGCGGTCTACGGTGGACTGGAGCAGGCTTCGCTCGCCGTCGAGTGCCAGAAGCTGCTTGGGGCGATCACGACGGGACAGCGGCCAGAAACGGGTGCCGCTGCCCCCAGCCAAGATGAGGGCGCGCATTGGAGTTCTCGAAGGTTCCAGAGGATCGGGGCACCGAGCAGGGCGGGAACGGGACGGCTCGGCCGCGCCGAGTATAGCGGCAGCCCGGCGAGCGTTTGGCGACTCGTTTCGCGTCCAGTAACTCATCCACGGACCGAACTCGTAGGAGTCCACCATGCCCGCCTCTCTTGTCAGCTCAACATCCGACGATCTGGATCTCCTGATCGCGCTCAACGCCAGCGACTGCATCACCCGCCCCGCCCTGTGTCGCTTGTCTTCCGACCTCGACGCCTGGCGTCGTGTCGATCCTTCCTGCCGGAGCGCCGTGGCCCGCGGCGCCGCGTCCCTCGGCGTACCCACCGAACCGATGGCCCGCGCCCTGGCCCGGATCCCCGAAGCTTCGCGACTCGCCGCCGTAGAGCGCCGCCGGGCGGCCGATGCCGGTGTTCGCATCATCACGCGATCGTGCGCAGGCTATCCGCCGGCTCTCCTCGACCATCCCTTGCCACCGCCCGTGCTCTATGTGCGCGGCGAGCTACCCGAAGCTCCCCAGGTGGCGATCGTCGGTTCTCGTCGGATGGATCGATACGGCCGCGAGGCCACGGAGCTCTTCGCCTCCGGGCTGGCGCGGGCCGGCGTCGTGGTCGTTTCGGGATTCGCCTTGGGCGTCGATCAGACCGCGCATCGCGCGTGCCTGGCAACGGAAGGCAAGACCGTCGCAGTCCTCGGATGCGGAGTCGACGTCGCCTATCCCCGCGACAGCCGCAAGCTGGCCGACGACATCGCCGCCCGCGGCGCCGTGGTGTCGGAATTCCCCATGGGCGTGGAACCTCGCGCCTGGCATTTCCCGGTGCGCAACCGAGTCATCGCCGCCCTCTCGCTGGGTACCCTCGTAGTACAAGCGAAGGTCCGGTCGGGCAGCTTGATCACGGCGCATCTGGCTCTCGACCTGGGCCGCGAAGTGTGGGCGGTGCCCGGCGAGATCTTCGACGTGCTGTCCATGGGAACCAACGACCTGATCTACGACGGCGCGGCCCTCGTCGTGTCACCGGACGACATCCTGGACCAGATCGGACTGGGCGGCGCCCGACCCACACAACACAGGCTGTTCGAAGAGAGTGCCCACCCGCCCGACGACGGGACCTCCACGTCGACGGTACGGCCCTCGCCGACCGTCCCGCTGCCACAGGGAAAGGGCGGCCGCATCGTCGAGATCCTGCGAGGACACCGGGACGGCTTCACTGCCGAAGCCCTGGCCGAGGCGTTGGAGAGCACCGTCGACCGGGTTCTCGCACTGCTTCTGGAACTGGAACTGGGTGGATGGGTGGAGCGGCTGCCGGGTCCTGTGTACGTCGCTTGACGCAGAATTCTCGCTCCCTCGCTGCTATAAGATCCGCGCATGATTCAAATCGATCTTTCGTCGAAGCGCGCCCTGATCATGGGTGTGACGAACCGGCGCAGCCTCGGCTGGTCTATCGCAGCCAAGCTTCAGGAAGCGGGTTGCCAGCTGGCCTTCAGCTACCAAGGCGAACGCCTGCGGGGCGAGCTCGAAAAGCTCACCGACGGTATGGAGGGCGCCCGGCTCTACCAGGTGGACGTCACCAACCCGGACGAGCTGGCGGCCATGGTGTCCGACCTCGAAGGGGCTTGGGGCAGCCTGGACCACGTGGTCCACTCCATCGCGTTCGCGCCGCGCGAAGCGATGGACGGTCGATATATCGACACCACTCGGGACGACTGGGTGACGGCCCTAGAGGTGTCCGCTTACTCCCTGGTGGCCTCGGCCCAAGCGCTGGAAGGCTTGCTGACCGACGACGCGTCGATGGTGACGCTGTCCTACTACGCAGCCGAGAAGGTCGTCCCGAAGTACAACGTGATGGGCGTCGCCAAGAGCGCCCTCGAGGCCAGCGTGCGCTACCTGGCCTACGACCTGGGCAAGAAGGGCGTTCGCATCAACGCCGTGTCGGCCGGACCGGTCAAGACCGTGGCAGCCCGATCGATCCCGGGCTTCATGAAAATGTACAAGCGCGTCGCCGGCATGGCACCCCTCGGCCGAGGCGTCGACCAGCAGGACGTGGGCAGGCTGGGCCTGTTCCTGCTCTCCGACCTGGCCAGCGGCATCACCGGTGAGACGGTCTACGTCGATGCCGGGTATCACGTGATGGGGATGGACCTCGACGACGTCTGACGCTTCGGGATTAACTCGTCGCCCGCGGTGGTTCGTACCTGGTACGGGCGGGCCGATCGATACAGATCGTGCCCGCTTCTTCTCGGGAGACGACCATGACCGCATTCCCAATGTTGCGCCGCCTCGCGGCCTTCACCACCGATCCGTCCGGAGGCAATCCGGCCGGGGTCTGGGTTGGTGACGAGCTGCCTTCGGCCACCGAAATGCAGCGAGTCGCGGCCGACGTTGGCTATTCGGAAACCGCCTTCGTCGCACCGAGCCGCGGCCTCGAGCGGACGATCCGCTACTACAGTCCCAAGGCCGAGGTGTCGTTCTGCGGCCACGCCACCATCGCGACCGGCGTCTTGCTCGGCGAGCTCGACGGCGAGGGCACCTTCCGACTGCAGACGAAGGTCGGCGAGGTGTCGGTTGAGGTGAGCCATGCTCCGGAAGGCCACCTTCGGGCATCGCTGACCTCCGTCGCAACACAGCACCGACTGGTCGACACCGTGTCGCCGGAGAATGGGCTGCTCGACAGAGCGCTGTCGGCACTCGCCTGGCGTCGCGACGACCTGGATCCGGCGATTCCGCCGGCAGTCGCCTACGCCGGTGCCTGGCACCTGATCCTGGCGGTCCCAGACGCGGCAACACTCGACCGGCTCGACTACGACTTTGATCGGCTGACCGAGATCATGACCGCAGCGGATCTGACGACGCTGCAACTGATCCGTCGCGAATCGGACGAGATCTTCCACTCGCGCAACCCATTTCCCGTGGGAGGCGTGGTCGAGGACCCTGCAACCGGCGCCGCCGCTGCGGCTCTCGGTGGCTATCTGCGCGACGCCGGCTTGCTGGCGGCGCCCGCTTCATTCGAGATTCGCCAAGGCGAAGCCATGGGCCGACCCAGCCTGCTGCGGGTCGACGTGCCGGCATCGGGCGGAATCACGGTATCGGGTGCGGCGGTCTCTCTCGATGGAGTGCAGGAGGTTGACCATGACGACTGATCTGGTGACGGAAGCCGACCGACGCGCAGCTCGCTATCTCGAAAGTGTCACCGAACGCGCGGTCTTCCCGCACCACGATGCGCTGACCGACCTCGCCCGCTTCGACGAGCCCCTGACCGACGAGGGCAGCTCGGAACTCGCTACCCTGGAGCTGCTCGACGACGTCGGCACTCCGGCCACCGTGACGTCGAACGGCCCGCGCTACTTCGGCTTCGTCATCGGTGCCAGTCTGCCCGTGGCCACCGCGGCGGAACGCCTCGCCCTGGCGTGGGATCAATGCGCTTCCTCCTTTGACAACTCACCGGTGGCGGACCGTTTGGAAAAGGTGGCCGCTCGCTGGGTCCTCGACATCCTCGACCTGCCAAGGACAGTGCCGTCAGCTTCGGTACCTCGGCATCGGCCTGCGGCCTCGCCTGCCTGACGGCGGCGCGACGCACGCTGCTCGCGCGGAAAGGTTGGAGCTTCGACGAGGACGGGCTCCAGGGCGCACCTCCCGTCCGAGTCATCGTGTCCGAAACCGTGCACATCACGGTCATCAAGGCTTTGCGGGTCCTGGGCTTCGGCACCAACCATCTGGTGGCGGCACCGGTGGATGAGCACGGCCGTGTCGACCCACAGCAGCTGCCCGACCTCGACGACCTGTCGATCCTCTGTCTCCAGGCCGGCGAAGTGAACACCGGTGAGTTCGACCCCTTCGGACCCCTCATCGCGAAGGCCCGGAAAGCGGGCGCCTGGGTCCACGTGGACGGAGCCTTCGGTCTTTGGGCTCGAGCCTCGGAGGCGACGAGGCACCTTACCGACGGCGTCGACGGTGCCGACAGCTGGACCACCGACGGTCACAAATGGCTCAACACACCGTATGACGGCGCCATGGCCATCTGCCGCGATGCGGATGCGCTGGCCGCGGCGATGAATAGCGACGCAGCGTACTCCTCGGCATCGGCCGACAGCCAGAAGAACTTGGGACTCGAGTTCTCTCGCCGGGCTCGCGGCATCCCCATCTGGGCCGTGCTCCGCACCCTCGGTCGCCGCGGCGTCGCGGAGATGATCGAACGCCACTGCCGGCAGGCGCGGCGTCTCGGTGACGGTCTCCGGGATGCCGGTTTCGACATCGTCAACCGGGTCTGCATGAACCAGGTGCTCGTGCGCCTGGAAACGGAAGACGCGACCCGCGCCATTCAGACCGCAGCCGAAAAGTCGGGCCGGATCTGGTTCGGCAACACGGTGTGGCAGGGGCGTGCTGCATTCCGGCTCAGTGTCTCGTCGTGGCGAACCCGCGACGAGGACATCGACGAAGCGGTGTCCTTACTGGCTTCACTGCGCTGACGCTGCGTCGCGGGCCGAGGCTCCGGAAGAAGTATACCGAAGCCAGAAATATCTGTAAATTCTTCCGATACATTATTCATTTACTGTAAAATCGGTCATCGATGACTGATCCTACAGATATTCTTCCGAGCGTTCGCTGGCTTGCCCAGAGGCTGCCTTCACCTGACGAGCGCCGCTTGGCCGTGCTGACGG
>JALCBJ010000063.1:12454-13569 GCA_028066595.1 Thermoanaerobaculia bacterium
TGGCTTGCCCAGAGGCTGCCTTCACCTGACGAGCGCCGCTTGGCCGTGCTGACGGGCGCTCGCCAGACGGGCAAGACCACTCTCGCTCGCGCCGCCTATAGCGACTCGCTGCACTACCTCGACTTCGAAGATCTGACACTGCGATCCGACGTCGAAGCGATGCATGCTCGAGAGTGGGCGACACGCGTGGGCCCTGCCATCCTCGACGAAGTGCACACGGCGCCATCGGCCCTCGACAAGGTTGGGCATGCCTACGACACGGGAGGCCTCGACTTCACGGTTCTTCTCGGTTCATCGCGATCCCCCTTGCTCGATAGGGTGCGCGAGAGCCTCGCTGGTCGCGCGTCTCTCTACGACCTCTGGCCGCTCATGCTGTGCGAGCTGGCGGCGAAGTCCGACCAGGATGTGGAGAGACCTCTTCTCAGCCGTCTCATCGCATCCGGCACTACCGAGATCCTCGCCGAAGAGCCCGTCGTACGCCTTGGCGGCGATGAGCGGGCACGCAGCGCATTCCGACACCTGGAGCGCTGGGGAGGAATGCCGGAGCTTCTCCATCTCTCCGGCCAGGACCGGCGGACATGGTTCCGGTCGTTTCAGCAGACCTTCGTCGAACGAGATCTCAGTGGCCTCGTCCGCCTCGCAGACCTTCAACCGTTTTGCAAGTTCCAACATCTCGCCATGCAGCACAGCGGCGAGCTGGTGAACTACGCGAGCCTCGGCGATCACGCGCAGATCTCACCCGCGACGGCGCGGCGTTACCTGGAGTACCTCCACCTGACCTACCAGGTGATCTTGCTCCGGCCCTATCCCGAGAACCTGACCAGCCAGGTGGTGAAGAGTCCAAAGCTCTACTGGTCCGACATCGGTCTGCTCCGCGGCGGCACTGAACGCTGGGGCGATGTAGACGGCAAGCTCTTCGAAACCCTGGTGGTGGCGGAATGCAAGAAGTGGATCTCCTCGGGCTTCGAGCCCGCTCGCCTCTTCTTCTACCGTACCCGTTCCGGCCAGCAAGTCGATCTGCTGATCAAGACGCCGGACGGCATTCTCGGACTCGAGATCAGAAACCGCGAGACCACTGTGGGTAAGGACCTGCGTGCTCTGCGCGCCATCGCCAA
>JALCBJ010000063.1:13669-15183 GCA_028066595.1 Thermoanaerobaculia bacterium
GCCGGCCCCGACGGCAACGTCGACAACATCATGCTGGCCCACAGCCTACGACCCCATTCCATGGAGGGCCATATGGCCCTTTACAAGAACGTCCTTCACCACGGCGCGAACCAGATTCCGAAGTGGTTTCTCGAAGCTCTCGGGGTGCTGGTCAGCCATCTCAACCGCTGCGCGTACTGCGTGGAACATCACGCGACCGGCATGGCCCGCCTCCTCGGCGACGACGAACGGGCCGTCACCGTAAGGCGGGCTCTCGAGTCGGACGACGGCACGCCGTTCTCCGAACGGGAGCGAGCCGCCCTCACCTACGCCCGCAAGCTGACCCGGTATCCTGCTGAGCTCGCCGAGGCCGACGTCCGAACGTTGCGCGGCGCAGGTTGGAACGACGGTGAGATCTTGGAGATCAACCAGGTCGTGGCCTACTTCGCCTACGCCAACCGCACCGTCCTCGGGCTGGGCGTGACGACCGATGGTGACGTGCTGGGCCTGTCGCCCAGCGGAGACAGCTGGCGACACGAATGAAGCGCTGGTGGTAGAGCACCTCATCCTCCTCTACGTGTTCGTCAGCTTCTCGATCGGGCTGGCGTGCCTGGGGATAACGATCGTCCTCGCGACCCGCCCCGGAGCTACGCTGGCCCGAGCCTTTCTGGCGTCCTACGCGTCGCTCAGTATTCTCGTATTGAGCGCGCTGTGCCTCGCCTACGCAGACACCCGCCCTGAACCGATCGGACTCCGGACCCGCGCCGTGCTCGAGTACCTGGAGTCGATCGTCGGCACCTACGGCGCTCTGTTCACGATGCCGTACTTCGCCCACAGGGTCTTCGGCATCGCTGATCGGCGACGGGACATGATCCTCCTGGCGGTTGTGTTTGTAGCGTTACTCGCTCAGCATCTCACCGAATTCGTCCTGTCCGATGTGTGGGACCAGCGTGGCGATCTGGCGGAGAACCTCCTGTTCCTCTCGATGCTGATCTACCTACTATGGATCGGCTTTCGCAATCTGCAACGCCCAGGGATCGACCATTCCCTGGCGCGACGACTCGCGCTGTTGCTCTTGATCGGGTTACCGGGAACCTGGTTCGATCTGTTCATCTCCGAGGAAACGGCGTTCCGGGTGTATCCCCTGTCGTACTGCGTCTTCAGTCTCGTCATCACAGGATCCCTGATTCGACGCCGTCGCACCGAGCCCGCCCCAGTGCCTCTGGCACATTGGGGACTGACGGAGCGTGAGACCGAGATTCTCCATCTGGTCCGCCGCGGATTGAGCAACAAGGACATCGGCGATCGGCTCCACATCTCCCAGAACACGGTCAAGACGCACCTGCGGTCGGTGTTCGACAAGACGGGTGTTCGGTCACGCTTCGAGCTGATCGCCCAGCTCGTCCCGCCATCCGATCTACAGACCGAGAAGACAACGCCGGACCAAAATCACCCGCTTGGGTGAGTCGATTCACCCGGATGGGTGATTGATCCTGCCGTGCGTAGCGCGGAGAGTCTGGATGACGTCGGCCAAC
>JALCBJ010000063.1:15283-24139 GCA_028066595.1 Thermoanaerobaculia bacterium
TGGGTGATTGATCCTGCCGTGCGTAGCGCGGAGAGTCTGGATGACGTCGGCCAACTCTCGCCGCCCGTCAGTCACAGAGGACTCTCATGCATCCGCGCTCGATTTCAATTCTCGTTTTCGCGTCGCTCGTCTGGGCCGCGTCCGCCTCGTTCGCTGAAGGCACCTGGCCTCAGCGCGTTCTGATCACCAACGACAACGGCATCGAGGACCGTCGGCTCGTGGAGCTCGCGCGCGCGATGGTCGAGATTTCCGAGACCTATGTCGTGGCCGCCACTTCCGATCGGAGCGGCACCTCGAACCTCATGCCGACGTTCCGAGCCGGCGTCATCAAGGTCGAGAGGCGGGACATCGGTGAAGGGATCAAGGCCTGGGCGCTGGAGGGCTATCCTGCGGACTGCGTGCTTTTCGGTGTGGCCGGGCCAATGCGCGATCATCTGCCTGACCTGGTGATCTCAGGGATCAACGGCGGGCCGAATCTCGGCGACGACTGGTTCGGGTCGGGAACGATCGGAGCCGCGCGCACGGCTGCTTACATGGGATTTCCGGCGATAGCCGTGTCGGGACTGAACGACGAGACCACGGCCATCAGCACGGTCGTCGCTTGGGTCGTCGAGCTCGCTCGCAGCGAAGCCGTGCGCAGGCTACGCCCACCCCAATATCTCACCGTGAGCCTTCCCAAGAAGCCGCCTCGGGAAATCACCGGGCTCGAGGTCACGACGCGAGCTCGCGGTCTCGTGACCGGCCGCGCAGTGCTGGCCGAAACCTCGAACGGACACGAGATCTGGCGACTCGAAGGCGCTGTCGAGCTGGACAGAGCGCCCGCGGGGTCCGACGTCGTCGCTTCCCTCCACGACAGGATCGCCATCGTGCCCATGCGTGTCGACGAATACGACCCGACTCTCGCTGCGGCTCTGCAGCAGCAGCCGGACATGTTGCCCCCATGGTCTCCTCCGGTTCCAGACGACTCCGAGCGCCGATGTCGTTCGGGTCTCGGAGCCGCGTTCGACGATGCCGAAGACGACGACGGCAAGGAATGGGGCGTGATCATCGAGAAGATCCTCTCCGGTGGACGCGCCGAAGACGTCGGTTTGCGAAAGGGAGACGTCGTGATCAACCTGAACGGCGTGGATCTCGCGCCGGAGGTCCGTTCGACGGTGGATCCGGTCGATCGTTTCGTGGCAGGTCTCGAAGCGCTCGGATGCGGGGACACAGTGACCTTGACCTACGTCAGAGACGGTGATCGGGCGGAGGCTAGCTTCGAGATTCCAGAGGAGCCGCTGCAGTAGACAACATCCGGTGGTCGACGATCACGCCGCCAGAAGCACATGCCCGACGATCAGTCGGGCAACGTCGGCAAGGGCGTCGTAGTCGAGCGTCTCGGGAGTATCGGTCTCCCGGTGGTAATTCGGGTTTCGAAACTCCGAGGTATCGGTCCACATCAGCGCAGGCATGCCGGCCGCCCAGAACGGACTGTGATCGCTGCGCAGCAGGTCGCCGAAGTGCGTTTCGATACCCAGAAAGACCTTCAAAGACAGCAACGGCACGCTCGATCCAACCCGCTTCGCCGAACGCAGGACGCCACTGGCGACACGGTTGGAGTCGGAGTTGCTCAAGATGCCCACGAAGTCGCCCACGTCGGGCAATGGGATCGGTAGATTGCCCGGTTTTCTCTGGCTACCCTTCTCCCTGCGGTAATAGCCCACCATCTCGAAGATGTGGGTCTCGGAGATGCGTGATCGCTGGTCCGCCGACAGGCTATCGACGTATTCGCTACTCCCCAACAGGCCATCTTCCTCCCGATTGAAGATCACCACTCGGACCGGAGGACCCCCGTGCTGACCCAGCACGCGCGCCGCCTCGAGACACACCGCGATGGCGCTGTTGTTGTCGTCGGCGCCAGGCGTCGTCGGCACGGTGTCGTAGTGAGCACCCAGCAGAACGATCGATTCGGCAGAACCACCCGCCGGATCGGCGACGACATTGTCGAACTCGCCTTGCAGCGAAACTCGGTATCCGAAATCACCCAACTCCGCGACCAACCAGTCCCGCGCCCGTTCGTTCGCTTCGCGGTTGGCGACGTAGTGTCGGGGATATGCAAGCTCTTCCACGGTCGCGCGGAGGCGACGGCGGGAGATGGCGTCGAGGGCCGGATGCTCGACCTGTGCTGACGACTTGGGTACCTGAACGGTGGAGATCTTCATTCGAGCCAGTCTATTCTCGCGACGTGACGGCGCGACCTTCCTCGAGCGATTCGGCCGAAGCAAAAAACCGCCCACCCCGGCAACGGGATGGACGGCTTCCAGGATTGGACCACTGAGATCAGCCGATCAGAAGGTCAAGGACCGAAACAGGCCCATGTACCCGAGCATGACCTCGCGACCCCGCTTGGTGGTCATCAGCATGGTGGCGGAAGATCCGGCGGGTGCACCGTCTTCCCAGGTCGCGCGATCGAGGAGCTCGATGGGATCGAGGCCCCTGCGCTCGAGCTTCTGGTTGATCGCAGGCAACTCGGCATCCAGAAACGCCTGGACACGACCTTCCGCCTCGCGAAGCTGCGCGAGGAGGCCTTCCTTGGCCGCGAGTTGCGAATTGGTCGGACGGCCGTCGTACCCCGATACCTCGGCGTAGAGGTTGCCGAGATCTTCCCGTAGTTTCTCTTCGCCGGCGAAGATACCGCCGTCGGCCGTAGAGACCAGCTGCTTGCGCTCCCCATCCGCCTTGTCGGCGAGTGCTTCGAACGCCTTCTGGTCGGCTTTCTTCGCCTGTTCCGACTCCGCCCGAGCTGTTGCCTCGCGGGTCACGTGCTCCAGACTCTGGACGATGAACGTCAAATCCGTGAGCGAATGGTAGAGCGCGAGGGACACTTCCTGCTGCAGCTTGCGATCGGCCTCCGGGTAGGGGAGACGCGGATCGGGTACCAGCTCCACCTCTCCCTCGAGGGTCTCCTTGCCCTTGATCAGCTTCACCTTGTACTTGCCTTCGGGCACTCTGGGCCCCAGGAACGCGGGTACGAGATTCGAAGCCTTTGGCAGCTTGGGCGGATCGAGGCGCATGGGCCAGACCACACGGTTGAGGCCAACGCGCTTGCCGCCGGGAATCTCCGTGATCTTCTCGCCGGCTTGATCGTAGATCTCCAGCTTCAGATCGCCGAAGAGGTGACGCTTCTTCAGGTAGTAGGTGACCCAGGCAGCTTCAGGCGGGTTCCGCCCGACGAATTCGTCATCGGCCCCGAAGTCCTGCAACTGGTTGGTGACCACCTGCGGTGCCGGACGCGACGGCAGAAGTACGACGTTCTGCTCGATCTTCTCCAGGGTCAGATCGCGCAACGCCGTGATGTCGTCGAGGATGTAGACGCCGCGGCCGTGGGTGCCGAGGATCAGGTCGTGCTCCCGCGGATGAATGCGGATCTCGTGCACCGCCACCGGCGGCACTCCCGCTTCGTAGCGAGCCCAAGACGCTCCGCCGTCGAGGCTGATGTAGAGACCGCGTTCCGTTCCGAGGAAGAGCAGATTCGGATTCACCGAATCCTGCACTACACAGTGCGCCCATCCATCCAAGGTCTCGGCACCCAATGACGTCCAGGTCTGACCGTAGTCGGTGGTTCTGTAGACATGGGTCGCCATATCGCCCGACCAATGGCCGTCGAAGGTGACGAAGGCCGTCGCCTCGTCGTGGTCGCTGGGGTGCACCCAGCTGACCCAGGTTCCCTCGGGAACGGCCGGATCGGCCGCCCAGGCATTCGACGCCACGTTCGTCCAGGTGGCGCCGCCATCACGACTGATCTGGAGATTGCCGTCGTCCGTGCCGGCCCAGATCAGCTCGGCGTTCTTCGGGCTCTCGGCGATGGAGTAGATCGTAGTGTGGTTCTCGGCCGTCGTGTTGTCAACGGTGATGCCACCGCTCTCGGACTGACGCTGCTTCGCGGGGTCGTCGGTGGTGAGGTCCGGGGAGATGATCTCCCAGGTCTCGCCACGGTCCATCGACCTGTGCACATACTGAGACCCCACGTACAGCGTCTTTGGATCGTTCGGCGACAGCACGAGTGGCGTGTTCCAGTTGAAACGCAGCTTTTCGTCGCCCGAATCCTTCGCCGGGGAGATGCGCTTCACAGCGCCGGTGGTGTCGTCCACACGGAGCAGCTGACCGCCCTGGAACTCGGCGAAGATGGTGTTCGGGTCTTCCGGGTGAGGGAAGGCCCAGAACCCGTCGCCAAATCCGATGGACTTCCAGTTGGCATTGGTGATGCCACCCGCAGCACGGGACGGTCCTTTCCACGAGCCGTTGTCCTGCAGGCCACCATAGACGTTGTAGGGCCACTCGAGATCGTACGCCACGTGGTAGAACTGCGACACGGGCAGCCCCTTGACGTGTCGCCACGAGCTGGCGCGATTCTCCGATACATAGACACCGCCGTCGGTGCCGAGGATCAGCTGTTCAGGATTCTCGGGATGGATCCACAGCGCATGGTGGTCCGGGTGGACCGTGCCGGTGAAACCGCCACCAAAGAGCGAGCTGAAGGACTTGCCGCCATCGATGGAGCTGGTGAGGATGAAACCCGGCTTGTACACCCGCATATGGTCCCGCGGGTCAACCACCAGCTCCGAGAAGTAGAACGGTCGCATCTGGACGTTCTGGCTCGAGTTCATCTGCTTCCACGTGGAACCCATGTCGTCGGACCGATAGAGCGCCGTCGTCTCGGATTCCACGGTGGCGTAGACCGTGCTCGGCCGCGACGGTGCCACGGCCACCGCGATGCGACCTAGATCGCCTTCGGGAAGACCGTCTGCCAGCTGGGTCCACGTCTCGCCGCCATCGACGGAGCGATAGAGCCCGCTACCCGGTCCACCGGAGGTGAAGAAATGGGCGGAACGGCGGAACTGCCACATCGCAGCGTAGACCACGTCGGGCACTTGCGGATCGACGTCGAGATCGGCGCAGCCGGTGTCCTCGTCGACTTCCAGGACCAGATTCCAGGTCTCACCACCATCCGTGGTCTTGTAGACGCCGCGCTCGCCACCCGCGCTCCACAGCGGCCCGAGCGAACAAACCCAGACCACGTCACCGTTCTCGGGATGGATGCGGATGGCGCCGATGCGCTCCGATGCGGCCAGACCGACGTGTTGCCAGGTCTCGCCTCCATCCGTGGTCTTGTAGACACCGTCGCCGTAGGACACGGAGTTGCGGACCCATGGCTCACCGGTGCCCACCCACACGGTGTCGGGATCGGTCGGATCGATCCGGACGACGCCTGCACTCTGCGTGTGCTCGTCGAAGACCGCCGAGAAGGTGATGCCACCGTCGGTGGACTTCCACACGCCGCCCGATGCGGTGCCGACCCATACCTGGATCGGCTGGCTGGCCACGGCGTCGATGGACGAGATGCGTCCGCTCATGCGGGCGGGTCCGATGGCCCGAGCCTCCAGCGCGCCGAAGGCGTTGGAGTCGAGCTGCGCGACCGCAGGAACCGGCGTCAACACCGGGATCAGCGCCGACGCCAGAAGCGCCGACGCTCCGATCAGGATACCCAGGGGGGACCGGACCGACATAGCGCGATCAGCCCTGGCCGCTCGCGTCGCCCTCCGAGCCCGCGTCGGCGCTCGCTTCGGGCATATCGAAGAGATCGTCGGACACGTCGCCGGTGTTGACCTCGATGGTCTCGATCGTCATCGACATTCCGGAGGGCGCTCCCTCCGGCATCATCTCCATGCTGTGGGGCATCATGAGACCCGAGACTTCCTTGAAGTCACCGTAGCTGACCTTGGTCTTCACGCGCTGACCGGTCTGGGGATTGACACCGTCGATCTCTTGCATGAATTCCATGAAGTACTCGGTATCGAGGTAGCTGACGGCCGAATCTCCGTCTTCCATCGTCACTTTGATCTTGTGTGCCGGCGTGCCTTCGATCTCCTCGACACCGAGGTACTCGGCTTCGTAACCGTGCTCACCGTAGGTCAGGAGCAAGCCACGGATCAGATCCTGACGCTTGATCTGCTTGGCCTCGTCTTCGCTCATTTCCTGGGCCTCGGTAACCCCCATGAGCGGCATGATCTGCCATCCCTTTTCGCCGTCCCAAGCCTGCGTGATGACCGCGCCCTGGATCTCGATGTCCATGCGCATCTTGTTCGGCTCCTTGACGTAGAGCGTCATCGGAGCTTCCATGCCCGGGCCCATGGTCATCTTGGCGGTGACCTTGGCCGACTCCACGGCGTCGAACGCCTCTTCCCCACCACGGGCGTTGGCATGTTGCTCGAGCACCTGCTCGAGGGTCATATCTTCGGCCTGGGCGCTCCAGGCCAAGACGACGAAGAGCATCAGACAGACAGCGACTAGCTTCTTCTTGATCATGGATCGAGGTCCTTTCTCGGATGGCTCCGAGCGTTGGATGTTGGGGAGGTCGAGGCGGGCGGGTACACCTCTCCCGAGGGGAAAACGACAAGAAAGCGCCATTGTTTCATCCTGCCCTACGGCATGATGATGAATACGATCGCCACCGAGAAGATCGAGAGCACGAAGGCGACCAGATTGCACAGCATTGCGATCTTGTTGATGCCCGAGGCTTCTTGGCGGATTGCTGTCCACGCCGCGAAGGTCCCCAGGACGGACAGACCGACCATCACCACCACAGTGACGAAGGGCCTGCGCCAGCCCTGTTCGAACGGGATCCAGCGCATCCAATAGCGCGCCGACATGCACAACAGCGTACACAGGTAAGCCAAAGTGGTCCAGCTCGCGCGCAGGCGTACGACGGAATACTCCGGACCGAAGAGATCGTCCTCCGGAGCGCGGCGGGGAGTCCTTCGGGGCCAGAATCCAGGGCTCGTCACGAAACCACCCTTTCGCTGATCCCACGACACCTCGGCACCCACAACATCGCGGATGCGCACCTCGGCAAGGTCTCGTTCGAAGACACATCGACCTCCATTCAGTCCTCCGGACGTTCGCCGGCCGGCGCCATCTTGACGATGCGCGGATGAAACCGCGCCAGGGTCTGCACCAGATCTGTCTGTGCGGCCATCACGTCCTCGATGTCGCGGTACACCGCAGGTACTTCATCGAGTCCACAGGAGAGAACGGTGACGCCGCGGTCGGCCAGTTGCTTTTTGGCATCGGACCAGGTCAGGCTGTTCTTGGCCTTCTTGCGGCTCATCACGCGGCCCGCGCCGTGAGAGGCCGAACGCAACGCGGCTTCACTGCCGAGACCACGAACGACGTGGGCGGGACTCGCCATGTCGCCCGGAATGACGCCGAGAACCCCGGCGCCGGCAGGCGTGGCACCCTTGCGATGCACGATCACCGTCTCCTCGTCGTGCCGCTCCTGCCAGGCAAAGTTGTGGTGATTCTCGACATCGGCCAGCACGTCGAGCCCCAGCGCCTTGGCGATGTGTCGATGGATCGTCGCATGGTTGGCGGCAGCGTAGCGGCCCATTAGATTCATGGCATGCCAATATTCGCGACCGGTCTCGTCGTCCAGATCGAGCCAGGCGAGGTGTTTGAGCTCCCTGGGCAGCTCGGGATGCCGGTTCATCGCCAGCTTCGAGTAGTGGGACGCCACTTGCGCTCCCACACCTCGGCTGCCCGAATGGGAAAGTAGCGCTACGTAGTTACCGGGCTCCAGGTCGAAACGCGAAGAATCGTCCTTGGGTTGCGCCGGCCCGGCCGGAGGATCATGGACCTCCAAGATGCCGTACTCCACGAAGTGATTGCCCGAACCGCTGGTTCCGAGCTGCTTCCACGCTTTATCCTTGCTCCGCTTCGTCACCGGCGACACCGACCAGTCGTCGTCGAGTACTTCGTGCTGCCGGCGGTGGCTGCGAGCGAATTCCGCTCCGATCCCGAAACGGGTTTCTCTCTCGAGCACCTGGATCAGTCGATCGCGATGGCCTTCGAGCTTGGGTACCGGTAGATCGAGGACCGTCATCTTCATGCGACAGGCGATGTCTACCCCGACCGCATAGGGGATCACGCAGTTTCGCGTCGCCAGCACGCCGCCGATCGGCAGCCCGTATCCGAGATGGGCGTCGGGCATGAGCGCGGCACGAGCAGAAACGGGCAGCCGGCAGGCGTTCTCCAGTTGCTCCACTGCGTTGCGGTCGATGTCGGCGCCGCCCCACCGACGGTAAGGTGCCGGCTCACGACGGGCCTCGAACACCGGTTTTAGCTCCGCGCCCACACGCTGCTCGGCGATACTGCGCGCCAAGTCACCGAGCTGCGGATCGGCGAAGAATCCTTGAGGGTGATCGATCAACGCCTGCATGCGGCGGCGCAACACCGACTTCTTGACACCGGCCGCCGAAGCGGCGTCGGATGCCACCATCGCGTCTCGAAGGAGTTGTTTTCCCTCGTAGCCGAGCTTGAGGAGTTCCCGCCTCTTCATCGGCTGCGATTGTGGCATGGCGAAGTATCCGCTAGCCAGGGAGACCAGGAGAACTGCAACGCGCATCGGCCTCGCCGGCCTCCCCGAGCCTCAGGCGCCCGAGTACTACGACGTTCCGAGAGCCTGAATCTCGAACAGCTGACGCTCGAGGTCCTCGACGATGCGTTCCCAGGTCTGTTCGCGGCCGATTTCTGCCGCACGCCGACCGATCTTGCGCAGCTCGGACAGAGGATGACCGGCGGCCTCGCGCACGGCTTCCAGAAATGAATTGGCGTCGGTCGATGCCACTCCCTGCGCACGGTCGCCGTTCCGGCTGACGATGGGCGCCTTGAAGCCGTCCACGCCATGACTCATCAAGGTCCCGGCGGCCGCGTAGTCGAACGCCACCGTGGCGAGACCCGAGGCCATTCCTTCGAGGACGACATTGCCGAACGTCTCGGTCAGGCTGGGGAACAGGAAGAGGTCGGCGGATGCGTAGTGGG
>JALCBJ010000063.1:24239-28338 GCA_028066595.1 Thermoanaerobaculia bacterium
CCGAACGTCTCGGTCAGGCTGGGGAACAGGAAGAGGTCGGCGGATGCGTAGTGGGCCGCGAGATCGGGTCCACGGCGCATGCCACACAGAATGAGGTCGGGCACCAGCTCTTTCATGTGCTCTCTGGCCGGACCATCCCCCACGGCGACGCAGCGACTGTCGGGCACCACCCGCTTCACCTCGGCGAACGCCGCAGCCGCCAGCTGCGGGTTCTTCTCCTCCGCGAGACGACTGACGAAAACCACCACCAGATCGTTGGGGCCCGCGCCCCAGCTGTGACGTAGCTCTGCATCGCGACGATCGGGTCGGAAGAGTTCCGTGTCTACCCCACGGGAGAGGATGCCGACCCGTAGGAAGCCGTCCTCCTCCAATCGTCGTCGCACGTCGCGAGCCGGCACCAGCGTACAGTCGGCCCGGTTGTGGAACCAGCGCAGGTAGGCGACGCCCAGGCGCCTCAGGGCCCCCATGCCATAGAAGCGACCGTAGTCATGGAAGTTGGTGTGGAAAGTGGTCGACACCGGGATGTCGAGGCGACGCGCGGCCCATAGCGCCGACAGGCCCAGCGGACCTTCTGTGGCGATATGAACCACGTCGGGTCTCGTCACTTCCTCGCGCCAGCGCCGCAATAGCTTGCGCGGTGCGGGCAGACCGAATCGCAGACCCTCGTAGACCGGGATCGGCACGCCGGCCATCAGCACGTCGCGCCAACCTTCCGCGGGGCACTCACCTTCCCGAGCCTTCTGATCGGGCCGATAGACCTCGACCTGATGGCCTCGCCGAGCCAGGCCGAGCACGAGCTGCCAGAGTGTGCGCGCCACGCCGTTGACCTCCGGCGGAAAGGTCTCCGTCACGAGGGCGATACGCATGCTCTAGTGTCCTGTTTGCAAAGTTCGTTGACCCATGAGCTGGTTCTTCGCCGCCCTGCCGGCGTTGCCCCTCCTCGAGATAGCTCTGCTATTCCTCGTCGTAGCTCCTTGGCAGGCCAACGAAGTCCTCGTCCAGGGCTCCAACGACTTTTCCGCACAGGACACTAGGCAGCCTCGCGGGCCTTCGCGCCGTGAACCTCGGCGCTTTTCCCGTCTCGCGCCGCCTCACTACTTTGCTCGGCTTCATCCACTCGCTGCTGGATGAGGCTCTCGTAGAGACTCACCATGCGCTGGGCCATCGTCCGTGCACACCACTCACCCAGGGCGTAGTCCCGCGCCTCGCGGCGCAACGCATTGCGCGTCTCCGGATCGCGTAGCACCCGAAGGACCTTTGCCGAGAAATCGCCTTCATCCTCTTCCGCCACCAGGCAACCCTTACCGGGCTCCAGAATGTCTTTGGTACCCATGACCGCGGTCGACACCACGGGCACGCAGAGGGCCATCGCTTCGAGCAGCACCAAGCCCTGGGTCTCGGTGCGCGACGCGAACACGAAGGCGTCAGCCGACCGATAGCAGTCTAGGAGGTCGCTTCCACGATCGAGGTAGCCGACGAAGAGCACGTGCTGAGTCAGCCCGAGGGACTCTGCGAGCCGGCGTAGCGACGGCTGGGCTGGGCCTTCCCCCGCGATCACGAGTAAGACGTCGGGGATCTCGTCGGCCACCCTGCGCAGAACCCGCAAGATGAAATCGACGTTCTTCTCGTGGGCCAATCGCCCGATGTGTACCAAGGTCGGGCGATCGTCGTGAATACGGTATCGCTCGCGGAACTGAGTACCGTTGCCACCGTTGAAGTCCTCGGGTCGCAAACCCGTCGGTATCCTCTCCAAGCGCGTCGTCACGCCGTAGTCACGCAAAGCATCGGCCATGGCCCGCGACGGCACGACGACGGCATCGACCTGATTGCACTGGCGCCGCGATAGCCCGCGGGCGATGCCGGAGAGGATCTTCCTGGGTACGAAGGGGACGTAGCAGTGGAAGTACTCTTCGAAGTAGGTGTGGTACGTCTCGACGACCGGTACGCCGAGTCGTTCGCCCAGTCGCACCCCGGCACGATGAGCATTGAACGGAGTCTGGACGTGGATGAGGTCGTAGCCTTCTCTCACGAACCGGTCACCGAAGCCTAGAAAGGCACCCAGTGGAGCGATGCGGTCCTCGGGATCGAAGGGCACCCTGCGACCGTTCACGCGAGTGATGCCGTCGACGTCGGCCTCGTCGCCGTAGCGGGGCGCCACGAGGTGGCAGCGATGTCCGAGAGCCTCCAGCTCCGGCACGAACGTGGCGATCGACGTGGACACGCCGTTGACTCGCGGAAAATAGACGTCACTGAGATGCAGAATCTTCAACAGAAACCTCGAGCCACCGGATGTCATCGCAGGCGGCCAGATGCGTGTACGGACGCGGTCAGAACTGAAACGATCCCCAAGCCATCACCGAGCCGAGGAGCGCGCCGGCCAGTACGTCGGTTGGATAGTGGAGACCGAGGACGACACGCGACAGTCCCACCAGCACGGCAAAGGGGACGAGAATCCAACCGAGCACCGGAGCTTGCGCCGACGCGACGAAAGCGAAGGCCACCGCATGGAGCGTGTGTCCCGAAGGAAAGCTGTAGCGGTCGAGCGGGGGGACCGTGAAGTCGAATCCAACCGCTGCGTGCAATGGGCGGGGACGCGCCGTTTTTCGTTTCAGTGCCTTGTACACCAGATGGCCTGCCAGAGCCACCGACGCGGCCTGTATCGCTACCGGGATCGCCGACGTGCCGAGAACCAGGAAAAGCAGGACGAGACCGATGTAGCCGTAGTGGCCGTCTCCGATCCGGCTGATCAGGCAGAAGAACCGCCGCACGGGTGCGCTCGCTCGCTCGTGGAACAGCCGACAGATCGGTAGCTCCCATTCCGACATCCGATGCTGACGGTGCTGCCAGCTCGGCCGAGAGTCGATGGCGACGCGCATGGCGGGGTCTCCTCGGGTCGTCGGCCGACCGATTCGGTCAGCCACTCGACTCAAGGTAGGGCCCGAGAGTGAAGAAGCTGTGAAAGAGCCGTCAGATTCCGGCGAAAGGACAGTGAAGGCGCAGATTCATCACATATCTAAATATGCTTGAACAAAGCGCTTCGGGCTCTGTCGCAAACGACCGGCGGTGGCGACCCCGCACCTCTCCGCGTCCACTGTCCAGCGTTCCGAACTCGTTCGGGACGGGAAGCTAAAGCCTTCCGACGGGAACGGTCAGTGCGAAAGCAGCTCGACGTCGTGACGCTGGCGTAGCTCGTCCATGAAGGCCTGCCAGCGCAAGGCGTACCGCACCTCGAACTGCTCCGATTCATCGAGCTCGCTGAATCCCTCTGCCAGTAGTTCCTCATCGAGGGTATCGAGCTTCTGGTCGATTTCCTGCCGCAGCAGTGTTTCGCGTTCGATGCCACGTCTCTTTGCTTCGGCATCGATCAGCAGATCGCAGACCTTGGTCTCGACCGCGCGCTCGAGGATCTCGGCGCGTCGGTCCTCCAACTCATCCAGCTCCCGACGTGCATGGTCCAGAACCTCGTCCTCTGTCACCACCGCACCATCGACGATCGCAACGGCGTTCAGAGGCCGGGATTCGGCGGCGCCGACGGCATCGGGCTCGTCCAGCAACACCCAGCCCACCGCCGCCAGGCCGAGGGTGGCGACCAGCATCAGCGAACGGCGAAGCGGGGAGGTACTGGCGGAGGACGAGACAGGGGGCGTAGGCTGCATGGATCTCGCAGAGGCCGGATGGGGGAACGCCAAGCGACCAGGGGGAGCCGCTGACGTGTGCTGCAGAGCAGAGCGACAGTTTACTCGGTTTCCTCGACTTTTTCAGGTGGGGCACCCGAGGAGCCGTTCTGCGACACCTCCACCAGGTGGATGAGCGCATCTCCCTGGTGTACGAGAGGATTGACGGTCAAACCCATGACCATGCCGTTGCTGGGCGCTTTGAGCTGGAGGCCCCTCTTGGGAAACGGGTCGGTGATGACTCCGACGACCTGTCCTTTTTCCACGTGTTCCCCCAGTCGGACCGTACTGTGGAACATCCCGCTTCGCCCGGCGCGCAACCAACGCGTACCCTGACCTACGAAGACCCGCTCGGCAGGCGGCTGAAGCTTTGCGCGGAGGTCTTCGCGGAGATCGTACATGTCGAGGGCGTCCAGTAATCGAAA
>JALCBJ010000063.1:28438-37955 GCA_028066595.1 Thermoanaerobaculia bacterium
CCGATCTCGCACTTCTTCACCACTTCGTCGACGAAGAGGCGGGCCAGCCGCGAAGCCAAGGATCCCCGCCTGGACCCCGGGAAGCAGCGGTTCAGATCGCGACGGTCGGGCAGATAGCGACTGTTGTGGATCAAACCGAAGACATTGACGACTGGCGCCGCCACGACGACTCCACGAAGCCGGCGCGGGTCCAGGATACGCAGCACTTCTCGGATGATGCGGATGCCGTTGAGCTCGTCGCCGTGTATTGCAGCATCGAGCCACAGCTTCTTTCCGGGTCTCCTGCCGTGAACGACCACCACCGGCAAAGACAGCTGGGTGCCGGTGAAAACACGCGCTACCGGCAGCTCGACTCGACCCTTGCGGCCCGGCCCGACCTCGAGGTCGCCGATGCGGATCGGATCAGATACAGAAACTCGCTTCGCCAAAATGATCTCCGTTCCTCGTCAGCCCCGAATCGGCGCCCGATCGCCGGTCCGTCCGCGCCTGGCGCTCTTCTCGACGTGCTCGATGATCTTTCTCGCCACGTCGACGTCGGTCGCTTTCTCGATGCCCTCCAAGCCCGGGCTGGAGTTGACTTCGAGAACCACAGGGCCGTGGTTGGAACGGATCAGATCTACGCCCGCCACGTCGAGTCCGACGCACTGGGCGGCGCGTTTGACGGTGGTCCGTTCCTCCGAAGTCAGCTCGATCTTCTCGGCAGATCCGCCGCGGTGCAGGTTGGAGCGGAATTCTCCCGGCGGACCCTGCCGCTTCATCGTAGCCACCACTTCTCCACCGACGACGAAGGCACGGATGTCGGCGCCGCTGGCCTCTTCGATGAATTCCTGCACCAGCATGTTGGCGTCGAGCTGGCGAAACGCCGCGATCACCGATTCGGCAGCCTTCTTGGTCTCCGCCAACACCACGCCTATTCCCTGGGTACCCTCGAGCAGCTTGATCACCAGGGGTGCGCCGCCCACAAGATCGATCATGCCGTCGATGTCGTGGGAAGAATGGGCGAAGGCGGTGACTGGAAGACCAATACCGGCGCGCGCCAGCAGCTGCATGGAGCGCAGTTTGTCGCGGGCGCGGGAAATCGCCTGACTCTCATTCGTCGGATAGATTCCCATCATCTCGAATTGGCGTACCACCGCGGTGCCGTAGAACGTATGGGTGGCTCCGATACGCGGCACGATGGCGTCAAAGTCGAGATCCTGGCCCCGATAGCTCACCGTCGGCCGGTGCGCGGCGATGTTCATCAAGCAACGCAGATAGTCGATGACCGTCACCTCGTGTCCGCGCTCTTCGGCGGCCTCGACGAGGCGTTTCGTGGAGTACAGGCTGCGGTTGCGCGAGAGAATTCCGATTCTCATCGGCGTTCGGAGGTAGATGGGGAGATCTGCATTCGGCGATCTACGCGGGGAAAGCCGGAAAGATACGAGCGGCCCGGGTCGACCACGAAACGGCTGCGCACGGCCTGCCGTCCGAGCAGCATGCGGAAGCCCATCATGTCTCGCCGCACGAGGGTGATCTCGATGGGCCAAGTGGCGCTGCCCAGAGTCGCGGATGCGAATACTACGGGCCGCAGCCGGGCGGTGCCCGTGGACGGGCGAACCTCGCGGTGATCGTGAACCGGTGCCTCGGTGCGGAGACTGTGTCGGTCGTCGCGCTGGTTGGGATGGATTGAGAACGAGATCCACTCCCTGCCGCCTCGCTCGAACGTCGTCATGTCGAACGCATGCAGAGCAGAAGAGCGCGCACCGGTATCGACCTTGGCCTTGATGCGAGCCACACCGAAGGCTGGAAGCGCCAACCATTCGCGCCAACCGATGGTCGGCAGGCTCCTCGAACGCCTGGAGAGCTTCCTCCGAGCCATCAGCGGACAGGATCGGACGAACCGGCCTTCGTCAGGATTTCCAGATCTTGGGCCTGGAGTCCCCGACTGGTACGAACGAGACGAAAGCGCACGACATCGCCTGCCACCAGATCGTCCGGGGCCGCCAGCTGGCTGTGGTGGACGAAGACGTCTTCGTCGATGCCGGCCACGCGGACAAAGCCGTAGCCTTTGGCCATTCCGTACCACTGCACCACGCCCTCTGCCGCCTCGTCGGCGACTTCCAGGACCTCCGGCTGTGCTGCCGCGATGGTTTCGTCTTCAGCCATCGAGTCAAAGGATATCTCGCGGACAAACCAAGCGCCGAGAAGCCGTTGTGACACCGGTACGAATCCCGCGCACACATCGATCATTGCCACATACGGAGATGCGGAGTGTAGTCGAGAGGCCGGAACGACTGTGCAAGTGCCAGCCGCGTCGAGCTAGACGCCACGCGGCTGCAAACTGAGACCGGAACGAGGGATCAGGATCCGAGGGATGGTGCCGAAGGTCGGACTCGAACCGACACGGGTTTTACCCCACACGGCCCTCAACCGTGCGCGTCTACCAATTCCGCCACTTCGGCTGGGATCCGGTCTCAGAACCCGGCGCCGGAAACCGGCGTACGGGTTGTCTTGTCGTAGAGCAGTGCCGCGAACGGCAAGGGGCGAGATTGAATCACATTCCTCTCGCCGTTTCAAGACGCCGATGTCAACCGTCGGTGTCTTCGGACGGAGTCTCGCTGCCGGCTTCATCCGCGGTGTCGCTGTCTCCAGCCTCGGTCGACTCGTCTCCGGGCGACTCGGCGGAGTCTTCGGCACTCTCGTCGCTGGTCGCAGGCTCGCCGTCCGTCGCACTCTCCGACGCGTCGGTATCCATGGCGAAGGCTCCCTGAGGCTCTTCGGCCGGGGCTTCACTGGCCTCGTCCGCTGCCGGTTCCTCCACAGCGTCCTCGCCGGCTGTCGCTGCAGCGGCTGCGGCTTCCTCGTCGAGCCCCTCGAAGATGTCGCTGGCTCCCTTCTTCGACTGCACGATACCGATACCGAGGGTGGTGACGATGAAGAGGACGAAGGAGATCACCGTCATCTTGTGCAGCACGGTTGCCGCGCCGCGGGCACCGAACGCGGTTTGTGTGGCGCCGCCGCCGAATACCGAGAGGTCTGCACCCTTGCCCTGTTGTAGGAGGACCACGGCGATCAGAAAGAAGCAGATCAGCACGTGGACCGTGTAGAGCAGTACGATCATGTCGAGTTTCTTCCTTTGGGGATGGAGATCCGGTACTCGGCAGTCTTCCGAAGACATCTTGCCGAGACCGGAGGCGCCGCGGCTGCGATGGCGTCCCTGCGGGTTCGTCGGGAAGGCCTACCTGGGGTGCCGCGGGTCGCGGCGAGGACCGATCAGCCAGCGGCCGCGGAATTGTGAATGATAGCGCGAAAACTCACGGAGTCAAGGCTCGCGCCACCGACCAGAAAGCCATCGATGTCGGGCTCCGCGATCAGCTCGGCGACATTGCCCGGCTTGGCCGATCCTCCATAGAGGATCCTCACCTGTGAGGCACGCCTCGTTCCCAACCTCTCGGCCAACCGCGTTCGCAGAAAGTCGTGCGCCTCCTGCGCCAGGGCCGGTGTCGCCGTGGCTCCCGTTCCGATCGCCCAGACCGGTTCATAGGCCAGGGCGAATCGTGGCTCCCCCTCCTCGTCGAGCGAGGACTCGATGGCATCCAGAACAGCGTGCAGCTGCCTGGAAAGCGTGTCCATTGTCTCGCCGGCCTTGCGCTGTGACTGCGTCTCGCCCAGACAGATCATCGGCAGGAGTCCATGGTCGAGAGCGGCACGTGCCTTGGCACCCACGAGCGAGTCCGTCTCGGCGTGATCGCGCCGCCGCTCGGAGTGGCCACAAAGCGCCCAGACGCAGCCCGCGTCGAGCAGTTGCGGTGCAGAAACGTCGCCGGTAAAGGCACCCTCGGACTCGTGGTGAACATCCTGTCCACCCACCATGACCGACAGACCCTCGATGCTACGCGCAACGCTGTCGAGCAGCGGCGCCGCGGGAAAAATCACCACATCCGCTTCCGGGCTGCCGAGAGCTCCGCGCAGATCGTTGCAAAAACTCTCTGCTTCGTCTCGGAGGAGGTTCATCTTCCAGTTGGCAGCGAAGATCGGTCGACGAGGTGCTCTCAAGCCAGCCATCATCCATCTCCTTGGTCGGGTCTCTCCAGCACGGCGATGCCGGGTAACGTCTTGCCTGCGAGCAACTCCAGCGACGCGCCGCCGCCAGTCGAGACATGGGACAGCGATTCAGCGACTCCGGCGCGACGTACCGCCGCCACGGTTTCGCCGCCGCCTATCACGGTAAAGCCTCCGCACTGGGCCAACCCCTCCGCTACCGACTGTGTGCCCTCGTGAAACGGTGGCGTCTCGAATACCCCTAGGGGTCCGTTCCAGAAGAGTGTGCCGGCTCCGCGGCAGGCGGCGACAAATGAGCTACGCGTGGTGACCCCCACGTCGACGGCCATCCGACCGTCGACGACAGCGTCCACCGATACCGTTTCCACTAGTTGTGGTTCGCTCAGGGAGTCCGTCACCACGAGGTCCGTGGGCAGCAGGACCCTCGTTCCCTGTGCTTCTGCTCGACGCAGGATTTCTGCCGCGAGATCGACACGGTCGGGCTCGACGAGGGACTGTTTGAGCTCGTGGCCTCGAGCCGCCAAGAACGTGTTGGCCATCCCACCCCCGAGCAACAGCACGTCGAGGCGCGGCAAGAGGTTCTCCAAGGTATCGATCTTGCCTTCGATCTTGGCGCCTCCCAGGATACCGACGAAGGGTCGCTCGGGTTCCCCCAAGAGCCGCGACAGGCTGTCGACTTCCTTCACCATCAATCGGCCGGCTGCCTTGGCCGCCAGACGCTCCGCCACACCCACCACCGATGCGTGGGCCCGATGGGCAGAGCCGAATGCGTCGCCCACGAATACATCGGCCATGACCGACAGGGCATCGGCGAAGCCTCGGTCATTCGCTTTTTCGCCGACGTGGAAACGCAGGTTCTCGAGCAGCAGTAGCCCGCCTTCCTGCAAGCGGCCCACCGCTCGTACGGCCTCACCACCTACGCAGTCTTCGGCGAATGCGACATCCTGCCCCACGAGCCCTGCCAAGGCTGCTGCGACCGGGCGTAAGCTATAGCGCTCGTCGGGGATACCCGCAGGTCGACCGCAGTGAGACGCGAGCACGACCTTCGCTCCCGCGCCGTGAAGCTCCCGGAGCGTAGGCAGAGATTCTTCCAGTCGGGTCGTGTCCAGTACTTCACCGTTGCGTAACGGCACGTTGAAGTCGACCCGCACGAACACGCGGCGTCCACGCAGCGTTGCCAGGTCGAGATCGTCGAGAGTGTAGAGGCTCATGAAGTCTCCGATTCTTGCGCACCGTTCCGGACAGCCAGGGTACGGACGAGCTCGGCGAGGCGTTGGCAATATCCTGCTTCGTTGTCGTACCAGGCGACGACCCGCACCATCGGTGCCGTGTCGTCCCGGCCGGGTAGAAGCTGGATCAGAGGTAAGTCGACCACGGCGGAGTGTCGATCGCCGACGTAGTCCGTCGAGACGAGAGGCTCGTCGCTCACCGCGAGCAGCCCGTGAAGATCGCCGCTCGCTGCTGCGATGTAGGCCTCCTCCACCTCTCGTCGGGTAGCAGAACGTTCTAGCGTCGCCACGACGTCGAGGAGCGCGACGTCGGGTGTGGGAACGCGAACGGCTTGCCCCGCCAACCGGCCTGCGAGGGCCGGGAGCAACGACTCGACGGCGGCGGGTGCCGCAGTAAAGGTGGGCACGACGTTGACGGCCGCGGCTCGCGCCCGACGAGGATCGTCGTGGGGGCCGTCGACCAGATTCTGGTTGCCGGTATAGCTATGTACTTCGTTCATCAGGGCCTGGCGAACTCCGAACGTGTCCTGCAGCACCCGGAGAATCAGAGCCAGACAGTTGGTGGTGCACGAGGCGGCACTGACGACGTGATGGCTTTCGGCGTCGAACGCCGAATCGTTGACGCCGCGACAAAGCGTCACGTCGACCCCAGACGCCAGTGCCGAGATCAGGACGCGCTCTGGTCCACCCGGGCGCAGGTGCCGTTCGCCACCACCGCCCACCGCGCCACCGGAGCAGTCGACGACCACACGCGCCGAGGTTTCCTGCCAAGGGATGCGAGCGGTATCGGGTTCCTCGAACACCGTGACGCGTCGGTCGCCCACCCGGAGCGCATCATCCTCAACGACGACGTCCACAGGAAAGCGTCCGTGCACCGAATCTCGCGCCAGAAGACGTGCCAGCTGATCCAGGGGAGCGACATCGTTGATCGCCACGAGACTCAGCTCGGAATCGCCCACTGCCGCCCGCGCCAGCGCGCGACCGATGCGTCCGAAACCATGGATGGCGAAAGGGATCGGCGGGTTCATTCGGTGGAGGGAGGTCGTTCCGCCTCGGCGGGCTGCCGATTGTATCGCTTGGACGTCATTCGGAGCGCGGTCTCGTCAGCCGATGAAGGTACGGCTCTCCAAGACGACCCAGGTCCGAAACGCGGCTTCCAGCTCGTCCGCTGGCTCACCGATCGACTCCAGCAGCGCTTCCACGGTGACCGGCCCGCCTTCGGCAATTCCACGCAGGAACCGCTGCCAACCTTCCAGGTGGCGGCCTTCTTCGGCGCTCACCAGAAAGCGGACCCAGAGCGCCATCGCGTCGTAACGGAGGCGTCGTTCTCCCAACCCGGCCGAAGGGTCGAGAAACGCTTCACGGTCGAGGTCGGTGAGCTGGGTCAGCAGCGGCATCCGTCCACGGAGGACTTCTTCCTTGAGGTTCCACAAAGCCGCGAGTCCTTGGGTGAAACGAAGCTGGGCGCCGCTGGCAGTGCGTTTCGTGATCCGAAGCCCTGAGTAGCCCGACGGATCGAGTTGCCCATCCGTGATGCGCGACAAGGCCAAATCGTCAGCCAGACCTTCCTCGAGCCAGATCGGCAAGGCTGGTCCCAGCGCTCGGCGATGGATACGATGGCAGATCTCGTGGACCAAAGTTGCCGCGACGTCCACCGGCTCTTTCCGCCCGGCGTAGGTCACCACCAGACCAAAGCCCGCGAAGCCTTCGGCATCGAGACCACGAAGCTGGTCGGAGGATCGCTCCAGAGCCCGGTAGGATGCCTCACGTCGATAGAGAACGACGACCGAGGCAGGCTCGCCAAGCGGTGTCAGGCCATGGCGCCGCTGCCAAAGCGGTTCCACCTGGGACGCGATGGAAGAGAGCAGCGCGAACAGGCTCGGATCTTCGAAGTCGGCGTAGGCCCGATACGGGCCGAATTGCGTCTCCACGACATCGTCGCCGACCATGAAGGACAAAGCGTCGGCCAACAGATCCGCATCGGCGGCAACAGGAGCCACGGGCACCGGTGGCTCTGGCTCCTCACCCCAAGGCGGGTCGTCAGTATCTTCTTCATACCCGGGCAGGTGGACCCACCCTTCCACACCGCGATGCCAGACACGGAACCAGTCGCCCTGGCGCTCCAAGCGAGCGACGTTCGATATGGCATCGAAACGAAGCACCCTGTCCGCGCCCGGCATCGGCTCGTTCTGTAGGACCGAGCCATCCCGAACCCAGACGTAGTCGGGAGCTCCTTCCCAGGGCGGCAAGCCGGGCACGGTCGAGCGTCGCCGCGGCTCGTGCTCGCTACGGGGACCACCCACCCGCACGACCTCCGCCGGACGATATGCCTCGCGGAGGTAGACCACCAGAGGACCGACGGCAGGCCAACTCTCCGCCTTCACGACGTAGGGATGGTTAGGCTGGTGGCTGATCCAGGCCAGCAAACCTCCGGCCACCAGGACCGAGGCACAGGCGAGAAAGATGACAGCAGTACGAAGCGTGGTCTTTGCGATCACGAGATGCGGCTTCTGGGCTTCGTCATGGGTACCTCGCGCCTACGTCCTAGCTTGCCTCATGCCAGTATGAACCGTAGCATCGACGCCATGAGCTTTCATCAGTTCACCGGTACCGACGACTACATCGCCTCCCAGGAGCTGCGAGACGCGGTCAACGTCGCGATCGCACTCGAGAAACCGCTCTTGATCCGCGGCGAGCCCGGTACGGGAAAAACCGTACTGGCGGAAGCCATCTCGGCCGATCTGGGGATGGAGCTTCTGACCTGGCACATCAAGTCCACATCGAAAGCGAGCGACGGTCTCTACGTCTACGACACGGTGCAACGTCTGAACGACGCCCGATTCGGCGATCGAGACATCACCGACATACGCACCTACATCAAGTACGGCGCCCTCGGCAGGTCGTTTCGCTCCGACCAACGCGTGGTCCTGCTGATCGACGAGATCGACAAAGCCGACATGGAGTTCCCCAACGACTTGCTCCACGAGCTTGATCGAATGAGTTTCGTCGTGGATGAAACGGGAGAAACCGTGGAGGCTAGACGTCGCCCGGTCGTGATCATCACGTCGAACAACGAGAAGGAGCTCCCCGACGCCTTCTTGCGTCGCTGTGTGTTCCACTACATCGCGTTTCCCGATCACGACTTGATGGCCGACATCGTCCGGGTCCACCATCCGGATGTCGAAGAGGAGCTGATGCGTCAGGTGTTGATCCAGTTCTACTGGCTGCGCGACCAGCCGGAGGTACGCAAGCGTCCGTCGACGAGCGAATTGATCGACTGGATCGCGGCATTGCGCCGTGCGGGCGTCACGTCCGCGAAGCTGGAGGAGAAGCTTCCGTTCCTCGGTGTGCTGCTGAAGCGCGAGCAAGATCTCGAAAGCGTGCTGGGCCGTCGCGCGCGGACCGGACGGTACTCTTCGAACTAGTCATGCGGGAACGATTTCAGAGGCCGAAGCGTGCACTAGATCGTCGAAGCGCAGGAGCGAGGCGCGGAGGCGTAGCGGAGCTACGTCGCACAAGCCGATTGACGAGCACGCGACGAGATGGCGCGCGATCCGGCCTCTGATGTTTGCTGACTTCTTCTACTCGCTGCGGGAGCACGGTCTCAAGGTCTCCATCACGGAATGGCTGACCTTGATGCGGGCCATCTCCGAGGGCCACTCTCGCGCCGACCTGTCGCACTTCTACCACCTGGCGCGGGCCCTCCTGGTGAAGACCGAGAGCCACTACGACCTGTATGACCGGGTCTTCGCCGAATACTTCCGCGGCATCGAGCGAACGTTCGACGTCTCGGACGAGCTGCTGCAATGGTTGCAGGATCCGGAGCTGCCGCGTCAGCTGTCGGAGGACGAGCTGGCCGCGATCAAGGCGATGGACTTCGACGAGCTGCGGAAGACGTTCGAGGAGCGTCTGCAGGAGCAGGACGAGCGCCACGACGGCGGCTCGAAATGGATCGGCACTGGCGGTACGTCGCCTTTTGGCCATGGAGGACGGAATCCCGCAGGCATCCGTATCGGCGGCCCGGGCGGCCAGCGCTCGGCGGTACAAGTGGCCGAGGACCGACGATTCCGCAACCTACGCTCCGACCTCACGCTCGACACGCGGCAGATCGGCATGGCCCTTCGGCGTCTACGCCGGCTGGGAAAGGACGGTCACGAGGAGGTCCTCGATCTCGAGGCCACCATCGACAGCTCGGCGCGCAACGGAGGCGACATCGATCTCGTCTTTGGACCGGAACGAAAGAACCG